>JAXHVT010000009.1:75871-86078 GCA_034188985.1 Actinomycetota bacterium | reverse complement strand
TGCTCCGATCCCTCCACCCTGGAGGCCCACTGCTTCTCGCTCCCCGGCGGGGACCTGGCCATGGGGGTATGGAAGTCGAACGACGCGGACGACTCGCTCGCCCTTACGGTGAACGATCCCTTCTACCAGGATCCCCTCATGGTGGATCCCCTGACCATGGAGAGACTTTCAACGCCGGGTGTGATGCGCGATGCGGAGGGGAGGGTGAGGATCCAGGACCTGCCCATCGGGAAAAGGCCGGTCATTCTGGAGCTGGGACCCCAATAGGAACCGCTGTACGTAACTTCCATAACCCCCGCCGGGGCCAACCAGGCCACCATCTCCGTGGAGATCACCGATCTGGCGGGGACTGGCTTTCAGCCCGGGGTCCAGGTGCGCCTGGAGTTGGAGGATTACGTCATAGATGCTTACAATGCAAACGTGGTCTCGGATAACCGGATAACCTGCACCGTCGGCTGCTTCTCGGTTCCACCCGGCGCCTACGACGTGGTGCTCGAGAATCTCGGTGGCCGGGAGGCCAGGCTGCAGGAGGCTTTCAACGTGGCGCCGATTTGCGGGGCGGGCGGAGGAGCCGCCGTCCTGGTGCTCGGTACGGCCATGGGAATGCTCGCGGTTTTCGGTTCGTCCCGCCGGTGCGGTAAGAATTGAGGGGGCCCCTCCAGGCTTGAGGAGCGGCATACGCGGGTGCGAAATCCTGTCCAATATGAAGCCTGTGAGGAGAGCTCCCCCGGCATGAGAAGCGGAACGCCTCCCGCCCCGCGTCTCGCTTCTCTTCATGTTGACATTGATTCCCCCGGCTTCCACCGCGTCGCTGCTATCATGTTGTGTAAAGGCGTATTGGACGCGGACGGTGAAGGACCATGTATGATACCGCGGGAAGAATGAGGGATCTCAACGCGGAGGTAGAGATGTGCGCGAGGTGCCGCCTGTGCATGACCAGGGAGAATTCCCTGCGCGGCGAGGGGGACCTGGAGGCGAGGTTGCTGCTTGTAGCCCAGGCGCCCGGCAAAAAAGAGGACCTGGAGGGGAGGATGTTCATCGGACCCTCCGGGAAGGTGGTGGACGAGCTGCTGGGGGAGGCCGGGGTGGAGAGAGGGAAGCTATACATGACCAACCTCGTCAAATGCATGCTCCCCAAGTACCGCAGGCCCAGGGAGGACGAGATCGCGGCTTGTAGTCCCTACCTGGAGCGGGAGATCGCACTGGTGAATCCGGCGACCGTGGTACCCCTGGGCTTCTTCGCCACCAGGTATATATTGGACAGGTACGGCGTGCCCAGGCCCGAGGCCAGGTCGGAGTTCTCCAGCGTCTTCGGCGAGCTGGTCCTGGCGGAAGGCACGAGGATCTATCCGCTGCCCCATCCCGCCGCTCTCCTCTACGACGAGTCGCGCCGGGAGGGAATGAAGGATGTATACGGCAAGCTGGGGGTCCTGGCCGGGGAATGCAAGTGGTTCCCGGTATGCCCCTTGAAGAGAAATCACGAGCGGGGACTGGTGGATAGAGAATGGATAGAGATGTACTGCAAGGGAGACTGGGAGGCCTGCGTGCGGTATGGTATGGAGGAGAGGGGAGAGCCGCTTTCGGATTACATGCTTCCGGACGGGAGCATGCAGCGGGTTTGAAGCGCATGTATCGCGTGCGTGTCCCCCGAAAATACAAGGAAAACCTCAGGGAGGAGCGGTAGGTAATGCAAGAGAAGCGGAGGGTATCGAACCGGGTCGCGAACATCAGAAAATCGGCCATCCACGAGATGACCAGGCTGTCCAAGGAGGTGGAGGACGTGGCCTTCCTGTCCTGGGCCAAGCCCACCTCCGACACCCCCGAGCACATCAAGGAGGCGGCCGTCGCCGCCATCAGGGACGGCGTCGTGGGTGGCTACTCGGAGAACGCTGGCCTGCCGGAGCTGCGCGAGGAGATAGCCGCCAAGCTCGAGAGGGACAACGGCATCGCGGCCGATCCCTCGGAGATACTGGTGACCGTGGGTGCCATAGAGGGTCTGTTCGACGCGGTGATGGCGGTTATCGATCCCGGCGACGAGGTGATACTTCCCTCTCCCACCTACTCCACGCATATACGCCAGGTGGTGACCGCCTCGGGGAAGCCGGTCCTGGTGCCCAGCATCGAGGAGGAGGGGTTCGCGCTGGACATCCAGGGCATCAGGGACGCGGTGACCCCCCGGACAAGGGCGATCGTGTACTGCTCGCCCTGCAATCCCACCGGCACCGTGTTCACGCGGGAGCAGCTCGAGCAGGTGGCCGAGATAGCCCTGGACAACGATCTCGTGGTGATCACCGACGAGGCCTACGAGTACTTCGTCTACGACGGGGAGGAGCATTTCAGCATGGCCTCCATCCCGGAGATGAGCGGTAACGTCATAAGTTGCTATACCTTCACCAAGACCTACGCCATGACCGGCTGGAGGATCGGTTACCTGCACGCCGCCCGGGAGCTGACCCCGGAGATAAACAAGGTGCACATCCCCACCGCCATCTGCGCCCCGGTGGTCTCGCAGTACGCCGCACTGGCCGCGCTAAAGGGACCCCAGGACTGCGTCGACGGGTTCAGGGAGCACTACCGCTCCGCCCGCGACCTGATGTGCCGGCGCCTGGACCGTCTGCCCGGGGTGTTCGCGTATCATAAACCCGGCGGCTCCTATCTCATGTTTCCGAGGATACTGCTGGAGGAGGGCAAGGACTCCACCGCGTTCTGCAAGAGGCTCTTGAGGGAGGGGAAGGTCTCGGCCACGCCCGGCATAGCCTTCGGCCCCACGGGCGAGGGCCACATGCGCCTTTCCTTCTGCGTCTACGAGGAGGAGATAAACCGCGCTTTCGACCGCATGGAGGACTACTTCGTCTAAAAACTGCCGCGTGGATATCGGATTTCCTACGCGGGCTTTCATCCTCGCCCGCGCTTTCGTGCGGTAATCATACCCCGCGGGCTATCGCGGTTGGGATAGGACCGGCGGCGGTTTGGGGACAAGGTGAAAATGGTACCGGCACATGGGGATCGTCCTCAACGGAACCACGGTTCCGCTTGTGGCTGAAGGCCATAAAGTTACCAGGTTAGTATTACTATATTTGCCTTTAATGGTAAACATAGAGAACCAGGCAAAAGCCCTCCTTACTATTTGACAACCGCGAATCACGGTGGTAGCATACTTGCGGGTTGTTTCATGGGGGAAATTGCCATAAGGGAATCCCTGATAACCCCTGATCGGCATATCAGTAATCGCCTGTAATTGGCGTGTTTCGCGGCGACGCCGGATTGGGAGGAGATGGTTCGCGGAGATTTATGCTTATCTTCCGGCGGTGGAATATCTTAGTGCAATGATTTATCATGCCTTGGGGCGGGCGAGACAAACTTCCACTGTTGGGTGATTCAGGCCACTCTTTTCTTTATCGAAAGAAGTAAGAGCAAACATGTGCTCCAGAGGGCTATAGCCATGTGCTTGGATGGATTTTGTGCAAAGAAACGCTGTAGGGCTGTAACCCTTTATCGACAAGATTGCAGCACTGGTTAGCGGCCGCATAACAAGGAGGGATAGAAGTGGGTTCAATAAGATACCAGCGAGGTATCATTTACCGGTACCTTCTAATTCTCGTCTCGCTTCTAGTTCTTTTACTGATGACGTTCCTTTCGTTCCTGTCGTGTGGGGGTTCGACAACCCAGGAGCAGGAGAAAGTCCAACCCGGATCCAAGGAGCAAAACGCCGATACGCTGGGGCGCATTATGGGACACCGCAATCAAATCGAAGGAGAGGTCAACGAGCCGGTGGACGCGAGCATCACCGGAGAGGTTGCCATGATCGCCGATGGCGGCGAGGATACATGGATGATGCTTAAGGTGCAGGACTTCCACTGCGTCGACGCATCCGGGAGCGGCTTGAGCATGACACCGGGGTCGGAGGTTTCCGTGAAGCTGCGGAAGGACGAGGGAGACGGCCAGTTGGCACCGGGTGAGATGGTGCAGATAAACGCCCGCATATCGAAGAGCATGGAAGGTCCTGTAATTATCGGCAGGACATGTAATAAATTGTGATGATGCATGGGGGTGCGTGAGATGACTGGAATAGGGCGAAGGATGGGGCTCAGAAGGCGAATCATCGCGGTCGCGGTTCTGCTCATGTTCCTGAGCGGTTTCACGCCGCTGGCCTCCTCGTCTTTTCTCGGCGGGGAGGAGGCGTGTGCACAGAGCGGCGCCATATCCGGCACGGTGACCGGCGAGCTTGATCCCGATGGGGTTATGAGTGTGATGGTCGCCGTTTACAGCGAGGGCGGACAGCTCGAGACGAGCGTGTGGACGGGTGAGGACGGCGGCTACGTGGTCCAGGGATTGATGCCCGGCTGGCACAAGATCCATTTCTATACCGACTGCACCCGGAACAACTATGCCGGCGAGTGGTATGATGATCATCTCTACTACGCCGACGCCGACACCGTGGAGGTGTACGAAGACCAGGAGACGGGGGGTGTGGACGCCTACCTGGTCACCGGGTCCATAAGCGGGATCGTGACCAGCCCGGAGGAGCCCGGGGGCGTGGAGAACGTGGACGTCTTCGTCTATGATTCCGAGGGCGATTTCGTGTCCAGCGCCGTCACCGGGACCGGCGGCGCCTACCGCGTGAACAACGTAGGCACCGGCGATTACTACGTTTACGTGTATCCCTGGCATCCCAACGCCCACGACGGGCGGACCTACGCTTACGAGTGGTACCTGGACCAGGGCGCCCTCGAGGAGGCCGACCCGGTGCCCGCCATCGTGGGCGAGGAGACCGCGGGGATAGATTTCGAGCTTGAGAGCGGCTCCATCTCCGGGACGGTGACGGGCTTGGACGAGCCCGGCGGCCTGGAGGATATCGATGTCTACGTACACGATTCCCACTTCAATCTCGTGGGCACGGCGACCAGCGGAGGCGGGGGCCAGTACACGGTGAAGGGCATCCGCCCCGGCACTTACGCGGTCTATTTCGACCCCACATATATCCGAGAGGAGCTGGGAGAGGATTACTGCGGCGAATTCCACGATAACAAGGACGCTTTCGCCCTTGCCGATCCGGTGGTGGTGGCCAGCGACGTAACCGGCGTGGACGCCGTTTTAGAGCAATCGTGCTCCATCTCCGGCCAGGTGACGGACGGTTCGGGGGGCGTCGAGGGACTGTACGTCCATGTCTATCATGCACACGATGGCTCCTACTGGGTGGCCTTCGCCGAGACCGGCCCGGATGGTTGCTACACCATAAGCGGCCTGGCCCCGGGTGATTACAAGGTGTCCTTCAACCACGCCTCGGGCCAGAATTACGTGGATGAATGGTACGATGGCAAGCCCGATTTCGCCTCGGCGGACGCCGTGCATCTCGACCGGGGAGGCGCCGCGACCGGCGTGGACGCGTTTATGTCCGGGGCCGGTTCCATCTCCGGCACGGTCACCGGGAGCGATACCTCCGGAGGTCTCGAGGGAGTGCAGGTGCTCATCCTCGACGCGGACTACGCCTTCATCGGCGGCACCCTCACGGCGTCCGACGGCTCCTACAGCGTGGGGGGCATGGGGACGGGCGACTACTACATAGAGTTCAGACCCGGGGAGGAGTTGAATTACAAGGGCGAGTTCTACGACGACCGGCCCAGCTTCGACGAGTCCGACCCGGTGCCCGTGACCTACGGTTCGGATACCCCGGGCAAAGACGCCGAGCTGCAGAGATATGGCTCGGTATCCGGTAAGGTGACGAGCGCCGACTACCCCGGCGGCCTCGAGGGGGTTCAGGTGACGGCCTTTTTGTCCCCCGGTACGTATTTTCAGGGCTCCGCGGTAAGCGACGAGTCGGGCGACTACGTTATCGAGGGCCTCGCCGGCGGCGAATATACTTTATATTTCGAGCCCTTCGCTGTGAACCAGGAACTGGGGAGCGATTACGCCGGCGAATGGTACGAAGACAAGGCCAGTTATGCCGCCCCCGATCCTGTAACCGTCGCCTGGGGCTCCGATTCGGGCGGCGTGAATGCCTTCCTGGAGGCGATGGGAGAGATAACCGGCAGGGTTACCAGCAACGAGAATCCGCAGGGGGTCGATGGATACTGGGTCTATGCCTACGACTCCGGCCACAATTACGTCATGAGCGCCGTAACGCAGAGCGACGGTTACTATTCCCTCCCGGTGAAGCCCGGGACCTACAGGGTCCAGTTCGGCTGGGAGGGGCGATGGTATGATGGCAAGTTCTCCTTCGATTCGGCCGATGACGTGACCGTCGATGAAGCGCAGACGGTTTCTGGGATAGACTGCTACATCGGCGGTACCGGATCCATCTCGGGCAAGGTTACCAGCGACTCGCAGCCCGGCGGCGTGCAGTACGCGGGCATCGAATTGTACAGGGAAGCGGATTCATGGTGGATTTACTATACCGAGACGGACGAGAACGGGGAGTACAGTATCGAGAACGTGCCGGAGGGCGGATACAGGATAAGGTTCATTCATCAAACCTGCAAGTGGTACGACGATAAAGCTGGCAAAGATAGCGCGGACATAATCCTGGTCGAAGAGGGCCTGGAAGCCGGGGCCATAGACGCCCATTTCTCGGACGATCCCTCCATCCAGGGCAGAGTTGCAAGCCCGGGGCAGCCCGGTGGCGTGCAGGATGTAGTGGTTAACGTGATAGAGGTCGGGGGCGAGTACTGGGACTGGGTGGCCGGCGCCTTTACCGACTCCAACGGCGATTATGAGATCGTGGGCCTGGCGCCTGGCGACTACAAGGTGATGTTCGATCCCCCACAGGCCGACGACTACCTGCTGGAATGGTACAACGACAAGGACGATTACGAAGCCGCGGACAACGTAACCGTTCCCGTGGGGGCGCCGGCTACCGGCATCGACGCCTCCCTGGAGTCGGGAGGCAGGATCTCCGGGACGATCACCAGCGCCTCGGGCGTAGTGAGCGACGCGGACGTCTACGTCTACGACCAGGATTACAACCTTGTGGGTAACGCCTGGGCACAGGGAGACGGTACCTACGAGACCTCCGTCTTGCCCTCCGGCGACTACAAGGTGGAGTTCTCGCCCTGGGGCGCCTACTTCGGGGAGTGGTACGATGACCAGCCCGACTTCGACTCCGCCGGCCTGGTGGATGTAGCCGCCGGCACGGTCCATACAGGGGTCGACGCCTTCCTCGATGAGCCGGGAACCATATCGGGCACTGTAAACAGCGCCTCGGAGCCCGGCGGAGTGGAGGGGGTCGAGGTCTATCTCTACGACCAGTCCAATCCCGATACCTGGCTGGATATGGCCGTTACCGGCTCGGACGGTTTCTACCAGTTCAACTGGGTAAGGCCCGGGGACAGCAGGTACAAGGTGGCCTTCAGTCCCATATCGGGCATGGACTACGCAGAGGAGTGGTACGAAAACAAGACCGATTTCGGCTACGCGGACGGGATCACGGTCGACTACGGCATGCCCACCGTGGGGATCGACGCCTCCCTGGAGACGGGTGGCTCTATAATCGGCCAGGTGGCGAGCCAGTCAATGCCGGGGGGCATCGAGGGTGTGGGAGTCTACGCCTACACCCCGGATGGCGAGTACGCCCGTTCCTCACTGACCGACGGCGGGGGGATGTACAGCATCACCGGGCTCGCCGGCGGGGATTACGAGGTCTACTTCGATCCCGGCGGCCTTCCTTACAAGGATGAGTGGTACGAGGACAAGCCCGACCTCTCAAATGCCGACGCCGTCGGCGTGGTCCTGGGCGTGGAGACCCCCGGCATAGACGCGCTGCTGGACGACAGCGGATCGGTCTCGGGTCGGGTAACCAGCGACGCCCATCCGGAGGGCGTGGGCGACATATATGTGCATGCCTATCCCCACGACGACCAGGGGAGCTGGGCCGGGTACGCCGTTACCCGGGGCGACGGTTCCTACAGCATCGAGGAAATGGTGCCGGGCCGCTACAAGGTGATCTTCAACACCTCTTCCGGCCAGAACTACAAATCGGTATGGTATGACGGCAAGCCATCGTTCGATGAGGCGGACGAGGTGGTGGTGGACGAGAGGATAAACACCGGCAACATCGACTGCCACCTCACCGAGTACGGCACCATATCCGGCAGGGTCACCGATGGGGGTGGGGCGGGCCTGGCCGAGGTGGTCGTGCTATTCCACCCCGAGGACGGTGAGACGATAGACCCCGCGATAACGAATGGGGAGGGCTATTACACCAGGAGCGGGCTCGAGGAGGGCTCGTACAAGATCGAGTTCCTGGCGCCCTGGGGCTCGCCCTACGCGCCGGAGTGGTACGACGATAAGCCCGACGAGGGCGGCGCCGATGCCGTCGAGCTGAGCTATGGCGAGAAGAAGGAGAACGTCGACGCCCAGCTCTCCGATGATGGGGCTCCCCTGGTGCACTGGGTCATGCCGGAGGAAGGCATGGATACGCAGAGCCTGAACGAAGTGTTCATTTACGGCGAGAACTTCGTCCAGGAGGGCTCCACCCCTCCCATGGTGTTCCTGGTAGGCGAGGGGTATGTCGATATAAAGGCCCGGGACGTCGAGCTCATCGATTCCAACTCCCTCACCTGCGATATCAACCTGATCGGGTCGGACGCGGGGATGCGCGACGTCATGGTAGTCAATCCCAACCGGCAGGCCGGTCTCGGGGAGGACGGATTCGAGATCGTCCACAAGCCGCAGCCTCCGACCATCTATGGGCCCGCCACCGCCGGAGTGGGCGACGTGCCGTTGCACGGCGAGTCCGAGGTGGGCACTACGGTCAACGTATACATGCGTGCGGAGGGCGCCACCGCGTGGAACGATGCCGGGGAAGCGGCGGTTAACTATTACGGCAACTGGGATACAACGGTCAAATTGGCCGCCGGCGCCTACGAATTCCGGGCCACCGCCTCCAACACGGAAATGGAAAGCGATCCCTCGGGGATCATCACCGTGGTGGTGGACCAGCCGGATCAGCTTGCGGTCCTGCAGGAATACAAAGCCGTGATGTTCGGGAGTACCTACTGGCCCGATCCCGGCACCGGGGTCATTTACATGGCGGCTTTCTCGGGCGCGGAGATCGGCGTGAAGTTCAAGTTCTCCTCCGCTCCCGATGATATGTCCTTCCATTTCAAGGAGAAGGATTATCCCATTTCCGGACCCGACGGCGCCGGCTGGTACACGGTGACCCTGAGCGGGTGGTCCTGGTCGATAGGCCTCCAGGAGGGCATCCTTTCTTATAATGATAACGGCAGGGATTTCAAGCGGACCATGCTCTCGATAGCGTTGATAGATCCCTCGGGTTACATCTACGATTCCGGCACGGGTCAGAGGGTCCAGGTCGCTCAAGCCACCCTGCAATACTTCTACGGGGGTTCGTGGATCGATTGGCCCGCCGGCGAGTACGGCCAGGTCAACCCCCAGTATACGGACACCGAGGGTAAATACGGATGGGATGTGCACCCCGGTAAATACCGCGTGTTGGTGGAGAAGGCGAGCTACCAGTCAACCATCAGCGAAGAGGTTACGGTGGTCCTTGACCCGATCTACGACCTGAACATCGGCATGGCGAGGAACAAACCGGCGATAGCCTCCCTGAGCCCCGATACGGGCCTGGTGGGAGTCACGGTGACCGTGAAGGGCGGCAACTTCGGCGCCGTCCAGGCGGGAAGCTCGGTCATTTTCTCCAACGAGAGGAAAGCGGCGGCAACCTCCTGGAGCGACGCCTCCATCACCTGCGTCGTGCCGCAGGGTACCGTCACCGGGGACGTGGTGGTGGAGACCGCGAGCGGGCGCAGCAACGGCGTGCGCTTCACGCTCGCCACTCCGGGCGGCCCGCAGCCGGAAATAATGTCCATAGAGCCGACTTCGGGGGAGATCGGGAGCGAGGTGACCGTGAAGGGCGGCAACTTCGGCGCCGTCCAGGCGGGAAGCTCGGTCATCTTCTCCAACGAGAGGAAGGCGGCGGTAACCTCCTGGAGCGACGCCTCCATCACCTGCGTCGTGCCGGATGACGCCGTTTCCGGCAACGTGGTCGTGGAGACCGCGAACGGGCGCAGCAACGGTATGTGGTTCTCGGTGCTCCCCGCGGCGGAACCCGCCGGGGCCGCCACCACCTGGTACCTGGCCGAGGGCTACACCGGCGGTGAGTTCGACACCTGGGTCCTGGTGCAGAACCCCGGGTCCGAGGACGCCTCGGTCACCCTGGACTTCCAGCTCAAGGCGGGAGATGCCGCCT
>JAXHVT010000009.1:30856-75771 GCA_034188985.1 Actinomycetota bacterium | reverse complement strand
GCTCCCCGGCCTGGCCGATGCCGAGGTGTCCACCAAGGTCAGCTCGGACAAGCCGGTGGTGGCCGAGAGGGCGGTGTACTTCACCTACGACGGCAAGTCCGGCGGGCACGACTCGGTGGGGGTGACCTCGGCGGCGGATACATGGTACCTGGCCGAGGGCTACACCGGCGGTGAGTTCGACACCTGGGTCCTGGTGCAGAACCCCGGGTCCGAGGACGCCTCGGTCACCCTGGACTTCCAGCTCAAGGCGGGAGATGCCGCCTCGCACTCCTTCATCCTCCCCGCCGGTAAAAGACAGTCCGTGCACCTGGATGAGCTCCCCGGCCTGGCCGATGCCGAGGTGTCCACCAAGGTCAGCTCGGACAAGCCGGTGGTGGCCGAGAGGGCGGTGTACTTCACCTACGACGGCAAGTCCGGCGGGCACGACTCGGTGGGGTTCTCCATGCCCTGATCTCGTTGAACGGCTGATTAAACGGGAGGGCGGTTGACAACCGCCCTCCCTTATACGTTAGATAATAAATAAATGCGTGCTTTAAACGGAAAACACTGGCTAATAATAACAGTAATAGCAGTTCTTGCCTTGGTGGCTATCGAATCAGGATGCCGGGGAACCACGGATGAAACGCCTGCGGCGGAGGTGAGGACCACGTCCCCCCTCAGCGGGTTTGCCCTGCGGGACGCGGAGTCGGCGGGCAGGCGGGCCTTGGCGGTGAAGATAGACAACCATGCCGATGCCAGGCCGCAGAGCGGCCTGCCCGGCGCCGAAGTGGTCTACGAGGAGCTGGTTGAGGGGGGGATAACCAGGTTCGTTGCCGTATACCTCGACGAAGAGGTGGGAGAGATAGGCCCCGTTCGCAGCGCGCGTCCAGCCGATATCGATATACTCGGCCTGATCGATCCCCTGTTCGCGGTCAGCGGGGGCTCCCCCTTGGTGATGGGGATGTTCGAGGAGTCTTCGTTGAACCTGGTAACCGAGGACGATGATCAGGAGAAGTACTTCTTCAGGAGCAGGGAAAGGAGGGCGCCGCACAACCTCTACACTTCCACCACGCTGCTCAGAGCCTGCTGCCTGGAGGGGGGGATTAACGGCTTCGCGTGGCGCGATGATCTCTTCAAATTCGGGGATCCCGGCCCGGGCAATGAATGCACGAACATCGAAGTGGGATATCCCGGCAGATGCCAGGCGAGCTACGCGTACGATCCCCAGGAGGGTGACTACAAGAGATCGATTGCCGGCCAGGCTCACCTGGACAAGACGACCGGCAGCCACATAGCTCCCACGACGGTTATAGTCCAGTACGTGGAACTGGAGGATAGAGGGGTGAGGGACATGGCCGGGGCGCTGTCCCCCGATGCCGTGGTAGTTGGCGGGGGCGAGGCCCTGGTATTCACGGTCGGCACGGTGAGGCACGGCAGCTGGGAGAGGGGATCGAGCGCCGAGATGACGGTCTTCCGCGATGGGGAAGGAGAGGAGATTGTCATCAACCCGGGGCAGGTATGGATCCACCTCATCCCCGATGGGATAAGGGTCGATTACCTCTAATCGATGCGGGGGAGCGGGAAAAGCGCAGCCGGGAGAACGGGAGGTGCTTTTTCCGCAGCGCCAGCCAGGACGGTGGTGTTCCAATGAAAGTCCGCTTACGTCGCCGGCCTGTGCTCCATGTGCCGGAAATTCTTTTGCCTTAACATTATTCCTAACACCTCTCGAGAAACGGCAAAGGGTACACGATCATGTCGAACGAGGCGTCGGTAGAACAATCGGGGTCCTCCACAACCGTATCGCAACAATCGAGTAGAATGATAGGGAGGTGCTTGAATGGATAGCCGTACAAGAATTGCGATTATGTCGACGACTATGGCCTTAGCCCTTATCGCCCTCGTTTTCCCCGGCTGTGGGAAAGATGGCCGGACGGGCGACGGCGGCGAGGCCCCGGTGGATGCCGGGAGCGACGGGGCGGAAAACACCTACTACGTCTCACCCTCCGGAAGCGATTCCAACCCCGGGACGGGCGCCGTCCCCTGGGCCACGCCCGGATACGGCTCCAAGCAGCTGCGGCCGGGTGACACCATGATCATTGAGGGCGGAAGATATTCCCTCTCCACCTACTGGGATGACATGATAACCCCTCCAAGCGGCGAGGAAGGAGCCTGGGTAACCATCAAGGGGGAGGAGGGCGACAGGCCGGTCCTTGCCGGTTCAGAAGATCTATTCTCCGCCGTGGATATCACCGGCGGGAGCTGCATCAGGATAGAGAACCTGGAGATAACCAGCGATGATGGGGCGGATTTCCGGTACGGCATCACCGGGGCCGGGGAGCCGGTGGAGCACGTGATACTGAGGGATCTCTACATCCACCATATAGACGAGGGGGCCGTGGACTTCGGGGACGTGTACGATCTCCAGGTGACGGATTGCGTGATGTCCTACTGCGGCTTCGGCTGCCTGATGGGACCCGAGGGAGAGTACGGGGGATGGAGGGACGTTACCATCGACGGCTGCACCCTCTCCTATTCCGGCCATTACTACCGGGGAGGACCCGGGCCGGGGCCCTACGACCGCCCCGACGGATTTGGGATCGAGGCCTCCGAAGGCCCTATCGAGATAAAAAACACCTTGTGCGAGCACAATCGCGGAGACGGGCTGGACTCCAAGTCGGCGAACACCTACATCCACGAGTGCGTGGTGGCCAACAACTACGCCGACGGCGTCAAGCTGTGGCGGGGCGGCAGCAGGGTGGAGAACACCCTCATCTACGGCACCGGCGACGGGGAAGGTGGCGGCTCTCCCTGGGCGGGGATAGTGGCCGACTCGGAGGTGGCGGGCGACCGCTTCGAGTTCGTAAACGTCACCGTGCAAGACAACCCCGAGCGGGAGAACTACCCCCTGTACATCCAGTACGATTGCTCGCAACCCATAGAGGTGCTTATGAGGGACTGCATCGTGGCCGGAGGCTACGGACCCGTCTATTTCGGGGACACGGTGGATCTCACCTGCGATCACAATATATTCCGACGCGGCCGAGACGGGTTCCAGGTTTATGCCGGCGGGCGCGATTACACGGCAGCCGAGCTGGAGTCCGGGGCCTTGGGGGAGGGCAATCTCTCCCGCGATCCCGGGTTCGTCTCACCCGCCTGGGGCGGGAGCGGCGATTATCATCTCGAGGGGGATAGCCCCGCAGTGGACGCGGGCTCAAGCCGGGATGCCCCTTCCATCGACCTGGATGGCAATGCCAGGCCGGCGGGAAGCGGGTACGATATCGGCGCCTACGAGTATGGCTCCGGCTGAACACGGGGTTGGGTCGGCGGCCGTTTTACCATACCGGTTCACCGTCCGGGCGGGCAGGGGAAGGAGCCGATTATTCTCAAGAGGCCTGCCTGATCTTCTCCAGTTCCTCCAGGGTTTTCTCGGCCACGGTCTTCTGTTTGTTGAAAAGCTTGATCATGCGGTTCAGGCACTTGCGGCCTTCTTCCTTGCTGCCGAGATGCTGGACGCAGGCGCTCGTGAACTCCCTGGTCCTGGCCACGTTCGCGGACACTTCGCCGGGTATCAACTCGCTGTCGTGCCTCACGGCGCCCTCGGGGCATACATCGTGACACGTCCCGCACCTGATGCAGCCGTCCATGTCTGTCTCCGCCGCGTCGTCTTCCATATGGATGGTGTCCAAGGGACACTCCTCCACGCAAACGCCGCAGCCGCTGCATTCGTCCTTGTCAACCCATGGCATCCGTATCACCCTTCCCCGTTGTGTCCGCCAGCAACCATATCATTCTATAGCATGGGAGTTGGGACTCAGGTCGGAGACGGTTCCCCCGTATTCTATTCTCCCGGCATATACCCCGAAGACCTAGGGAGAGAACCCCGGGGAATCGTGCCCTCCCGGCCAGTCGTGGGAGTGGTAGCCCTGGTAGGCGAAGTACATGGGCCTCTCCATGATCACCGGCTGGTTGGAGGCTTTATCGCAGGAGTTCTCCAGTTCCTCGCCTAGGTCGATGTTGACGTAAATGGTCTGCCTGGTCTGGCCGGGCACGTTGAGATTGGTGACCTCGGGTGGGCCGGAAGGGGTGTAGTAGGTGACGGTGACGGCAGCGTCGGCCGGATTGGGGTTCTGGATGGTTATCCACTGGTCGAAGCCCTGGCTCGTGTAGCCCTCGGCGAAGTACCATGTCGACGGCAGGGCCTAGAAGTCGATCGCCCGGGTCCAGTCGAACATATCGGTGGAGGTGGCGTAGCCGAAGGTGCGGGTCACGGGAGTGGTGTACCCCGAGAACCAGTATCTGCGGGTATCCCTTTCCTTGAGACAGGGGCTGGTGCCGACTCCCATTATATCCCAGGGCTGGCCGCTACCCTGTATCAAGGGATTGCCGGCGTACTTGGCCCAGGCGATGCCGTCGGAAGAGTCGGCGTAGCCCAACGCCCGGTTGAGCACGCTGTCCCGCCCCCTGCATATGACCTCGTATCCACCTCCGTCCCTGCGCCGCGCCAGGGCGGTGACGGCCGTGTCATCCCAGGAGCCAGCCGTGCCGGGAGCCAGGAGGGGATTGGTCGGCTCCTTTGCGTAGGGATTGGCCTCATGGGATAAACGGAGGGTTCCGGGCATGTTCATGGTGTCTCTTGTTGAGAGCGGCCGTACTTGGTGTTGTCCGTTCAGCTGGCCTAGCCGGGACCTCCCGACCAGTCGTCCTGGAACCACTCCCGCCCCAAGGCCTCGGCGGCGGTGGAGGGGAGGAAGGCCAGCAGCAGTACGGAGGTGAGAAAACAGAAACCGAAGACCCATAACCTGCACATAATAATCCCCTTGCTTCCCGACCGTGGGACCCATTCCGTCGAATCCTCGAACGCTATATGTGGAGGCGGATGCTGATAGCGCAAACGCTCCACCTCGATCGTCTGGCCGGCTTGCCGTACCTATTGATATGATCGCGGCTGCGGGCGCTTCGATGGATACCGCGTCTTTCACGCCAAAGGTCTAAACCGTGTATATATTATCCCTCGTCCTTTTCTCTCTTAAACGTGGCGTCTTTTATGTAGCCAGGTTGCCCTCCCGTTTGGAGCAGACCTCCAGCATGAAATCTCGCAGCCAGGGTTCCGTTTCCCGGGAGATGTAAAAGGTGGGGCAGAGGATGTTCTGATCCGGGAATATGACCCCCTCCCTCAAAGCGATCTCCTCAAGTTTGCAGCCGTAGTAGATCCTTATCCCCGCCGTCGCCCTCACCGCGTCCGGGCTCGGATCTCAGATTCGATAACCTTCACGGCATTGTAGGAGTTCCACCCGCTTGTTCTCGTAATCTATCTGGATTTGCAGTTCGGCCTTTTCGCCTGGCAGAGTGTACCCTGCAATGAATTCCTCCAGTGTGAGTTCCTGCTCTTCCTCGGGCGGGAAGAGCGCGGCTTCGAGGGCCGTCTCGGCGCCGTGCGGCATACCATCCGACCCGAAAATGAGGTCTTCCCCCGGCACGAAACCGGCTTCATCGATCAGCGTGCGAAAAGGGTTGTTTTTTTCCGGATAACCCTCCGGAAGATATTGGGAGAGGGACATGGAGTCATACGAGAAGTTGGGTTGCATCGAGAGGATAACGCCCAGACCCTTCGCGTCGCGTGCCTGCTCGGCGTTGATAAACTGCGCATGCTCTATGCGGGCTTCCGGAAACCACAGGTTCTCCGACTTGAGGGTGTGCAGAAGATCGAGGATCTGGCGCACCGCACGGTCGCCGACCGCATGCATCGCGATCGCCTGGTCAACTCCGGCTGCCTTCCTCATCAAGTCGAGCAACGCATTATCCTCGTAGCACAGCAATCCTTTGTTGGTCCCGCCTGGATAGGGTTGAAGCATCGCCGAGGTCTGGGGCGTGATACCTCCATCCGTGAAGACCTTGATTCCCTTCAGCTTCTTTTGGACGTCCGGCGGGAGCTCCTCGTATAACTCCGGGCTTACCCAAAATGTAACCTTGCCGGCCTGGGGGGACTCGCTGATGATCCGGAACGCCTCATCGCTCACCAGCAGCATGTCCTGTATGTGCGCAACACCGCTCTTTCCGATTTCTCGCAAGTGATTCTCGACCCCTTCGGCCGTGATCGTGGGAATGCCGCCCAGAAAAGAAAGAACCATACCGATATGTTTTTCGTACCACTCTTGGTCACCGTAATTAGCGGCGATGTCCGGATCGGATTCCATGACCATCGCCTCCGCGGTTTCGCTCATCACCAGGTAGTGCAGCGAGTACTGCACGATGATAACCGGCGGCATGCCGGCCAGCTCCTCATCCGTGAAAGTGAAGTTGTTGCGGTCCCACCCCAGGATCAACGTCAACTCGTCCCGGGGCAACTCCGCGATTATCTCTTGCGCCTCTTCTTTATCCGAAACGTTCCAGAAACTCACGCTGTCGGAAAAAGCGATATACAGGGAGGTATGCGAGTGGTGATCGCACAGGGCGGGAATGGTCATGGTCACGGCTTCCTTTTGATCCGGGGCGCATCCCGCCCCAACCAGCGGTAACTCGGATAGACCAAGCAACGCCGCGGTAGCGCCCGCATATTTCAGGAACCGACGCCTGCTTACTCCTCTAATGGCCAAGCGACTTCACCTCCAACCGGATCTTCGCGTCCTCCAAATTAATACTCGGTATATTTGTGGAATGCTGTTAACGTGGATACCGGGCGCTCGAGCCTCGGATCCTTTCCCGCTGCCTGGCTTAGGGGCCCTCAAGCGTCTTCAAGAGATGGCGGTTCGCACCAGGTTATCTCCTCCACTAGCCTGGAATAACTCTCCAACCTGTCCCCGTCTCGTCTCTAGGGAGCGTAGCCCACCGAGTCGTGACCCCCGGACTTGCCGTCGTAGGTGAAGTACATGGCCCGCTCCGACACCACCGGCTGGTCCGAGGTGACCTTGGTGGACACCTGGGCGTCGGCCAAGCCGGGCAGGTCGTCCAGGTGGACCGAGAATCTCTCCCCGCCGTTGAGGCCGAAGATGTAGGGATCGGCCGTGCCCCCGCCCAGCAGCTGGAACTCAAGGGTGACGGTGGCCGGATCGGTGCCCGGGTTCTGCACAAGCACCCACTCGTCGAACTCGCCTCCGGTGTAGCCCTCGGCCAGGTACCAGACCTGGGAGGTGGAGGTCACCCCCACCGAGTCGTGGCCCCCGGACTTGCCGTCGTAGGTGAAGTACTCGGCCCTCTCCGCCACCACCGGCTGGTCGGAGGTGACCCGGGTGGATACCTGGGCGTCGGACAGATCCGTAAGCTCGTCCAGGTGGACCGAGAATCTCTCCCCGGCAGGCAGGTCGAAGGGCCCGAAGGGCGGCGCCGTGCCCCCCTGCACCTGGAAGTCCAGGGTCACGGCGGCGTCGACGGTCCCGGGGTTCTGGATGAGCACCCAGGTGTCGAAGTCGCCCCCGGTGTAGCCCTCGGCCAGGTACCAGGAGGTGTCGGGGGAGGTGACGCCCTTGGAGTCGTGTCCGCCGGAGTTGCCGTAGTAGTCGAAGTACATAGCTCGCTCCGCCACCACCGGCTGGTCGGAGGTGACCCGGGTGGATACCTGGGCGTCGGACAGATCCGTAAGCTCGTCCAGGTGGACCGAGAACCTCTCCCCGGCAGGCAGGTCGAAGGGCCCGAAGGGCGGCGCCGTGCCCCCCTGCACCTGGAAGTCCAGGGTCACCTGGGCGATCTCGGTGCCCGGGTTCTGCACCAGCACCCAGGTGTCGAAGTCGCCCCCGGTGTAGCCCTCGGCCAGGTACCAGGTGGTGTCGGCCTGGTTGACCCCGATGGAATCATGGCCCCCCTCGTCGCCGTAGTAGTCGAAGTACATGGCCCGCTCCGCCACCACCAGGCGGTTGGAGGTGACCTTGGTGGATACCTGGGCGTCGGTCAGGTTGGGCAGGATATCAAGGTGGATGGACTGCCTCTCCCCGCCGTTCAAGGCGAAAGGCCCATAAGGAGGAGCCGTCCCCCCCTGCACCTGGAACTCAAGGGTGACGTCGGCCGTGTCGGTGCCCGGGTTCTGGATGAGGACCCATTCGTCGAAGGCCCCGCCGGTGTAGCCCTCGGCCAGGTACCAGGTGGAGCCGGTGTTGTATACCTCGCAGCCGTCGTTGAAGTTTACGGTCCCGACGGTCAGGCTGTTGAAGTAGACGGCCATCGAGTATATCCAGCCGTTGTTCACATTGCCGAAGCCACTCGCGTTCTCCAAGGTCCAGTCGGTGAAGGGAGGGCCCCCTTCCCCTGCCGTGCTCCACATCTCGCAGCCGTTGCCCCAGTTCTCGGTGCCCACCCAGAGCCTGGAATCATGGACCAGCATGGAGTATGCGATGGTGTTGTCCCCTCCCAGAGTGCCCCCGTCCACCCGGTTCCAGGCGGTGCCGTCGGGGGAGCGCCATATCTCGCAGCCGGCCCCGTTGTCGGTGCCGACGTAGAGATCGCCGGCGAAGACGGCCATGGACTTGGCGTCGATATTCGCCGCGCCCAGAGTGCCCCCGTCCACCCGGTTCCAGGAGGTGCCGTCGGGGGAGCGCCATATCTCGCAACCTCCTGCGTTGGCGGTCCCGACGTAGAGATCGTTGACGAAGACGGCCATGGAGGAGGCGGCGGTATTCGCCGCGCCCAGAGTGCCCCCGTCCACCCGGTTCCAGGAGGTGCCGTCGGGGGAGCGCCATATCTCGCAGCCGGCCCCGTTGTCGGTGCCGACGTAGAGATCGCCGGCGAATTCGACCATGGAGGAAGTGATGGCATTGGACCCGGCGAGCGAGCCCCCGTCCACCCGGTTCCAGGAGGTGCCGTCGGGGGAGCGCCATATCTCGCAGCCCGTGTTCCCATTAGTGGTACTCACGTATATCTGTGAGTCGTAGACGGCCATGCAGTCGGCCTTCTGGTTGAAGTTATCTCCGAAACCCCCGTTTGCCACGCGGAGCCATTCGCTGCCGCCGAAGCGCCATATATCGCAGCCCTGTATCCAGTTCTCCGTGCCCACGTATAGATTGCCGTTGAAGGCCGCCATGCAGCTCGCCCCATGATTGTTGTTGCCATAGCCGTTGTCGTTGACCTGGACCAGGTTGGAGCCGTCATAGGCCCAGGCCTGGCTGCCGGTCATGGTGTTGGATGTTCCCATGTACAGCGCGGATTCATAGGGGATCATCGAGGATACGGCCGTGTTGAAGGGATCCCCGAAGCCGGTGTTTCCCACCCGTGCCCAGTCCGTGTAGGGCGGCCCTCCCGCCATGGAGGTCCTCCAGACCTCGCAGCCGGATGGAGTGCCATTGTAGGTCCCCACGTAGAGATCGCCGCCGAATACGGCCATTGATTTGGCGATGGTATTGTTGGCTCCCAACGAGCCCCCGTCCACCCGGTTCCAGGAGGTGCCGTCGGGGGAGCGCCATATCTCGCAGCCTCCCGCGTTGTTGGTGCCGGCGTGCAGTACTCCGCCCAGGGCGGCCATGGAGGCCACGCTGGTATTGGCGCCACCCAGCACGCCCCCGTCCACCCGGGTCCAGCCTATGCCATCCGGCGCACGCCATATCTCGCCGCTGCCGGCGTTGTTCTGGGTTCCGACGTAGAGGTTGCCGCCGAACGTAACCATTGAGGACGCCCTTATGTTGGCGCCACCAAGCACGCCCCCGTCCACCTGGGTCCAGGCGGTGCCGTCGGGGGAGCGCCATATCTCGCAGCCCCCCGCGTTGTTGGTGCCCACGTAGAGGTTGGTGCCGAATACGGCCATGGAGGCGGCACCGGTATTGGCGGCGTTGCCGAATCCCGGGCCGGTGGAGGTGATCACCGGTCCCTGCCCCACCACCTGGGTCCATGACGACCCGTCGTATCGCCAGACCGAGCAGCCCGGGGTTACGTTGTTGTAGGTGCCCACGTAGAGATTGCCGCCGAAGACGGCCATGGAGGTGGCGATGGTGTTGGTGGGATTCCCGAAACCGTCGGCGTTGATCTGGGTCCACGAATTGTTGTCGTATCGCCAGACCCCACAGCCCATTATCTGGTTCTGGGTCCCGGCGTAAAGCATCTGCCCCGAGCCGGAATCGTAGGCCTGCATGCAAGCCGTGGTGGTGGACAGGTTCGACTTATACTGACCCCCTATCCCGTCATCGGCCAACTGCGTCCAGTTGGCGGCCAGGGCGGGCTCGTTCATGGATACGATGGAGAACATCAGCCCCAGGGCGAGCAAAAAGCTGGTGGCGAAGATGATGTACTTCTTCACAGGCCGTTTCGAGACGGTGCGTCCAGGTCGGCTTGTAACCGCTGGCATGGAGTTCACCCCCTGTATCTAGCGCAAAAGGTCGATTTCGGTTTCGTTCTTCCTTATACCCTTTTTCGCCGTCATCTATACATCGCGTTTCGATAACCGGGGCCCGTCATTGCGATCTATGGGTATGGGCCGGGTGGCGCCGGTGGGGCGGGCTTGACGGCAGACGGCGGTTGACTCCGGCCTGCGGCGCGCATGCGGGTTGAGAAGGGGATATATATCCAGGGCCACCCATAACTCGATAGAGGGCGTAGTGAATACCCGGCGCTCAGGTCATGAACCATCCATCTCGGGCCGAGCAGACCTCCTGCATGAAATCGCGCAGCCAGGGTTCCATTCGCGGGGAGATGTAGAAGGTGGGATAGAGGAGGTTCTGGCCCCGGGATATGACCCCCTCCCTCAGGGCGATCTCCTCCAGCTCGCATCCGCTGTGTATCCTTATCCCCACCGTCACCCTCACCGCGTCCGGTCCCAACTCGTCCATGAGCTCCACGCTCTCCTTGACCGTCCTCTCGTTCTCGCCCGGCCCACCCAGAAGCATGAAGCAGTTGATGTTGAAGCCCAGGCTCCTGGCGCCGGAGACCGCCCTCACCACGTCTTCTCTCGAGAAGCCCTTCTTGAGGGACTGCAGGATGTCCTCGGAACCGCTCTCGTTGCCTATGCTCATGGATGGGCAGCCGGCCTCCCTTATCAGCTCCAGCAGCTCCATGCCGGCGTAGAGGGGATTGAGGCTGCAGTACCACTCGAGGGACAGCCGGCGGGCCATTATCTCCCGGCACAGCTCCCCTGTGTAGTCCTGGGGGTAGTCGAAGAGCGAGTCGGCGAAGATGGCGGTACGGATGCCGTAGTCGTGCTCCAGCGAGGCCAGCTCGCCGGCCACGGAGGCGGCCTCGCGCACCCTGATCGACCGTCCCTCGATGAGGGGTGAGGAGCAGTAGATGCACCGCATGTGGCAGCCGCGGCGCGACTGCAGGTTGGCAACGTAGGGGGGCGTCTTCCCGGGGATCCAGTTATAGGGCCTGACGTCGAAGATGTCCCGGTCGGGCGGGGGGAACAGGCCCGGCCAGGCGTGGGGCGCCGGTGGATTCACCCTGCCCTTCCCCTCGTGGAGCAGGGCGAGACCGGGCTGGCCGTCGACCGCAATTCCGCCCTCCAGGCGGCGCAGCAGCTCCACGAAGGACCTCTCGCCCTCGCCCACGATACCCATCTCCAGGTCCAGGTAATCCAGGCACTCCAGGGGATTGATGGAGAAGCCGGCCCCGCCCAGAACCACCGGAGCCGCGGTCTCCGACCTTATGATCCGGACGATCTCAGTTACCTGCGGCAGGTAGAAATCTGGATCGTGCATGTCCTGGTTGTCTATGTTGCGTACCGACAGGCCGATGCACTGAGGCCGGGCCGAGCGCACGGCCTTGATCACGTCCGCCTCGGGATCCTCGGATATCATGAGATCCAGGCCCGCGACCTCGTGGCCCGCCTGGCTGGCCGCTGAGGCTATGCAGGCGATGCCCAGCGGATAGGGCATGAGGCTTTCCCGGCATCGGTTATCGCTTATAAGGAGTACTCTCATATATCATCCCTCTATGTCGTGGCCGTCATAATCATTATCGTGGAATACACATATATATAGAAGGCATGCGCGATAATGGGAATGATTGGAAGGAGGGAACATGAGCGAGGACAGGTTCGAGAGGGGATGGCGCAGGATAACAGAGATAGACCAGCCCGGCGCGGAGGCCTTTCGCGACGGCGTGGAGGGCTTCGCCCCCGATCTCTACCGCGATACCGTCGAGTTCGTGTATGGCGATGTGCTCACGCGCCCCGGGCTGGACCTCAAGACGCGTGAAATAGCCACCGTCGCCGCCCTTACCGCGCTGGGCAACGCCAGGTCGCAACTGAGGTTTCACATCCATGGAGCCCTAAACGTGGGCTGTACCCGCCACGAGGTGCTGGAGGTGATATCGCAGATGGCGGTATACGCAGGCTATCCCGCCGCCCTGAACGGCATATCCGTGGCCAGGCAGGTGTTCGAGGAACAGGACTCCGGTAAGCAGAGCTGAGGGCGCCGGGTTAGGGCGCCCCCTCCCGTCCCGGGTATTACGTTTACCAGCTGAATCGGCCGGGGAGGCCCGCCGATCTCCATGGGATGCGGTCGTGCCTGACCGGGGGGGGGCATTGCTGCCCGGGGACCGCGCTTTGATGATGGTATGACCGGCATGGTGACACGGCGCGCTGCCACTCCGACGCCCCTGCCGACTACATAGCCGTGAAGCTGACCGGCGATCCCTCCACCTACAGGTCCTTGCTGGAGAGGTTGGCCGCCGGCATGCAGGAGGTATACTTCACCATGGAGCTGCAGTACGTGTCCAGGTATGAGTTCCCCTGACCAACCGGTGGGACCCTGGATACAGCGACTGGGGAGGACCGTGAGCCCGCCGAGTCGGGTGGGGGGAGCCCGGTCGGTGGAGCGGCGGCTGAGCGTGCGCGTGCCGTCCCTGGTGAAGTGGCCGGCAGCGCGTACCGGGCTGAAGGGCGGCGGGGCGGTGGGGACGGTCGCGAAGGTGGAGGAGACAGCTCGTAGCAAGCCGAGGGATCCGATGAGGCGAGAAAGCTGGCCACTGGCAGGGTGCTGGATAAAACGCTGGAATACTCGGCCAGGTCGCTGGAGCTGCGCCTGCGCAACCTGGAGATGATAGAGAGGGGCCGCTGGCCTGCCTTCGAGGAATAAGCGCGGGGCGACCTTGATCACCCGCGATGGGAGTTGTCGCTAACGGGCGCCGCCAAGGTTGGGACCGGGAGCCGCTAGGGGTTTATCCCTTGTTTCAGCTCGAGGATACGGGATACCTTGTCGTCCAGGATCTCCTCGTCGACCTCCCCGTTCTTAACCGCGTCGAGAACCGCTTTGCAGGCGTTACCGGGGTCCTCGGGCTGGTTGCCGGAGATGAGCAGGACGTCCACCCCGGCCGTGGCCGCCGAGACGACCGTTTTGCCCAGGGTGTAGGTCTCCTTGAGCACCTTGGAGGCCAGGTCGTCGGAGATCACCAGGTATTCCCCGTCGACGTTACGCCTGAGGAATTCTATGCCCTTAGGGGATAGGGTGAAGGGCAGTTCGGGGTCGATGGGGGTATAGATGACGTTGGCGGTCATCACGAAGGCGGGATCGGCCTGGGCGGCTATCTGGAACTGGGAGAACTCGGGTACCGTGTCCACCACCGCCACCTTGTCGTTCTCGGGATCGTAGTCGATGCCGCCGTAGCCGGGGAAGTGCTTGGCGGTGCTCAGGATACCGCCCTCGCTCTGGCCGGATATCACGCTCTTGCCCAGGTTTCCGATGTCCTGCGGGCCGCCCTGGAAGGTGCGGCCGTACTTGGTCAGGAAATCGCCCGGGGTCCCTATATCCAGGACCGGCGCCAGGTTGAGGTTGATGCCCAGCTCCTTCAGGCCGCGCGCCCTCTCCAGGCCTATATCGTGGGCCTGCCCGGCGTCCGTTATCTCGGACTGGGAGGTATCGTCATTGAGCCAGGTTATGCGGCATATCTGGCCGCCCTCCTGGTCCGTGGCCACGAACAGGGGGAGCCCACCGTCGGCTTGTGCCAGATCCTGGAGGTCGGAGAGGAGCTGCTTTAGCTGGTCCTCCCCCTCGATGTTCCTGCCGAAGAGGATCACCCCGCCGGGATGTATGGTGTTGAACATCTCCTCGATCTCGGGGGTCACCGTGGTGCCCTCGAAGCCCACCATGAAAAGCTGCCCCACCTTCTGTTCCGTGCTCATCCGCTCGAGATTGGATACCTCGGCCTGGTCCTGTTGATCCGCGGCTCGGCCGCAGCCGGCCGCCACTATCAGGCCTACAATCAGCAGGACCGCCGCCAGAGCCGTAGCCGTCCTCTTCATCCCTTCCCCCTTTTGCATGGTCTGTTCTATACCTTCGGATTTATGATCCCTGGTCGAACCTCTCGGGGAAGAGCAGCTCGGCCAGGTCCAGGAAGATCTTCATCGTTTCATCCGAATCGTTGGTGGACTTGTTGGCCATCACGACGATAGTGGCTTCTTCGTCCGGCAGGTAGAGAGCGATGCTGTTATAGCCGAATATGGCCCCGTTATGGCCGATGAAGCCCGCTATGCTGAAGATGCCCAGGCCGTATTTCCCGTCCACCCTCTCCGCCCCCGGCATGGCCACCCACTCCAGCCTCTCTTCCTGGGTCTCGCTGGAGAGCAGGTCGCCATTGGCAAGGGACTTGGACCAGTCCCTCATGTCGTAGAGGTTGGAGATCATCGCTCCGCCCGCCCAGGATACGGCGGGGTTGGTCCCGGTGTAATCCTCGAAATCGCCCTTCTCGCCGAGCACGTAGCCGCGAGCCGAGCCGGCGGGCATGTCCGGCGTGGTGGGGAACGAGGTATCGGCCAGTCCCAGGGGCTCGATTATGCGCCGCCGGATCTCCTCCTCGATAGTGCCGCCGGCCACTTCCTCGGCGATCAGGCCGAGGATCTCGTAGTTGGTGTCGGAGTAGTGCCAGCCCTCCCCGGGCGGAAAATCCGGGGGATGGGAGAGGGCGATGTCCAGCCCGTCACGCGGCGTGAAATCCATCAGGGGATCCGCGGTGAACTCGGCCGCGAAATCCTTGTCCTCCGTGAAGTTGAAGATACCCGCCGTCATGTTCAGGAGCTGGCGTATGGTTATCTCATCGCCGTAGGTAAAGCCGGTGATGTAGCTGTCCAGGGTATCTTCCAGGCTCAGTTTGCCCTCGTCCACCAGTTGCAGCACGACCGTGGCGACGAAGGTCTTGGTGTTGCTGGCTATGCGCACCTTATCTCCCGTTTCGATGGGCTCACCCGTCGTTATATCGGCCTCGCCCACGGCCGCCACCCATTCTCCCTGGCCGGGGATCCATACTCCCGCCACAACTCCGGGTATGCTTTTTTCCCGCATTTGTTGGGTTACTATCTGCTCCATCTTCTGCTGCAGCTCCGGGCTGAAGCCCGCCTGTTCGTCCCCCCCCGTCTCCGCACGAGGTCAGGGTCACAGCCACTATCGAGGCAAGGAGAGCGAACAGCAGGCATTTGAGGGCGCGGCTTATTCTCATCTTGCTGCTGGACCCCACGTCGCCGTGGTGGCCCTTGTGGTTGGGGTAGCCAGGGGCGCGTTTCACCATCTTCTTATCACCATAGAACACGATGCGGATCCTCCTTTTTCCATGATCGTCCTACCCGGGTAACTTCGTCTGCTTGGTGCCCGGCACCCGTTTAACGACTCCGCTTCCCTTTTCCATATTCCATATCGTCTTTCGTACCCCCTCCTCTAAAACGCCAGAAGATGGGGTCAGGCACTGACATCTGACATTTCGCAGGTCAGAGCATACAAGTTCCCCAGAAGAGGGGGTCACCCCCGAAACCTGACAAAATCGGGGTCAGGCACTGACATCGGACATTCTTACGATCTCGCCCGTCATCAGGGGCTGCCTCCATGGCCTTGACGTTGGTCGTTGTCATGATGATCTCCATGCCGATAATTAATACATAAGGTCGAGATGGTTGAAACAATGAGGGAAGGTATTCCGGATGCGAACCATAGGTCATAAGCGCGAAGGCGAAGAAAATGACCAGGCTGGCCGGAGTAAGGGAGAAATCGAGAGCGGGGAAAGCTCCTGTCCCTATGGTCTGTGGAACAGGATCAGAAAGGTCCTGCTGGGCAACGTATACCTGTTGGGTATAGTCTCGCTCGTATGGCTGATAATCCGCTCCGGGCGCAAGCCATCACGCCTCAGTTATCCCTGTCAGCAGGCCGCCTTGGCCAACACCACCGTGCTCTTCGGAGCCGGCGTAATGCCCGTGGCAGCCCGCTTGACCCAGCTGGCGCGTCGCAAAGCCTGGGGCATCGAGTCGGATAGACTATCCAGGCTGCTGCGGGTCGCGGAGACGCTGGCCCTGGTTTGTCTGGCTGGGATCCTTACCCTGAGTCTTATAGGAGGATTGGGAGCGGGCGAGAGCGTTACCCCGGAGATGCGGGCGGCGGCTTCCTCGCTGGTACTTCCAGAGATGCGGTCATCGTCATCGCAGGCATCGGATATCTTCGTGGCAGAGGGCGTACCGGCCGATTCGGAGCGCGGGGTGGCCGATCTTATAAACGTCATGGACGCCAACGGGCTGGACTTCTTCCGCAGTGAAGGCTATACGACGGCCGCGGGCCCGGGCGGGATCATCGCCGCAGATGATATCGTGCTGATCAAGGTCAACGGCGAGTGGCGATATCGGGGGGGCACAAACACCGATGTGATCAAGGGCCTGGTAAATGCCATCGTTCATCACCCGAACGGGTTTTACGGCGAGGTTGTCATCGTGGAGAACGGGCAGTGGGACACTTACATGGACAACCGTCCCGATAACCAGAACCCGTCCCAGTGCAACGCCGAGGACCGCGGTCAGTCCTTCAACGATGTGGCCATGATGTTCTCCGGTTCGCACCGGGTTTCCGTATACGACTGGACGGCCATCCAGACCGTGTCGGTGGGGGAGTTCTCGCAGGGGGATTGGCGCGACGGCTATGTCTACGTTCCCGAGATCCAGCTGGGATACCCTAAATTCACAACCATATACGGCACGCAAGTATCCCTTCGCAACGGCTGGTGGAACGGCTCCAGCTACGATAACGACAAGGTAAAGCTTATAAACGTCCCGGTTCTCAAGGACCACGGCCTGGCCGGGGTGACCTGCTGTATCAAGCATTTTATGGGAGTGCAGGATCTATACCAGGGGACCCAGACCCCACCCCACGATGCCATGCGCACCCAGGGCATCCTGGCCAAGCTCATGCTCACGGCCCGCTATCCCGACCTGAACATCGTGGACGCTATCTGGGTTTGCCCGGCGGGCGGCCCCAATTCCCCCTACGAGAGCGCGGTCAGGCTGGATCGCCTCATGGCCAGCCGCGACCCCATAGCCCTCGACTACTACTGCGGAAAACACGTGCTGTTACCGGTCTCCGGAAATTCCAGGCATGACCCCGATAACCTCAACACCCAGAATGACCATAATTCTTTCCACCATATGTTGACAACCAGCCGGGATATCCTCGTGGCGGGTGGCAAACAGGTAACCATGGAGGAATCCGAGATCAACGTCTACAAGGATTGGAGCCCCGACGTTCCGCCTCAGACCCCCTACGAGTATCTCATGGCCGAGGGATGCACCGACTACGGCTTCGAGACCTGGCTACTGGTTGCCAATCCCAACGACCACGAGGCGAAGGTGACGGTTACCTATTACACGGAATCGGGTCCCCTTTCCGCCGACCCGGTGACCGTACCCGCTCGATCCCGGCTGACCATGAACGCAAGCGCCACTATATGGTCCTATAGCTCGGGTATCAGGGTGGGCTCGGATGCCCCGGTCTTTGTCGAGAGGGCTATGTACTGGGACGATCGCTTGGAGGGACATTCCGCCACCGCGACGGATGCGGGTTGGGGGCAATGGTACCTGGCCGAGGGATGCACCGACTACGGCTTCGAGACCTGGCTGACCATACTCAATCCCGGGGAGTGGGACACCACCGTGAACCTGCGGTTCTTTACCGAGAAAGGCGAGGTGGACGGAGCCGGAGTGAGCGTGCCCGCCTTATCACGTGTCAACGTCAGGGTGAATGACAGGGTATCCGCGGCCAACGTATCGACCTTGCTCACTTCGCAGGACCCGGTGGTAGCGGAGATCTCCCTGTACGGGCCGGACCGCCGCTCTGGAACCTGTTGCATGGGGGTGAAATCCCCGGCAACCGGCTGGTATCTGGCCGAGGGCGCCACACATTCAGGCTTCGATACTTGGCTGCTGTTGTTCAACCCGCAGCCCGATAGGGCCAGGGCGGTAGTGTACCTCGACTCGATCGGCGAGAGATTGGACCCCGCGGAGATTGTCCTGGAACCGGGCAGCAGGACCACCCTGCATCTCAATCAGCTCGTACCCGGTAAGGATGTATCGGCCTTCGTGGATTCCGACCTGCCCATCGTCGCCTCCCGCTCCATGTATTGGGAGGTGCCGGGTGGAAGGGCCGGGCACCTGTGCAGCGGCCAGACCTCTACTTCGACACGGTCTTTTCTCCCGGAGGGATGCACCGCCTTCGGGTTCGATACCTGGTTGTTGCTCTACAACCCCGGCGAGAAAAGTACAACGGCTGCTGTATACGCCATGGTCTCCGGGGGAGAATTCAAGCTGGGTGAGGTCGAGGTGCCAGCGCACACCCGTGCCACTATAAAGGTGGACGATTATTACGACGGCTCCCTGTCGTTGAGGGTGGAGGCAACCGAGCCCCTTTGTTGCGAGCGCGCCATATACTGGGAGGATCGTTCCGGAGGCACATGCAGCAACGGCTGCGGGTTAAAGGAGGGGGTCAGTGCCTGACCCCCTCTTCTGGGGAACGTATACGTTCTGACCTGCGAAATGTCCGATGTCAGTGACCAAATCTTCTGATATCTTTAAGGAAAGGTGAGCCCGGCGGTTGGGTGGCAACCGTCGGGCTTGTTTGCGATGTACAAACTTTAATAGCGATAAGAATTTCTGGACTCGGTTCTCTTGGGCCGCGCCTTATCTACCTTGAGAGGGCGGCCGTCGAGCTCCTTGCCATCAAGACCATCGATGGCGGCTTTTGCCTCCTCCTCGTCGGACATCTCCACGAAACCGAAACCCTTGGACCTGTTGGTGTTGCGATCCATGATGACCTCGGCCGATTCGACCGTTCCGAACTCCTCGAAGGCTTCCCGCAGGTCGTCGTCGTTGACTCCATAACTCAGATTCCCCGCATATATTTTCATTCCATTCACCTCCTTCGTATCTAAAAAAATCCCGAGGAATTAGGTCTCCTCGGGACAAACGACACACGTACCGTGAAAAACCCGTACTCGGTGAGAGCATAGCAGATGTTGGGCTCCAAATCAACTTGCCGGCCGTTTGAATTAGAATGTAGGTGTACGAAGAGGGGCCAGACGTCGAAGGAGGATACATGCACCCGTTGAAGAAAATTATGTACCCGGCCTCCATAGCCATATGGGGGGCGTCAAACAATCCCATGAAGATGGGGAGCATACAATTGGCCAACATCCTGGAGACGGGCTATCGGGGCGAGGTCTATCCCGTACACCGCAGTGAGAATGAAGTGATGGGCCTCCCCGCCTATCGCAACATCGCCGAGGTGGGCAAGCCGGTGGACCTGGCCCAGATCGTTCTTCCCACCGAGGTGGTACCGGAGGTGCTGGAGGAATGTGGCAAGGCGGGGGTGCCCAGAGCCATCGTTATATCCGGCGGCTTCAAGGAGACCGCGGGCGGCCGGGGCAGGAAACTGGAGCTGGAGCTCGTGGAGATCGCCCGCGCCCACGGTATGCGCTTCCTGGGCCCCAACTGCGTGGGTATCCTCAACAGTGAGGTGTCCCTCAACTCCACTACCATAGCACAGCCTCCATTGGGCGGGAAGATCGCCCTGGCCTCACAGTCGGGTGCCTACACGGCCATGATCAATCCCTATCTCAGGGCCCAGGGGGTAAGGATGTGCCAGACCATAAGCGTGGGTAACGAGGCCGACATAGACCTCGCGGACTGCCTCGACTACTTAAAGGAAGAGCCGGAGGTAAGGGCGGTGGGCCTATACGTGGAGACGGTGCGCCGGCCGCGGGAATTCATCACGGCGGCCCGGGATGCAGTGTCCGAGAAGCCAGTGGTAGCCATCTACGTGGGTGGCACAGAGGGAGGTTCCCGTTCCTCCCTGTCCCATACCGGTGCTGTATCCGGCCCCGATGAGATATACGACGGGCTCTTCCGCCAGGGCGGCGTGATAAGGGCGGACGACATGGATCACATGATCGACCTGCTGTGGATACTCTCCATGCAGCCGCCTCCGCCGGGGCGCCGCGTGGCCGTTATCACCAACTCAGGCGGGCCCGGCTCCTCCCTAGCCTATCACCTGGAGAAGGCGGGCTTCGAGGTGCCGGCCTTCTCGGCGGAGTTGTGCTCACGCCTGGACGCCATTACCGGGCCCCTGACCTTCGTGGGCAATCCCATCGATCTCACCTTCGAGACCAACATCTTTATCTTCAAGGAGCTGCTGGAGGCCGTCTTCGAGTCCGGGGAGGTGGACGGGGCGGTTATCTACGGTATATTCGGGGCGCCCGATTTCATGGTTAACCTCAAGAAACGCTTCCCCGATCTCCATGGCATGGAGGACGCCTGGGAGAAGGGCTTCGAGGGCTTTCTGGATGAGCTGGCCGCGGTGCCCCGGGCCCACGAGAAGCCGCTGGTGGTGATGTCCTTCCTGGACACCAGGAGCAAGACCATCCAGGCCCTGGTCGACGAGGATATACCCGTCTATCCCTCCGCCTCGCGATCGGCGCGGGCCATGCGCTCGCTCCTCGAATATCGCCTCGTATGCGACCGGTCTTGAGGTCCACGGGCGGGGCGGATCCCGGTAACACCGAAAGATCGCGCGTGACGGTTGCAGGTCGGAACGGTTCGGGGTGCTCCGCGGCCCTGGTCGGCATACCGGGGGGATAACCATCCAGCTCTGCTGGAAGGATGCTATGATCATGCAGGTGGGAAGTACGGTAAATATGGGTGTGGCGGCGTGATGCCGCCACTGGAATCCAGGAAATGGGGTAGGTAAGATGAGGGCTGGGTCTATTCGCGTATTCACCTGTCTTGTTATATGCGCTTTTCTGCTGTCGTTTCCCGCTATTTTCGCGCATGGCGGCGGTGAGGAAGACGCCGCGCCGGCGGGGAGGCGGGCGGAGATAGGGAAGTTGAGGCGCAAGCTGGCCGGGGTAGCCCTGGAGGAAGCCGGGGCCGTGGAGAAGGAGCCGCTGGTGGCGGGTGGAGCCCCGGGAGAGGCGGCCTGCGTGCCGGGCGAGGTCATCCTGGGCATCGAGGGCGAGGCGTCGGCCCTGCCGGACCTCCTGGCCGGGACGGGTGGGATTCTGGAGGAGGTCATCCCCCGGTTCGAGCTGGCCCGGGTTACCTTCCCGCCCGATATCCCCGTGCGGGAGATGCTGGACCGCCTGGGCGACATGGCTGGAATCAGGTGGGCCGAGCCCAATTACCTGAGGTCTTTCTCCGTGGTTCCCGACGACACCAGGGTGCCGGATCAGTGGCACCTAGACGATATAGGTGCCTTTGACGCCTGGGATACGACCACCGGTAGCTCCGGCGTAACCGTGGCCGTTCTGGACAGCGGCATATACGCGGCCCACGAGGATATGGACGCCGGCAGGATACTCCCGGGGCGTAACCTCGTAGCCGGCGGGAGCGACGTCAGCGATAGCGTCGGGCATGGAACCATGGTCGCCAGCGTTCTGGGGGCGGCCACCGATAACGCCATCGGTATAGCGGGAACCGATTGGGAATGCTCCATCCTGCCGGTGGTCGTCGGCGACGCCGAAGGCGTGTCGGTATGGGATGGGGTGGAGGGCATCCAGTACGCGGCGGACCAGGGCGCGGACGTGATCAACATGAGCTTCGGGGGAGGGCAGTACGCCCAGGCGGAGCGGGAAGCCGTGGATTACGCGCGCGAGAAGGGGTGCGTCCTGGTGGCCTCATCGGGCAACGGCGGAGAGGACCTGCTCGAATATCCCGCCTCCTATCACAACGTTATCGGCGTGGGAGCGGGCGACAAGTCCTCCTCGCGCTGTTCGTTCTCGAACTACGGTACCTTTCTCGACGTGCTGGCTCCCGGCGTGGACATCGTCGTCCCCGCCATCACCGCCGCGGACAGCTACGATGTGATCGAGGGCACCTCCTTCTCCGCACCGATGGTCAGCGGGCTGGCCGCCCTTATCAAGGCCCACTGCCCCGACGCCGCTCCCGGTGAGGTGGAGTGGCGCGTGGAGGATGGAGCCCAGGGTTCGGGCAAATGGGACCGGCATGAGGGGTTCGGGGTGATCGACATCGACGATTCCCTGGGCTTGCCGGGGAGTTCCTACGTGGATTCCATGGAGCCCAACGACACCGCCGGCCAGGCCCGGGCCGTGGACACCGGCTTCTATGAATCCAATATCTCCCATAACAGCGACATTGACGTATACCGCATCGATCCCGATCTGTCCGGCTACACGAACATCGCCCTCTTCGATGTCCCCGCCGACTGCGACTACGATATCTGGCTCTACGAAGGGGAGATCAACTTGGAGCAGGAATCCGGGAGCCTGGTGGCCGCCAGCCTGAACTCCGGGGACATGCCCGAGATCATCAAGTGCCCCGTGAAGAAGGGCAGGATCTATTACCTGGTGGTGGACACCGCCTACGGCTTCTCCGATCAAGCCTACCAGCTGCTGGTACTCAACCCCTTCATATCCACTTCCTGGTTCTTCGCCGAGGGAACCACGCGGCATGCCTTCGACGAGTGGCTCTGCGTCCAGAACCCGGGGGACGCCGCCGCCTCCGTACAGTGCCTGTACATGTTCGAGGACGGGCAGGACGCCGGGGTCTACAGCGTGCCGCCGCATTCCCGCTACACCATCAAGGTGAACGAGGAGGTGGGAGAGGACAAGGACGTCTCGGTCGCCCTGCTCTCGGATCAGCCGGTGGTGACCGAGAGGCCCATGTACTTCGACTACAAGGATTCCTGGGCGGGGGGCCACGACGTGGTCGGGGCCAGGATGCCCTTCTATTACTGGTATTTCGCCGAAGGATATACGGGTGACGGCTTCGAGGAGTGGCTGTGCCTCCAGAACCCCAATGAACACGAGATAGAAGCCGAGGTGACCTTCATGTTCGAGGGCGGAGGGACACAGGTCAAGTATTGCGGCCTCGACCCGCTCTCGCGCTTCACGCTCAGCGTCAACCACGAGGTGGGGCCCGGTCGCGACGTATCCATAATGGTCATGTCCGATGACGAGCTGGTGGCCGAGAGGCCTATGTACTTCGACTACAAGGGCGCGGTCAAGGGCGGGCATAACGTGGTCGGCACGAACCTGCCCTCCCAGGCCTGGTTCTTCGCCGAGGGATGCACGCGCCGGGGCTTCGAGGAGTGGCTGTGCCTCCAGAACCCCTACGCGGATAACGCGGCGGTGGAGATATATTACCTGACGTCGCAGGGACCGGCCTTCTACGAGGAGGTCAGCCTGCCCGCTTTCTCGCGCGAGACCGTCTTCGTCAACGAGAGCCTGGGACCGGACCAGGACGTGTCGGTGGTCATCATATCCGACGTGCCCATCGTGGCCGAGAGGCCCATGTACTTCCTGTACTCGGGGGCCTACGACGGCGGGCACGATTCCCTGGGGTGCGATACCCCCTCTTACGGCTGGTACTTCGCCGAGGGGTGCACGAGGCCGGGCCTGGATACCTGGCTGTGCATGCAGAATCCCTGGGATGAAGAGGTAGAGGTCACCGTGGATTACATGCTGGGGACGGGGGAGACGGTGCGGTGCGTACATAACCTGGATCCCATGAGCCGCTCCACCGTCCTGGTATCCGAAGAGGTGGGAATAGACCGGGACGTGGCCATAAGGCTGGAGGCCGAACAGCCCATCGTGGCCGAGCGCCCCATGTATTTCAACTACGGCGGGGCATGGCGTGGGGGTCACGACGCCATGGGATACGTCCCCGGCGGCTAGGAGAAGCGAGCCGGTTGATCCGTCCATCGGGGAGGCGGTGCCCTTTCGCCTCTTACCGATGCACGGCGGAATCAGCGGAACATCATCTTCTCGAATATGGTCCTGCCGCGCTCCGTAGCCCGCACTCCCTCGAGGTCCACGGTCAGCTCCAGCTCGGCGTCGAAGTCGTAGTAATAGGGATGTGCGAAGAGGTGTACCAGGGCCCGGGACCAGCCCGGGAGGTCCTGGCTGGTGTCGATATCCTCCACCAGCTTGGGGTCTGTAATGGCCAGGTTGACGCTACCCTCCTCCGCCTCCCAGTGGAAGTCCAGCCGGGTGGGATAGGTCTGGCCTCCCGGCCCCTCCACCTCGCCCGAGGTCTCGAGGGTCAGGGGCAGCCCGTCGTCGGTCAATATCTTGTCGCCCTTGGCCAGGAAGAAGACGGGCAGCTTGACCCCTCCCAGGCCGAAGATCTTCACCGTGACCATCTGCACGTAGATGACGCTGAAATCCCCGACGTGCGCCCTTCCCCAGTACCAGTGATCGAGCATGCCGCCCAGGACGGCGTTGCCCCAGTTGTGATCGTGATAGACGGTGCCCTTGACATCACGCCTCTCGCCGCCGTGATCGATAGTTCCCCGGACGGTTCCGTAGGGTATGGGAACCACCCATGCGAAATATCTGGTCTTGGCCGAGTTGAAGTAGCTGATGGCGGCGCCGGGCCGCCAGGATGGGGTCTCGCGCGCCAGCTCCAGGTCGAGGGCCATATCCTCCGCCTCGGCGTGAAGCCGGTAGCCGCGCAGATCTCCCCGCACCCAGCTCTTGCCCACGCGCACGTCGCAGCCCTCGGTCGAGGAGGAGAACTCGCGCGGCTCGACGTGGACGCCGTAGCTCTCCCGCTTGCCTTCCGCCGGCCGGTATATCAGGAGGACGGAGGGATCAAGGGGTGCCTTGGGCTTGGTGTGGGGCTTGGTGTTGTATACGATGACCGCGGTGGACCCGTCGTCGAACTGGGCGTCGAAATACCACCACTCGAAGGCGTCCGGTTCCTTCGCGGTGCGGTAGCCGTCCTCCCATTCCTCTACCTTGCCGGGATCGAGCCCCAGCCTGGCCAGGGCGGCGGCGTTTTCCTCGGCTACCTTCTTCCTCAGTTCCGCTGTTACCTCGAGTTCTCCGCTCATGGTCGTCCCCTCTCTTCTCCGGCAAATGATTGATTAAGGCTGCGATATACAGAATCTATATCGGCATTGTCGAACCCGGGGTGGATATCATGGTCTGTACAAAATGGGGTCTTGTCTTCAAAATTCAATTTTACCGCACGTAAAAGGGCAGCTCAGCCGTTGATTGAAACAGAATTTATGAAGACACGACCCCTACTACCAGTATAGAAACACCGTTCGCTATTGCGGCCCAACAGCCCGGCGGCCACCATTCGGGGTATGAGGGGAGGCGGCAGGAACACCGGGTCGTCGGCTCAAAACAGTATCTATTATCGGCAGGGAAAAACCCTTTATATGGTGTGCGCATATCATGACCGCATGGTTATATACAGGGGAACGAAGGTGTTGCCCGTTCGGGAGGGGTCGCTTGAGCTATTTCCTGCGGCGGCCTTTCCTCTCGCTGTCCACATATCGCCTGACGTACAGCCTGCGGTCGGCGGGAGAGCCCTCGGGGGCCTCCTGGGCTCCCGCCTCGCAGACGATATCCGGGATGTTCTCCAGGTCCTCTATCTTCTGCAGGGCGTACAGCGCGCATAGCTTCATGGGCGTGTCATTGAGGAAGTGCGCCGTCGCCTCCCAGCCGGCCTTGTCCGCGTTCATACTCTCGAATATCTCCACCAGCATATCGGAGAATATGTGGAAGAGGGCCTGCCCCTTGATATGGCTCTCGTATACCGCCCGGCACTCGGGGGTGAACTGATCGAAAGGCAAGTCCAGAACCGCGATCACGCCCGCCGGCACCTTTACCCCCTTTTCCTCGAGGAGGTGCTCGAGCTTCTTGACGAAGAAGCTCTTGTAGGCGCAGTTTCTCACGCTGTCCAGCGTATCCCTGAGATCGGACTCCGCTATCTCCACAGTCATCACTTCCCTACGGCGGGGCCCTCACTTCGGTGTCCGCCATGGTTTGCGTAATCGAACGAATTCCGAGCCTCTCTAATTATTAACACGGGGCGTTTCCGGTGACGGATTAGAAGCATCCGGCGAGCGGGACAAATACGGCGGTTACCGTTAACAGCGTTTTGACGCCGCTTACGCGCTTGATCACATCCTCTTGAAAAGATGGCGGAGGATATCATCTCCAGGCTGAGCGCGTCCGTCCTGGAGGAGAGTCCCCGCCTGGGATTCAAGCGCCTGAGGATACCCGGACTGGAAAGGGTGGAGGACGTTCTGCGGCAGCTCAGGCTTAATCCCCTGGTGGAGTGGGCCGAGCCCAACTATCTCGTGACCACCGACTTTGCGCCGAATGATCCCTGTTACACATATCAGTGGCACCTGGATAACGGCGTTTACGGCGGCATAGGCATCGAGAAGACTGGGAGGTGGAGATGGGTGACCCAGGCATCGTAGTAGCGGTGGTCGACTCCGGCATAGCCTACGAGTATTATAGAGACGTATATGGCACATATTACCAGGCGCCGGACCTGGCGGGTACCAATTTTGTGGACGACTGGGATTTCGTCAACGACGACGGCCACCCCAATGATGATTACTGCCACGGCACCTACGTGGCGGGTACCATCGCCCAGAGCACGTATAACGGCGTGGGGAGGCGGGGGTGGCCCCGGCTGTTCGCTTATGCCGGTCAAGGTACTACGCGACGATGGAAATCACTACGTCTGGGACGTGGCCGACGGTATAAGATACGCAGTGGACCACGGCGCACAGATCATAAACCTCAGCCTGGGCTACGAGTATCCCAGCTCGTTTCTGGAGGACGCCGTGGGCTACGCCCACGGCTAGGGGCCGTTATCGTGTGGAGAGCCGGGAACGATGACGGGGCGGTGCGCTACCCGGCCGCCTACGACGACCATTGCATTGCCGTGGGGGCCACGCGCTACGACGAGCAGTTCACCAGCTACACAAATTTCGGCTCGTCCATCGACCTCGTCGCCCCGGGCGGCGATATGGGCGTGGACCAGAATGGTGATGGTTATAATGAAGGCGTCCTGCAGCAGACTTTCAACCCGGAAACCAAGGTCTTGAACGATTTCGGATACTGGTTCCTGGATGGAACCTCCATGTCCGCCCCCCACGTGTCGGGGACGGCGGCGCTGTTCCTGTCGCTGAACGGCGTAAAGGACCCCGATTTCGTGGAATATATTCTATCCCGGACCGCCGAGGACGAGGGCGACGCGGGCTGGGACGAACATTACAGCCTCGGCATCGTCGATGCATACGCGGCGCTTACTGGGCGGGTCCCCTGGTTATCGGGGGTCTCCGCCTCCGGCGGGGCAGTGGGAACCGTGGTGACCGTCGCCGGCGAGTTCTTCGGGGAACCGCAAATGACCTCCAACGTTTCCTTTGATGAAGTGGAGGCTGCCCACACCTCCTGGTCGGACACCGAGATAGTATGCCTGGTGCCGGCGGGTGCCTCGGGACAGACAGAAGTAACCGTGGGTACCATCGGTGGCCTTTCCGAGGGCATACCCTTCTCCGTGGTACCCGAGCTCGACTGTATCGATCCCGATCACGGTCCGGTGGGCGCAACGGTGACCCTGAGCGGCTCGGGCTTCGGCTACTGGCGGGGTGAATCCCTGGTCACCTTCGATGGCGTGCCCGCCACCGGATACGGTTACTGGATCAACGACACCATCCTGTGCGAGGTCCCGGAGGGGCTGACCGGGCTGGTTAAGGTCGAGGTGATCACGGAGGGGGGCAAATCTGAAGGACTGCCCTTCAATGTATAATCCTTCACCGTCAACGCCTCGGTGGAAGGAGGCCATGGCGCGGTGGACCCGTCCGGCCAGGAGGTGGGATACGGCGAGAGCGCCGCCATAGATATCATTCCCGACGCCGGCTACCGTACAGCCTTCATAGTGGATAACGGCTCCACTGTGGCGGTAGCCGACCCTTACGTGATAGACGGGGTGACGGAGGACCACCAGGTGGTGGTGGCCTTCGAGGCGATAGAGGAACCAGGGCACGTGGAGCCGGAGCAGGAGCCCGGCGGCACCCTCTGGTACCTGGCCGAGGGCTGTACCACCAGCGACTACGATACCTGGGTGCTGGTGCAGAACCCCAGCGACACCCCGGCCCAGATGACCCTGACCTTCATGAACGACGAGGGGGAGAAGCCCGGACCCAGGATGACCCTGGAGCCCAACTCCCGCTACTCCTGGAACGTCGGCGAGTTCGTGCAATCCTACAACGTCTCCACCCGGGTAGAATCAGACAAACCCGTGGTGGCCGGGAGGGCCATGTACTGGAACGACCGCAAGGGGGGCCACGACTCCATAGGTTACGTTTCGGGCGCGGATTTATAAGACGTTACCTATAATCATCATATGAAGAAGGACGGTAAGGTCGCCTACGTATCCTCCCCCCGCTATCTACAGTCAGCGGCTTATCTCTATTATCAGGTCGCCTTGCGATTCGCTCCAGTTATAGGAGGTCTCCTCGGTGCCGATATTGAGCTCGTAAAACGCCTGTAAGATACCGGTCATGATCAGTGGCATGCAGTAATTCTTGAGCACCACGCGCAGACCGCGCTCGGATAAATCCATCTCCGAGAGATAGCCCAGGCCCCTGAAGGCCAGCATCCTTCTAAAGCCGTCGATGTCCTGCCTGTATTCCAGGTCGGACAGAGCCTTTTTAGTGTATATTTTTTGTGCCTTGACCGTGGTATCGCGGATCTCCTCGCCGAGTTCCGTCTCCAGATCCCTCATGATGGAATCGATGCCGTCCGGGCGGATCATGGACATCCTCCTGCCGGTGTCCAGACTGGTTATGATTCCCTTGTCGAGGTCCCAGTTGTAACGGGACACCTCCATGGGCGTGCCGCAGGCGGGGCAGCGTTCCCAGGTGAAATCAACGGGGCTTTCCGGATATTCTATGTCGGTGAGGCGTTCCTTCAGTTCTATGGGGTGCTTGCCGATGTGGCAGGTTAACCTATATGTATTGCCGCCCAGGTCCTCGTAGTCGATCTGGCTCTCCCTTCCCTGGACTGCCTCCCAGGCTCCCAGGACCTCACCGCAGAAGAAGAGAAGTGAGTGAGGATTCTCCACGTCCACGGAGATGAAATCGTCGTCGTCGAGTTTTACTCGCTTGGCGGCCAGCCTGATGCGCCCGAATCCGAACATCGTGCCCGTGTGTAGCATCTGCTTGACCATGATGCTCATGCCCTTTTTGCGCATCATCCTTCTAAGCCATACGGGCATCATTTCCTCCACGAACTCGCCGGTGTCCCTGCGTTTTCTCTCCACCACGATGCGCTCGACGGAGATGCCGATAAGCCGTTCTATCTCCGAGAAAAGGCTGTCGATGTTGTCGGACTTGTAGAATACCATGCGGTTTGCATACTGCTTGCGCTGCTGTAGCGTTCCCTTGTCCGACCACTCCAGCTCCCTGGTCAGCTTGATCGGCACCCCGCATGTCGAACACTTCCTCATGGCGTCCCCCTTTCATTCCGTTTTCTTCAATTGGCACGGCTTAGACGAACCGGGGCTTGTCTGTTCTTCCGTAATCCGGATCGTCTCCATATCAATATATCGTCGTAATAGGCAATTTTTTTTACCACCTGCCTTTCTCCCGGATCTGTTGGTATATTTTACGGCTTACACGTTCATGGATCCCGAAACCCAAAGACGCGAAAGAGCGTCTTGTAGAGAAGAGGATGCCCCGTAAGACTTGCACGGAAAGGCAGGATGATGAAAACCGCCGCCGAGAAGTTGGCTATCGTCTTGATAGGCACCTTGTTCGCGGCCGCCGGCCTGATGGCCGTCACCGGCTGCGGTTCATCCGCGGAGCAGAGCGAATGGTCGAGTTGCCCGGCGTGCGGTTCCGGGGACGTGTTGCCCATAGTCTACGGATTGCCCGGACCCGGACTGCGGCAGCAGGCCGAGAACGGGGAGGTAGTCCTGGGCGGGTGCGTGGTGAGCGATGACAGCCCGGTTTGGTACTGCAACCATTGCGGGCATCGGTGGGGGAGTTTCGCCGAGGAGAGTGATGACGACCGGTCTAAGCCTGATCGATGCTCCGTATAATATCGATGACCGTCTGCAGGGCAACGGAGAGGGACCACGGGCGGATGTTGTCGATGGTGTCGTACCGGGTGTGATAGTGGGGCACCAGCCTGGAGGTGTCCCACAGGCATATGCTCACCGAGGGGATGCCGGCCAGGGTGAAGGCACTGGCGTCCGTAGCCCCTAGAGGCAGGACCCCGGCTTTGATATCGAAGCCGTTTCGTCCCGCCGCCTCCATTGCCAGGTCCACCAGTCCCGGGTCCATCTTCCCCCCCCGGCCATACCTCCTTCTTGAAGACGGTGAAGAAGCCCTCGTCGTAGATGCCGTCCAGGAAGATGGCGGAGGCGGGGATGTCCTCCGCCTCGCCCGCGTGGCGGGCGGCATACCTTTTCGCCCCCCTCAATCCCGCCTCCTCCGAGGACATGCCCAGGAGGAGGACCTCCGTGTTCTCGGGGAAGAACTCGCCACCGCCGGCGGCATCCGCGAGGTATTTCCCCAGTCCCGCCACCACGGCCACGCCCGCCATGTCGTCCATGGCGCCGGGCACGAATTCACCGCTGTGGAAGAAAAAGAAGGGGATGATGGCGGGTGACAGGGCGGCCAGGATGATCCCCAGGGCCCAGAAGGCGGTGGCCTGCGGGGTGCCGGTGGGTTCGGCGATGGTCCTGGCCAGGCTGAACGCGAAGAGCAGGAGCACGGCGAGAAATCCCAGGCCCATGATGGGGGCGGACAGGTTCTTAAACCACAGCCATATATTGAACTCGTAGGCCGAGTCGAAGTGGGCGGAGACGATCAGCCTCCTCTTCACCTCGCCGCTGGGCCTGACCACTCCGGCCACGTTCTCCCCCTCCCTCCTGGGGTAGACCGGATCGATAAATTCCTTGTAGCGCACCACCTCGAGGAAGAGCGCGGCGCCCCCCGCGAAGGCCAGGGCCAGCGATACGGGGGGGATGAAGAAGTAGAGGACGACACCGGCCACGTACATCAATACAAGGTAGGGGAAGAACCCCATGAACGCCGTGGGGCTGCAGGTGAAGGTCTCCCTGTCCACCCTCTCGCAGGCCGGCTCTATCTCCCGGGCGAAGAGCCCGCCCAGCTCCCTTTCCTTATCGCCGCAGGCCGGCCGAGGGCCTATATCCTTCATCATCCCGTCGATGAGGCCGTACATGAAATCCTCGTACCTGTCGGCGATCATGTTTCCCCCTCGCTCGATAACCACCCTGGATCACAAACCTAAAGGATAAGTGAATGATATCATTTATACTTCACGCAGGTGGCCGTTTTCCGCGATAAGAGGCATGGATGCCCCGTGCTTAAAAAGCGCTGGCCGGCTACGCTCAAAGCTGGTGGGATGGCTGGTTGGCCGGACAGGTTACGGTTGGTGGGCCGCCTCCCGCCGGAACAGGGCCGATGCGGTAGAGCTGCCCGTTCAGGGGGCAGGTTGGTATATCCCCAGAGGAGAGATGCAGGTATTCGGTCACGGGATTGCCAGCGCCTACGACCCGGTTGGCAATAAGGCTATAATCATCGTTGTTATCGGACCCGTAAGTGGATATGGCCGACGCAATAGCCAGCTGGTTCTGCTTGCACATGGTGGCCGTCTCGGAGGCCAGCAGCTCCGTGAGTTCCACGTACCACCTTCCCTCATTGCGGGCCAGTTCGTAGCTTTCCATGACGTAGCCGTCGGGCATCTCCATGGTTACGGTGGCCGTGTCTCCCTCGACGCTGGTTACCGCGTTCCGGGACGAAAAGGGCAGCTGGCTGCCCAGGAACAGCTTGTTCATCTGTGTTTCGTACCTGTCTCCCCAGATACGTCGGAGGGCCTCGACGGAGGCGGGATCGATGGTCTCCTCCAGGGAGGCGAGGTCCCTCTCCCTCCGCGCGTCGAAAAATCTCTGCCCCGTCCCCTCCGCGGTGCTAGACCAATCCGGGCCGCCCCGCCCTCCGCCGCAGCCGCATAGAAGAACGGCGAACGTAACTGTGAAGACCACTGTCTTGAACAACGCCTTTCTCATGCCGCCCCCTTTATCGCCGTTTTCGAGCTCGATAGGATAATCGACCGCCATGGTGGCGGCACTTTAACCTGTGTGTGAAGTCGAGCTGGCTGGCTCGGCGAGTCAGCGGCTAGGGGTAAGAAGCCGGGCCCGGAGGCCCGGCTTCTGCGCCCTTACGGAAAGCAGCGAGGTTCTATCTCAGGCCTGGGCCGGCTCCTCCTGGGGCGGTCCCTCGTAGACCTCCATGAACTTGTCGGCGAAGGGCGGTATGAGGTTGGCCAGGTAATCGGTCTTCACGCAAACCACGGCCGGTAGCTCGTGGTTCTTGGCCCGCTCGAAGGCCTCCACCAGGCCTTCGGCCTCGTCCACGAACTCGCCGTAGCAGCCCAGGCTCTCCGCGGTCTTATCCCAGCGGATGGGCTGCTGCTTACAGCCCACGATCTTGGAGGCGTCGCCCTCGAAGTAGGCCATCTGCTCGATCTCCTCCATGCACCAGTGCTCCTCGGCGTGCACGATGACCGTTATTTTGACCTGCTCGCGCGCCGCCGTGGCCATCTCCATGAAGTTGAATCCGGCGGCGCCATCCCCGGTAATGACGAAGACGTCCTTTTCGGGGTTGGCCAGCTTGGCCCCGATGGCCGAGGGTATTCCCGTCCCCAGGTGGCCGAACTCGAAGATGCCCAGCGAGGTCCTCGGCCTGGAGAAGTGCAGGTAGAGGGCGTCGAAGAGGCTGGTGTTGCCGCCGTCGCCCACGTTGATGGCCTCGGGGCCGAAGACCCTTCCCGCGGCCTCCACCGAGGTGGCGGGGTGGATCTTGTCTCCCTCGTAACTCTTGGGGGCCTGCTCCAGGACGGTCATCTGCTCAGCCTCGATATCCTTGTATTTCCTGGATCGCTTGCCGTCCGAGGGCTCGACTCCCTTGTCCTTGAGGCTGCCGAGAAGGGCGCGCAGGGTGGCGCCGGCGTCGGCCACGATGCCCATGGCTATGGGCCGGTTGACCCCCACGTTGCGCGGGTCCACGTCCACCTGGATGAGCTTCTGCTTCGCCGGGTCGCCGAAGTAGCAGTCGTAGGGAAGGTCAAGATTGCCCAGGCGGGTGCCCAGGGCCAGGATAACGTCCGCCTCCTGCCTGGCCGTCAGGGCCCCCTCGCACAGGCCCAGGAGGTGGTTGGGATGGTCGTTGTCGAAGGCGGAACGGGCGGACATGGTGGTGATAACCGGGCAGTTGAGCAGCTCGGCGAGTTCGCGGAACTCCCCGCAGGCTCCGGAGTTGAGCACCCCGGTTCCGGCCATGATAACCGGGTTCTCGGCCCCGGCGATGAGCCTGGCCGCCTCCTCTATCTGAACGGCGGGGGGCTCGATGACCATGGGGCGGTACTGGTAGGGTTCCAGGTATTTGAGTTCCGAATCGTCTGCCTCCTCGTATATCAGGTTATAGGGGACGTCAAGGTGCACCGGTCCCGGCCTGCCCGCCATGGCCTCGCGGAAGGCCTTCTGGATGATCTCCGGGATCCTGTCCCATTGATGGACCACCGCGTTCCACTTGACCACCGGCTTCATGATGTCGTACTGGTTCACGGCCTGGAAGGCCCCGGACTTGAAGGGGTAGACGAGCTCGGCGCGGGCCTGCGACGAGATGGCCACCACCGGAACCCCCTCCTCGCGGGCGCATATGAGGCCGGATACCTGGTTGGCGGTCCCCGGCCCGTAGCCGGCCATGACCACCGGTATCTCGCCGCTGGATTTATATACTCCCTCGGCCATGTGCACGGCGGCGGCCTCGTGGCGTGGCCCGACCCACCTGATGCCGTGGTCCACCGCCGCCCCCATAACCGGGTGATAGCCGGCGTCGGTTATACCGAATATCCTCTTGACCCCCTCCCTGGCCAGGCATTTGACGATTACCTCTCCTCCCGTGACCATTGCCATGGTCGCACCTCCTTAGGTCTCCGAAACAAGCCCATGCAGCCCATCTGTTTTTCCACCCACTCTTACTTGAAATCCTCGATGTCCAGGCTCTCGCTGTAGATCTTCTCGTACAGGGGCATGACCACGCCCAGCCCGGGGCCGGCTGACATGCCGCCGTCGATGGGGATGGCCACCCCGGTGATGAAGGAGCAGTCGTCGCTTGCCAGGAAATGGTAGAGGGCGGCTATCTCCTCCGGCTGGGCCAGCCTGCCCAGGGGCTGCAGGTAGTTGGCCAGCTTCAGCTCCACCTCCCCGCCCTCTGTGTAGGACATTGGGGTGTCGGCGGTGCCGGGGCAGATGCAGTTGACCCGTATGCCCCGGGGGGCCAGCTCGAGGGCGGCGGTCTTGGTGATGGCGATGATGGCCGCCTTGGAGGCCACGTAGCTGCCGTAGGAGGGGGTCCCGAAGAGACCCGCGTAGGAGGCGGTGTTCATGATCGATCCCCCGTCGGAGATGAGGGGCGCGGCATATTTTATGCCCCGGATGACCCCCTTGAGGTTGACGTTCAACTCCTGGTCGAGCTGCTCCTCGGTGATCGCCTCAAGCATAACCCCCAGGCTGGGCACGCCGGCGTTGTTGACCACTATCTCCAGGCTTCCGAACTCGTCCACGGCCGCCTGCATGAGGTTTTTCACCTGGTCCTCTTTTGAGACGTCGGTCTTTACGTAGATACCGCCGGCCTCGTCGGCTACCGCTGAGGCGTCGTTGATGTCCGCCAGAACCACTTTGGCCCCGGCCTCTGAAAACCTCAGCGTGGTGGCCTTGCCGAAGCCGGAGGCCGCGCCGGTGACCACCGCCACCTTCCCTTCGAGTGAAAACATGTCGCCATCTCCCCCTTCCGGTGCTCGTACCCAAATCGCCTTACGTCGCCGGTATTTCGACTAGAGGTGTGTAGTGATGCGGCGCCCGGCCGATGGCCTAAGGGCGCCCCTCGGCCCTGGCCGAACCCGTCTTCATGATGGCCAGGGCGTTGTCCCTGATATATCCGCCTAGTTCCTCGAACCGCTCGTCGTCCTCCATGAGGTTGCGGTAATAGTCGTATCCCTCCAGGAGGGTGATGAGAAGGTCGGCCACCTTCCCCGGCTCCGCCTCGGCGATGACGCCCTCCTCCATGTACAGGCTCAACTCCTCCACCAGGAATTCCCTCAGGGTGGAGTACATCCTCTTGAAGCTCTCCCTCACCCGCTCGTTCCTGAAGCTCAGCGAGTAGCAGGCGAAAAAAACCCCCGTGTCGACGAGCTTCGCCCACTCGGGGCTGAAAAGCGCGTCGGCGGCCGCCTGCAGCCGTTCCTCGGGATCACGGGCTTTCCTTACTCTGGGCAGGAAGGTCTCCCGGTATATCTCGAGGATGAAATCCACAAGCTCCACTATCATCTCCTCCTTGGTGGAGAAGTAGTGGACGATCAGGCTGGGGTGTATGTCCATGCGGTCGGCGATCTTGGCCATGGAGGCGCCCTCCAGCCCCTCGTCTATCAGGACCTGGTAGAAGCTCTCCAGGATCTCGCGCTTGCGCGCCTCCACCTTGTCGCTTGGCCGGGCCATTTCCCCCCTCATAGTTAATTGAATGTTCATTGAATTAGATGGAGTATATAATCAACGCCGCCGCATGTCAAATCCCCATGCATGCGGGCAAATACAGGGCCGGGGAATGATAGACGTCGCGGCCGCGTAAGAAGAAATGATGTAAAAGGGACGCAAGAACGTATTAGGGACGGAGGCGCCTCAACGGGCGGCCTTACCGTGGCCACGAGATATGGTGCCGCATGTCGCGAAGAAATAGATCCTATAGAGGCGCCGCGATATCGCGAAACGCCGGGCTGGCGGGGGCGTTTTCATCGATCCTGCTGCTCGCGTTCATACTCCTGGCGGCCCTCGCGCCGGCCCCGGCCGACTGGATGGGCGGCTCGGATACCGCCGGCATGCCGGATGCGGGGAGGAGCTGGTACTTCGCCGAGGGATGTTCCCGCTCCGGCTTCGATACCTGGCTGTGCCTGGCCAACCCCGGCGATGATGCCGCCCTCCTGGATATAGACTACTACTGCGGAGACGGCGAGACGGTCACCGTGACCGGCCTGGCCCTGGGACCCCACAGCCGCTTCACCATCCTCGTACACGAGGACGGGCTGGGGGTGGGCCGCCACGACGACTTCAGCATCGAGTTGCGTAGCGTGAACGGGGTGCCGGTGGTGGCCGAGCGCCCCACCTACGTCCGCTACCGCAGCCTGCAGCCCGACTGGCGCAGCGTGGACAGGACGGCCCTGGCCGAGGCTCCCGGCTGGGGCGAGATAAGAAACGGCAGCGCGTCCAAGAGGACCATGGTGCTGACCTTCGATATGGAGTAAGATGCCGCCGCCTCCGCGCTTATCCTGGACATCCTGAAGGCGCACGGCGTTCCGTGTTCCCATAGGTCTCGGATTATTTATGAGGCTGGGCAAGCTCCCGAACGGTCTTCTATTCCACCGTGACGCTCTCCGGCAGCTTCTTGGTGAGGATCTCCGCCGCCTCATCCACCATATCCTGCAATACCTCTCCGGCCGGCTTGATCTCCTTTATGATGCCGGATATCTGCCCGGCGAAGCCCCCGACGTATTTCTCCTTGTTAGCCTTGATGAAACCCTCCAGGAGCTCCGAGGCGATGAGTATTTGCAGGGGGAAGGGCAGGGGATCCAGCCCGGATTCCTCCCACATGGTGTGGAACTGGCTCTTGATGGCGCGCAGGGTCTTGCCGGTGAACATGGTGCTGACCTTGGTGTCCTCATCGGTGGCGTCCATGATGTTGTACTTGACGGCTTCGGGGGCGCCTCCCTCGACCGTGGCCAGAAAGCGGGTGCCCACCCAGGCACCCACGCAGCCCATGGCCAGCACGCCCGCGAGGCCGCGCCCGTCTCCTATACCGCCGGCGGCCAGTACCGGCACCGGGTAGGCGGCGTCGATGCAGGGGGGGATGAGGGCCATGGTGCCGATCCTGCCGGTATGGCCGCCGGCCTCGTGGCCCTGGGCCACCAGCAGGTCGATGCCCGCTTCGGCCATGCGCCTGGCGTTCTTGGTGTTGCCGGTGATGGCCAGCACCTTCATGCCCTTGACATGGGCGTCATCAACCATAATGCCGGGGTTGCCCAAGCCGGCGCAGAAGAGGGGGACCTCCTCCTCCAGGATGACGTCTATAGCGCCCTGTGGGTTCATGGTGGTGCTGTTCATGGGAATCATTATGTCCGAGTCGGGCAGTCCGTACTCCTCCTTTATCTTCTTAATGAATTCTTGGTGGGCTTGGGGTATGGTCGCGAGCATCTGGCTGAGGGGGACCTCGTCGGCGCCACCCCCGGACTCCATCTGCACCAGGTTCTTGGGCAGCAGGATATCCACCCCAAAGGGCTTGTCCGTGCGGGACTTGATCTCCCTTATGGCCTCCTGCATATCCTCTATGGAGTAGCCGCTGGCGCCCAGCACCCCCAGGCCCCCCGCCTCGGATACGGCCACCACTAGGTCCACCGGCGCGCCCGTCTCCTCGCCCAGAAGGTTGGGGCCCATCCCGGCGCTCAGAATGGGGTATTCTATACTCAGCATGTCGCAGAGCCTGGTTCTTAATACTCTTTTGCCCATGGGACACTCCTTTCTAAATAGCAGCTCAGCCAGTCTATATTATCATGAAATATAGCCAAGCCTCAGACTACTGATCCTATCCGGTGGCTTGACCGTAGTGCCTCAAGTGATAAAGGAAATTATCTACGGATAACCCGAAATACGCGGTGATTCTTACTCGAGCTTCAGATGCCGCACGGTAAGCTTTCCTGGTATGATAGTCATGGAAATCCAGAGGATTCCAGGCACCTGGAAAGCACCATGTACAAAGAAGCGACCCATACCCCGATGGCTTATATAAACAGAGAACCCCATTCCGCCGCGGTATTCGTGCGTGACGTTCCGGCCTTCCCGGCGACGCCGCCTGGGATGTTTCCCGATCGCGGCGGCGTGGATTTCAACCCGTTCGAGGAAAGGAGATTGCAATGGCAAATTTCATCTACTTGAGCCCGGAGTGGGCAGAGGAGGGCCGCAAGCGCACGGAGAAGGAGCTGACGCCCGAAAAATTGCACAAGCTGACAAGCTCCATGACCAACATCTACAAGAACTGCCCCGACGGCAAGGAACATTACTTCTTCGTGGAGTTCAAGGACGGGAAGGTGACCGGATTCGAGACCGGGGAGGGCGAGGGACCCAAGGGTGAGTTCAAGATCATCGCCGACTACGATACCTTCGCCAAGATAAGCCGGTCAGAACTGGGCGCGGTCAAGGCGCTTACCTCACGCAAGCTCACACTGCGCGGCAACATGGCTAAGGCGCTGCGCCTGGCCCCCCTGGTGGACAAGCTCAACAAAGTCCTGGCCACCATTCCCACCGACTATTGATACTGGAGATGATGGAGATGACGGCAGATAAGAAAAACGATCCTTATGCGGTTGACGTCGAGCAGCGGGTCAAGGACATACAATCCATGATGCGGGAACGCGATATCGACGTATACCTCGGATCCCGCATCCGCACCATGAGCTTCGTGCTGGACGCCTTCGTGCCCTGGCGGAGCTTCATCGTCATCCCGGCTGAAGGGCTGCCCACCGTCTTCACCTTCGTCATCGATTCGGCGCGCCTGATGAGCGAGACCTGGCTGGACGAGGACCACGTCCGGGGATACTTCGGCGCCGGCGGGGCCGACCAGATAGAGGCCATACAGTACTTCATCGACGATGAGCTGGGCATCAAGAAGGGCAGGCTGGGCTACGAGACCGGGATGGCCACCTACACAGCCGAGGGCTGGATGACCCACTACGAGTACGAGCAGTTCTCGGCCGCCCTCCCCGACCTGGAGTTCGTGAACTCGCATGACATAGTGGATAAAGCCTCGATCATCAAGGACAAGGGCACCATCAACAGGTTCCGCGAGGCCAGCCGCATAGTGGACGAGGGCCAGAAAGCGGCGCGCCAGGCGGTGGAGAACGGCGGCTGGAAGGGGATGACCGAGACCGAGCTGGCGGGCATAGCGGCGCTCGCCATGCGGCGGGCGGGAAGCGTGTCGGAGTGGAACTTCGCCGGCCTCAACGAGATATCCAGCGGCTGGCGCACCGGGCTGGGAGCGTGTACTCCCCCCACAACCAAGAAGTTCGAAGCCGGCGATGCGCTGATGTTCGACCTGCACGCCATGTTCAAGCTGGCCCTCGGGGACCATTCCCACAACTACCTGCTGGCACCGACCACCAAGAAAAAGCGCTGGCACGCCGACAACTTCGTGGCCTGCGTGCAGTTCGTCGCCGACAGCTACCGCGCGGGCGTCACCCCGGGCGAGCTCATAACGGAGTGCGGCAGGTTCGCGGAGGAGCGGGGATGCGCGGACTTCATACTCCCCGGCGTGGAGCACGGCATCGGGCTCTTCGGTGACGAGTGGAGGGTGGGGGCGAGCATGGACGTACCCATCCCGTACTGGACCGACCCCGATCACGTCTACCAGGAGAACGAGATGGTCATCCTGGCCATGCAGTACGCGGCACCGGAGGACGAGGCCGGGTTCCGCTACGAGAACCCCATCGTCATCCACAAGGACGGCTGCGAGCTGACCTCCAAGTATCCCCTGGCCATCGAGGAGATAGAATAGCGGCTGCGACCGGTCCTCTCAGGCATGATTGAAGCTGGTGCCTTCCTCCGGTTCGATTGGAGAGGAAACGGGATGCTTCTTGAAAAACTTGAGGCTGCGCCTCATGTCGCTGAGAAGAAGATTGGACATGTCCAGGCTGACACCGTGCCGTACCAGTATCCTCTGTATGGCGAGATCCTGGCGGTTGGGCGGCAGGGTGTAGGCGGGGACCTGCCAGCCTCGAGAGCGCAGCTTGTCCGCGAAATCGAATAGCGTGAAACCGGGCTCCGCGCCCTCCTTCAGGCGCCAGCAGAGAGCCGGAATCCCACCGTCGCCGTTGTAGATGATGTCGAACGGTCCCATCTTGCCTATTTCCTCCGCCAGGTGCACCGCGACGTCCCGGCAGGCTTTCTGGATTTTCGTGTAGCCCTCCTTGCCCAGCCTCACGAAATTGTAATACTGGGCGATTATCTCGCCCCCGGGCCTGGAGAAATTTAGGGCGAAGGTGGGCATCTCCCCGCCCAGGTAATTGACGTTGAACACCAGGTCGTCGGTCAGATCCTCCTTGTCCCGCCAGACGACCCAACCGACGCCCAGGGGCGCCAGGCCGAACTTATGCCCGGAGGCGTTTATCGATTTGACCCTGGGCAGGCGGAAGTCCCATTCGAGGTCGGGATGAAGGAAAGGAGCGAGAAAACCACCGCTGGCGCCGTCGACGTGGATGGGGATATCAAGCCCTTTTTCCTTCTGCAGCCGGTCCAGGGCATCACTTATTTCTTTGACGGGCTCGTACTGGCCGGTGAAGGTGACACCCAGGGTCGGTACCACCGCGATGGTGTTCTCGTCGCAGCGCTTGACCGCCTCCTCGCCGTTCATGAGGAAGCGATCGCCCTCCATGGGGACCTCGCGCATCTCTATATCCCAGTAGCGCGCGAACTTATGCCAGCATATCTGTACCGGCCCCGTCACCATGTTCGGCTTGTCGGTGGGTTTGCCCTGCGCCTTCATCTTCTCCCTCCAGCACCATTTCAGCGCCATGCCGCCAAGCATGGCCGCCTCGCTGGACCCCGTCGTGGAGCAACCGATGGTTTCGGCGGCCTCCGGGGAATTCCACAGGTCGGCCAGGATGTTGACGCAGCGGCATTCGATCTCGGCCGTCTGCGGATACTCGTCCTTGTCGATCATATTCTTGTCGATGGAGTCCGCCATGAGCTGCCTTACTTCCTTCGACACCCAGGTGGTGCAGAAGGTCGCCAGGTTCTGGCGCGCGTTTCCGTCCAGGATCAGTTCGTCGTGGACGATACGGTAGGCGATGTGCGGCGGAAGTTCCTCTTTAGGCAACTTGTACTTGGGTACGCCCTTGAACAGATAATCGGACCCATAGGCCGGAACCAATAAATCCTCCAGCTCTTGCTGTTCCTTGCTCGAGTGCAGCATGGCAATCAATCCTTTCCATTAACTCGTCACGGCTCAAACCATCTCGGTCCCGAATCCGTTACAGCCAGCCAAAAGCCTCAAGTGCGCTTGCGACGGATCCTCTTCTCTTTCCCGCGGCTGGACTTGCGATAGGCATCATTCCGACCTATATCTTTTCGACCGGCCGGGTTGCCGGATTGTGTCGCCGCTCCGGTATGCGTCCTTACGGTTCCTACCGGTTCGGAAGAATCTCCTCCGTATCCCATTCCTCGACCGCTTCCAGGAACGCGTCGAGGTTCTCGGGACAGTACACCTCGATCACCGCCCGGTCGTAAGCGATGACGTCGGGATCGATATAAGTGGGCCGGCGGCCCGTATTACCGAAGTGAGACAGGTTGTAATAAATCTGAAAATCCGAGTCTGAATACATGCAGGCCACGCCGCCGTTGGTGCCGTAGAGCTTGACGATGGTGTCGGTGTCGGGCACCGGCAGGCCCGCCTCCTCCAGTTTTTCCTGCAACTGTGTCGCTTTTTTCAGAGCCTCGGGGCTGTCGGGATCCTTCGCCGGGCTGCCCTGGCATCCCAGCAGCATCACGACCATCACGAGCACCGTTACGATCCCCGGGACGGCGGACCAGAGCGCACGCTGTTCACCCGACATCTATTTACCCTTTCCCTTATTATTCCCAGCCGCTGGAGATTCACCCCCGGCGGTTACCAGTTGAGATTCCGTGCACTGGTCCGTCTTCCAATCCGGCTTGCGCAACCTGTAGAAGATGAAAGGCCCGCAACCCAGCAAGACTATGCCGACCAGGAGAAAGACTATATATAGGATCTGGTTCAGGTTCTGGCCCGACGGCACCACGAATCCCAGCAGGAAGGCCAGCAGGCTGGCGAAGAAGCCGGTCCAGGCGACCAGCCTCATGGCCGGCACGCGATAGCCGCGTTCGACCTCGGGGGCCTTCTTCCGCAAACGCATGGCCGTTAAAAACATGAGCATGTACATGGTGAGGTAGAGCTGTGTCGCCATGGTCACGATAAGCCAGAAGGCCGACTGCACGCTGGGCAACAGGGCGAAGATCAAGGCCAGCAGGGTGACGATACCGCCCTGCGCGAGAAGGATGTTCACCTGGATCTTGTTCTTGTTGAGCTTCTGCAGCCAGAGGGGTAGGAAGCCGTCCTCTCCCACCAGCAGAAGGCCGCGGCTGGGACCGGCGATCCAGTTGACCACCATGGCCAGGATGCCGACCACGATAAAAACGCAAAGCACCTTGGTGAACCACACAATGTGCAGATGCTTGAAGAATACGTCGAAGGCCTGCATAACGCCCGTGGTGAGGTCGATGCCCTTGGCCGGGACGCCCACGGCTATGGCCAGCGTGGGCGGGATGAAGATGAGGAGAATGAGCCCGCTGGCCATCAACATGGCCTTAGGATACCCTTTGCCGGGGTTCTTCATATCGCCTACGTGCACCGCGTTCATCTCCATGCCCGCATAGGCCAGGAAATTACTCACGATGAGCACGACGCTGGCGAAGCCGGTCCAGGCCGGGAACCAGTCCGTCGCCTTTCCCACGGCCATCTGGGAGTGACCACCCGTCGATATGAAGATCACGGCCATTATGATCAGGGCCGCCGCCGGTATGAGGGTTCCCACGATCAAGCCCTTGCTGCCTATGAACGCCGCCGTGTTCAAGCCCTTGAGAGCGAGCAGCGTGGCCAGCCAGTAGGTCACCAGTATAACGATGCCCACGAACAGTCCGTTGGTGGCCAGGGAGGGGGAGAAGATGTAAGCGAGCGCGGCGGCGAAGAAGGCCAGCTGCGCCGGATACCACACCACGTTCTGCATCCACTGCTGCCAGATGGCGAAAAACCCGGCCTGATCGCCGTAGGCCGCCTGAACCCATTTGAATATGCCGCCCTTCCAACCGCTGGCCAGTTCGGCCGCCACCAACGCGGTTGGAACGAGGAAGACGATGGCGGGGATTACGAAGAGCAGTATCGATGCCAGGCCGTACGGGGCCATGGCGGGAAGCCCGCGTATGCTGGCCACCGCGCAAGTCGTCAGCAGGGCCATGGTCACCCATGATAACTTGGTAGCCCCGCCTCTCTTCGCGGCTCGCTTACTCTCCTCGCCCATCTATCTACCCCCATGTAAGACGTTGAGAGAATATGCTTGCGGGCATTCAGCACGTGTTAAATTCTTTATACGGCATGTTAGATAAAATCCTTGAACTGTCGGCAACCAACCTGGTTGCCTAAGGAGTATTTCCCATACCCGCGGTCCTTTCCCCTTCTCGTATCATCCGGTTCGTTTACGGTAAAGTTCGGTATTCCGGATACAAAAAGGCTCGCTATCCCGCCCCCAACGCATATCAAACCCATAAATATGATATAAAATATTTTCTGATGTATGTTTCCGGGCAGATGCGGTCGGCTGACGCCGGGATCGTTTGATCCGGAGTGATGAGGGTGGCACAACAGGCGGGCGATGCGAGGAGGTTTTGAGGGTGATAGGACGAGCATGGGCTGTGGTCAGGGGGAATTACCAGGTCATGATCAATATCCTGGTGGTGGTGCAGTTGATAGCGCTGGTGGTCATAGGGGTAGTGGCTTTCCGGGGCGAGGAGACCTCGAGTTCCTACGAAATGCCGGATGTATCCGGCGAGGAGGGAAGCGACATCTCCATGATGATGGAGATGATGGACTACGTCATGAACCCCAGCCTTATCGCCGGCGTGGTCAACAACAACCCGGATTTCGTGAACGGGGTTATATCCGAGTTGAATCCCACCATCCTGGCCGGCGCCATCAACTCCAACCCCGACTTCGTGCCCGCCATACTGAACCAGCTCGAGCCGGAGGTGGTGGACTCCCTCATAGCCGGAAGCTCCACCTTCATGAGCCGGGTCGTGGCGGCCCTGGACCCGGCCATGCTGGCCGGCATCATCAACGACAATCCCGCTTTCCTGAGCGACCTGGCCACCTCCCTCGATCCCGCCGTCCTGGCCTCGGCCTTGAACTCCGAGTCCTTCGCGCAGTGGCTGTCCGCCTTGCTCTCCAAGGTGGAGCCCGGCGTCATGGCGCGGTTGATCAACGAGAACCAGGGACTGATGTCGGGCCTTATCTCCGGGTTGGACCAGGCCGGTATGGCCTCCGCCCTCAACGCCAACCCCCAGTTCCTGAACGGGGTCCTGTCCAACCTCGATGTCTCGGGCCTGGATCCCTCCGTGGTGGGGGGTATTATCAACTCCAACCCCGACTTCGTGCCCGCCATACTGAACCAGCTCGAGCCGGAGGTGGTGGACTCCCTCATAGCCGGAAGCTCCACCTTCATGAGCCGGGTCGTGGCGGCCCTGGACCCGGCCATGCTGGCCGGCATCATCAACGACAATCCCGCTTTCCTGAGCGACCTGGCCACCTCCCTCGATCCCGCCGTCCTGGCCTCGGCCTTGAACTCCGAGTCCTTCGCGCAGTGGCTGTCCGCCTTGCTCTCCAAGGTGGAGCCCGGCGTCATGGCGCGGTTGATCAACGAGAACCAGGGACTGATGTCGGGCCTTATCTCCGGGTTGGACCAGGCCGGTATGGCCTCCGCCCTCAACGCCAACCCCCAGTTCCTGAACGGGGTCCTGTCCAACCTCGATGTCTCGGGCCTGGATCCCTCCGTGGTGGGGGGTATTATCAACTCCAACCCCGACTTCATATCCGCCCTGCTCAACCAGCTGGACCCGGCGGTTTTGGACACCCTCATATCGCAGAGCTCCGATTTCATCGCGGGCATGCTGGAGTCCCTGGACCCGGCCACGCTGGCCGGCATCGTAAACTCCAACCCCGACTTCATATCCGCCCTGCTCAACCAGCTGGACCCGGCGGTTTTGGACACCCTCATATCGCAGAGCTCCGATTTCATCGCGGGCATGCTGGAGTCCCTGGACCCGGCCA
>JAXHVT010000009.1:0-30756 GCA_034188985.1 Actinomycetota bacterium | reverse complement strand
CGCTGGCCGGCATCGTAAACTCCAACCCCCAGTTCCTGAACGGGCTTCTGGCCAACATCGATATCTCCGGCCTGGATCCCTCCGTGGCGGCGGCGATAATAAACGCCAACCCGGATTGGTTGAGCGCCCTTATAGGGCAGCTGAACGCGGCGGTAATGGCCTCGGTGATGGGGAATAACCAGAGCTTCGTGGTCGATATGGTGAACGCCATGGGAAGTGCCAGCATGTCCGAGCTAATCAACTCGCTCGCAGCCGGCGTCATGAGTTCCGTGACTATTCAAACCCACGTGAGCCTGCAGGCGCCTTTCTTCGACATGTTATGGTTTGACGCGAATGCCCTGCTTACCGGATCGAGCATAAGTCCCTAGACCTGTATTAACCCGATAGCCCCCTGGTGCATCCCGGGGGGCTCCTTATTCAACTCCGTTGAACGTCAGCTTTGGGGGTCGGGACGAGGCGGGTAATGGTAAAATAGCGGTATTGCGAGGGGAAACGCGGGCCGCGGGCGATCTTCAAGGGGATGGACGGCGGCCCTCTATTAATATCCCGCTTACGGGAGAAGGGTCTCCTTATCCCGGGCGGTCTTAACCGTCGGCATACGCGGCTATGGAATTCCTGTAGGACCGGTATATGGGAAAAGAGAATCCGCAGAGCGTTGAAAACGACGACGTGCGCTGGTACGCGTGGAGCGCGGCCGACAGCGCCGCGCAGCTCGAGGTCGATCCCCGGGAAGGCCTCGACGGCGCGGAGGCGGAGCGCCGGCTGAAGCTCTACGGCCCCAACCAGTTGACGGCCGGCAAGCGGGATTCCGCCCTGTTGGCCTTCCTCAAGCAGTTCCGACCGTTAATGCAGCTCGTCTTGCTGGGCGCGGCCGTTGTGGCGGCGATAATCGGCAATTGGTCGACGTTCGCTTTGTTGATAGTGGTGACCGTCTTCAACGCGCTGCTAGGGCTCACCCAAGAGGCCAAGGCGCAGAGGAGCATAGAGGCGCTGCAGGAGATGATGGTGGCCGAGGCGCGCGTGCGGCGTGACGGCGAGGTCATCCCGGTGCCGGCGGCGGAGCTGGTGCCCGGCGATATAGTGTTGATACGTGAGGGCGACATGGTGCCCGCCGACGGGCGGCTGCTGACGGTGGCTTCGATGCAGGTGGAGGAGTCGTCGCTCACCGGCGAGAGCGATACGGTATCCAAGAGCGTCGAAGGGCTGAGCGAGACGGACGTGCCGGTTGGAGACCGCGTGAACATGGTGTTCATGCAGTCCAGCGTGACACGGGGCCGCGGCGAGATGATGGTTACCGCGACTGGCATGTCGACCGAGGTCGGGCATATAGCCGATTCGCTGCGGGAGAAGAGGAAACAGATCACCCCCCTCACCCGGCGGATAACTCAACTTACCAGGGTGATACTGTATCTGGCCGCGGCTACCCTGATAACCATACTGGTCGTCGGCTCCATACGCGGTAAGCCGTTCAACGCGCTTTTCGGCATGGGCGTCGCGCTGATCATCGGAGCCATCCCGGCCGGGCTTCCCGCCGTCGTAACCACCATACTCTCGATCGGCACCGTGGCCCTGGCGAAGATGAACGCCATCGTCAAGAGCCTGCCTTCGGCGGAGACCCTGGGCTCTACTTCGGCCATATGCTCCGATAAAACCGGCACCCTTACCATGAACCAGATGACGGTGAGGGAGCTGGTTCTGCCGGGGGCGCGGTACAAGGTGACTGGGCAGGGATACAGCACCGAGGGAGCCGTCCAGCGGATCGCGGGGGACGAACCGGGATCGCTCGACCCCGTGCTCCTGCCCATGGTACTCTGCTCCGACGCCACCATCAAGGAGGGCAGGTGCGTGGGAGATCCCAACGAGGGAGCCCTGGTGGTTCTGGCCGAGAAGGAGAGGGTGGACGTCGAGGCCACCAGGGCCCACTTCCCGCGGGTCGCAACGCTTCCGTTCGATTCGGAGTACAAGCTGATGGCGACCTTCCACGACATGGAGGACGAGTCGGGCCGGTCCGTCATCCGCTGTTTCGTGAAGGGAGCGGCCGACAGGCTGCTCGACCTCTCCTCGAGAGTCCGCCGTTTCAACGGCGAGGTTCTGGAGCTGGACGAAGAGTGGAGGAAGGGGATCGAGGGGGTGATGGAGTCGCTGGCTCGTCAGGGGCTGCGCGAGTTGATGGTGGCGAGGCGCGACCTGGACCCCGGGGATTTCGATCCGGGGACGGACCTCCTGGACTATGTGCGGGAACTCACCCTTCTGGCTCTGACCGGTATATCGGACCCGCCGAGGGCGGAGGCCGGGGTGGCCATCTCCGAGTGCCATGAGGCCGGGATACGCGTGAGGATGATAACCGGGGACCACGCCATCACCGCCAAGGCGGTGGCCGACGAGCTGGGAATCGAGGGGGACGCGGTAGCGGGATCGTGGTTCGAGAAGCTCGGGGACGAGGAGGCCGAGAGGTTCGTCGACGACATAGGCGTCGTGGCCCGCGTCGCCCCCCGGGACAAGGTGAAGATGGTCGAGATACTGCAGTCGCGGGGGGAGGTGGTGGCCATGACCGGCGACGGGGTGAACGACGCCCCGGCGCTGAGAGCCGCCGACATAGGCGTGGCCATGGGGGTATCCGGAACCGACGTCTCCAAGGAAGCGGCGGCCATGATACTCACCGACGACAACTTCAGCACCATAGTGAGGGCGGTCAAGGAAGGCCGCGTCATCTACGATAACCTTATGAAATTCATACGGCTGCAGATGTCGAACCTGGTGGCGTTCATTCTCGGGTTCCTGGGTGCCGGGGCGATCGCCAGCGTCGCTCTTTTCACCCCCTTTCAGATATTGTGGATCAAGTTCGGGAGCCTTGTGCCGGTCGGCGCGGTGCTCGGGTACGACACGCCGGCTCCCGATGTCATGAAGCGCGAGCCCAGGCCCTCGGACCAGCCGGTTATAGACCTGCGCGGGGGCATCCAGATATTCCTCATGGGTTTGATGCTGGCGGCGGCGTCGGTGGCCATGCGGCAATGGGCCCTGCACCACTACGGCTCTGGGGCCGTCGCCCAGACCATGGCCTTCGCGGTTTTCGCCCACGGCCCCGTCCTCTTCGCCCTGAACATGCGCTTTCCGGACGTGACCATTTTCAGCAGGAAGACCTTGACCAACGCCAAGCTGTGGTATTCGTTCCTCTGGTGCGTCGCGGGCGTGGTGCTCATCACGCAGCTAAAGCTGCTCCGCAACGTCTTCGACACGGTGCAGATGTCAGTTGAGCAATGGGGGATATGCCTGGCCATGGTGGCGGTGCTTATACTGCTGGGCGACCTCATAAAGCTGCCCCTGAGGCTGGTACCCAGGAAGAACTGAAGCAAGACGGTGTCAAGTCTTCAAAATTCAATTTCTCTACAGGTAAAGGGACAGCTCAGCCGTTGATTGAAACTGGATTTATAAAGACACGACCCCTACGTTGATCCTCTTTCAAGCGGCCACCTTATATGTCCGTACGATTATTCAAACGGGAAAGCGGAACTCGGACTCCCAGTCGAAATCGGCCGAATCCTCATGCCACTTGGGCCAATGGTCGCACCACTCCGGAACGGATACATCCCTTATCCTGTCAACCGACGGCTGGTACGGCATTAAATCGATGACTGGAGTGCCGTCTTCCGCGTCTATGTACGGGATATGAATTATCCCTTTATCTTGATCGATCCCCAGCATGGCCACCGCGGTCAATGCTATGGGATTCGGCCTGTACTCGGACCGGGTCGTGAATACCCCTATATCCGCCGGGCCTTTCCTATACGGCTGTTCGCACTCCAGGGTGCTCCTGCTCTTCCGGTCATCATGGAGGTGGCACCACCAGAACACGTTTATATGACTGAACGTCTCGAGCTCCTTCAATCCAGGCAGGTACTCGCTCTCCAGTTCTATTGAGAACCCGCCATCCCTCATGCTCACGTATCCTATCGGCCGTATCGTATACTCGTCTCCCACGATATTCACAACCTCCTTTTATCCACGCCTCGATCTCGATACCGATTTTCAAGCCTCCCCCAGGGGGAGAGTCAAGCCGCATTTGCGGATCCGGCACGTTTTCACATTCACCCGTCGGGTAGAATCTAGTAGAGCGGTCAAGACTACTAGCTGGGAGGAGCAGTCATGGATAAAGACATTTTAACCGATACCCTGCACGAGTGGACGGAGGGGCTGGACGCCGGGGAGAGCCGGATAGCAGTGTTCTCACATATCCGGGACATGCCCTACGAGATTATCGCCGATCTCAAGGATCCACTCGAGGGACCGGCGCTCATCCTGGAGGCGGGCAGGGGCTCATGCACCCCCAAGCATTACCTGCTCTTCGAGATGTTCAGGCTGTTGGAGATACCGGTTCAGCTGGCCACCTACCCCTTCTACTGGGACGACCCGGACGTGGCCTATCCACTCGCCTTGAAGGCACTGGCGGAGAAGGCCCCCCTGGAGTACCACCTGGCCTGCAAGGCTCACTTGGATGGAGAGTGGGTGCTGGTGGACGCCACCTTCGATCCTCCCCTGCGTGGGATGGGATTCCCCGTTAACACGAGCTGGGACGGTGTGAGCGACACCAGGAACGCCGTCAAGCCCCTGGACGAGATTCTGCACGTGAACACCGTGGAGCGCGCCGACTTCGTGAACCGGGTCAAGGGCATGTACACGGAGGAAGAGCAGAGGGCCATGGACGAGTTCGTGGAGGCCCTCAACGCCTGGTGCGAGGAGATACGCGGGGGCGCTTGAGGTCCGTGCGCGATACTCGATCCGCGTATTCACGTATGTGATACCCCGACGGCCTTGAAGGCATGCCCCCGGATCAGTCGTTTCCAGTCAGCGCGTTCTCGATGGCCTTCAAGGTAACCTTCTGACAGGCGGAGGCGCCGCTGACCAGGTCCACGGTCACCGATTGCTCCTCGATCACCTTTTCGCTCAGCTTGTCAAGCGTATCGCCGTATCTCTCGCTCTCGGCCATCGCTATGCCGACTATCTCATCGTCCTCCACGGTGACCTCGACGTCGACCGTGACGTGGAAGGTACTGTAGCTGCCCGCATAGGTTCCGTCGGGGAGGGAGGAGATATCCACCTCGTCGATATCTATGTTCCTCACCGCGCTGGTGAAACGCCAGGCGTACAGCCCTCCGATGATCCCGGCCACCACCAGCAAACCCAGTATAACCAGCAGAACGATGATCAGTACCTTGCGCCCTCCCTTTTTCCTGGGTGGGAGCGGAGGGGGCGGGACAACCGGTGTCTTTGTCTCGTCCGTTTCCTGCTGCATAGGGAACAAGCTCCTTATCCGTCCGTTATTCTCGTTATCCCAGGTTGCTCCCGATCTCCTTGCCGAACTCCCTGGCCCGGGCCAGCGTGTCCTCGCTCACGGGGCCTTTCATGCCGCCCACGGGGGCATCAAGGGCTTCCGCCACCGGTTTCAGGCCTTTATCCCCCAGTATCTTATGAATGTCCTTGCCCGACGACTTCTCTCCCAAGTCGCAGGTCCGCTGCAGGCAGGTGCCGAAAGCGGCGTAGGGCTTGCCCTTCCAGTCACCGCCCAGTTTGTTCTTGATGAACTTCTTGACCGGACCGCTGGCCCTCCCGGTCCGCGTGGGCGAACCCATCACCAGGAAATCGAACCCCGGACCCAGATCGCCGGTGTCCTTGGCGTTGACGAGCGTAACGTCCTGCCCCGCTTCCTCGAGACCTTCCGCGATGGCCTTGGCAACCTTCTCGTTATTGCCGTAGCGGCTGTGATAGACGACGGTTCCTTTCATGTGAAACACCTCCCGCTCAGAATAATTCCCATTGCTTTATCGCCGTTCTCGAGCGGTGGGGGCCGGCATGACAACGGGCAACCGCCCGGCTCCCACCATGACCATAGGGCGATTATATCTATTATGCCCAACCTTCCACCACGATATCATCGGGAAGGATTTTGTCGGGCGCGGAGTCATGATGGAGAAAAGAAAGGGGGTCGCATCCCAGGCCTTTGATGCGCGTCCGGACATCGTGTAGGTCCGGCCATGGATGCGACCCCGTCGTATCTTCCGATAGTCTTACTTAACCTTCTCGAATACCTCCTCCAGCCAGTCGAATATCTTCTGCTGGGACAGCAGCGGGGTGCCCACCTGGCAGTGATCTCCCGCCCCCTCCTCAGCGGTGAAGAGCAGGAACTCCTTGGGGCAGGTGAGCGCGTCGTATAATTTCTTTGCCTGGCCGGGGAAGGAGGCCTCCTCCTCGCCGTCGATCACCAGGGTGGGGCAGCGGATCTTTTCCGCCGCGCCGGACAACTCGTAATCCAGGCACTTGTCCATCCATTCCGCGGGCGTGGAGGCGGCGAAGGTGTACATGCCGTTCGCCACCGCCCAGCGCATCTCGGTGTTGGTCTTCATCATCTCCTCCATGCCCTTGTTGAGGTCGTCCGGGTTGTCCCTGACCCCCTGAGCGAATTCCTCCCTGCTGGTCCCCGGGGGTATCCTGCTGCCCATGAAGTCGAAGATTCCCCCATCGGCGATGCAGGCGGCCAGGCGGGGCTCGAAGGCGGCGGCGCGGGGCGCCAGGTAACCGCCGAAGCTGTAGCCTATGAGGGCGATCCTGTCCGGGTCGACGTCGCCGCGGGACAGGGCGTAATCCACCACCGGCGTTACCACCTTTTCCCAGTCGGGGCGGAAAGGCAATCCCTGCTCCCTGATGACGCGGCCCTGTCCCGGCCCCTCGAAGGTAAGCGCGTTGAAGCCGCGGCGGTTGGCGGAGGCGGCCCCGGCGTAGAGTTCCTCTATGGTGCCGTCGAAGCCGGTCTGCAGGATAAGGATGGGTCTGTGGGCGCCCGAGTCGTCGACGGCGTAGAAGATGCCAGGCAGGGTGATGCCCTCGTAAGGTATCTCCACCCTCTCCGGAGACAGGAGGAGGAGGTCCATGGCCTTATCGAAGCAGGAGACACTATTGTCGGACAACTCCTTGATTCTGGGGTCGGAAGGGTCGCCATGCAGGTAGAATTCCGCCGCCCGGTAATAATTGCTGGCCCTCAGGTAGGCCTCTCTGGCGCTGACGCGATGCCCGCCGGCCAGGCTGTCGTCGGCGTATAAGTGCACGCGCCGCGCCGTCTTGAGCCACTCCGTGTACCAGCTCTCGAAGTTCCCCTCCTCGATGCGGTAGGCGGCGGCCAGGCATTCCCCCACCTCCGCCTGTCCCACCGAGGCACTGCCCATCAACCTCAACATCTGAAAAGAAAACTGCGGGTCGTCAAACACCGCTTTCATTACTACCTCCTTTTAGGCCGTCGAGGGCTTGAGCAACCTCCAGCGTTTTATCATGTGATGCCCCGTTTAAAAGACACTTTCTACTTCGACCCAATCCGCTTTTTCCTAAAAAACATCAGGAGATGGGGATGACCCCTTCTTCTGTGTAATATCCGCTCTGAAGGTGGAGACCTGTCGATTCACGCTCATTCCCGTGAGGGTAGTGGGAGCGTAAGGTGCCAGATTTCTAGGGATGCCCCCTCTTCTGGCGTTATTAGGCGTTTGATTTTAAGGGGCTGATCACTTTTACTTAGGGGCATGGAAAACGGAGAGGGCTATCGTGGGCGCAGGCGGGCACCCAGGAAGCGCATAGGCCGTACGGAGATAATCATGCTGGTTATCGCGGTTGTGTTGGTGGGCTTCCTGGTGTACTGGTTCGGCATCCGGGGATGCGGCTCCGAGCCGGGGGACGAGGAGGTCTTGACCCCTATATACGTGACCATCTACTCACACAACGAGGACTCCTGGGAGCCGCTCGTGGACACCCTCGACGAGTACCAGTTCTACCGCGAGAACCTTCTGGAGCGTCTGCACCTCATAGATTCCTACGGGGCCACCCTCAACTGGCAGTCCGACTGGGTGGTCCTGGAGGCCATGTTGAGGTACGAGAACGGCGAGATCCTGGACTCCACCAACGGCAAGAACATAGTCGAATACATGGTGGAGGACCTGGGTTTCAGCGCCGATCCCCATGGGCACCTGGTGGAATACAATTACGCCGACCTGGCCAAGCTCATATCCGACCTGGGCGTGGAGCCCTCGGGAGTGGTGGGAGGTTGCCTCTACGTGGAATGCGGGAAGGAACCCCTGGTGCTGTACCTGGATTGGCATGACATCATCGAGCTGGATCCGGACGGCTTTATCACGGGCAGAATCTATCCGGATTACCGCTGGAGGCCCACTATCCTGGCCCAGCCCGCGCAGCAGGGCCATTACTTCGACGATTTCTCGTCCGGGGTGTGGAAGCCTGGAAACGGGGACGATTTCTACGGGCATTCCGAGGACAATCCCCTGGTATACGTGGGTGAGGGCTACCCCCACGATGCCGTCCTGCTGGGCCCATACATGAGTTCCGGGGCGCGGGTTGAATACCGCGAAGCCGGTTACATAAAGGAGTTGGTGGCTAAGATAAGGAGCGGCGAGCTGCCCGCGGACAGGATATATACCGCCTCCATTCACGTACGCGACCTGCCCGTGGTGGCGGAGACCGGCGTCCCCGAGAACGAGGCCCTGGAGAGCCTGCTGAAGGAACTCGAGCCTTACGTGGAGAGAGGGTGCGTTATATACGCCGATTACGAGGAGGCGGCCGACATCTGGGCGGTCAACTACGATGGGGTACCCAACACGGTTAAGATCGAGGATTTCAGCGCCTACCCGAATATCCTGGAGGACTTCAAGGAATTCTGCAAAGGGTTCTGAGGAGGGCCGTCGCGTTCGTTACGAACCTGGTGTGGTGGGCGGAGCCCCTTTCCCGCAAAGGCATGGCGGCCAGGGGCCTGATGCCCGATCTGTCGAGCGTCCTTTTCTCCGGCAGGGCGCGGCATGGAAGATTCACCGCATCTTCTATGTCGATATAGTGATTTTTGTATATCTTCTCCATCGACCAGGAGAAAGCGGAGAGGTCGATACCCCGGGTTTCCCCACACCAGGGCTTCACCCTCTCTCCGTGCCATGCAGGCGTAAGCGCGTAATGGCCGTCCTTACCCCCTTTTGTCAACAGGATCCCCCTGATGGCGTTAAGTGCGCCGCCCAGGATTCTCAACACGTCACGCAAACTCTCCGGGTCGGAGGATGCAAGCGATCGGGATATAAGCGGAAGGATCCGTTCCGTGGCGGACGTGGCGTTGAAGGGGTTTGAATATGACGGTGAGAGTGGGGTCATATTATCCATGGTAAAATCACCCGAAAAGAGGTAAAGACCTGGTTGGTGGATGGAAGCGTTGCGTTCTGTACGCGATGTTGCCTCCATATGGCAAGGTCACGAGTTTTTATCGGCCGTATCCATTGCGAGACACCTCCGCAACCGTGTATACGCTGAGCCATTACTCTCCCAGGATCCACTAAGCGGCAAAGTGAAAGCCCCTCATTCGTAAATACGTATCAGGAAGAAGAATCCTTCTCGCGGCTCGGAATCGAGCCGTTTGCGTTACGCTGAGCATCTGGATGCAGGCGGAAAGCCCGGTTGGGAGAAAAAACCTTGTCGCCGTCTCCCCGTTTGTGAGGTGTACAGGGTATAGTCGCAACCATCTGACATCGAGCCGATGTCACCCGCACGGGATATCATGGCTATTGGCAGCAACGGTGTCGCGGAAAGAGCTTTTTCAGGGAGGAAAAGCGTGGAAGAACAGGTAATAAAATGCCCGCATTGCGGCGAGGATATTCCCCTGACCGAGGCCATCTCCCATCAGGTAAGAGAGGAATTGCAGAGAGAGTTCCGGGAGAAGTTCAATCGTAGGGAGAAGGATTTGGAGGCCAGGGCCAGGTCGTTATCCGCCAGGGAGAAGGAGTTGAACGAGGCCCGGGCGGACATCGAGGAAGAGGTGGCCTCAAAGCTCAAGGGGGAGAGGGAGAAGCTAAGCAAGGAGGCCGGAGAAAAAGCCCGGGAGGAGCTGGGGGCCGAGCTGGATAGCCTCAAGGTCGAACTGAAGGAGAAACGGGAGAGGATACGGGATTTCCGGAACAGGGAGCTTGAGCTGAGAAGAGAACAGGAACAGCTCCAGGAGGAGAAAGAGGGCTTCGAGCTGGAGCTTTCCCGCAAGCTGGCCGAGGAGAGAGCCAGGTTCAAGGAAGAGATTGTAAACAGCCTGCGCGAGGAGTACGGTCTCAAGGAGCGAGAGCTGCGCGAGAAGATAGAGGGCATGAAGAGGCAGCTCGAGGAGGCCAGGCGGAAAGCGGAGCAGGGTTCCCAGCAGGCACAGGGCGAGGCGATGGAGCTGGAACTGGAGGAGGAGCTGCGCGGCCTCTTTCCCCTCGATGTCATCGAAGCGGTCCCCAGGGGGATCAGAGGCGCGGACGTTATCCAGAGGGTAATCGATGATACTGGCCGGGATTGCGGTGCCATAATCTGGGAGGTAAAAAGGACCAAGAACTGGAGCAACGCCTGGATAGAAAAGTTGAAGCAGGACCAGAGAGAGGCCAAGGCGGATATAGCGGTTATCAGGACCGCCGCCATGCCCGCCGAGGTGAAGGGTTTCGGTTGCTTGGAGGGCGTATGGGTCACCAATTTCAATTCCCTGCCCGGTTTGGCCGCGGCCCTACGGATAAACCTTATCCAGCTCGCCGGGGCCAGGATAGCCGCCGTGGGCAAGAACGAGAAGATGGAACTCCTCTACGGCTACCTGTCGGGCCGGGCCTTCAAGCAGAACGTGGCCTCCATAGTCGAAGCCTTCGAGGCCATGAAAGAGGATCTGGAGAGGGAGAAGCGATCTTTGACCAGGATATGGGCGAAGAGAGAGAAGCAGATGGAGAAGATAATCCACAGCACCGCTACCCTCTATGGGGACATGCAGGGCATCATAGGGGCCTCCATCCCCGAGATAGACAGCCTGGAGCTCAAGGCACTGGAGGCGGGAGAGGACGAGGAGGAATACTAGCTGGTGGCGGAGGAATAAGGAACGACGTGGAGTCGTGATAGGATCTGGAGATAGCGGATTGGAGCAGTCGAGAAGAAGGAGGCAAAGATATGAGAAAGTGCTTCGCAATGGTATTTATAGCCCTCATGGTCGCGGGCTTCATGGTGATCGCAGGCTGCGGCGATGAGGGTGGAGGCGAGATAAGCGTCAATCAACCCGTCGAGGAAGGCATCGTCGGAACCTTCGAATCGAGCGACGACCTCGAGATAACCTTCGATGCCGACGGTACCTTTACCACCGACGCCTGGGGTGTGGACGGCGAGGGCACCTACTGGACGGAGCGTTCCACAGAGGGAGTGGAGGTGATGCTCAACTTCGAGGACGGGGCCAAGGAAACCCTGAGCGTGGCCATATCCAACGGAGAGGTGACGGCGGTGCTGGATTCGGATGGGAACCAGTTCACCAAGAAATAGGATAAAGCCCTGAGGGCGGTAACGGGTGGATGACGAAGGGCTGATCTCTACCCCTGCTTCTAATGGATGTGATACCGGCAAGGGGTTTCAAGGCCTGGTACCGTCTCGCGGCCGGTGAGCCCCCCGATCGCCGGCAACGTACCTTTTACCGCTGGATTTATAAAGAGATCTCCAGCCGTTAGCTCACCTCGGAAAACGTTTACTTCCACGTGTTTCAGCCTATATCTGCCCGGCCTCCCGATATATTCTCTCCACAGTATCGATAACGCATATCGCATGCAGCTCGAGCGGCGCCTGGCGCGCGAAAGCGCGGCCAGGACCGTAATTATTAATGGACGATTTGTATGGATCCGACGAGGGTGGTGAGGATGAGCTTCGATGAAGAGCGGGGTTTCAAGGCCTCGGGTGGGTACCGGTCCACCCCTATAAACAAGGGCGTAGTGCTGGAATCCTATAAAGCGGCCTGCCAGTTCCTGGGCTGGGCCCGCTTCATAGAGGAGAAGATCTCTGAATCCTCCGTCTGGGACGGCCTGGGCGTAAGCTAGCTCTCCCGCACCTGGTATTTCGCGGAGGGATGCACCAGGGACGGCTTCTTCGAGTATCTGTGCGTACAGAATCCCAACGAAGCGGAGGCGAATACAAAGCTGGAGTTCATGATCGAGGGGGAGGGATTGCAGATCTTCCAGCTCGTCGCCGATCCCACCTCCTGAATCACCATTAACGTGCGGGACATGATCGGGCACGGCAAGGACCTGTCGTTAAGATAAGCGCCGATATACCCATTATGGCGGAGAGGCCCATGTATTTCGTCTACCAGGGACTAGGCTCGCATCTCTGGACGGGGGCTATAATGCCATCGGCTCGACTTCCGCGGTTCAACTCAATTACTTCGCGGAGGGAACCACGCGAGGTGGTTTCGAGAATGGCTCTGCCTGCAGAATCCCTCTCCCATATCCGAGATAGTCGTTCGGGCGGAGTATTTCCCGGGATCCGGGCAGGGCCAGACCCTGTATCGCGAATACCGGGTGCCCCCCAGCCAGCGCCTCACTGTCTGCGTCAACCAGGAGGTGAGCCCGGATAAGGACGTATCGGTGAGGCTGGAATCAGACATGCCCTTTATCGCGGAGAAACCGATGTATTTCGACTACAAAGCCACCATTAGCGTTGGATCCAACGTCATTGGCTCGGGCTCCTGCGCGAACGGACACTCTTTCGCCTACGTTTCGGCGGAGACGGGCTTCGAGCAGTGGCTCTGCATCCTGAATCCCTCGGATGAGGCACCGGATATCACCGCCACCTACTATCTCGTCGATCCTTAGACCCGCTTTACCCGTTATATCGGCTACGATGTCCCCATGGGCAGCGGATTCTTCGTCACCGTGGAGTCCGGCGGGCCCGTGGTTTCGGAGATCGCCACCTATTTCAAGTCCGGTTCCACAGCCGATGGATGGTCCGTGCTCGGCCTGGACAGCCGCGGAGAATAGGGTGCTGATTACCTTTCAAAGCGAGATAATCCATGGGGGTAGGATGTGCCGCGTCCGGCATGCGAGAGGGAGCGCACCGGTATTCAACCATGACGCCGCCATGCGAGCATATGTTACGGAAAAGGGAGTGCGAGGTTAGTGCTTTAGAAGTAGAATAAGACGTCGTTGTTCATACGACGGGAAGGAGACATGGAGTACTGGTCCCGCCGCGGTAAGTGGGCCGTGAGAGCGCTGTGGTCGATGGCCGTTCTGTGCATAGGCGGAAGCCTTGCCGCCATCATCTGGCTTGTCGTATTCATCATCCTGGATCAGGATAGCGGATACCGGGCTTATTACCTGGTTATCCTATGTCTCCCGATTCCCTACATCGTCTTCATGTTCCTGGCCTGGAAGAGGGGGTTCTCACCCCTCGGAAGGTGGCGGATCAAGAGACGGCTGGCGGATTTGCCCGCCGGAGCACACCCCAAGAAAAAGACCATGGAGGTGTGGGACTGGCTGCCCCTGAGGGGAAGGCTACATTACGGAGGCCTTACCTCCTCTCTGTCCCCCATGAAGGATATCGGCTGGTCAAAGCTGGCCGAGGCCAATGAGAGGGTAAGGGTGGCCACGGGACAAGCCTTCGATATCCTGGTGCTCTTGAAGAAAGGCCCCTGCAACTTCGTGTCCGGCGAGCTGCCCGGGGCGGGAGCCTGGATCGCGGCGCCGCGCCGGCTGGTGGACGAGCTGGGGCGGGAGGAGCTAATGGCGCCCCTTATCCACGAGCTATTTCATCGCGAGACCGGCGAGCTCAAAGCCAGGAGGATAGCCCTCGCCCTGAGCGATTTCGGGGCTTTCGCCACCGCTTTCGTGCTCTACTATCTCTTCATGGCCTTGGCCCTGGCCTCCGTTCCCCTGGACAAGGAGGTTTCCGGTCTTCCCTGTTTAGCCGTTTTGATCCTGGTGCTGTGGATGCTTATAAAGATCGTCAGCCGTTGGAGCATGTCGCTCCTGCTCCCTCTGGCCTCCTGCATGGCGGCGGACGAGTACGCCGGTCACGTCTTCTCCGACCCCGGCATAGTGGCCGGGTCCCTGCTGAGATGCCTGAGGTACAGCGTAAGTAGGATGTCCTCGAAATCCCTGGCTCCTGCCGGTGGCGTATCTTCCGTGGCCGCCCTCATGTTCGCCCCCCTGATCACGGATAAACAGGGCGTAAGGGGACAGGTAAAGAGGGTGGAGGCTCTGAGTGTCGAGCCGGCCGCGGGGGACGGTGAGGTTCTGCCCCAGGTGACGGAGATGAACCGCAGGATCGAGAGCATCGCCGGGGAAGTGGACCGGGAGTACGAGAAGCTTCGCTCCGGCGGGATGGGGAGGGTGGGAGTGATCGTCGCCTATGTGTTTATCGTACTCATGATCCTGGGTATCCTGGCCATGAGCACGCGCAAGAACTTCCTCCCGGTGAGGCTATGTATCGACTTCTTTTCCGGCGGGGCGAACACGGTGGCCGCGGAACCCACTGAATCGGGAACGGCCGTGTGTATCATGGAGGATGCGCCAAGCTACGGCGACGCCTCCCGCCTCAGCCCGGAGAGCGTCATGGTAACGGTGGGAGAGACGGTGACCTGGGCGAACCAGGGACAGGAGGAGTGTTTGATAGAAGGCGAGGCCGTACCCGAAGCACAGGTCATCGGGCCCGGAGGGAGCTGCTCGGTGGAGGTCAACCGCAGCGGTCATTATTCCTACCGGGTGCTTAATGGCACCCGGACCGAGGTAATCGGAACGGGCAGCATATCGGCCTTTTACTGATTGCCGGAGCCCCGCTGCCGGAACCAGCCCCGACCCGTACGGAGGGGGTACATCCGAATGCGGTTGGCTGGGATTTTAACTTGGGTAAGGGAAGGGTCTTGAGTATAATCAACTGGCGACAATGGCGTCCGGAACCGAAGGGTTAGGGTTAAGAGATGCCGGCTATTCTCATCGAGGATCTTAAGAAACACTACGGTGAGGTAAAGGCGGTAGACGGCATAAACCTGGAGGTCGAGGAGGGGGAGATTTTCGGCATCCTGGGCCCCAACGGCGCCGGCAAGACCACTACCCTGGAGATGGTGGAGACCCTGAGAAAACCGGATTCCGGCCGTATCCAGGTGCTGGGGATGGACGTGGGGGAAGAGCCCAAGGCCATCAAGGAGAGCATAGGGGTCCAGCTTCAGACCACGGTCTTCTTCGATAAACTCAAGGTCAGGGAGACAATCGACCTGTTCTGCTCCTTCTATCCCAGGACATTGAGCGTGGACAAGCTCATCGACATCGCCACGCTGGGCGACAAGGCGGACGCCATGGTCAGCGACCTCTCCGGTGGACAGCATAAGAGGCTATCCATCGCCCTGGCCCTGGTCAACGATCCCCGCATCGTCTTCCTGGATGAGCCCACCACCGGCCTGGACCCCCAGGCCAGGCGCAGGATCTGGGAGATAGTGGAGGGGCTCCGTGACGAGGAGAAGACGGTGGTCATAACCACTCACTATATAGAGGAGGCGGAGTATCTCTGCGATCGCGTGGCGGTGATGGACCATGGTAGGATCGTAGCCTGGGGCACCCCGGACGATCTCATCGATGAGTACGTCTCGGATGGCATCATCACCTTCAGGCTCACCCGGCCCGTCGAGGAGGGAATTATCGAGAAGATCGAAGGCGTCAAGTCCCTGAGCCGCCGCGATGACGAATACATGGTTATCACGCCAACTCCCCAGAAAACACTCTTGAGCATATTCGCCATGGCTCACGATCAGGGGGTGGAGGCGGATGACGTCAATATGAAGAGGGCCACCCTGGAGGACGTGTTCCTGAAGATAACGGGGAGGAGGATCAGGGAGTGAAGAACTACTCCAAGATGTTCCTCTACGAGATGAAGATGACCCTGCGGGAGCGGGAGGCCGTCTTCTGGATGTTCGTCTTCCCCTTGCTGATCATGCTCATCCTCGGCTTCGTCTTCGGCAGCAGCGGCGATATAAAGCTCGAGATCGGGGTGGTGGACCTCGACGGCTCCGAGGTGAGCCAGGCTATCATCCAGGCCCTGGAGAGCATAGAGGCCATCGAGGTGGTCATGGGCGGGGAGGACGAGGAGAGGGCGGAGCTAAAGGACGATAAGAGAAACGCCGTGCTCATTATAGAGGAGGGCTTCGGCGACAAGGTCGAGCGAGGTCAATCCGGCGAGATAACCATGTATATCAACCGCTCCGATGTTACCACCGCTCAGATAACCTCCAGCACGGTCACGGGCATCGTGGACAAGATCGGGCAATCCATGGTCCAGGCCCCCCAGCTGATAACCATCAACGAGAAGGAAGAGGAGGATGTGGAGGGCTTCGAGTACGTGGATTTCATGGTCCCGGGTGTGCTGGCGGTGGTCATCATGTTCGGGGGCCTGATGGGCTACAGCGAGGAAGTGGCCATACGCAGGGAGAAGGGCATCCTGCGGCGGGTCAAGGTTTCCCCCATATCCCTGCCCAGTTTCCTGGGAGCGGGCATCCTGATGGTGGTGATCATGGCCCTGATGCAGGCGGTGGTCCTTCTGGTAGTGGGCGCATCGGTGTTCAATGTCAAGATAAATGGAAATATATTCTATATGGCCATGGCGGTGATCGTGGGAGCCCTGTCCTTCGTGTCCCTGGGATTCATGATATCCTCCCTGGCCGGTACCAGTAAGAGCGCCATGCTAGCCGCCAACGCCGTGGCCATGCCCATGATGTTTCTGAGTGGCGTCTTTTTCTCCATAGAGTGGGTGCCCACGGCCCTCAAGGTCATAGCCCGCATGCTGCCCCTCTACTATTTCGGTGACGCCCTGCGTGAGGTGATGATCGGCGCGGCCAGCCTGGCCGATATCTGGCTGGACATGGTGGTGCTGCTCGCTTTCGGCCTGGTCTGCTTCGCGCTGGCGGTCAGGTTCTTCCGCTGGGAGTGAGGAATAGCAGTTCGCGCGGAACCCTCGCGTTAGAACTCCGCCCGCCTGGGTATCATTTTCATAAATCGTGGGTCTCGGACATCGAGGAGAGACGGCCATGCCGTTGGGGAGCAACAAGGTGAAGGTGGGTAAGGAGGCGCCGGGTTTCTGCCTTCCCGAGGGCCTGAGCGTCGGCGATATCTGCCTCATGGATTATATGGGCGATAAGCTCCTGGTTATATTTCTCGAGGGGAGTGGGGAGGCTGAGCCACGCCTTTTCCGATAAAAGCTCCTTGGTCGCATCGAGGAGGGTTCTATGGCCCATGTGGGAGGCTGGGGGGAGAAACAAAAAGGGCGGAGAGCGCTCGAGGACGAGGAGGTGGCGATATGAAATACAGGATCATAGTGATAAACGCCGTTGATAACGTGGCCATGGTGCTGGAGGATTTGAGCAGGGGCGAGAGGATGCGGCTGCCCGGCGGAGGTGAGGTGAAGGCGGCTGTAGATATACCTTTCAGCCATAAGATAGCTTAGAAGGATATCGTCAAGTACGGTGAAGTCATAGGGCGGGCCGTGGAGGATATAGGAAAAGGGGATTGGATACATACCTACAACCTGTTGGTGTTGGATTGAGGCCAGGGAGGTGAACGGTATGAGGACATTGCAGAGATATGCGAGGCGCGAGGGACCGGCTGGTATAAGAAACCACGTCGCCGTCATGCCCTCCGTGGCCTGCGCCATCGCCAGGATTGTGCCCGAGGTGGTCCCCCTGTATCATGGCCACGGCTGCGGCCGCAACGGCGAGGACTGAACCTGCACGGCAGGACACTGGTGGGTGTGGCCGGCAATCCAAACGTCCATTCCATGCTGGTAATAGGGCTGGGCTACGAGGTTCTCAAGGCGGAATCACTGGTCGAGAGGATGTCGGTGTTCGAGAAGCGCGTGGAGTACCTGAACATCCAGGAGTTGGGGGGGGCTCCAGGAAGACCGCGGCCCTGAGCGTAGAGAAAGTCATGGAGATGCTGGCCGGGGCGGAGGAGCAGGAGAGAGAGCCTTTCACCCTGGGCGACTTGATAGTAGGGTTGGAGTGCGGGGGCTCGGATGCATTTTCGGGGGTGACGGCCAACCCCGGCGTGGGATTGGCGGCTGATTGGCTGGTGGGGGAGGGAAGAACGGCGATCTTCACCGAGACCACGGAGATGATCGGCACCTCACATATTCTGCAGAGGCGCTCCAGGGACGGCGAGGCCGCCGCCTGGGTAGCGGAGAGGATAGCGGCGGCGGAGAAAAGGACCCGCGACATCCTGGGGCCCTTGGCCTCCCTGGCTTTAGCGCCGGGGAACATGGACGGGGGTATGAGCTCCATTCACGAGAAATCCCTGAGCTGTATCCTGAAAAGGGGCGATACCCCCATCAACCAGGTCGTTGAATACGCCGAGCGGCCGCGCGAGAAGGGACTGGTGATAATGGACGGCCCAGGCTACGATATAGAGTCCATCGCCGGCCTGGCGGCGGCCGGCTGCCAGTTGATGATCTTCGCACCGGATGTGGCAACCCCATAGCTTTCCCGGCGATGCCCTTTATCAAGGCGGCAAGCACCTCCAGGCTGTATAACAGCATGGAGGACGACATGGATATAAACGCCGGAGCCGTGCTGGAGGGTGATACCCTGCAGGACGTCGCCGGCGAGATCGTGGGCCTTATCCTCAGGGTGCTGGAAGGGGAACAGACCAAGGCAGAGATAAACCGCCAGGACGGCATTCTATGCCCCTATATATACCGTGACCCCCTCTTTCTGAGGCAACGGCGGCGTCTCCGCCGTTGCTCGCCGCCCCCTATGCGACCCTCCACGAATAAAAGTGAAGGGCCGGAACCCTGGTGGAACCGGCCCCGTGTCGGTTGAGGATTATTCCTTCAGCGGCTCGGAGTGGGCTATATCGTCCACACGGCCTTCGATGACCTCCGGCCACTTCAGCTTCACCCGCATGCCCACGTATACCTCCTCGGGCTTGGCATCGTCCAGGAGGCACACGGTCAGCGTGTCCGAACCATCGAAGTTGATCCCGCAGATGATCATGGGAGCGCCGCCGGCCTGCTCCTCCTCCGAGATGCCCTCGTAGGCCCATGCGCCGGTGAAGGTGTAGGTGGTGATGGTGCCGGTCTGCTCGACCTCCACCCACTTATCAGGCCGGGCCAGGCAGTAGCAATAGGGCTTGGGTGGGAAGTAAACCAACCCGCAGCCGGGGCACTTCAGCCCCAGTAGTTTCTTTTCCTTGAAGGCCTCTCGTGTCTTGGCGATCAACGCGATGCTCTCGAATTTCCACTGCCAGTATGCCATGGGCCAGTCGCCCTCGACCGCTCTGGTTTCCTTCTTGTATTCCATGTTAGGACCTCCTCGGGGTATCGGAAAGGACGGCCACCACGTTGAGGTTCACCGCGCCTCCCCAGCCGTGGGCTACGCCTTTGTGGACCTCCTTCTTCACCTGGCGGTCTCCGGCCTTGCCCATGATCTGCAGGGCTACCTCCGATACCCGCTCCATGGCCGAGGCGCCGATGGCATTGGTGGAGATGACCCCGCCGGAGGGGCACACCGGTAGATCGCCCTCGAGGTTCATGGAGCCGGAATCCAGGATTGCCGGCGCCTCTCCATCGTCGCAGAGCAGCAGCCGCTCGTAGAACATGAGCAACTGGTGGGCGAAGGGGGAGTAGGGCTCGGCCACGTCGATCTCATGGCGCGGATCCTCGATGCCCGCCAGATCGTAAGCCCACTTCGCGGCTATCTTGCAACTTTCCTGGACACAGGGATCCATGTTGGTGGTACCAGAGCCGGCGATGCCCATGAGCGACGCCTCTTCCGAACATGACGCACAGGAGAGGATATAGGCCGGCTTATCGATTAGCTTTTTTGCCTTCTCTCCGGTGGTCACGAGCATGGCGCAGGCCCCATCGGTAGCCGGGCAGACGTGCCCGAAGCGTATGGGATATTGCATCAGGGTGGTCTTGGCCACCTCCTCGGGGGTAAGGCCGGGCTGTTTGAGATGCGAGTAGGGATTCAGGGCGGCGTTGGTGCGGCAGAGCACCGAGACCTTATCCAGGTGTTCCGTGGTGCATCCGCTGCGTTTCATATAGCTTGCGGCTTGGTAAACGGCGATGCCCACCGCTCCTCCACCGAAGGCGGCGAGGAATCCCGGGTCCACCCCCTGCTGGAACATGGCGGCCGCGTCCGCCAGGGCCACCGTGTTCAAGCCCATGGTGGAATTGCCGTCCGACTGCTTCTCAAAGGCGATGCAGAGAACGGTGTCGAAAAGGCCCGAGGACACCGCATAGTATCCGCCGTGCGCCACCGAGCCGCCGGTGGTGCCGCCGGTGGTGATGCGCATAAGGGGCTTGCCGTAAGCTCCCCAGTGGCCGGCACCCCACAGCTCGGGTATGTTCACGCCCTCGAATGCGGGCATGTTCCCGGTGCAGATGGCGTCCACGTCCTTCGGTTTCAATCCCGCGTCCTCATAACAGGCGCTCACCGCTTCCCAGACCATCTCGGCGATGTTGACGTCGCGCCGCTTGCTGACGTGCTTGGAGTAACCAACTCCCACTACCGCTACGTCCGTATGCGCCATCCTACTCACCTCCCAGCACGAAGACTACGTTTTCCTGGGCGCAGGGTCCGGTCTGGCCGGTGGCCACGGCGGTGTTCACGCCTTCGACCTGGTGTTCGCCGGCCTTGCCGCGGATCTGCATGGCCGCCTCGATAATGCGGGCCAGCCCGGTAGCGCAGACCGCGTTGGCGCCGGTGGCACCGCCGGAGGCATTCACCGGGAGATCGCCGCCCAGGAGGGTGGCGCCGGAGTCGAAAAAGCTGCCCCCCTGGCCCTTGCCGCAGAAGCCCAGCGACTCGTAGGCCATGAGCTCCTCATGGGCGAAGTTCTCGTGCACTTCGGCCAGGTCTATCTGGGAAGCGGGGTCGGTGATTCCCGCCATATCGTAGGCGCTCCGGGCTGCCAACTCGAGCGAGCCCATCTCCTCCAGCGGGCGCTCGGTGAGATAGGAGTCGTGAGCGAAGCCCATCCCCTTGACCCACACCGGCTTGTCAGCCTTTGCCGCGGCCTCCCCGGAGGCCAGGACCATGGCGCAGGCACCGTCGCAGAAGGGAGCTAGCATCAGCTCGGTGATGGGCTCGTAAAGCTTGCGGGCCGCGAGCACCTTGGCTGCGTCGGCACCAGCCAGCTTGTTGTAGGCCAGGGGATTGCGCGCTGCGTTGTCCAGGTTCTTGGCGGCTACCCCGGCGAAATGCTCCTCGGTGGCGCCGTAGGCGTTCATGTAGGCACGGGCCTGCAGGGCTCCGGCGGAGACCTCGTTGAGCAGCCAGCGCTGGCGGTCGAAGGTGGGGTCCAGCATCATAATGCCGGGAATGTTGCGGGCGTAAACGGAAGCCTGACTGACTCCCATGACCAGCGCGACCTGATGATCGCCCGATAGTATGCGCATCAGCCCGTAGATGGCAGCGTAGCCCCCGTCCATTTCTACCTTGGATTCGTTCTTTTTATAGGCCGCGGCCGGCTCCACCAGACGCATATTTGAGATGGTGCGCCCGTCGCAATAGTCGTTTGTGGCGCTGATCACGGTATAACGGTCCTCCTGTTTGAGGCCGGCGGCCTCCAGAGCGGTCTTGGCAACCTCCAGAACCTGGATCTCGCGGGAGGCGTTGGCGTCCGCCTCGAAGGGGGTCTGGGCATAAGCGATGATAGCGACGCCTTTATCCACTCTTACCACCCCCTACTCCGCCGGCCGGTAACCGGCCAGCATATCCAGGAAATTCTCGGCAGACGGATCGAGGACCGCTTTTACCTTCATGCCTACCGAGGCGCTCTCTCCCTCCAGGCGTGCGGCCACGCAGGTGTCCGCGCCGTCCTGCTTGACAAGAACGATGATCTCGGGCTGGGACAAATCCTCCAGTTCCCCATCGGCGCCCACCTTTACATGGGCGGTGGTAAAGGACTGCACCGTTCCAGTCTCAGGCAGCTTCACCCAATCCTCGCACTTGGCGAAGCAGCGCTCGCAAACCATGCGCGGGGGTAGGAAGACGCGGCCGCAAGCGGGGCATTTCGATGCCCTCAGCTTGCCCTCCTTGATTCCGTCGAAGAAGTACTCCATCCAGTTCCCCACCGACCAACCGAAGGTGGGGTTAATGGGGATGGATACCTTCGGCACCTGGCCGATGTCAATGCCTGATCCCATTCGATCACTCCTTTCTCCTTGCCTAACCATGTACTCCCTACAGGCGTAGTTACGGAATCAATACTCAAGAAATCAACGGAAAGAAGCCTCGAGGGTCTTTCTTTCCTCCCTGCATGACCTGCATATCCCGTACATAAGGTCTGTATTTTGCCGGTATTTCAAGCCTATGTCTTATATATCCAGGTCTTCTCGATGTGGCTATCCTATCATAATTCCGGTGCATAATACCCTCCGTCGATAAACCACCCCCTTCCCGACGGTGTAAAATGGTTCTCCGCGAAGTCCTTACGGGGCGGCACGACCTTATTCGCGAGTTCGTCAAGGTTATCAGCCGCCCCGGCGGTCAGTGTCGTTCCGGGCGTGGGGGAGGACCACGCAAGAACGTAAGAAGATGGGTTCAGCCCCGGAAATCTGTGTTTCCTGCTCTCTGATCTTATTTTCTATATCTTCCACTGCCTGCCAGGAAAGATACGACTCCATTTCGATTCCCGGCGGAAGAAATCTTTCATGGAATAGCTTCCCCATTGGATCAAATCACTCAGGGATACATGAACTATGGGATTCACAAAACCCCAGTGTCCACTGGTCATTCGCAAATCACCCTCCAACTTGGCCAGTTACAGCCTATGGCAATAAGGATATAAGTTGGCCAATACAGTATTTAGGCGGAAACGCGATGTTTGTCTTTTTTGGGCATGCAGATACCCACAAGCTAGACTTTTATAACGATTATCAAGTTGAATGGAAGAAACACAGTTATATTGTTGACTTTCATCCTAATGCCCCTTTAGGTACATGGTATACATATTTAGAAGGTACATATTATGATCTGAACTATATGGTTTTCGCCTATTTAGGGGGTTGTTCCACCGCAAGCGGTAGTGGTGGGAATATTACCAATTACATGCGATGCTATAAAGGCGTAGATGAAGTTCTCGGATTTGATGAAGATCCGGTTTGCCCACCATTGCATGAATACACTGAGCAATTCTTCAAGAATGCAATTCTTGGTCATAAGTCGATAAGCTATTCGGCTTCGAGAGCAAGAGATATAGTAAGGCAGCAGTTTTGTAGTTACTTTAATACAGAAACATACGAGATCTGGGGTAGAACGCAAGGCCGCGTTTATATTGATACTCCAAGATGGGGTGTATGAGATGCACTCCCTTAATGGTAATCACGATATTTTGAAGGGATGACTGGCATGAGATTTTTAAAATCAAGAGGAAAGAGAATATTGGTAATTCTTTTAGCGTTTTGCATTGTTGTTTCAGTAACAACGATTATTTATGCGTCATCAAGAGTAAGTGCTGCAGAGAAAGCCGAAGAAAAGGTCAATAAAAAGATAAACGAAGTAGGAAAGTTTAAAGATGCAAAGGAAGTGAAGTTAGATAATAGCCTTGAAGGCGAATCGGGAAAATACGATTGCTTCACTGTTTATAACTCTGCGGAAGAAGATATTGGGTTCGTTTCAACGTTTTCCTCAACTGGGGAGATCACCTCTGTATATCATGGCGATCATATATTATCTAAAGGGGAACCAAAGATTACGAAAGAAGAAGCTAAGAAAAAAAGTAAAGCTTATGCTGCCGATTGGGGAAAGGCCATAAGCGATGATTATGTCTTGACCAGAGAGGATTTGCATCTTAGAGGCGGTGATATGGGAGGCATAGGATGCTATGTTTACCTTATCGATTGGGAGAATTTGTCAGATGATGTAAGCATAATCGGGGATACGTCTTCATTTGAGATCGATGCAATCGATGGAGAAATCATCTATTGCTCATTCCCTATGGCTTTTTATCCCAAGGATGAATTGGCTGAAAAAGCAAAGCCACGCATATCTGAAAAGGAAGCTTTTAGTATCGCAAAACCTAGTATCCCCTCTCCCGAGGAGTGGTATAGCACACTAGGCATATATGATTTAGACTCTGTGAAGATTGAGGTGGTAGATAACAGCGCGAAAAAGCGCTTTGGCCCAGTTCCCAACGGTATCGATCAACCTACATTAATGTGGGAACTAGAGATTATCTATAGGGCCTATCCAAAGAATATCAAGAATGATTTGGGTCCAGAAGAAGCAACTATATATGTTTTTATAGAGGCTATGAAAGGGGAAGTGCTATCGGAGATGCATACTATGTAGAGTGCATCATTCATATTATGGATACATAAGATTAGACATTACGATAGCAAAATTCAGACCATAAGAATTAGATACATAATTCTTATGGTCTGAATAATTATTGACCCACATTCCCCACCTGATCACCACCCCTCATCCCATCTCTCGGAGTAATTTCTGAAAGAGGTGGTCGAGGTTCGTTGGGCAGCTTTGATAACGTACAATTCCTTTCGCACATTTAGAGAGCGGCGGCTCCCTTCTGGGTCCAGCCCTAATTCATTACCGGCAATCTCCTGAAGCCCATACGCCCTACTACATGGTAACAAATAACATGATCTAAGCAAAGACACCAACTGCAGTCGGATGTTCAAGACTCTCCCCTCCCCCGCCGCACGGTCCATATATAATAGGGAGGCAGGATTATTTCGCGTATCTATCAGGAGCACGTCATGCCTGAGGAGGAAGGCCATACCTGCCCCCACTGCGGGTCAGCGGAGGCGATAGAGATCGTCTACGGCTTACCCTCCCCCGAGATGGAGGCCGCTGCCAGGAGGGGCGAGGTATTGAGCGGAGGATGCCTGTGCCACGGCGACGAGAGGGACCACAGGTGGTGCTGCCGAAGCTGCGGGACCGCCTACGGAGGCGTGGGCCAGGAGCCCCTGGTGCATTATCTCTCCATAGAGGATTGCTTCATAAAAGATGAATAAAGTGGAGCTCTGCCATCCTCCACCGCAGAGCCCATATATAATGAGGGTATGAAGAACGTGCCTCTCTACGGGGCATGCGATTCGGAGTGGAGCCTCGTGCGTGCCACCCACAACCCGATGAAGTTGTCGGGGTGGAGGACGGCCCCGGGGACCCGCCTAAAAAGGAAGGCAGGGCGCACTCCAGCAGCGGCGAACATCAGCGCTAATATCAGCGCTAATATATGTCAGCCAGTTTGTCGGCAATGGGGAGGTTCGAGCAACAGGCTCTCAGGCCCGAGAAACTGAGGTTTTGGTTGCTTAGAAGGAGGGCCTGCGGTTCAGCTCGCCTCCTTCTTGGTCATGTTATTGCTACCCCCGAAATCGCCTTTCTTATTCGGGGTAGGGGAGGTTGGCTGTCGATAGGTATATTCATCCTCGGCATTTTCCTCCTTGCTCCCGGGATGAAACAAGCCCCTGATAAGCGATCTCAGGATACCGGAACGGCGGTAAGATGAATCGATGAAGAATCCTTTTGTGGGCTCTTTTTGCATGCTTCCCCCTCATCTGGCGTTGCTATATATACATAATTACCTGAATTGTATCGGCATTATCGCTTGACCTGTTTAGAAAGTGGAAGCAATCGTAACAAAATCACCACACGGTCGTAACAACATAGAAACATCCGGGAGGTTTTTGTTCGGATTCAAGAGATGCTCGTATTCCGCATCAGGTATAGCTATCGAGGTCATGCTTAGCGAGAAAGGTCCAGATGAATCCACCGCTCATCATTGACGCCGCCAAGCTTATACTATAAGAATGTTGCCTACGAAAGCCTTTAAGAACGAGCACTCGAATGCTATTTCCAGACGACATCGACCTGGTATCGACATAATCCAGGGGACTGATATGAAAAAAGCCGGGATAATTATGATCGCCGTTGCGGTTGTTCTGACCCTCCTGTCAGCCGGCCCTATCGACTATGGGTCCCCGGCGCGCGCCGCCGTAACTCCTAGGGCGCTGCTGGTCCTGGCTTTCAGCCCGGGTGAGAATCTCAGGGACATGTCGGTGTCGGATATCAACTCAGCCGTACAATTGCTCTGGGATTACGGTTTCGAGGTAACCCTCCTGGACGCCTGGGGCCAGAGCGGCCTGGTCGCGGAGTATCCTCATCACCAGCTCCACGAGCACCTCGACGACCAGAGCTTCAACTTGGTGATCTATTACGGACACGGCAGCTCCTCGGACTGGGCTTTTTGCCTGCCCCAGGATAGCGCATGGGCGAGCCAGTCACAGACCGCACAGGGATGGGATGAATACAGGGAGTTCGGCGATTACCGCGCTCACTGGCGGGAGGAGATAAAGCTCGCCTCCGACGCCCTGGTTGTGATGAGACATACCTGCTATTCCCACGGGTTGGAGGCTGGCGACATGAATAGCGGAGCCCGCCTGCTCGTGGAGGAAGAAGTGCTGTTGCGGATCAACCAATACTCTTATACCTTCTTGTACCCATACTGCGGTGCCAGGTCGTATACGGCGATCGCCAACGTCGGAGCCACAAGCTCTTACCTCAAGAATCTCTTTACCAACTACGACCGTTCCATCGGGGAACTCACGGTTCCCGACTATTCCGACTCCCATCAGCCGGGCGACGGCTACCGGCTCCTGACCGGGGCACATCCTTACCTGTCGGGCCAGGGTACGGTCTACCGCAAGAACCGTTTCCCCGGCACGAGCAACCTGGCGGTGTGGAGCCAGCCGGCCTGGGCCGGCGATCCCACCCTGAGCATGCAGCGGGTATGCGGCTGCGTACCCGGCGATAAGAACGGCGACGGTGATAACGTGGACCTGGGGGAGCCCTGCTTCCCGCACGACGAGAGAGATGTTTTCGCCTCCGAGGATACCTCCTATAACTTCTTTCCCTTCCTTTGCCTGGCCAATCCCAATCCCGCGGATACCTGGGCCGAGATAACCTTCTACGACGAGGGGGGGAATACATGACCATTTTCAGGGAGGTGCCCGCCGACAGCCGTATAACGCTGGACCTCAACTCCAACCGCTACCTCAGGGATAGAAACCTGTCGATAAGCGTGCGTTCCGTGGACGGCCTTCCGCTGCTGGCCGAGAGGCCTATGTACTTCCGTTATCACGGTTGGATGGATGGCGGTTCCGATGCCTTCGGGCAGGAGGAGGGCCATACCTCCTGGTACTTCCCCGAGGGCTTCACCTCCGATACCCATCCCTTCAGGGAATATATCTGCATTGGTAACTTTGGTGATTATCCCGCCAGGGGCACCATGACCCTTCTCGGCGCCGGTGGAGAGGGGTTGGAAATGGAGATAGAGGTGGATCCGGGCTTCCGCCAGACTCAATACATCAACTCCTATATACAGGGAGAGGTCGCGGTTAAGCTGGAGACGGACCGGCCGGTCGTGGCCGAGCGTTCCGTCTACTTCCGCTACAATGCCCTGGAAAACGGCTTCACCGCGGACGGCGGGCACACCAAGGCGGGCCTCAACTCCCTCTCCCGGAACTGGTATTTCGCCGAGGGACACGTGGGCGACGGCTTCGAGGAATGGGTATCCCTCGCCAACCCCAATGGGGAGAAGGCGAGCGTAACCGTCACCTACTATACCCCGGCCGGGAAGTGGGGCGAGAAAGGCCTCAGCCTGGCGCCGGAGACGAGAAACACCCTCTTCGTGAACGAGGATTTCGGCGTCCCGGGGGACGTATCCGTGCAGGTGGAATCGGAACTGCCCATAGCTTGCGAGCGGGCCATGTACTTCAACTACAACGGTTCCTGGGACGATGGCCACGCTTCCCCCGGTGTTCTCGAGTCCTCCACCACCTGGCTTTTCGCCGAGGGATCCGCCTATAGCGGAATAGACGAATACGTGCTCCTGGTGAACACGGGCAGGGAAACGGCCAGGGTGGAGACCAGATACCTCATGGGCCCGGGAGAGGGTACATATGGCGCCGTTTATCGGATCGGACCGGGTCAGAGGGTCACCGTGAACGTGAACCGGGAACTCTCCGGTTTCGGCCTTCCATCCCAGGTAGCGCTGGAGGTGGATTCCGACCTCCCCATCGTGGCTGAACGGGCCATGTACTTCGATATGGGGAGGGGAGACAGTGGCGGAGAGCCCATCCGCGGCGGCCATGTATCGCTGGGAGTGCAGAAGGCTTCGCCGCAGTGGTACTTCGCCGAAGCTTACACCGGCAAGTAAACGTCTAGTATGGTGGCCGGGCCCGGCCTGGTGCCTCGAACCGTTCCATCACGCCCGGGCATGCTCTTCGCGAAACCGCCGAATCGCGCTATCAAGCGTTCGACCGCGCCTGGCGGCGCCAGGACGTCAGGGGACGAGCGCGAAGCGGAGAGTTTGGCGACCGGAAGGGAAAGCCGGGCTATTCAGGGGATGATGATATTGAATACGGAGCCGCATCCCTCGCGGGGTTCGTACCATATCCTCCCGCCGTGACCCTCGACTATCTCCTTGGCGATGTACAGGCCCAGCCCCATACCAGTGGCGGAGCGAGCCGGGAATCCTCCACCTGGTAGAAGAGCTCGAATATCCTGCAGCGATCTTTTTCCTCTATTCCCCGCCCCCTGTCCAGAACGGATAGCAGTGCTTCTTCACCCCGGTTCCTGGCTCGTATGCCTATCTCCGAGGCCGGAGGTGAGTAGCTTACGGCGTTGTCCAGAAGTATGCGCAGGATGTCGACGAATTTATCCGGGTCCACGTTTCTCCGCCCCAAAGCGTCTGTGATGGAGATAGTGAAAATGTCGTCGAAACCATTATCCCGCATCTGGCGTACGGCGTTTTGGACCAGGGGCTCCAGCTCGACATCCTGCCTGTCTATGGAGAACTGGCCTCTCTCGATGCGGGACAGGTCGAGCAGGTCGTTGATGGTCTTGGTCATCCTATCCGCCTTGGTATTGATTATCCTGATCTTGTCCATCTGGAATTCGTTGAGTTGCATGAGGTCCCCATACTGGAAGGCGTCGGCATATCCCTTGATGATCGACAAGGGTGTACGCAACTCGTGGGAGGCTATGTCCACGAAGTGGAGGATGCTTTCCTTGTCGGCAAGTCGTTCCTCCTCGATGGTAAGGGCCCTGGCCAGCATACCCAGGAAGTGCATGTCCTCCTGCGCGAATCCGACTGACTCCCGATCGAACATGTATATAGAACCCACGGTTTTATCGCCCAGCCGGATGGGGTATCCCATGAAAGACTGATAGCCGCCCTGCGGTATATCGGGGTCCTTTGCCTTGTCCGAATCCTCCAGAACCTCGATGATAATGAGCTCGTCCCGGTTGGCATTTATAGCGTGGTAGCAGATATACAGCTCGGGGTCGTCCGGAATGACGAAGCCGGAACTCTCCCTGGAGGTTATGAGGATGGAGAACTCGCCGTTGTCGATCCTGCAATAGCGGATGGTTAACTCACCCAGGATTTCGCTTCCCGCCACGGCGATATGCCTGATGTTCTGCAGGGGATCCGCACTCAGGCTCAGGAAGCACCGGTTCATCTTGTCCAGCCTCTCCTCGGCCCTCCTCTGCTCGGCCACGTCCCTGGCCACGTTGGTTACCAATACCACCTTGCCGGTCTGATTGATGAGCGAGGCGGCGTTGATCTCGCCGATCAGGATAGCGACGTCTTTGCGGACGAATCGCAGCTCTGTCTTCACCGTCTCGCCCTTCAGGAGTCTCTCGGCGCTGAGCATGGCCTTACCGATATCGTCGGGGTGGATCACCCCTATCTCCAGGACGTTCTTGCCCAAAAGCTCCTTCTCCCCGTAACCTATAAGCTCGCAGCCCTTGCGGTTGATGCCCGTGAGTCTGAGCTCGCTGTCGTAGGTGAATATAGCCTCCCCCGAGTAATCGAAGATCAGGCGGTATCTCTTCCGACTCCCGCAGTGCTCTCTCCGCCTCCTTGCGCTCAGTGATGTCCCTGGCCACGTTGGTGAAGGCGATTATCTCGCCCTCGCTTGTTATACAGGGTTGCGCCCGTGATGTTCCCGATAAGCGTGGCGCCTTTCTTAATGACGAACCTCAGCTCGTTGCTTGCCATCTCGCCGCGGAAGAGCTTCTCGACATGGTGCATGGTTCTCTCGTAATCGTCGGGGTGTAGAATTCCGATCTCCAGCATGTTCCTGCCTAGCATCTCTTCCTCGGAATATCCTATGAGTTCGCAGGCCTTCCTGTTTACGCCGATTAGCTTGAAATCCGTGTCGTATGTGTATATGGGCTCATCGGTCATCCCGCATTCCTCATATTGAAACTCAAAGGAACATTAGCTAGTTCTGCTTAATAATGGATTAAGACAAGGCATTAAGCAATATCATGTTCTTAAAAGGGAAGGCCCAATGGGTGAAGGCGAAAACGGGCACCCGAGGCTGGAATTCAGGGGCGCGAAGGTGACGACGGACGCCGGGCTACTGGCGATAAGGGAGCTGGACGGGGTGCTCGGGCTCACCGGGATGGCGGGAGCGATGATCGAGGACGGTAGGACCGGAAAGAACATAAGACACCAGATGACAGGGCTGCTGCAGCAGTCGGTCTACGCGGGACTTGCGGGATACGAGGACGCGAACGACCACGAACGTCTCCTCCGGGACCCCGCCATGCTGGCGGCGATCGGCGAGAAGGCGCTGGAGCGTAGCGCGGCGAGCTCCCAGACCGTATCCCGCTTCGAGACCGAGGCTCTCGACAGGGGCGAGAACTTGAAAGGCCTCTCGGCGATCAACCACGCCTGGATGTCCAAGGCGATGCGCGTGAGCGGTGCCAAGAAGGTAATCTTAGACATGGACTCCTCTGAGTTCCCGGTGCACGGTTGCCGGGAGGGCTCCGCATACAACGGGCACCTATTAAAGCCAAAGTCAAGACAACGCTTCCCCTTACGCCACCTTGCGGTGGTTCTCCTTCGTGTATGTCTTGCTTTGGAGGACGCCCCGTTTGTC
>JAXHVT010000008.1:0-52835 GCA_034188985.1 Actinomycetota bacterium | reverse complement strand
CAGTCCTAGCACCTCGCCCAGCTCCCTTACCGCCAGCAATCCCGCGTCGCTTGTGACCTTTGCCCCCCTGAATTCCAGCCTTAAATGCCCGTCGAAACCAAGCCTCAGACGACCGTTTTCGCCTTCACCCATAGGGCTTTCTCCTTATGACATACCTGTCTTACCGATAAGCCTGTTCTGATGCATTGTTAAGCAAAGCTAGCAAGTATCCCTTTGGGATTTGATATGATAAATGCGGGTTTATTGGTTTCTCAAGAACCTTTCTTCCGATAGGAGATGCTATTAAATCCGCAAGCTGCAAGCCAGCGATGTCATCTTTTTTGTCTCGGAAATCAAGATGCTCTGTAATATTTCGCCTGACTTCGGACGAACTGAGGTATTCAGTACCGCTTGTCCTTATTTTCATCCATGCGAGATGAAGAGTGCTATTTAGGATTTCACCCCTGGATTCAGCAACAATATGGGCTAGGCTTTTATCACCTCTAGCTTTCTTCTCAAAAATCAGGCGTTCCACGAGGATGTGCAAGGCGAGCATATAAGGATCCAAGGCAGCTAAGCCATATTTTTTCAGATGCTTTGACTTCTGGATCGCACATGCGATTATCATGTAATCCAATTCAGTCATTAGACTATTTGTTTTCTGATAGAAGTTTTCCCTGAAATCCTTGTTGGTTAAGGCCTGAAAAATTCCTCGTCTTCTTGCTATATCGGCAGTATGACGGATAAAGTCATCCCTACCAAATAGCTCTAACTTATATTCTCTTAATGCCGTTTCACCATATTTTCGTGGTATTCGGAGTCTATGATGCAGCCTCCCAATACAAGAATTGGATATTGTGGATCTATCTGTGCAAGATTGTGATCACCAGAAGCATCCAGAAAAAGGATAAGCATAATATTGTAAAATAGGCGTAGTCTTAACTTGCTTACATTCCTTGGTAATTATAGCATTTGTTGATGACTTGATTAGAAGAAAGAGTGCAACATTCTCATAAATGAATTATGCTTCTCCAAAATGGATGAATACCCAATCTTCTATAAATGCTTTGTATTGAATGATGTAATCGTAAAAGATGGTGATTGGAGTATGCGTAAATGTCGGGATGGAAAGACCTGTACGACTGGCTGCTGACGCGGCAGGTACTGGAAGGAAGTGGACGAACTCTACCCGGAGGGAGAGCCCGGAGAGGCCCGCTCCGGGGACGGCACCCGGCTGCACTACATTACCGTGGGCGAGGGGCTGCCCTTGGTCTTCTGCAACGGCGTGTTGTGCACCTACACCTTCTTCCACTTCTGCAAGGACTACTTCAAGGACCGCTGCCGCATGCTCTTCTGGGATTACCGCGGCCACGCCCGCTCGGAGACCCCCGATGACCTGGAGAGCATAAACATAGTGGACCACGCCCGCGACCTGGCGGCGGTGATGGACGCCGCGGGAATGGAGGAGGCCGTTCTGCTGGGGCACAGCATGGGGGTCATGGTCCTGCTGGAGTTCTACCGCCTGTTCCCCGAGAGGGTGAAGGCGCTGGTGCTTCTGGACGGCCCCTACCGCAACGCCTTCTCGCTGTTCTGCCGCTCCGACCAGTTCCACCTCTTCGTCCACCGCCTGCTGGGTTTTTTATCCCACCATCCCTGTCTGGCCGGCTGGAGCCGCCCTGTCATGGCTCTGCCCATCGATTTACCGCTGGCCAAGCTGGTGGATGTCAATCCCCGGCGCTGCCCCAAACGCGAGACGGACTTCTATCTCCGCAATATATCTATATGGATTTCACGGCCGCCTTAAAGGTACTGCAGACCATGACCATGTGCAGCGCAACGGATATGCTGCCCGGGGTGAGGGTCCCCACCCTGATCATCGACGGGGACAAGGACGGCCGGGCGCCCGTGGAGCAGTCACTGGAGATGCACGAGATCATCGAGGGCTCCCGCCTGCTGATCGTCCCCGGCGGCTCCTACGCCACACCCATCGAGTTCCCGCAGATTATGAACATGGGGATCGACCTCTTCTTGCGCGGCAACGGCATTCTCTAGCGGTCAGGTGTAATCACGCGCCACTTTCACCGCCGCCACCAGGATCACGGGCATCATGGTGAAGGTGCCGATGAGCGCCAACTGGTTCATGCCGTCGAAGTACCAGTTCATCACCAGGGCCATAAACACGACTATAAAGAAGATATAGAAGTAGACAAGGAGCGGCACCACGCCCAGGAGGTTGCCGGAGACCTTGTCGGCCCTCTGGAAGAAGAGGTAGAAGATAAAGACCATGAAGAAGGGGGCCAGCCACCATCCCACGAAGTTGCCGATAGGGACCCCGGGCATCCCCAGCCCCTCCTTGCCCGGTAGCTCTCTCAGGTAAGGCCCGCCGTAAAACCAGTACCACCAGGGCTCCTTTCCCGCCCCCGTCCACCATACCCCCGAGGCGGCCATGGGATCCACCAGGAGGTCCCAGGCGCATACCAGGGTGGCGGTTGCCGAGGCGATCAGGGCCGACCACAGCGTCCTGCCCCACCAGGAACGGGCCCTGACCTTCCCCCTCATTCCTACCAACCAGTCGATGAGCATGAAGGAGGCATAGACTATGAACGACCAAGTTATGGAGATGATTATGGGAACTCCCCCGATGCGGGGGCCGAGGGTATCGGTGTAGTGGTAATGCCCGAAGAACCAGCCGTAATTATGTCCGATGAACTCGCAGAACCAGCCGATGAGAATGCATATGGAGAAGAAGGCCACGGCCTGCCTCGTTCCCTTCACCACCACCGCGTGCCAGATGCATAAGCACAGCATGGACAGCATGGCCAAGGCCACCAGCTCTATCCTCAAGGGTGCCTCGTGCCTCGCCCAGGCTATGAGGTAGACGACGATGGTGGCCAGCAGGTAGAGTGGCACGATGGCCACCATAGCCCGGTGGGATCGGGGCATCTCCCTCCAGGCATTGCTCACGGAAACCCCTTTTTCCTCCTCCATGGCGACGATCTCATGCAAGATGATCCCTCCCCTGATAGCATCGCTGTCTTCCTTCCCCCTCTTAATTATTTGAGCGTGGCCGGACACCTTTTTTATGTGCCTTCACCGGCCTGCCTTCTCCTGGAAGCGTGAGAAGCACAGCCCCCTTCGGTTGCAGGGGAAAGCCACCGTGGCCCGTGCTGGCCGCGCCTTGCTGTGGTATCGTTATACGATAGGCGGCTGGCCCAGTCCTTGCAGGAGTACATTGACCTCCTCGCGCGCTTTCTTGCGTGGTATGAAAGCCTTCTTTCCGCCCGACTCGATCATTATCTCCGGGGGCAGGATGAAGAGCGAAAGGAGCCGGTTTATGAAGTCCGCCTTGACCCAGGCCTCCAGCCTTATGCCCGAGGCGGTGGGGGTGGCCTGGAGCATCCTGGGCAGCAGCCAGAGGCCCGTGCCTTTACGGTAGATACGTCCGCTTTCATCCGACCACACCAGCTTATAGTCCATCTCCTGCGCCCAGGCATCGATAATTCCCCAGATATTCGTATTCGGATCGGCCTGGAGCTCCATGACCATCCTTGCCGCTTCCTTCGCCATTTTCATCACCCCTCTTCCGCGCAATACGGATTCGCCGTGACGACATTCCTCGGCGCCGCCTCGCGGAACGCGGCGCTGTGCTTATTCGCCGGGCTCCTCCCCGGCCTGCGACTGCTGCTCCAGGTATTGCATGTACTGCATGGTCAGCATGTAGGGCTGGTTGCGATTCTCCATCATCAGTGCCTCGTCGAGTGAAGCCGCGCTCAAGTCGGTGTTCAAGGTCTCCTTGGTCATCTGCAGGCCGAAGGGATTTTATTATATATCAGGTTTAGTGACAGGGCCCTGGCTTGGGCCAGAAGTTCCTTGCGCTCGTAGACGTGGTCGGCCAGGCCGATGCGGTGGGCCTCATCGACCGATATCCTATCGCCGCTGTAGCACAGCTCCGCCGTCTTTCCCATTGCCACCAGGCGCCAGAGAAGGTAGCTCGAGCCAAGGTCGGTCCCTCCCAGTCCGATGTTGATGTAGGCGGCGCAGAAGATGGCGTCGTCGCTGGACAGCCTGATATCCGAGGCCATGGCGAAGGATAATCCGGCGCCCATGGCGTAGCTGTGGACCGCCGTGATGATGGGCTGGGGACAGGAGCGTATAAGATTGAGGATTCCGGAAAACCTGCTCTGCTTCCTATATATCTTCTCGGGGCTGATCCCGCCCTTGGCGCAGCCCTCCGGATCGGTGGCGTCCTTCATATCGAAGCCGGCGCAGAAGCTCTTCTCGCCGGCCCCAGTGAGGATGATCACCCTGGTGTCGAAATCATGCTGCCTTTGGCCCCAGAAGTGGAGCAGCTCCTCCATCATGAGCCTGTTCACGGCGTTGACGGATTTGGGCCGGTTGAGCGTCAGGGTCCCGATTCCCTCCTCCGCCTCGTAGATGATATTCTCGTATTCCATACATCCTCCTTTCCGGGCCTTCGCGGTGCTGGGGACTGACTTGGGTGGCGGATCGAGATCTCTTTCCCGGGCAGCCCGCGGCGGTTCTTGCCGGCACTCCTCCACAGACGAGACCATATCGCTGGGGAGAGACATGTATCCGACTGGATACATCTTATTATTTTCCCGGACACACCACCAGATTTATCCGCCCGCGGGGATTGCTATTATCGATAGCCTGCGACTTCCGATACTATAGATATGGAAGATGAAGACAGGCCGGGCCCGCAGGCCAATGGAATGGTTGCGGCGGAGAGATCGTCCCGGCGCCTGGCCGAGCCGAATGTCAAAGGACGGAATAGAGTTGAACAAAAGGACCCTGCAGTCCCTGCTGACAGGCAAATATCGTAAGGTCATGATCGTGGGTGACATCGATACGGGAAAGACCTACCTGGCCCGAAAGCTCGCCGCGCGCTTGAGCGACCGGGGATTGAGGGTGGGGATCATGGACTGCGACCCGGGACCGTCCACCATAGGACCGCCCGGCACGGTGAGTCTGCAGCTGCCCTGGGGAGAGGCCGGGCGGAACCTCATGTTCCCCACGGCCATGATCTTCGTGGGCATCCTCTCCCCGGCCAAGGACGTGGCGAGCATGATAGAGGCCAGCCTCAGGCTGAACGACCTGGCGCAGGAGAGGGGATGCGACGTTCTGATAATCGACACGTCGGGGATGGTACAGGGCAGCCATGCCGCCCTGTTGAAGAGAGGAAAGATAAGGGAGATCAGGCCCGACCTGATAGTCTCTCTGGACAGGGAAGGGGAGACACGTCATATCTTCAACAGCCTGGAGAGTTCCGCCTACGGCGAGCTCGCCTTCATCAAACCCGCGAAGGAGGCGAGGGAGAGGAGCAGGGGGGAGAGAGCCTCCTACCGCCGCGATTATTTCCTTGAGTATTTCGGCGGGTCCGAGGAGCTGGAGCTGAAGCTGGGGGAGGTGGGCCTGGTTCCCGCTTCCAGCTGGATACCGGCGGAAACCGCTTATCTGCGCGGGGGGCATGTGCTAGGCTTGAACGATGCCCGGGATCTCACCCTGGCCCTGGCCATCCTATGGGAACTCGAGGGCGAAACCATGCAAGTCATGACGCCTTATTACGGGAATACCGCGGCTATTAAGTCGGTTGCCGTAAGTCCCTACCTCCTGGACGAGGATGGCAACACCACCCTTATCAAGCCCATTTGATCAGTCCAGCCCAGCTCGCCTACCTCCTCCGGGCCCAGCAGCCCTCCCGCGTCGTCCATAATCCCCACCTTCACGCCGGGATGCGCCAGGCCCACACTGCCCTCCTTGTAGGGCATCCCCATGCGTTGTATAGTGGCCGAGGCCGAGCGTTCCGCGAGGTCCCAGGCCTCCAGGATGACGATGTCGAAGGCCCGGGAGGCTTCCCTCATGAGTTGGGTGGGCATGGCCGAGGCGCCGGATATGCCGATACGCAGGGAGGAGAGGTCGTAGCTCTCGCGCTCGGGATGGTGGTAGAGGGCGAAGTACATGGACACCACCATGGGTAGAAAAGTCACCCGGTTCTTATTGACGGCCTGGAAGACCTCCACGGGGTCGAAGGGATCGAGGAGCACGAAGCAGGTGCCCACCAGGAAGCAGCACAGCATGACGGTGATGCTGTAACCGTGAAACATGGGTATCACCATCAAGGCGACGTCGTCGTTGAACTAGAGCACCGCGATGATGGCGTCGGAGTGGAAGAAGAGGTTGCCGTGGGTCAACATGACTCCCTTGGGTTCCCCGGTGGTGACGGAGGTGTAAAGGATCTCGGCCACGTTCTCCTCCTCAACCCCCATATCCACCGCCTCGCCGGAGGTCCCTTCCTCGACCTCGCTGAATTTCAGCCCCTGCGGGTATTCCCCGTTGACGATGAGCCACTTGAAGCCGGGAGGCTCGTTCTCGATACGGGTATAGAATTCCGCGAAAGAGGGGTTGGTCACCGGGGCCACGACCTCCGAGTCCCACAGCAGGTAATCCAGCTCCCTCTCCTTATGGAAGATGTTGACCGGAACCGCCACCGACCCCAGGTGGGCGCAGGCGAAGAAGGAGACGATGAACTCGTGGCAGTTGTTGAGCATGGTGGCCACCTTGTCCTCGCGCCCCACCCCTTGATCCATCAGGGCATGAGCGAAGCGGTTGACCCTGTTATCCAGCTCGGCGTGGGTGATGGGCTCATCCTTGTATATTATGGTGGGTTGGCCGCCTATCCCGGTCGCCCTTTCTGTCAGTATCTCCCCCAGCGTCACGGTCCTCACTTAGCCGATCTTTATCAGGATCTTCAGGTACTTCCTGCGGTTGTCCTCGAAGTGGTCGAATAAATCGATCATATCGTCGAAGGGGATTATATTGCTCACGATGGCGCCGGGGTGCAGCTCGCCCTTCCTTCATCTCGACGTCATAGCCCAGGGTGGCGAAGTAGGTGTACTCGGAGGCGAAGGCGGCCAGGAGCATCAGGGGGTAGGATGGAGATTCGCAGAACCCGAACCCCAGGATGCCGATGCGGCCGTTCCTACGGGTGCTGTATACTGCGGTGCCCAGGGTGCCCATGCCGTTAAAGCAGTCGAAGCTGACGTCAGCCCCTATGCCGTCGCACATCTCGTGCACGGTGGTGATGGCATCCTGCTCCTCCGGGTTGATGACGTGGGTGGCCCCCATCTCCAGCGCCTTCTCCCGCCGCGACTCCAGGGGTTCGCTCACCACCATCCGGCCGGCGCCCTTGTAGCGTGCCACGTTGGTCAGCAGCAGGCTCACCGGTCCCGCTCCCACTATGAATACGCTCTCGCCCGGTTCGAGGCCGGAGCGTTTGACGGCGCTTTATACAACCGAGGTGGGCTCCACCGTGGCTGCCTCCTCCAGGCTCACGTTGTCGGGGAGCTTGTACACCCCTTTGTAATACAGTGGCACGTACTCGGCGAAGGCGCCGTTGATGTGCATGCCATGGGCCTGCGCGTTGGGATGCAGGTTCCGCAATTCCTTCTGACAGTAATGGTATTCCCAGCAGTGGTAATAGGGAAGGCCGGTTACCCGGTCCCCCCTTCTCCAGGCCGGTTACCGCCTCTCCCACCTCGTCCACGATGCCCGATAGCTCGTGCCCCAGGGCCGGGGGCGGGTTAAAGATCGTCTGGGGACCGTAGAGGTATTCTTAGACGTCGGTGTGGCAAATACCGGCATATTCGACCTTTATCTTTACGTCCTCCAGCCCTACCTCCGGTTCCGGTATATCCTCGAATCTCATATCTCGCTGCGTGTGCCATATCGCGGCTTTAATGGCAACCCACTTCCAGTCGATTATCACTTTACTTCATATAATGAAATATATGACATAAGAGGCCGGTTTCTACCAGGGCCTCTTGAGATGTTCAAGGTAGGTGACCCTGTCCTTGAGGGTCTCCACCACCGTTCTCAGAACCCCAGGAAACCCTCGATGTTCTCGGGGCTTTTATCTTTTCTCACACCGGAAAGAAGAGGGCCTGGCGACGGCTTACTATGCTGTCGATGAGCTTCCTACCCCTGGGGGTGAACTTGAGCAGGGTCTCCCTGCGGTCGTTCTTATTTTTCTCCCTTTTTGCCAGCCCTTTTTTCTCGCTACGGTCCGCTACCTGGGTGAGGGTGGAGCGGTTAATAATCAACAGTTCCGCGATGTCTTTCATGCGCATGTCCTCGCGGAATTTCATCGGAAGCAGGATGTAGAATTATATCTGGTCGATACCGTAGAGGGATAGTATCTTGGTCTCCCATAGAGTGGTGATGTAGTCGAACAGGGTATAAAGTTTCTCGATCTCCAGTAGATATGAGAAGATCTCCTTGCGCTTCATCGCCGCCCCCAAAATTAGTTTACAATTTGGATTATGCGCTCGCCGCGCGTATCATGTCGACCCGGACGGGCGAGATGCGGGGAGGCCTGGCGGGGATTTCCCGGGAGCATCGCGCGTATTGACGGCGGTTATTCCACTGCGGGAATTTCGTGGGATAGACTTAAACGGTAGTAGAAACGGCGGCAGATGGGGAGGTTTGAGATGAAGATCGAGGGCCCCGAGGCTTATATCGAAAGCCTGCGCGATGTGGAAAAGAGGATCTATCTGCACGGGGAGCGGGTGGAGAATCCCGTTGACCATCCCATGATACGGCCGGCCATCAACGCCGTGGCCGAGACCTACGACCCCGGGGAGGAGACAGTGGAAGAACAGCTCCTCTTCACCACCTCCCATCTAACCGGCAAAAGGATCAGCCGTTTTACGCATATCCACCAGGATACCGGAGATCTCATAGACAAGGTGCGCATGCTGCGGCTGTTGGGCCGCAGGACCTCCACATGCTTCCAGCGCTGCGTGGGTATGGACGGCATAAACGCCCTCTACTCCGTTACCTATGAGTGCGACCAGGAGCACGGCGGCGACTACCACGCCAGGCTCAAGGACTACATCTCCTACCTCCAGGAGGAGAACCTGGTGGTCAACGGGGCCATGACCGACGTCAAGGGAGACCGGGGCATACGCCCGGCGGATCAGAGCGACCCGGATGTTTTCGTGCACGTGGTGGAGCGCGGGCCCGGCGGCATCGTGGTGCGGGGGGCCAAGGCCCATCAGACGGGGGCGCTCAACGCGCACGAGATCCTGGTTATGCCCACCGCGTCCATGCGTGAGAACGAGGCGGAGTTCGCCGTGTCCTTCGCCCTGCCCTCAGACGCCGCGGGCATAACCTACGTGCTGGGGCGCCAGCCCTCGGACACCCGCAAACTCGAGGACAGCCCCCTGGACGTGGGCAACGCCAGGTACGGCAGCCAGGAGGCCCTGGTCATCTTCGACGACGTCTTCGTCCCCGACGAACGCGTCTTCATGTGCGGGGAGTATGATCAGAGCGGCAAGGTGGTGGAGCGTTTCGCCGCTTTCCACCGCCAGAGCTACGGAGGCTGCAAGGTGGGGGTGGGTGACGTGCTCGTGGGCGCGGCCCAGCTGGCGGCGGTCTACCAGGGGGTGGAGAAGGCCAGCCATATCAGGGACAAGATCACCGAGATGATCCACCTAAACGAGACCCTCTTCTCATGCGGCATCGCCTGCAGCGCCTGCGGGGAGGTCACCCCGTCGGGCGGCTGCATGGTGGACGTGCTGCTGGCCAACATCTGCAAACACAATGTTACCCGTTTCCCCTTCGAGATCTCCCGCCTGATCCAGGACATAGCCGGGGGGATCGTGGCCACTATGCCCTCGCAGAAGGACTTCGAGAATCCGGAGATAGCGCCTTACCTGGAGAAGTACCTCAAGAGCTCCAGCGGCGCTTCCACCATGGACCGCATAAGGATCATCAAGTACATAGAGAACATGACCGTGGGATGCGGGGCGGCCGCCTACCTGACCGAGAGCATCCACGGCGCGGGTTCCCCCCAGGCGCAGCGCATCATGATACGCCGCAACGCGGACCTGGAGGAGAAGGTGGCATACGCCAAGCGCATCGCCGGCATAGAGGATTGACGGGCATGCGCCGCCGGCGCGTTCAGGCCCAGGCCCAATAATCGTAGAAGGTGCGCACCGCCCGGCTCATCCAGGCGCGGTCCACGGTTGCGACGCCGCAATGGCCGCCCGCCTCGAGAATCATGCTGCGCACCGCGGGATTGTCACTCGCCGCCTCCGCCAGTATGCGCCCCTGTTCCAGCGGGATTACCGGGTCGTCCCGGGTGTTTACGACCAGGGTGGGAACCTTGATCTTTTCCAGGTGCAGGGCCGGGCTGGAGAGCTCGATAAGTTCGTCGGGAGCTACGCCGTAGTACGGGGCGGAGTATTCCCTCAGAAAGCGTTCGAAGGTCCCGTAACCCTTATAGTGTCCCGCGGTGGTCATCTTGAAGCAGGCCATGAAGAAGGGATAGATGCTGGAGAAAGGCTCCCAGGGCCTGGGGGCCGTCGATATGAAACGCAATTGCCTGGCCGTGTCCCCGTAGGGGCAGAAGGCTATCACCCCTCCGTCAAGGCAGTCGTCGCCGCACTGCGCGGAGGCCAGTATGGCCGATGCGGCACCGTAGCTTCCTCCCATCACTGCCACCGAGGTAACCTGGGGCAGGGATTTGAGGTGGCGGGCTGCGGCCAGGATATCCTGACCCTCCTTCCATCCCCCGCTGCCGGGTGCGCCTGACAGCTTCTTGCTCTCGCCGAAGAAGCGCAGGTCGATAGCCATTACGTTGTATCCCCACCCGTAGTATGCGGAGAGAATCACCTGCTGGCTGAACCGGATGTTCTTGCTTCCGAAGAGGCCGTGGACCATGACCAGGGCGGGGCGGGGTTGATTATCGGGATGAAGAGCCATCACTCCCTGTATGGGTGTTCCGTCCTCCGAGACCGGCACCACTTTTTGGAAGGGCTTGGGATAGCGGTACAGTAGCCCGCTGGTTGAGGGCCTGGTGGCCATGAGCATGGGATAGATATCGGGCAGGGCGAAGATGATGGTGGAGAGTACCCCGCCGTAGGGCTTGGGGTTGAAGGGTATCTCCCGCAGGGAGGCCATTACCTCGTCCATGCTCCGCGCCCTTTCCCCGCCGCGCACCCCCTCCGGATATCTGACCGCCCCCGCCTCCTGCAGGTGTTCGGTCGCGGACTCCCTGAGGCGGAGACGGATCATGTTGTCAAAGGTGAAGGCGGCCGGAAGGGCGCCGGACAGCGCGCCTGTCAGCGCGGCGGTCTTGAGGGCTTTGCCTGTCTTACTCATGTTCTATCCTCCTGATTTGTTGGCCATACCGGCTACACTTATATGTTAGTAAACGGTTACCGGCTTTCGTAAGTCCCATTATAACAGCCGGGGCCGTGTATGCGTCGATCCGCCCCGTAAGTGTTTCGCACCGGGCCGCTATGGCGATGCCGGGGAGCAAGCGGCAATGAAACCCGGCCGGTATGACGGCCGTTATACCGTTTGTGATAGATTCGACTAGTGGGGATGTGCGGTGTTATGCAAGGAAAAAGCAAGAGGTAGATGGAGGAACCAGAGGGTATCCAGCCGGGTTCGCGGCTGGAGGGATTCAAGGGATTGATAACCAACTGCAGGTTCTGGTTTAGGGATCGGCGTGGCTGTGGCAATCGTCGCCGTGGTGGTAGTCCTGGTTTTCGTGCTGCCTACGTCGGAGAACCCTCGCGGAGGCGTCGCGGAGGGAGAGGGGATCGCTCAGAGCGTGGAGGACAGGGACGGATCGCGGCAGGAGGTCGGTGGCGGGCAGCCGGGCTATAAACAGGCGGTCGGGTGGATAAGATGCCCTCCTTCGTGATGGATTTTCCCGACCCGGTGGAGCTTCCCGAGGAAAGTGAGCCCGGGGAAGGATACAAGGGATCTGAGCGGCTATTGGATTATCGAGATGTCCGGCTCCGTGTACGGGCTGTGCAACTGCCACCTCTAACTGGGTGGGGAGGGTAATATCACCGCCCCGCGGGATTACGACGGAATCTTCGAGATAACCGAGAGCCGGTATAGTTGGGATCGAGACGGCTCGTCCTTCGAGGCCGTTATGGACCTTGTAGTGATGATGGGCTCGGAAAAGGTATCCGTACCGACCAGCATAAAGCTGAATAGCGAGGTATCGGAATCCCTGGCCGAGATCGTGGGGGATTTCAGCGCCGGGCCACTGGTGCCGGCCTACTCCGGTTATTCCGAACAGGGCAGCTTCAGGTTGTACAGGTAAAATCCTCTATACCCTCGTTCTGGTTTAATCACCCGATAGAGGGATATTCCAGCCCCGCTTTTCACACGATATATATCTCGCCGATGAAAGAACAGCTTCAGAAGAAGGGGGTTCCGTCATGGCTAGAAGGCGTATCCTGATCGTAGACGACGACCCTGACCTGGTGAGGATACTGAGCGTAAATCTGATGGCGGACGGCTTCGACGTGTCCACGGCCTTCGACGGCGTCTCGGCCGTTATGTGCGCCCACCGCGATCAGCCCGACCTCATTGTCCTAGATATCAAGATGCCGGCCGGCGACGGCTTCAGCGTGGTGGAGAGGCTGAAATCCTCCAACCGGACCTTCACCATACCCATCGTTTTCTTGAGCGCCATGCCCAAGGAGGACATGGAGGAGAAGGCGCTCAAGGCGGGAGCGTTGCGTTACTTCCCCAAGCCCTTCGACCTCGACGTCTTCATGAACTATATTAAGGAGCGCCTCGGCGTCTCCGATATGCCCCCGGTGACACATAGCTGAAACAGGCCACCACTCCCTGCCGGGCGGCCATTCCAGGTTTCCTCGACCGCTGCAGGAATCCCCGATGTTACCGAGAATATACCTTTGGAAGACAAGATTTGATGCGGTTTGCGGCAAATTGATTGATGGAAAGTCTCTTGATATACTGGATATCGATACCGCGTTCCGAAGACAAGGTGGCAATGAGGATATTCCAGTTGGGCAAGGGCGAGTTCAACCACAAGGGGGTGATGGTGTAAACCAGAGGGCTCTTCAATGATTCGCAGATATCCTCACAGCCGTTTGCTCTAAAGAACCCAGCGCCGATATTCCCTTCAAAGATATTCGTACCACCCATAACAATCACCGCAGGATACAAGCTCTTCATGTATTCCCCGTGGAGGGGAAAGCAGCCCTTTCGAGGCGCTGCGGTCGGGTCGTAAATCCAGAGAATGGGGGGGTTGAGTAAAGAATGCGCATGAAGACGATTCTCATCTTTGTCCTGGCCATGGCCATGGTTTGCACGATGCTGGTCTTCGCCTCCTGTGGAGAGGAAGAGGAGAAACCGGCCGAGGATACGGAGACGCTGACCATCGGCCTGTCCGCACCCTTAAGCGGGGCGGGAGCCGGTTACGGCGGGGATATCAAGGCCGGCATGGACATGGCCATCGAGAAGATCAACGATGATGGCGGCATCACCGTTGGCGATACGACCTACAACTTCGCGGTGGAGGCGAAAGACGACGAGATGGTGCCCGAGCAGGCGCTGACCAACGCCACCAGCATGGTGCTCGAGGAGGGCGTCAACATCATCTTCGATCCCACCGCCAACACCATCCAGTCCCTGATGACCATCAACGAGACCGCGGGCGAGGAGTTCCTGATCATGGCCTACACCAGCACGCCCTTGAACTTCACGGAGGTTAACCCCAACACCAATACAATGTACGTCTCCGGCCCTCCGCCCTTTACCGCCTACATAGAGGAGTTCATCAAGCTGGCCATGGGCAACGGCTGGATTAAGCTGGGCATGCTTCAGACCACCGGTGCGTACGGCGAGTTGTGGGGCGACACCTTCTCGCAGTACTGGGCCGGCGCCGGCGGGGAGATAGTGGCCAGCTCTCCGGCTGACTACTACACCACCACCGACTACACCGCCAACCTGACCACGGTGCTGGAGGCTAACCCGGACGTTCTCTTTATCGGAGGTCCCTCCGACCCTACCGCCCTGGTGATAGAGCAGGCCAGGGGCCTGGGCTTCGAGGGCGGCTTCATCGTCATCGACCAGGCCAAGCTGGATGATATAGCGCAGATCACGGGCATGGAGGCCCTGGAGGGCGCCATCGGCGTGCTGCCGCCCGAGAACGCGGTGGCCGATTTCCCCTACATGGAGCAGTTCGCCGCGGACTACGAGGCCGAGTACAACGATATGGTGACCTGGGAGACCGCCATAACCTATACCATGTTCAACATCCTGGCCAAGGCGATCGAGGAAGCCGGCGTCGTGGACGACGTGGAGGCCATTCGCGCCGCCTTCGCCGAGGGCAACGTCTCGGTGACCTCGGGCGACGAGTTCCCGGTGGCCTTCTCGGGCATAGAAAGCACGATCGGGGCCCTGCTAATGCCCGCCACCACCACCATGGTTGTGGACGGCGATTGGGCCGATCTCGAGATGCAGCTCTGGTGGGAAGAGTAGGATAGCCATAGGGATCACGGACATATAAGACGGATATAAAAAGGAAGCCCCCCACGCGGGGGCTTCCTCCGGATTTATGAGGTAGGACAATCCGGGACGGCTGGAGAAGCTTCCGGGAAAGCTGTTAGAAAGGTTGGGCACTTGAGCTTCTTCTTCAACCAGCTTCTCATCGGGATCCAGCTGGGCAGCCAGTACGTCCTGGTGGCCCTGGGCCTCACCCTCATCTTCGGGATTCTAGACATCTCCCATTTCGCCCACGGCCATATGTACATGATAGGAGCCTACATGCTGTACATCGTCATGGTCCTGGGGAGGATCAATTACTGGCTGGCACTGATAATCGTCATGGCCGCCCTGGCCGTCGGCGGCATGCTGGTGGACAGGCTAGTATACAGGCCGCTCAGGGGGCAGCCCCACATCAACGGATTTATAGCCGCCATCGGCCTCATCCTCTTTCTGGAGACCTTGGTCAGGGGCATCCAGCCGGAAGCCCTGCGCGTTCCCAAGCCCATCGAAGGCACCTTGAGCTTCGCCGGGATAAACATGGAGGCGCAGCGGGTGGTGATCATCTTCGGCGCTATCCTGATGATCGTTCTCCTCCAGTTGTTCATCAAGAGGACCAGACTGGGTACGGCTATCGAGGCCATGGCCCAGGACCGCGAGGGGGCCGCGCTGGTGGGCATAAACGTCAACCGCATGTCAGCCCTGACCTTCGCCATAGCTACCGCCCTGGCCGCGGCCGCCGCCGCGCTCATAGCTCCCCTGGCCTTTATCGCGCCGGAGATGGGAAGCGTGCTCATACTGAAGGCCTTCGTCATCGTGGTTATAGGCGGGTTGGGCAGCATGAAGGGGGCCATCGTGGGGGGTTACCTGCTGGGTGTCCTCGAGGCCATGGCCATCGCCTATATATCCTCGGCCTACAAGGACGTCTTCGCCTTCGGCATACTCATATTGATCCTGGCCATCCGGCCCACCGGGCTCTTCGGGGGGAGGGAGTAGCATGGCGGAGAAGGTAAAGGCGGCGGGTTTCGGGAAGGCCGGCTTCTACCTCCTGGTGCTCGCCGCGGCCGTCCTGATCGGCCTGCCCCAGTTGAAGATTATCAGAAAAGGTACGTTGAACGTATTGACCCTGGCCCTTATATGGGCCATAGCCACCATGAGCCTCAACCTGGTACTGGGCTACACCGGTCAGGCCTCACTGGCTCACGGCGCTTTCCTGGGCATAGGGGCCTACATGTTCGGCATCATGACGCACAGGGTGGGCATGAACTTCTGGCTCTCCCTGCTGGTCGCCTGCCTGATGACCGCTATCATCGGTCTTCTGATAGGCCTGCCCTCCCTGCGGACCAAGGGGCCCTACTTCGCCATCGTCACCCTGTGCTTCAACGTCATCGTCTTCGAGGTTTTCAAGAACTGGACCTGGCTCTCCGGTGGTTATCAGGGGCAGAAGGTGCCCAGGCCGACCTTTCTCACCGAGCGCTGGGCGCGCTATTATTTCGCCCTGGCCTGCCTTGTGCTGGTCATCCTGGTCGTGCGGCAGATAACCAAGTCATTGCTGGGCTCTAGCTTTATCGCCATACGCAGCAACGAGAACCTGGCCGAGGCGCTGGGGATTAAGACCTTCAGCACCAAGCTGTTCTCCCTGACGATAAGCTGTTTCATCGTGGGGCTGGCGGGATCGCTCCTGGCGCTGTACAACGGCTTCGTGGATTACACTATCACCAACTACCTTTACTCCTTCTATATCCTGATATATCTACTGATAGGCGGGGCGGCGACCCTTTCCGGTCCGGTGGTGGGAACGGTGGGCCTCTACTGGCTGCTGTGGCTCATCGAGAGCTGGGTCGGCGAGTTCCGTTATCTGATGTTCGGGCTGCTTCTCATCGTGGTCATCATCTACTTCCCGCGGGGGGTCGTGGGAGGGCTCAAGCAGTTTTGGGACTGGTTGAGGAGGCAGTATCATGGAAGGGTACAGACGGAAGGCGAGGGAGCTTGAACCATGCTGCTCGAGGTGAAGGCACTGACCAAGAGGTTCGGCGGCCTGGTGGCCGTGAACAAGGTGGACTTCGATATCGAGGAGGGCTCCATCGTGGGCATAATCGGGCCCAACGGGGCCGGCAAGACCACCCTCTTCAACCTCATAAGCGGGGCCCTAAAGCCCAGCGAGGGAAGGGTGATACTGGACTGCGAGGATGTAACCGGCTGGAGGCCGTACAATATCGCGCGCCAGGGCATCGCGCGCACCTTCCAGACCACGGCCCTCTTCGAGGAGCTGCCGGCCTGGGTTAACCTGGTTATAGGCTATCGCATGCGCACCAGGTCGGGCCTGTGGGACGCTCTGCTTATGACCCCGCGCGGAAGGCGGGAGAAAAAGGAGGCGTCGCGTAAGGTGATGGAGATCCTGGCCTTGACCGGGCTGGGGGAGTTCGCCGACCAGCCCGCGGGCTCCATACCCCAGGAGGCCCAGAAAAGGCTGGCCATAGCAGTGGCCCTCATGGGAGAGCCCAGGCTGCTGTTCCTGGACGAGCCCACGGGGGGAGTGGGCCCGGGGGAGACGGAGGGCATCATCGATCTCATCAACCGCATCAGGGACATGGGTATCACGGTGTGCGTGATAGAGCACAAGATGAGGATGATCATGAACCTGGTGGACAAGATAGTCGCCCTCAACTTCGGAGTCAAGATAGCGGAGGGCCCTCCGGAGAAGGTCTGCGAGGAGCCCTCGGTGATAGAGGCGTACCTGGGTGAGTGCATTGCTTGAATTGAACGACGTCCACTGCAACATAGGAAGACGCACCGTGATAAGCGGCGTCGATCTCGGCATAGAGGAGGGCGAACTGATCTGCCTGCTGGGGGCCAACGGCGCCGGCAAGTCCAGCCTCTTCAAGACTATCTGCGGCCTGATAAAACCCACCCGGGGCTCCATCCTCTTCGAGGAGGAGGTTATCAGCAGGAAAAGCCCGGATAAAATCGTCAGGAGGGGCATATCCCTCTGCCCGGAGGGGCGCAAGCTCTTCCCCCGGCTGTCGGTGAAGAAGAACCTGATGATGGGCGCCTACACCCGCTATCGCCGCAAGGAGGAAATCGCCGCGAGCCTGGCGGAGGTGATGGAGCTCTTTCCCATCCTGGAGGAGCGAGGCGATCAGGACGCGGGTACCCTGAGCGGGGGAGAACAGCAGATGCTGGCCATCGGCCGGGCCCTGATGTGCAAGCCGCGCCTGTTGATGCTGGACGAACCCTCGCTGGGGCTGGCGCCGCTGATAATCAGGGACATGATGGAGGCGATCACCGATATCAATCGCCGGGGCGTTACCGTCTTTCTGTCGGAGCAGAACGCCAGCATGGCTCTCTCCATCTCGTCCCGGGGCTACGTGCTGGAGAGCGGCCATATCGTCCTGGAGGGCGCCGCCGGGGAACTAGCCGACGACGAGGAGGTCAAGAAGGCCTACTTGGGGGCCTGAGTTAACAGGGGGTTGTGATGAAAGCCACCAGGACCTGCGGGGAGTGCGGCGTGCCCCTGGGGGTAGCTCGCACCCTGGACTGGAACGCCAACGGCACTATCACCCAGAAAAAGGATCCGAGGCACCGCATGATACTCTTCGAGTCGGACAACCTGGACCGTCTGTGGTCCAGGCTCTCCGAGCTTCTGGGGGTCACCCTGAAGCATGTAAGCGAGATCGTTATCGAATCCAAGAGCCGGGCCACGCGGGCGTTTCTCTCCCATACCCTTCCCTGGCACGTCAACCTGCTGGCTCATTTTATCGGCTACCGCACCATGATCTCCTCCATCGAGGCCCAGGGACTGGTTATGGGGTACGGCAAGATAACCGTCGGAGGGCAGTACCCCGAGAGGGGAAGGCCGGAGAGGATAACCGTTTTCGTGGAGGACCCCTATTCCCTGCCCCTCTTCTGCGGCGACTTCAAGGGAGCGGCCGAGGTGATGGAGAGGCGGCCGGCCGGCATCACCTACCAGGCCCTGGATGCCAGGCGCCACCAGGTGGACGTCACCATGGGCAGGGAGCGGCTGGAGGAAGAGTCCTTCAAATGGACGGAGGAGGCGCGTGCTAAGCCCGGGGGCATGGAGTACCGGCGCTGCCTCACATGCGGTACTCCACTGGAGCTGCAGCGTTTCACCTGGGACCTAGAGGCGGGGATAATCCGCGAGAGGGAGACGGGGCGCAGGATGGCCCTTTTCGGCTCGGCCAGCCTGCTTGCCGTCTTTGACGAGCTGGCACACGAGTTGGGGGAACGTGTGACCGGTGACATCATAGGGGTGGAGCGTGAGAACGCCGTCGCCGCCATGAGTTCGGAGGAGGCCGCCAGCGGCTTCGAGGCCCTAAGGTCGATGGCGGCTCTGCGGGGCCTGGGTTCGTTGAATAAGCTCGACCTGGATCCCGGCGGCTTGACCTTGAGGATGTCAAATCCCTCCATACCACCATATATCTTGGGTCTGGCCTTGGGCGTTTTCGAGCTGGCGACGGGCAGATACGGTGAATATGAATGGGCCATCGAGGAGGACGGCGATCTCCTCGTGGATATAACCCCGTAGGCACTCCGGATTCGACTCTCGATCCGAGCGAAGTGAGCCTCACGGGCTGCGTCCTGGATGGGTCCGTAGACGGAGAGGGCTGACACCGCATCACGGCAGCGCCGATTGTATGGATGATTCCAGCTCCACGAGCTGGGATGAGAATCCCGACATCATAGCGTTTATCTCCGAGGAAAGCCCCTGCCACGCCTGTGATACGGCCGCTTCCATCTGCCGCGCCAGCGAATCGAAGTCCGCATCGTCCCCGGAGTTCAAGGCCTGTTCCATGCCGGAGACGATGCCGCTCAGATCCTCGGAAAGAGAGGCCATGCCTTCGCCGTAGGCTGCCTGTGCAGCTTGGGATTGGGCTTCCTGGAGGCTCTCGAGCGCCTCCCGTGATTTGCCGCTGAACCGGCCGGAGAGCTCGTCGTCCCGTGCACGATCCGGCAGGCTCTCGAGGCGCTCGGCCAGTGACTGGAGTTCCTCCAATTCCTGCAGCGAGGGCATCAGCGACTGCAGGAATTCCATGTTGGCGACCGCCTGTTCTGTGAGGTCTTCGAGATAGGCGTAATAGTCATAGATATAATCGTACAGCTCCTGGTATTCACGATATAGCTCCTCGTATTCCTCGGAGACATAGATAACGTGGTCCGCCGCCTCCTTCACCAGGGCGACGAGCTCCTCGAAGGCTGCTTCCGCCTCCTCGAGCTCCTGTTCGTACGCCTCCGGATCGGAGGATGCCTCCTGGGACTCCAGATCCTCCAGCTCGGCCACCGCAGCCTCCGCCTCCTGTTTTATCTCCTCGTACTGCTCGATTAGCTCCTCCTGGCTCGGCCCTTCTTCCCCGCCGGCCTTCCCGTCCCCGGAGTCATCTCCCAGGACCAGAACAAGGGTAATCGTTACCACAGCGATCACAACCAGGACGGAGACCGTCACCACCAGCATCTTTGCGGCGTTCAACCATCCGACTATGGTATCCTTCTTCATCACCCGTCACCCCTCTCAACCGGGCCTTTTCCGAGGCCTTTCAATGTAAGTATCCCGTCCCGTAAATACGCTCGCACTCGAACTACGCTGCATGTATTAGCGTATCAAGCGTTCTCAAAGAGATACTCAATCGAGTTTGCCATGTCGGCTTTGCCTCCCCGCAATACGTCTCGTCGCTGTGCGACTCTACCAGTTCCGCTCCCTGTGACATACTCAGCGAGTACGCCTCGATCGCGCGCCTTGCAGGCGAAGCGCACCGGTGCTCTCGGTGCATAACCGTATTTGCGGAACGGGGTACTGGCCCCTACATAGGTAACCCGGTTATATACGGTGTTCGATGGTCCTCTCGTACCCTGGCTACGATCCTTTCTCCTTACGGTCGCCGGATCACCCGTACCTCTTCAGCTACACTTCCGGGAGACAAGCTCAGTTTATGAGTCGTGTATGCACAGTATGAACATTACATATTAGGGGGTCATAAAATCGTGGTTAATTTTCTATTAATCGTTAGGCCCCGGTTCTCCATGGGGAGCACACGTGGGTGGCGTTCGGTGAACCCGTCCCCCGCGTGCGAGGCATGCTCATCGACCGGCATGAAAGATCACGGGGAACGGTATAGTATTTATGCTGTGAAGGTACTTACTGTGATCTATCCAAGGCGAGTTACAGCGAGGAGGAGATGACGATGGCTGGTAGGTTTATCGATCTGAGCATAAGTATCGAGGACGGTCTTCCCTCCGATCCACCCGCCATGATCCCCAAGATACTTTACATGGAACACGAGGCGGGAGCCCAGTCCATGGCCGAGTTCTTCCCGGGTATGGAGCCGTCCGAGGATCTTCCCGGGGGACTGGGATGGGCGGTGGAGATACTGACCTTGAGTACCCATTCCGGCACTCACCTGGATGCGCCCTGGCATTACCATCCCACCATGGACGGAGGCAAGCCCGCCCTGACCATCGAGGACGTTCCCCTGGAGTGGTGCATGGGCCCCGGGGTGGTGCTGGATTTCCGCCATTTTCCCGACGGCTACCGCGTCATGCCCGCTGATGTCGAGGATACCCTGAAGAAGATGGACTACGAACTCAAGGAGGGGGACATAGTCCTGGTGATGACGGGGGCGGATAAATATTGGGGCAAGTTGGAGTACCTTTCCAAGGGATGCGGTATGAGCAGGAAAGCCACCCTATGGATACTCGAACACGGGGTTAAGGTCACCGGCACAGACGCCTGGTCATGGGATAGACCCTTCTCCTTCATCATCCAGGATTATCAGGAGACCGGGGACGCCTCCCTGATATGGGAGGGGCACTTCGCCTCCATCGAGAGAGGATACTGCCATATCGAGAAGCTGACCAACCTGGATCAGCTCCCCCCTCACGGATTTACCTTGTTCTGTTTCCCGGTGAAGATCAAGGGTGCCAGCGCGGGGTGGATACGCGCCGTGGCCATGGTGTAACAACCGGAAAGGGCCACCGGATAGGGTCAGGCACCGACATCGGACATTTTCATATCGGAACCGGGATTACGTATTCGGCTTCAGGCCTTAGATATATCGCGGGACTGCGACACCGTCGAGACCGTTTTCTCTGGCCCCCTAAAACGTCCTATGTCAGTGACCCCGCCTTCTGACGCTTTTTGGGGTGGGGCGGTTTCGTCCCCTAGGCCTGGTCACGGCGGGATATTATAATATGGCAGTGAGAACTGAGGCGAGAGGGTAAAGGATGGGATGATATGGCCCACAGTATGGATCAACACCTCCAGGGGATATGGGACAGGCTGGAGGAAGTGTTGGATACGCATTCCGCCGCAGTCTACCTGACCAGCTTCTACAGGGCCGGCCCGCCTCGCATTTTCGTTTTTAACGAAATCGTTAGGCTCCTGGTGAAGAACAAAGTGGGTATTCATTACGAGGAGCCCCCCATCGACCTCGAGGCCAAAGGCTACCACGAGGTGAACAGGGGCAATTATTACCTGGCCTATGAGTTCAGCCCGGGGCGGAGATTCGAGCTGGAGATGCCGGGCATCCTCATGGAGAAGCGTTTCACCAAGGAAGAACTGATGGACGCGGTAAGGGAGATGAGGGACAAGCTGGGATACGCCGATATAGTCCCCTTGTTGGAGCTCCGTCCCGCTTCGGGACGGCTGGATAATGGCGTGACCCTGCGTATTAAAAAGCTGGACCCCGATATCGAACCGCCCCAGTACGCGCATGTGGGCGACGCCGGCATGGACATACGCAGTGCCGAGGAGGTGGTCATGGAGCCAGGCGAGCGGGCCATGGTCTCCACCGCTTTCGCCATGGCCCTGCCGGAGGGTTACGCCGCCTTTATCCAGCCCCGCAGCGGTCTGGCGGCGCGCAACGGCATCAGCCTGGTGAATACCCCCGGGCTTATCGACTGCCATTACCGGGGCGAAGTCAAGATAATCCTCATCAACCTGGGAGGGGAGACCTTTACGGTCAAGCGCGGCGATCGTATAGCCCAGATGGTCATCCAGAGGGTGGAGGACGCGCGGGTGGAATGCGTCGAGGAGTTGGATGAAACCACGCGGGGAGAGGGGGGCTTCGGTTCCACGGGTTTGTGATCGTGGTTACAACCTGTCTGCGCCGGGTCGCCCTCCTGAGGTGAGGGATATGAAAGGGAAAAGGTATTCGACGGTCCCGGTGACGGTCGTACTGGCGGCGATGATGCTGTGTTTCTGCCTTGCCTCATGCGGCGGGGAGGCGGCGCGGGATGAGGGGGAGGTGGAAGGCGGCACCCTGAGAACTTGCGTCATCGGGGATCCCGCCAGCCTCGACCCCACCCGCCTGGAAGATGTGGAGGATATCCGGATAGCCGGTCTCATCTTCGACGGCCTGATGCGGCGCGATCCCGAGACGCTAGAGCTAGAACCGGCCATGGCGAGGTACTGCGATATAAGCGAGGACGCCACCGTTTTTACGTTTCACTTGCGCAGAGACGTCGGGTTTCAAAACGGTCGCCGATGCACCGCCGAAGATTTCGTGTACTCCTGGAACCGCTTATGCGATCCCGATATCGGCGGAGGTGCCGCCCATCACCTCGAGGCGGTCAAGGGATATGAAGAGGTCACCGGAGGCCGGACGGCTGAGCTCGAGGGCGTCAAGGCCCTGGATGAATATACCCTGGAGGTAGCCCTTTCCTACCCCCACGCCGAGTTCGCCTCCTACACCGCCCACCCCGCCCTCTCGCCCGTGCCGCGAGAAGTGGTGGAGGAGTACGGCAGTGAGAGCTTCGGCGATCACCCGGTGGGCACCGGTCCCTTCGAGTTCGTGGAGTGGAGGCACTTGGATCGGGTGGAGCTGCGGCGCAACCCGGACTATTACGGCGATGAGAAACCCAGGCTGGATGGGCTGATATTCGGGATATATCCGGACCGTGAGGCCGCTTTTTTAGAGTTCGTCGCCGGTGCTCTGGATGAAAGTCCCGTCCCTCCCCAACTGTTGTCTTCGGCCGAGGATGATTACGGGGACCTCGTCGTTACCGTAAACGTGCCGGGCCTCTATTACCTGGGCTTCAATCTCAATACCGAGCCTTGGAGGTCGTCGCGGCTGCTGCGACAGGCCCTGAACTACGCCATCGACAAGGGCGTGCTCAGCGAAGCCGTCATGGAGGGAGCATGCCGGGAGGCCGTGGGCATAGTGCCCCCGGGTACCGTCGGCTATCAGGCTGATGCCTGCGATTACGGTTACGATCCGGTGAGGGCGGCAGAGCTCGTAGCCGAGGCGGGTTACCCGAACGGCGGAGGCCTGCCCGCCATCACCCTTTGCTATCCCGTCGGCGAAGTCTGGGAGGAGATCGCCGGGGTTCTGCGGGAGGACCTGGCGGGATTGGGGTTGGAGGTGCTTACCGAGGGGTATACGGAGGATACATATACCAACCTGATAGCCAACGATCGCATCTCCCTTTTCGTCATGGAGTTTCGGCCGTATTACCCCATAATGGACGCGTATCTCGCCCCTCTCTTCTACCCCTATAATACCTCCGAGGACTGGTTCAAATATTCCAGCCCGGAGGTGGACGATATCATATCCCAAGCCCGTGGGATGGTGGAAGAGGGACTGCGGCTGGAGCTCTACCGCGGCGCCGAGCGCCTGGTATTGGAGGACGCTTCCCTGGTGCCCCTGATGTTCGGTACCCGTTCCCGCGTCCATGCGGAACGGGTGGGCGGATACCTGCTGACCGCGACGGATTACATCCCCTACGAGCTCGTTTATCTCGAGCGCTGAACGCGGCTTCCCGTACGTCCCCCTGGTAGTGGACGCGGTTTCTCTGAGTTGCTTGCTCCGCGGTTCGTTCCCACCACGGCCGGTGACGAAGGCTCTGCTTGTACCCTGGTTGTGGAAGGGCGTGGTTCACGCTTCATAATCCTTCACTCGAGAGCCCCGGCATGCTGGATGGCCGGTCCTAGCGGGCTCGCGTACCCCGGACGCCTCGCAGCGGCGCAGCCGGAGCGCCTTTCCTCACCGCGGGAAACTCATGGCGGCGAAGGTCACAGCCGAGCCCTCCTTGGGGTCGTACCAGTGGCAGTGGTCCAGCAGTTCTCCGCTCCGGTTCTCCAGGGTCTTGGAGAGCGCGTAGATGGGGGGAAGGCCGCATACGTGCCGGGCGTCTTCTTCCACGGAGACGTAGGAGAAAAATCCCTCCGCGTCGCCTTTCTCCACCGCTTTGAGCATCTCCTTGTCCTTGGAGATCGCCGATGCGAGCATTACCCTGTCCAGGGGCAGGGCGCTGCCGAAGCGCCGTCCCACGTGAGCCAGGTCCGCCGAGGCTATAAACAGCACCTGGTCCTCCATGGCCGACAGCAAGCCTTTGAGGGCGGCGATAAAGGCGTTTATCGCCTCATCGTCGGCCGGGGAACGTCCCTCCTCGATGAAGGCGTGGAAGGAGTTACAGGTGATGGGAAGAATGCGGAAGCGGTCGGCCCCGCCGAGAACGGCGCAGAGCAAAGGAAGCTGAATCTCTATGGAGTGCTCCGAGCGGTGGGAGATTTCATCACCCAACCCATCCATGCCCGCGGCTTGGGCGATGCCCTCCGCCAGCCCTACATCCGTCTCCACCAGGCCGAAGGGAGTGAGGTAGTTTTTAGAGGTCAGGGCGAAGGGGCCCTCCATTTCGCCGTGGCAGGTGCCCAGGATAACCACCAGGGGCGTATAGCCGCCGTCGAAGGAACGCGTCATCTGAGAATAGAGCCTGGCGTAGCATTCCCTGCCTCTCTCCAGGTCTATATGGGGGGAGACGGCGGCCAGGGGCAGGCGGTCCAGGACCTCAGCCTCCTGGTCCTGCTCCAGCATGGCCCGGATCTCCTCCATCAAGACGCGGGGATCGGCGGTATAGCCGTTTCCTGCGCTGACCATGGGCCGGTTGGGGAGGGTCAGATAGTCGGCGTCCAGGCGTACCCCGTAGTCCCTGAACCTGTCGCTGTCCAGCAGTAGCTTGTTGTCCAGTTCGGCGATGATAGAGGCCACCTGGTCGCTGGTTATGATGTCCCCGTAGCGTCGCACGTAGGCCGCCTGGAGGTCCCTGAGCGATCGCGTTCCGTCGCAGAGGGAGGCCATGTAGTATAAGTTCGGTGGCAGCAGCACCAGGTTCTGCAGGTAACCCTGGGGATCGCGAAGGGCTATCATGTCCTTGCCCTGCTGCTTGACGGGAACGGGCTCGAGACGGCGTAATACCGGGTATTCCAATTCAAACCTCGCTTCTCGGTGGTCTATTTCCAATCGGTGCGCTTCTTCGACTCGCGTTCCATGCCCACGTCCAGCGCCAGCCACGCTTTGGCGCGAATGATATCGCTGCAGGAAAGATCGGCCACCAGGCGCATCATCGCCTCTACGCCGCTGGGGTCTCCGATACGCGTCAGGGCCTCGATGGCCTTGAACACTACCTCGTCGTCCTCGTAATCGAGTAGAGAGATGATGGCCTCGATGTCTCGTTCCCTTTCCATCTTACGGATGTCGCGTTTCCCGAACTTGAAACGGGCCATCGCATCACCACCACCTGTTATGAGCGTATTCTAGCGCAGTTGCCGTAAATGACGCTACACCAGGCAGCGGGGGTCACATCTTCGCTCTTCGACTAATAACCGATATATTGAGAAAAAACCAAGATCAAAGATGCGAACCCCGGTTCTCGAGGGTGGAGAATCTAGCCAGGTTGACCAGTGTGTGTCCCATCTTCTCCGGGCAGCTGAGGGCGATCACGCCCTCTTCCTGTGCTTGCTCCATCTCCGCGAGGTAAGAGCTTGGGGCTATGAGGCAAAGGAAGACCGGCTTGCCGTGCTTGCGTCCTATCTCCGCGTATTCCCGGGTGGGAAATACAGGACCCGCCCCCGCCGCGCTCACGAATACGGCCACTGCGCAGTGGATATCCTCCTGGGCTAGGGCTAGGTCGGTGGACTTGAGATAGAGCGAGGGATCGGTCCAGGCGAAGGCGAACACGTCCAGGGGATTGCGTGGTATGGAGTGCTGGGGCACGAATTCCGCAATGGCCTCGGCTATATCCGGACGCAGCTCGGGAAAACGTATACCGCCCCTTTCGCAGATGTCGCTGATGACCACGGCCGGTCCCGCGGTGTGGGTGGATATGAACACGCCCCTTCCAGAGAGGCGGGCTCCTATGGACAGTGCCTTGGCGACGCAGGCCAGCTCCTGGATCGAGTTCAACTGCAGCAGGCCCGTCTGCTGGAATGCCCCGTGATACACGGCTTCGGAACTGGCCACGGAGCCGGTGTGGGAGAGGGCGGTCTGGGCGGATTTCTCGGTGTAGCCCCGGTTGTAGACCAGGATGGGCTTCTTGCGGGAGACCTCACGGGCCCTGGCGATGAAATCGGAGCCCTCGTCGATCCCCTCCACGAAGAGACAGACGACGCCCGTGTGGGGATCTTCCGCCAGGTATTCGACCATATCCGCGAATTTGACATTGGCCTGATTCCCTATACTCACGAACTTGGACAGGCCCCTGGCCTCGTCGATTATGCCGTTGAGCAGGACATTGCCCATCCCGCCGCTCTGGCTGATGATAGATATGTCGCCGGATGGGAACCAGGCCATGCCGCTGGCGAAGGTGGCGTTGAGCTTGTTATGGGTGTTGGCTATGCCTATGCAGTTGGGGCCGATAAGCTTCATGCCGCCCTTGTCGGCGATGCTTACCAGCTCCTCCTGGAGGGTCACGCCATCGGGACCGGTCTCCCGAAAACCGCCGGCGAATATTACTCCCGCCCTGCCCCCGTTCTCGACCGTCTCCCTGACCGCGGGCACCACCTTGATCTCGGGAATGGCGTAAACGAAGAGGTCTACACCGCGAGGAAGATCGGATATGGAGGAATAGGCGCGGAAACCCTGTATCTCACCGCCCGCGCTGGGATTGACCGGGTATATCTCCCCTTCGAATCCCGTCACCGTCACCGCTTTCAGGGTGTGATAGCCCAGTTTGAAAGCGTTATCGGTAGCGCCGATGACGGCGATGGATCGGGGGTAGAAGAGGGATCGAAAGGTGTCCAGGATATCGGATGACATCTACGCTCACCTGCCCTTCATGGGTCGAAGCCTGCCGTCCGGAGGGTGGATCCGGTGTGTCCGGGCGCCACTGCCATCTGGTTCGGAACGTCGCAGCTCACATTACATGTAAGGGAGGGTGATAACAGCCACTTCCAACCAGAAGGAAACCCTCGCCGTCAGTCGACCGAAAACAGGGATGCCGTCTACATGACACAGGCGGCACCTAAAGCCGACTGCCGAGAACCTCTTAAACATCTTCTTCATATCATATTCGAGATACTCGCAATGGTCAGTTCAAGACCTGTCTGGATCCGATACCAGTCCCTCCAACTCCTCGGTGGGCTTTATGCCGGGTCGGTAGGTGGCTTTGCGGATCTTGTTGAATACCACGTTCACCGAACGGGAGAAGACATTGGGGTCCGTGTTCTCGATCATGCAGGTGACGAAACGCTCGTTTGTATTCAACGCGCTCGCCACGGCCGCCGCATCGAGGTTCTTCATTATCTTGGCCATGAAATCGGGATTGGCGTTGATGACATCGGCCAGTATCTTCGGGTCCAGTTGCGCCATCACCTCGCCTAAAAGCGAGGCGTTGTCGTTTATGGTCTTGGCCATTAATGCGGGGTCCATGGCGGATATGGCGCCGGAGAGAAGGCCTTCCTTGTTGGCTATCTTTCCCCCCAACTCCCCGATCTTACGATAGACTTCGCTCATCTCGCCCCCCCTTAAGCTGATGTAAACTACCGGGTTCTCCTGGTTATTTCAACATGCAGTAGAGATTATAATATGAAAAACCCTGCTTGAAAAGGGTGGTAGCTGCAAATATATAAATAGTTATTAATATCGACTAAAACGTCAATTATAATATCTATATAGAGGGGACTAATCACTATCACGGATCCGCTCGTCAAAAGGTTGAATCCGGAGCTCCAGATGGGTTATTAACGCTTACAGCTATGGCTTTTATGCTCCAGCCGCAGTATGAATAATAATAGGAGCGTATGTCTGGATGTATCGTAAAGGCTGCGTGGGTCCACGAGAATGTATTTACGGCAGCCTTAAGATCTACTCGCAAGGTTCTTATTCGAATGCCTGCTTTAGAGAACCCACAATGGGCCTTCCGGGAAGAGGGCGCAGGGCGTGATGGAGTAGCGGAATCCCTGCGGGAAACCCTTTTCGTTATCGACCTTCATGGGCGCTTCGTGAGCGTACCCCCGGTACTCGCCGGTCTGGCTGGCATCATACCCGAGGAGATGGTGGGAAGAAGCCTGGAGGATCTGCTTCCCAGGGACAGGCATGGAACCGCGGCGATAATTCGCGAACGGCTGGATGTGGGGAAGGAATACCAGGCGGACTGGGAGCTTACGGACGAAGACGGTACCCCGGTTTTTTTGAGAGTCCATCTCTCGCCCTGGAGAAAGGGCGGGGAGGTCGTAGGCGCGCTGGGAATGGCCTACGATGTCACCGACGAGGTAGGCAGCGAACGCGAGCTGGAGAGGAAGGCCCTCCTGATGCGCCTGCAGATGGATGTTTTAGAGGGCCTGGCCAGGGCCGAGGGAATCACAGAGATCATGCGCGTCATCGTGGATAAGTCGCTGGAAGCCCTGGGCATAGAGGCCGGTTGCCTGGCTGCTCTCTATCCCTCGGAGAGGGGCTGGCTGGCACGGCAGATAGTGCAGCAGGGATGGTCCCTGGGAGAGGCCAGGGTCGCCAAGTGGAGGGAGCTTTCCGAGGGGGATCTGGGACGTCGCTTGGATGGGGGGGAGATATTCGCTCTGCGGGAAAGGGAGGGACCGGGGGAATGGCTGGAGCCCTTCATATCGCCTTCGATCCTGGTCACCCCCATACTGACTTCCCCGCGAGGCGCTTTCGTCCTCATGCTGGTGTCCAACGAGTACAGGGAATGGCGGGAGATGGAAAGGGAGTTCCTGACGGGGCTGATGTCCATCGCGGAGCGCGAGCTTCACCGCGCCGAGCTCCTGGGAAACCTGCGGCGGTGGGAGGACGGCTACCTGGAACTCCTGGAGAGCGCGAGCGATGCTATAGCCGTGATGGAAAACGAGAGGATAGCCTACGCCAACCCCCCCATGGTTCGCCTCATAGGTTTTCCTTCACCCGAGGATGTCGTGGGACTCAAGCTCGAGAATATACTCTCTATAAGCAGCCTGGAGGAGCTCAGGGAGCGGGTGAAGGGAATGGGCCTGGTCCCCAGGCGCGTCAGGATCAACCTGCTCCGGCAGGGCGAGGAATACGAGGCAGAGGTGGAGATCACCTCCATTCCCCTTGCCTCCAGGCGGGCTTACCAGTTAATGGTCAAGGACTTGAAGGACCCGGTGAACGGCGATCTGCCCGTGGGTTTCGATTTTATCTCCAGGCTTTCTCATGATTTCCGTACCCCCCTGTCCAGCGTTATGGGATACATCCATTATCTCGGCAAAGTGCTGGAGGCCGACGGAAGGCCGCAGGTGGAGGAGAGCCTGGGCGGTCTCCGGAGGGGAGTCAAGCGTTTGAGCAGGCTGGTTGACAATATGCTCAACCTGGCGAAGTCACGAGCCCAGCCCGAACAGGGATGGGCTTATCCCTCCCAGGTGATAGGGGAAGTACTCGAGGACCTGCGCGATGTCGTACATGACCAGGGAGTAGAGGTAGTCGTCCCCGGCGAACTGCCGTGCGTTCCCGTGCTGGAGGGCGAGCTTCAGGAGATATTCCAGAACCTGATAACCAACGCGGTAAGGGCGGTAAGTGGAGTAGAGAGCCCCAAGGTGGAGGTTGGGTACCGCTTCAAGGGCGACAGCCACATCTTCTCGGTATCCGATAGCGGCGTGGGGATCCCCGACGAGCATCAGGAGGATATCTTTCTCCCCCTCTTCAGGCTGGTGTCCGGCGATGAGGGCAGCGGGTTAGGACTCTCCATTGTGCGCCAGATACTCAGGGTCCGCGGCGGCGATATCTGGGTGCGGTCCCATCTCGGCAAAGGAACCACCTTCTATTTCTCCATCCCCGATTGACCTTCGTTCACTTCACCATACTACCCACGTCTCATCACTTCTCCTTTTTCCCGATAGCGCGAGATGACCGGCCGTAACCACGTTTAGGCGGCGCTTGGGGGGGAATAATGACCTCATGCGAGAAAGCCGGGGGAAAAATAACCTCAAGCGAGGAAGGATAGAGAAAAGGAGAGATGGCTATGCTTGAGCAGTACCTTGAGGTGGTCGAGGGGGACAAGAATGACCGCGAGCTTTTACTATTCGCCCTTTCCACCTGCGGCTGGTGCCGCAAGGCGCGCAATTTCCTCAATAGCAATAATTTCGCCTACCGTTACGTATACGTGGATCTTCTGGAGGGCGACTCACAGAAGGAGGTCTTCGAGGAATTCAAAAAGCACAACCCCCGTAAAACCTTCCCCACCCTTATCGTGGACGAGGACGAGATCATCGTGGGTTTCAACGAGGACAGGTACAAGGAGGCTCTCCTTTGAACGAGGAATATCCCCGGGAAGTGTTGGACCTTTACCGTCGGCTGGACGAGGACGCCGAGGCGGCCGGTTACCACCTCAACCCGGACGAAGAGGACACGCAGGTGCTGGTCGAAGGCCTCTATCGCAACAAAGAACGCTACGGTTATATGCTGTGCCCCTGCCGTATGGGCGAGGGGGACAAGGCCAAGGACCTGGACATAATCTGTCCCTGCGATTACCGCGACGCCGACCTGGAAGAGTACGGTCAGTGCTACTGAGCTCTCTACGTATCCCAGGAGGTCCTGGAAGGTGACAGGGTTACGGAGGGGCAGATACCGGAGAGAAGGCCGGAGCCGGAGGAGTTGGAGGCGGAACGCGAGGAAGAAATCCGGCGTGCGGGAGGCAGCGGCAGGGAGGTTGCCGTGCCGGTATGGAGATGCAGGGTATGCGGCTACCTTTGCGCCCGGGACAAGCCTCCGGCGGTTTGCCCCATTTGCAAGGCTGATCGCGAACGTTTCAAGGAATTCCCCTTATGACCGGTGACCGGCTCGAATGTTAAAACTCCGCCGTCGCGTCACCTCGCGACGGCGCGTTCTATTCCTTCAACAGCAGGTAGATGTCACCGCTGGATACCTGGATTTCGAACTGGAGGGTTATAACCGACTCGCCCCAGGCGTCGTTGGTGTATACGACCCTTTCCCCTTTCTCTCCCTCCACCTTCATGCCCGGTGCCTCCACTTCCCCCGAGCCGTTCCTGGCCGATACGCGCACGCCCACGCCGCTGGGCAGTTCCAGGGTTACGTCCCCCGAGCTGCTGGTGATGCCGGCGCCCAGGGTGTCCTCCCACTCCCCCAGAAGGCTTACCCATACGTCGCCGCTGCTGCCGTCGATATCCAGCCTGGTGTAGGAGGTATATCTCCCCTCCATGGTAAGAGCCAGGTCCCCGCTGCTCAGGCCGATGTCCACGCCGCCAAGGTGGGGCATGTCTCCCGACAGGTCCACGGCGACGTCGCCGCTGCTGTTCTCGACTTCCAGGTCGCTCAGGTTGAGCGTGCCCAGTTTCAGGGAGGCGCTCCCGCTGCTCAGCACGGCCTTCAGCTCCAGGGGCACTCGGTTGTTGAAGGCGATATCCCAGTCGTTGCGGGAGTTCCACAGGGTGGACAGCCCCCACCCGCCGCCCTGCTTCAGGTGCAGCTCGCCCCGTTTATTCTCTATAGTGTAATCTATCTCTGGCTCCCACTGGTCCACATTGTAGGAGAAATCGCCCTCGAAGAGCGCCTCGGCTCCGCCTCTCACCGCCAGCGTTCCCTCACGCAGCTCGAGTTCCACGGCCACTTCCCGCGCCCCCTGGAGCCTGACCGTCCTGGAGATCTCGTGGACCTCGCCGAGGTTCGCGATAATCCAGGGGATGAACAGGGCGGCGGCAACGGTGCAGAAGGAGAGGTTGATGACGCCCAGGACTATACCCGCCGTAGACATGCCGGAGTCTGCCGGCTCGTCCTCGGAGTGCTTTGCCCCGCGCTTGGCTAGAATGCCGAACACAACGGCCAGGACGGCGCCCACGAACGGTAGGAACAGAAAGGATAATGCCCCGAGTACCATGGAGGTTACGGCCCAGCCGCTCGTGTGCCGCGGCCCGGGCCGGTATACTGGCTGGGGCGCATGGGCCGGATATGATGGTGGAGGTGAGGAGGGTGCCTCCTCCCGCTCTATCGTGGTCTCCCCCGCGACGCCCTCCCGCCCGGCCGGGCCGGGGCCGCCCGGGCCAATCCTGATACCGCAGTCACGGCAGAATACGTCGCCCGGCTTGTTCTGGTGCCCACATCTCTCGCAGCGCAATCCCGTTGCACCTCTATTCCCGCCGTTGGCGTAGAAGCCCGTCTTCGGAGCGGATGAAGGGCATCGAAACGCTCATTCCCCGGCACCTTCGCCGTACGGGGGCGGAGACTGCTCATCCTGGCTTGCCACCTGCTCCCGCAACTTTATCCTTTCCATCTCCTTCTCGACCATCCTCTGCCGGGAGGTGTCCTTTTCCGAGCCGATGAAATAGCTGATGATGTGGATGGTCAGGCCCATGCCCCACGCGGCCAGCGGCCACAGGAACCAGGGGTATCCCACGCCGGACAGGGCCCATACCACGACCAGAAAGGCGTTGACGGCGATATAGATGCCCAGGTGTTGGAGGAGCTCTATCCTGCTCCTAACCCGCTTTTCCGCCCTTTCCTCCAGAGTCGGCTCTCGCTCCCAACCGGATTCCGGCCAGGCCGCCGCCATGGCGGGTGTGGGTACGGGCTGCCGCAGTGGCGGGGGCGTCGCCGCCGGGGAGGACGGGGTCGCGGGCATACCCACCTTAGTCGTGGCCGCCCCACATGAATGGCAGAAGCGGTCACCTTCCTCCACCGGGTCTCCGCATTTGTTGCAAAAAGGCATGCTGCCCCCTCCTTTCGATGTTTCCCGGACCGATTACATCGCCTGGGGGATGAAAAAAAGTCACCCCTGGTATGATTTTACCCCCGGGCGCCGTTTTTCGCCTGTAGTCTCGTGATATTAATACCGATGTTATCTTATGGCACCGGATTTTTTATCAGCGAGGTTTGCAGTTGAAAAAGCGAAGAAAATCAAACGAGGAACCCTGGGATCAGTTGCGGAAACTGCGCTTGCGCGTGGCTGAGTTGGAGGAGAGCGAGGCCAGGCGCGCCAAAGTGGAGCGCGCCGTCGAGCTCAGCGAGAGATATTTCCGGTCACTCATCGAAAACGTCCAGGACATAGTCACCATGCTTGACGTCGATGGAAATGTCACCTATCAGAGCCCGTCCATAAAGAGGGTGCTGGGGTACGAGGAGGACGAGCTTCTGAGGCGCAACGTCCTGGAGTTGCTGCACCCCGATGATGTGGCGGCGGCGGTGGAGAAAATGGGCCACGTTGTCAAGGATCGTGGCTCCACCGCGACCATGGAGGTTCGTTTCCGTCACAAAGACGGTCGATGGCTGTTCATGGAGGGCGAGGGCAAGGCTATCGTGGGGGACTCGGAGTTAACCGGAATCATCGTAAACTCCCATGACATCACCGAGCGCAAGAGGATCGAGGGGGAGCTACTACAACGCCGCGAGCTCCTGGAGAGGGCTGTGGTCGAGCGCACCTCCGAATTGCGCGAGTCCGCCGAACGCCTCAAGCGCGAGGTCGCCGCGCACGAGCGAGCCGAGGAGGCGTTGAGGGGATCGGAGGAGAGATACCGCAACCTGGTGGAAAACATCAACGACGCCATCTTCACGGTCGACGAGCGGGGCGACTTGACCTTTATGAGCCCGGTGATGGAGAGGATCTTGGGATACAAGGCGGAGGAGGTAATCGGCGAGAACTTCACCCGTTTCGTGCATCCTGAAGACCTAGAGGAGGCTGTGTGGAGCCTCGGCGAATCACTGAGGGGAAGACTCCACCTGACGGAATTAAGGGTCGTGGATAAGGACGGCGACATCAAGTACATACGTTCTTCCAGCCGCCCCCTGGTAAAGGACGGACGCACCGTGGGCCTCTCGGGGATCCTGACCGACGTCACCGAGCGCAAGCTAGCCGAGGAGGCCCTGCGCGAGAGCGAGGAGAAGTTCCGCTCCCTCATCGAGAGGGCCACGGACATAATCGTCATCCTCGACGGCGAGGGCAAGGTCCTGTACGGAAGCCCCTCCAACCGCAGGATACTCAGTTACGAGGAGGAGGGGTTCGTCGGCAGAAACGTCTTCGAGATGGTCCACCCCGACGACCGGGAGAAGGCCATAGCCGTTTTCGAGCGTAGCACCATTGCCCCCGGCGGCATCGGGCAACTGGACCTCCGCTTCGAGACCGCGCATGGTGACTGGCGGGACCTGGAGGTGGTCGGCTACAATCTGCTGGACGACCCCTGCGTGCGGGGTGTGGTCATCAACGCCCACGATATCACCGACCGCAAGCTAGCCGAGGAGGCCCTGCGCGAGAGCGAGGAAAAGTTTCGCTTGCTCTCGGAGCAATCAATGATGGGCATCATCATCATTCAGGAAGACATGGTCAAATATGCCAACAGGGCCGCGGAGGAGATCTTCGGGTACGGCGTGGATGAGAGTATGGACTGGCCCCCCGGGGAATTCACCAAGACCATACACCCCGACGACCGGGGCTTCGTCATGCGCCAGATCGCCAAGAAGCAGTGTGAAGAAAAGGACGCCATAGTTAACTATCGAGCCAGGGGTATCACCTCTTCCGGGGAGGAGAAATGGATGGAGGTATACTCCAAGACGGTGTACCTGGCCGGCGAGCCCATCAACCTCATAACCATGATCGATATCTCCGAGCGGGTATTCATGGAGGAGGAGCTCAAGAACAGGGAGGAGCACTACCGCACCCTCACCGAGAACGCCCTGGACGTCACATCCATCGTCAACCGTGACGGGGTCATAACCTATATCAGCCCCTCGGTGGAGAAGGTGCTGGGGTACGGACCGGAGGAGATAATCAATGACGTGGGATTCAGCTTCGTTCATCCCGACGACGTCTCCAAGGCCGCGGAGGGATTGAGATACGTGCTGGAGCACCCCCAGGAGGTCTTCAACGTGGAGCTGCGTACCAGGCACAAGGACGGGGGCTGGAGGGATATCGAGATCACGGGGAGGAATTTTCTGGACCACCCCTCCATGAGGGGCATCGTCGCCAACTACCGCGACATCACCGAGAGCAAACTCACGCGGGAGAGGCTGGAGGGCATAAACCGGCTATTCCTCAGCCTGGGTGCCGACCTCATCGACAACATGGAGAGGATAGTCAGGACCACCCGCGATATCCTCGGCGGGGCCATGGCAGCCTACTGCCGCGTGGAGAAGGGGAAGCTGTCCGTTCTGTCCACCGCCCCCGGGGGAGAGGATTTCAACGTAACCGGCGATTTCGACGACTATATCGGCGCCCGGATGATATCCGGCACCGGTCGGAGTCCCGTCATCATCCAGGACGTCGATTCCACGACCTACGCTGCCCGGGACCCGCTGGTGCGTAAGTATGGTATGAGGTCGTTCCTGGGTTACCCGGTGCGGGTGAAGGACAAGAAGATCGGGTGCCTTTGCCTGCTCGACGCCGAGGTCAGGGAGTTCTCTCACGAGGATCTGGAGATACTGGGCATGTTGGCCCGGGCCCTCTCGGTGGAGGAGGAGCGCCTGGCGTCCGAGCAGAGCATGAAGGATTTTATAGATATAGCCTCCCACGAGCTGCGGCATCCCATCACCCTCATGAAGGGGTACGCCCTGACCCTCAGGGATTACGGGGAAAGGGTGGACGAGGATTCCCGGCGGGAGTTTCTGGCTATAATCGGCCAGGGGGCGGACCGCCTCAACAGCCTGATAAAGGAACTCCTGGACGTCTCCCGTATCGAGCGCGGCCGCTTCAGCATCAACAAAAAGAGGATAAACCTGGAACCCCTGATACAGAGGGCCGTGAGCGAAATGACGGACAGGGGATGCGAGGACCGCTTCCTGGTCTCCATACCCGAGGACATGGATCCCCAGCGGGTGGACCCCGAGAAGCTGGTGTCCGTGCTGGTGATACTGCTGGAAAACGCCGTCAACCATTCACCTGACGGGGCGCCCGTGGAGATCGACGCGGAGCGGGTAGACGGCGGGACGGTCATATCGGTGCTGGACCGGGGCGTCGGGGTTCCGGAGAAATCCAGGAAGCTCATCTTCGAGCGCTTCTACCAGGTGGAAGACGCCCTGCACCATTCCAAGCCGGGCATGGGGCTGGGGCTGTATATCGCCAGGGAGATCGTGGAGGCGCACGGGGGTTGCATATGGTGCGAACCCAGGGAAGGCGGGGGGTCAGTATTTCGTTTCTCCATACCCGGAAAGGAGTAAACCGGGCCCGCCCGACCGGATACCCCGACCGGACCAGGTCCTACGCCCGCCTATTTCCCGGTAAACAGGGCGGCCGCGGCGCTTTACACGCGGCGTATGGCCGGCGGACCTGCCTGAAAGCGGTCCTAGCCCTTGTCTCGCCTACCGCGCCGCAGGCTTCTCAGGCGAATCCACAGGCGGCGGAGCCCGTTGCCGTAGATGAGGAGGGCCGCGCCGACCGCCACCACGAAGCCCGGGGTGCTTCTCTCCTTTAACGTGGCGAAGTTCAGCGACCATCCCACACCGTAGAAGCGCGGGGTGAATATGCGCGAATCGTCGGGATTCCACAGCCTCTCACGCAGCCTGGACAGGGTGGGGGATCGGAAGTCGTAGGGTATGCCCAGTACCTTGCCGTTCTTTTCCATGCCTTACCTCCTTGCGTGCTCGCGTGCCGCCGCTGGCGGTGTCGACCCCGCCGGCTCCCCGGCGGTGCCCCCGGCCTACCGCGCCATCAATCCCCGGGCAGGATTCGGATATCGCCGCTGGATACCTGGACGTCGAGGCGCAGGGTGACCCCGGCCTCGCCGTAGGCGTCGTTTACGTATACGTCGCCCTTGACCTTCATGCCCGAGGCGTCGACGTCGCCGGAGCCGGTGTCGGCGGTGATGTAAACGCCGACGTTCCCGGGGACGCGCAGGGTGATATCGCCCGAACTCGCCTCCACCAGGCCCTTGAGGTCATCCCTCCAGGCTCCCCTGAGGTCGAGATCGATGTCCCCGCTGCTGGTGCCCAGGTCCAGGTTCATGGGGGAACCATAGGACCCAGCGAGGTCCAGTACCATGTCGCCGCTGCTCTGGTCCACCTTCACCGCCTTCAGCTCTGGCTGGTTTCCGGACAGGTCGGCGGTTATGTCACCACTGCCGGAGCCGAGCTGCACGCGAATAAGGTCCAGCCGGTCGAGGTGATAGAAGCCATCGCCGCTGCTCAGGTCGGCCCTGAAATCGATGGGCACGCCGTCGCTGAGCTTTATATACCAGTCGCAGCGGGCGTTCCAGAGCACGGGCACCCACCAGCCGCCTCCCTGCACCACCTTCAGCTCGCCCTTGCCGTCGCTGACCCGGTAGGATATCTCCGGTCTCCACTTGCCCACGTTGTAGGTGAACTCGCCCTCCATCAACTGGTCGGCGCCGCCCTTGACCTCTACGGTGCCGCTGCGTATATCCAGCTCGGCCACGACCGTATCCGCTCCCTTCAAGCTCACCGTCCCGGTATCCGTTCTCAACTCGTCCATGTTGACGATGGCCCAGGGGATATATACCAGCGCGCTAATGACCAGCAGTGACAGGTTGACGATGCCCAGCACCAACCCGGCCGTGGCCATGCCCGAGCCCCCCTTGGTGCCGCCGGAGCGCTTTATCTCCCTCTTGGCCAGAGCCCCGAAGACCACGGCGGGCACCGCCGCCAGGAAGGGCAGGCAGAGAAAGGACAGGATGCCCAGCATCAGGGAGGCCACCGACCAGGCGCTGGTGCGGGGGCCTCGAGGCGGCGTGCCCGGTAAGTGGGCCGTCACGCCCGGTGGCGCCGGGGGAGGTGCTTCCGGGGAGGGTGGGGTACTCCCGGCCTCCGGAGTCTTCCCGCCCCCGGCCTTTTCCGCCTCGGGCACCGGCGTCTCCCCGCCGGCATCGGGGCCGGTGGGTACTGCTCCCAACCTGGCGCCGCACTGCCGGCAGAACTTATCCCCTGGCTTCAAATTGTTGCCGCAGGCCTCACATTCCATGGCAGCCTCCTCGCAAGATCAACGGCGGCCATCGCTGCGTACCTCTAAGCGTAACGCTGTTTGAAATTCCCGTACTATGTATTCTGCCCAAGTTCTAGCTTATTAATCCCCATATCTGTATAAACAGGTCATCCGACAGGCGCGTAAACTAGATGCTTCACTCGCCGTGGATCTACAGCTTTCCCCGGGATACGCTACGCGAAGGCCCTCAAAACGTCTCCCGAATGAAGTTCTCGATAAGCTCGTTCACCGTCTCGGGCTGCTCGTAGGGCGGATAGTGGTCGCAGTCGGACAGCACGTGCAGGCGGACGTCACGGATGCGTTCCAGCAGGTTCAAGGCCTCACCGGGCTTTACCGTGCCGTCCCTCTCGCCCCAAATAACCATAACTGGCAACTCGATCCTCTCGGGCACCGTCCCCAGGTCGAGGGTCCTCACCATCCTGGTGGTCTCCATCCGTACCTGCTTGAGTATCTTGGAGGCCTGGGTCGAGGCTGCCTCCAGGAATTCGCTGGGCAGCCTGTCGTGGTATCGCACCGAGGAGGTTATCATGCGCAGGTAGGAGCCCCGTCCCCGGAAAGGGTAGTAGAGGGAGAGCAGGGTGTCCAGGAAGGTCAGGCTCAGTGGCCAGTACAGGGCCCTGGCGGTGATGGGAGAATCTATGAGAACCAGCCGGGATATCCCGCCGGGATAGGTGGCTGCGTAATACATGCCTATACTGCCCGCTATGGAGTGCCCAACCAGGATGATATCTCCCGGCGCGAGCGCGTCGCGCAACTGCTCGATGAAAGACGAGAAACCCCGCAGGCCTATGGTGAAGCCCCGGGGCAGGCCGGAGTCCCCGTGGCCTGGAAGGTCCGGCGCCACGGCGTGGAAATTCCCGGCCAGCCCCTCCACGTTCATGCGTCACAGGTAGCCGGAGCCGTTCCAGTCGTGGACCATGACCACTGGCGGTCCCGAGCCATCATCCTCGCAGTTTATAGTAGCCGCCCCGATATTTAGATATGCAATACCTACGTTCTACCTCCGCCACATGTATTAGCGTATCAATCTTCCCCAAAGTAATACTCAATCGAGCTTGCCACGTCGGCTTCGCCTCCTCGCGATACGTCTCGTCGCTGTGCGACTCGGCTGGTTCCGCTGCCTGCGATGTACTCAGCGAGTACGCCAGGGTACCTCGCCTTGCGGGCGAGGCGCACCAGTGCTCTCGGTGCATGGTCGTATTTATGGAACGGGGTACTTAACGTTGCCACAATCGTATTCTATCAATGCTTTCACGCTGTAGCACCGGGCGTGGTTAGGGCCGCGGGCGGTCCCCGGCCCGCCGCCCAGGGCAGCCCAGCTTCGCTGGTGTAGAATTGGTGGGGGGGGAAGTCGCCAAGCGCGGCGTAAAAGCCGCCTGAGATACCTGGAGAGGTGATCGCGGCATGACAAAGAGACTTAGAAGGTACGCGCTTGTCTTCGCGGCCGGTGTCGGCGTAGGCATGCTGATCAAGGACAGGGCCCGGGGCGTCAAGCTCGACCTGGGCTCCCTGCAGAGGGAGCTGATGAGGAGGCGCCTGGCCGCGAGATGGGGCGGCGAGGGGGCGGAGCGCATTCTGGAGGCCTTAGCCGACCACTACGGCGACCTGCTGGAGGACGGTATGCGCGAGAAGGGGGTCATGGCCTTCCACCTCGAGGTAGCCAGGCGCGGGCTGGCCCTCTACCGCGCCCTGTACGACGAGACAGGTTCGGCCGAGGAAGCGGTGGACACCGCCCACGAGCTGATGTGGGAGGCCTTCATGAAGGTCCCCTCCAGGATTATGGGAACGATGATTGCCGCGGCGAGGGACCCCTTCGCCGGCTTCGCCGCCGGCATGCGCTGGACCAACACCCACGTCTTCCCCGAGCCCTGGTGGAGGCGGGAGAATATCGACATGGAGGACGGCGTGGGCATGGACTACACCGGGTGCTTCTACTACGATTACCTGCGGCGCAAGGGCGCCCCCGAGCTGACCCGGGCCTTCTGCGAGATGGACGTCAAGCAGGCGTCGTGCTTCCCGCCCCAGATAGAGTTCGTGAGGACTCAGACCCTGGCCACCGGCCACGACCGCTGCGACTTCCGATACTACCGCAGGGGTTGAGGGGCTACCGGCCCGGGCATGCCCGGGCGGCGTTCAAGCTCCGGGGGAAAACGCCGGCGCGATACGGGGCGGCCGCCCGCCCGGGTGGCTTTCGGGGGCCGAGAAGTCGTTCCCGGCACGCGCCTCAGGGCATGTATCCCACCACGTCGTGGCCGCCCGGCCATCCCCGGAAGACGAAGTACATGGGGCGCTCCACCATTATGGGCTGGGTCGATTCCACCTGGCAGGAGAGCTGGTAACCGGGACCGGCGTCGACGTTGACCATCACCGTACCCCTGGTGCCGGCGGGCACCGTCGTCTCCCTGGGATCGAGGGCCCCCTCCTCCTGGGTATAGTAGGTGATGGTGACCTGGGCGTCCTGATCGCCGGCGTTCTGCAGGCACAGCCACTGGTTGAAACCGTCACCGGTGTACCCCTCGGCCAGGAACCATCTGTCGCCGATCTCGCTCGCCCCTATCACGCAGTGCCCGCCCTGCGCCGAGAGATCAAGGTAGCCGTAGTCGAAGTACATGGGCCGCTCGGCCAGAAAGAGCGAGGGGGAGGAGAGGTAGACCGATACATCGTTTTCGTAGCCCACCTCGTTGGGCACGAAGACGGTGCTGCGGGAGGCCGGTTCCAGGTAATAGGATTTGTCCACCGTGTCCTCCTGGCCCACGCCGAGCTGGTATGAGGCGTCCACGTTGATGCCCTCGTCCCCGGGATTCTGCAGGGTCAGCCACTCCTCGAAGTTGTCCCGCGTGGTGCCCTCGGCGAAGTAGTACTGGCCGGACAGCTCGTGCACCCCTATCACGCAGTGCCCGCCCTGCCAGCCCCGGGCCGCGGTGCCGCCGTAATCGAAATACATGGGCCGCTCGGCCACTATGGGCTGGTCGGACTCCAGCATGAGCGAGGTCTGGTATTCGGCCCCCAGGATGTCGTTGACCTTGAAGGAGGCGCGGGAATGGCCCGCCACCGTGAATCCCTCCACCACCTTCTCTCCCTCCTCCTGGGTCTGGAAGTTAAAGGTGAGGGCGGCGGTGTCGTCCCCGGGGTTGAGGACGCATATCCACTCGTCGAACCCCGCCCCGGTGTAACCCTCGGCGAAATACCAGGTTCTGGCGGTGGTCACCGCGCCCATGGTGTCGTGGCCGCCGGCCCACTTGCCCTGGTAGTTGAAGTACATGGGCCTCTCGACCACTATCTCCTGGTCGGCCTCTATCTTGCAGGAGACCTCCCTGTTCTCACCCACCACCTGGTTGACGTTGACCGTGGTGCGGGAACTTGCGCCGACGTCCAGGCTCTGCTCCTGGGTGGTGCCGTCCGGAAACATGTAGGTTATGGTGGTCGAGGCCGTCTCAGCCTGGGGGTTGCCCAGGCACAGGTATTCCTGGAAGCCCGCCCCTGTGTATCCCTCGGCGAAGTAAAAGTCGTAGCCGGGCGCGTCGACGTCCGGAGCCTGGGTGATGGTGAAGCCCCGGGCCAGCCTGCCCTGTTTGCTGCCGGTGTTGGTTACCACCACGTCCCAGCCCCCGGCCTGTGCCTTGGAGAGGTCCAGGGTGCAGGTTATCCTGGCCGCCGATACCACGTTGACGCCGCTGGCGTAGATGTTGGGCTGCCCCTCGCGCTCCAGGTGGACCGCCGCCCCGGTCTGGAAGTTGCTCCCGGCCAGGTCGGTTACCTGCACCACCTGGTCGTTCCGCCCCGTGTTGGGGGTTATGGAGGTCACCGTGGGGGTGACGGGGGAGGACAGGTAGGCGTCTATGCCTGTGACGGAGCCGCCGTCCGGCACCGAGACGGTGTCGGCGCTGTCGAAATCGGCCTTGTCGTTGTAGTACTCGGTAATATAGCCGTTGCTCCAATCGGAGAACTTGACCTTGTAATCGCCGGGGGCGCTTACCGTGGCCGTATAGGTTCCATCCGCTTTCGTGGACACGTATGTCTCCGGCGTCTCGGTCAAATCCAGCACGTAAACCGAGACGTTTTCAACCCCCCCGGGCTCGGAGGCGCTGGTGACCCTCCCGGATATGGTTCCGGTCTGGGCGAGGGCCTCCTCGGAGCCGAACGGGATGCCCGGCACCAGGGGAAGAAAACCGCTCAGGAAGATCAGCATCACCGCGAGGACCGCGGCGCTCCCCCACCTCTTCGCCATTCCGCCACGATTTGTCATCTACAAGACCCCCTTACACCGGTGCCGTCACCGCATGTCCATATTCCTCTTACGCTTTATTCCCTTACACCGTCGCCGCCCCTCGAGCGCGGAAAGCGAACCGGTTCCCCTCCCGATGCGGGGCAAGCGAAACAAGTCCTTTCTATATGTTAAACGCGTACAAGCTTTCCCCTTACACGGGGGTTGTACAGCCATCCCCTCCTGCATAATATCTTCATATAGCCCGACAGCATTAACGAGCGCCTTTCCGGTATCCTATACAATACCCCCGAAATCGTCCGGCGGCAACAATAATTCTACCATCGTTAGATCGGCGATGGCAGCCGCCTCTTGCCGCCTGCGCTATCGAGCCGCCGGGCGTTTTCCCCAGGTTTCCCTCCCATGCATCCAGTTTCCCCTCGAGAGTCTTGTGCGAAACGACTCCCTGAAGAATCGTACTGATTGTTCTTATTGGCGCACTTCTAAATGATAGTAATCGGCGCAGCATTATCTGACCAGAAACAAGCGCGGGCTTGGAAGTTCCCCGCCGTGGGCTATGCCCATCCCGGCTGTCGCCGCGATAAACCGCTCCGTCGGTGAGAACCCCCTTGCGGCGAGGCCCATTTCCCAGGGGTATTGTGTAACCGATGCGAGCCGCCGGTGTTATTATTTGGCAAAGAATTTAACAAAGCGAGCCTCCCGCTCGCTGTTTCTGATTCGTATAACTTCTTAAAGTTGACAATATTTATTATATTTTATAGAATGTTGCCGTTTTACGCCGCCCTGGGGCGGCCAGCCGGTGAGCTCGAAGCATACCTACCATCGAGAGGGCACATGGGGGAAGAGATAATCGCCGAGAAGTACGCACTCATACGTACCAGGGGGTGCAACGGAGTAGCCTTCACCCACCTGGTCGAGGACATGGTGCTGGGCGAGAGGTTCGTGGTCAAGGTGAGCGATAAGCTGGGGCCCCTCGGCCTGGAGTACCTCAAGGCGGCCAACCTCCTCAAGGAGATGGCGGTGCGCGGCGTCCTGATGCCGCTCGAGGGAGGGATAATGGAGGAGGAGGCCGGCTGTTACCTTTGTTTCCCCCAGGTGGGGGAACCCTCCCTGGAGAACTACCTGGATATGGGCATGCCCCTTTCCTGCCGCGAGACCGTGAGGATCCTGAGGGAGGCGGCGGCCGTTCTGCGGGACATGCACCGCGCCGGTTTTTACCATCTCTTCCTGAACGCCCGCAATGTCTTTTACCGCCCCCGGGGAAGGATACTGATCAAGGATCCCGCGCTCAAGCCGGAGTTCTTCTCACCGCTGCTCGAGGCCGCGGCCTGCCCCGATTTTCGATACTTCAGCCCGCGGGTCATGGACGGCGGGGAGCTGGAGGCGGGCGCGGACGTCTACGCCCTGGGGAAACTGGCCGAGAGGCTGCTGGAGGGGGTGGAGGATTATCCCGCCTCGCCCGCCGCGCCTGCGGTCGAGCGCATCGCGGAGGCTTGCCGCTGCCGCTCTCTGACCGCAGCCGGTCTGGTCGCTTATATCGACGAGGTCACAGCGGCTTGCCCCGCCGCGGATCCGGGTGGTTCGGAGCGGCTCGTAGGCGGTGGCGGGAAAAGCGGCGGGGGGGCTGAGCCAGCCGCGCTGGCTGGCGTGACGACTCCGGGAAGAGGGATGGTGGCGCGCTTGGCAAGCGTGGCGATTATTCTGGTGGCGCTGTGCGCGGTTGCGGCGGGGTTGTTCGCTGTCTCGAGCCTGCTGCGCCGTAAGGAGCCTGCCGCGCGGGCGGGCGCCGTGGGAGTCTCCGCGGCGGGCCTGGGCAACGTGGCGGCGGCGAGGCTGGAGAGAGGCGCGAAGGCGGTGGACGGGAGTCCGGAGACGGTTGAGCCGGAGGGCGAGGATGGCGCGGAGACGGAGAGCCCTGCCCCGGAGGAGCCGGACGCCTGGGGGCCGGAGGCCCTGGCGGAGGAGGCGGGCGAGGAGGAGGGCGACGGCGACAGGCCTCCGGCGGCGGAGCCGGAGGCGGGGGAGGCCGAGCTCAGCCCACGGGCTCCCGTGGCCAGCTTTACGCTGTCGCCGGTCGAGGGCCGCTCCCCGCTGCGGGTATACCTGGACGCCTCCTCCAGCCACGACCCGGACGGCGCCATAGTCTCCTACTCCTGGAGCTTCGGGGCCTCGGGTCCTTGCGTCTACCACGTTTTCGAGAGCAACGTCATACCCGCGAACCTGGCCGTGACCCTCACCGTCACCGACGACGGCGGGAACAGCTCATCCGCCACGCGCTACGTGACCGTCTACTGAAATCTCTGTTGTATGGAAATAAAAGGATGACGAATGACGTGATGGAAAGGAGATAGATATGAAGGTAATAGTGCTCAAACCCTCGAGGGTGTTTCTGGCGGGCGTGCTGTCCGCACTAATGGTATTCGGGGGCGTCCTCGGAACCCTGGCCCTGGTGGGCGTGTTTACGCCCGATACCGCCGAGGCCTACGGCCCTTATGATCCTGGCGTCGGCGCCAAGACATGGTACTTCGCCGAGGGCTACACCGGCGAGGGCTTCGAGGAGTGGATACTGGTGTATAATCCACCCTCTCATAAAGGTGGCAGCGGAGAGACCTTCTCCGTAGACCTGGATTTCTATGGACCCGATGGCCATATAGGTTTCTTCAACGGAGGCCGGCTCGAGCCCGGACAGCGCGCCTCCTTTAATATCAACGAGCTGGCCATGGACTGGTACGGCTACTCTGGCGATATATCGGTGATAGTCTACCATCCGGATTACCCATTCATAGCGGAGCGCGCCCTTTACTTCGACTACAAGGGCAAGTGGGCCGGCGGCTCCCAGGTGCTCGGCTACCAGGAAGGCGCCGCCGAATAGGGGTGAGAAGCCATGCTTACGAGGAGAAGGATCGCCATATACGCCGTGTTCGCCCTGGCCCTGGCCGCGGCCCTGTCGATGGGGCTCTCGCAGGCGGGGGCGGCCTACCCCGGGCCGGGGGAGGCCGAGGGCTGGACGGCGGAGTCCACGGCGGGATTCCCCGGAGTGCGCCACGCCCAGGTGGCCGCATCCGACGGCTACGTCCACCTGGCCGCCGACGACGGCTCCGACGTCAAGGTATACCGCTGTGACGAGGGAGGCGGCCTGGCCTGGAACTCGGGCACTACCCTCGACTACGATTCCGCCAACACCGCATGCGACCCCTACATCGCCGCCAGCGGGCAGCACGTTGTGGTGTCCTGGAAGGAGATAATGGACGGAAGGTGGGCCCACGTCTTCGCCTTCTCCTACAACTGGGGCAACACCTGGATCAAGACCTACGACCTCTGCGCGGCCAACAACTACGAGGCCCACGTGCACTACGGCGGGGAGCGCATCCACGCCGCCTACGTATCGGACGCCACCGGACGCAACGAGGTGTGGTACAAGCGCTTCCGCCTCGACCGCGTCCTGGAGACCTGCACCTGCGCTACCGACTCGGGCGACGGGGTGGCCGCCACAACCCCCTGCATCGAGGCCCCCAACGCCTCCGAGGCCTCCATCTACTACTCGAGAGACGACGGGGCCAACGACACCATCTGCCAGGCGCACACCTCCGACTCCGGCGTCAGCTGGTCGCAAAATGTGATAATGCCCGCCGGGGGCTTGACCGCCATGTGGCCGGAGTGCGCCGTTTTCTGGGTGGGGGGATCCAGGAGGGTACTGCTGGTCGCCGATTTCGAGGACATCACAACTCACGCTCATCAAGCTCGCTACGCCAGGTGGGACGGTTCGTCGTGGAACCCCGACAGCGAATGGCTCTGCGATGGCGATATAAACGAGCACCTATATCCCCAGGTGGCCTCGAGAGGGGACGACCTGCTGATCACCTACCGCCAGACCGGGGGATCCGCCGGCCGGGAGGGGGCGGCGCGCATCAACCTGAACGCCGGGGAGGGCACCTGGAAATTCGTGGACGACCTGTTCCACGAAAACCTCCCTTATGACCACCCCGGCTGCATCGACTGCTGCTCGGACGAGGGCCTGTTCTACGCCTGCCAGGCGGGCACCGGCGACCACCCCGAGGTGATGGCCAAGCGCGAGGACAAGCGGGACCCCACGGTGGCCATGAAAGACCCGGGCAAGTACCACAGGGGCTCCTTCAGCGTGGGGGCCACCGCCTCGGACGACTTCGACCGGGACGGCGCCTTCATGCTGGGCCGGGAACCCTACAACCAGCCCTACGAGGGCGGCATACCCTACGCCGTCTTCGAGTACCGCTACCAGGGCGGGGACTGGCGGCAGCTCTCGGTCGACAAGTATTCCCCCTGGGGCGCCGGGTTCGAGGTGGCGGGAAGGGACGACGGCGAGTACGACTTCAGGGTCACCGTCTACGATACCTCGAGCCGCCAGTCGACGGCCTACTGGGGTGGGGACGGCCCGGAGGACGGGGTTATAGTGGACCGCGCCCCGCCCACTGGCGTTGAGCTCCAGGTTTCGCCGCCCGACGGGGACAACGGGTGGTACCGCTCGCAGCCCGCCGCCGGTCCCGTGGTCACGGCGGTGGATACCGTATCGGGGGTGAAGGCGTTATACTACCGCTTCGACGGCGAGGCGGACTGGACGGTATATTCCCAGCCTTTCCAGCTGCGGGAGGGGTGCCACGACGTACACTATTACGCCGAGGACAGGGCGGGCAACGCCTCGGACCCCTCGACCTTCTCCTACAGGGCGGACTTCACCGACCCGGAGGTCGAGATAACGTCCCCCGACCCCGGTCGCTATTTCCGGGTGGAGATGGAGGCGGAGGCCTCCTGTGGCGATGCCGGCTCCGGCGTGGAGGGGGTGACCTGGCTGGTGGACGGAAACCCGGTGGCTCAATCGCAATGCGGCCGCGCCACCCTGGATATCTCCGGCCTGGTGGACGGCCAGCATCAACTGCGGGCCGAGGCCAGGGACGCGGCGGGCAGGACCTGCCGCGGCGAGCCCGTGGTGTTCTACAAGGACGTCACGCCGCCCACGGTGGAGGTGGTGGAGCCCAGCGGCGAGAACTGGGTGCGGGGCATGGTGACAATCAAGGCCGATATAAGGGACAACCTCAAGGTGGGCAGGGCCGAGTTCCTGGTGGACGGCGAGGTGGTGGACGAGCGCACATCCGCCCCCTGGATGGCCGCCTGGGATACCTCCACGGTCAAGAACGGCTATCACGCCGTGCGGGTCAGGGCCTGGGACGCGGCCGGCAACGGCGCCGAGGTGACCGCCTCCGGGGAGACCACCCTCTACGTCGGCAACAATATCAGCGAGACCAACCACTTCGCCGAGGGCTGCACCAGGTCGGGTTTCGACACCTGGCTGTGCCTGCAGAATCCCGGCGAGGAGCGGGCCGACGTCACCGTCAATTACTACCTGGGAGAGGGACAGGGCTCGGCATCGGCCCGTACCTATTCCCTTCCCCCCCACTCCCGCAGCACCGTATACGTGAACGGGGACGTGGGGGCGGACAAGGACGTGTCCATACAGGTAACCTCCAGCAAGCCCATAGTATCGGAGCGGCCCATGTACTTCGACTACGGCGGAACCGCGTCCCACGGCTGGCAGGGATGCCACACCGCCCAGGGCGCGCATTTCCCCCGCGAGGACTGGTACTTCGCCGAGGGCTGCACCAGGTCCGGTTTCGAGACCTGGCTGTGCCTTCAGAACCCGGAGGGCCGCGAGGCCGTGGTCGAGGTGGAGTACATGATGGAGGGGGGAGCGACCGCTGACCGCACCTACCGCGTGGCCCCCTGGAGCCGGGGCACGGTACTGGTCAACCGCGAGGTGGGCGAGGGACACGACGTCTCCATGCGGGTGACCTCGAGCGTTCCAGTGGTGGCCGAGCGGCCCGTTTATTTCCTCTACCAGGGCATGTGGGACGGCGGCCACAACGTCATGGGCGCGGCCCAGCCGGAGAGCGAATGGTACTTCGCCGAGGGCTGCACCCGCACCGGGTTCAACCAGTGGATCTGCCTGATGAATCCCCACGATGAGGCCACCACGGCGAAGCTCGTCTACGTCATGGAGGACGGCGGGCGCATAGAGCGCGAGTACGGGCTGGGACCGCGCTCGCGCTTCACCGTCAACGTCAACAACGACGTGGCCAGGCAGCACGACGTGTCCACCTTCATCTCCTCCGGCAAGCCCATTGTGGTGGAGCGCCCCATGTATTTCCTCTACAACTCGTCCATCGACGAGGGCTCCAACGCCATGGGGGTGTGCCGCCCGGGCTCTTCCTGGTACCTGGCCGAGGGCTGCACCCGGGAGGGCTTCGAGGAATGGATATGCCTCATGAACCCGGGGGAGGAAGAGGCGGAGGTCATACTGCGCTTCATGCTCGAGGACTCCTCGGTGAGGGAGCACGTGGTCTCCATCCCTCCCGCCACCCGGGTGACGGTCAAGGTCAACGACGTGGTTGGGCCCGGCCACGACGTCAGCACCGAGGTGATGAGCGATAAGCCGGTCATCGTGGAACGCCCCATGTACTCCATATACCGGGGCTCGTGCCCCTCGGGCGACACCCTCTCCGGCTACACCTTCAACCCCTAGGCTCGCCGGGCGCGGAAAGGAAGCGGGCGGGGGTTCGCTTCTCCGCCCGCTCGTATCCATGTGCCGATACCACGCGAGATGTTCGAGCATTAGAATGGTGGGAAGGCAAGTGTGAAAAGAGGTGCATGGACGGATATCCCCGATGAGCGCATCGGGATGATCCGGGAGGAGGCTGAAATGGGGAATCAGGTCTCCGAGAGAAGCGGTGATTTATTCGCAAGCGGGCTCTGCTGTTCCGAGGGCGTGCTAACGGCTGTGGCCGAAAACCAGGGCATCGATTCGGACCTGGTACCCGGGATCGCCACCGGATTCTGCGGGGGCATGGCCTACACCGGCAACATGTGCGGTGCGGTTAGCGGGGCCATCATGGCCTTGGGCATGCTTCTGGGGCGGAGGAAGCCCGAGGACCCGCGAGATGACCTCAACGATGCCGTCCGGAAGCTGTTGTCCGGTTTCGAGGGCAAATTCGGCAGCACCAACTGCATGGATCTCTTGGGCTGCGACCTGGGGACCCCTGAGGGTATGGAAAAGTACCGCAACGATAACCTCCGGGACAGGTGCAGGGAATTCACCGAGGAGGCCGCCGGAATGGTGATGTCGCTTCTCTCGGAAATCGGTTAATGGTTATTGAGGTGTAGGGCCGGTCGCGAGGCCTCGAAAGGCTGCCGCGAAGATCACGGGCACGGATACCGCCGCGGCGACAGGCTACCGCTTCCGCTGTACACGGCACCGGCTGGGTACCCACGTGGCCCGCGTATCAGCGCCTCAGCCGGAAGAGTAGAAGTGGCCGTCACCCAGGCCTTCGGGGTCCAGCAGATCCTTGATCTTCTTCTGCCATAGGGGATAATCGCATGCAGCCGGGCCGAAAATGCGGTCCCTGGTGGCTGAATCCAGCATGAAAGCGCCCAGACCCACGCCGTAGCGCTCGTCCCTCATGATCTCGGCGGCCTCTACCCCGTATTCGGCGACCCCGCTGCGGTGGCGTGGATCGCGGTGGTCGAAGAGTATGAGTTCCTCCTGGTGTCCGTAGAGGCCGGTGCTCTCGTATATCCCGCCCCAGGCGTTGTCGGCGAGGTCGTCGTAGAGCTTGCCCTGCTCTATATATGAGCGCTTCAGCTCGGCCGCCGTGCGGGACTGGTTGACGCAGTTATCGAAGGCGGCGCAGGTCCCGAAGGAGGTCCCCATCATCCCGCCCATGCGGAAGGAGAGGGGAGGCAGGGCGCCGCGCACCAGGCCCCACCAGATCGCCCCGCCGAGTCCCGGCATCAGGTCGAGATCCAGGAGCAGGGCGCCGGTCTCCTCCGCTATATGCAGCAGTACCTTTTCCTGGTGATCGAGTTCCCCCGGCGAGTTCGCGGCGATCATGAACTGGAACATGTGCTCGGCCGCGTTCAGCCCGCCCTTCAGGTTCTGTGCGGCGGCCAGCTTCTTGAGCAGGCGGGGCATGTATATGGAAAGGACGAGGCCGATGGAGTTCTTGCAGAGCATGAAACCTATCTCCGCGTTGGAGATGCCGTAGGCGAAGTCCGCGTACGCCTCGAAGGAGGGGAGAAGGCAGAGGTATACCTTGAAGTTCTCCGGGATTTCGGCCTCGAGGTCCGCCAGGGTGCCGTCCACCTCGGGCTGCGGCGGCCCGTTCCAGGGGTAGAGCTTGATGGCGCATTTGGTAAACACTCCCAGAGCGCTGCGGGCGCCGAAGAGGCCCCGCATGATGCCTCGCAGGGAAGGGCCGGGTCCGTCCCCGCAGAACCACCCGCTCCCGCTGCCCGGGCTCCCCAGCCGCAGCACCTCGCCGTCGGGCAGCACCCATTCCACGCCGAGTATGTTGCGGGCGTTATAGCCGGTGCTCAACCCCGTCCATCCCGTGCCGTCCATGGAGGTGCAGCTCGCCAGGGGGGAGGTCCCGCAGCCGGCGCCTATGATATGTAGATTGAGGCCCCTTTTCATCGCCTCCGCCTGCACCTGGGCGCAGATCACGTACGGCTCCACCACCGCGATCATATTCTTCTCATCCATATCCAGAATGCGGTTCATGCGGCGTAGATCCAGTTGGACGACACCGTCGCCTCCCGGGCCCCCGTGGGCTCCCCAGCCGGTAGAGAATGCCTTGAACTTGAGTCCGTGGCGGGCGCAGGCCTTGATCACCGCCTGTATCTCCTCGACGGTGGAGGGGAGGACGACGGCGGCCGGACGGTGGATCCATGGCGTGGATTCCTCGATGTTGCCGAAGCTCTGGAAAGCGTAACCATCTAGGACGGCCGGCTCGGTACTGAAGTTCTCGTCGCCCACCGCCTCTTCCAGCTCGAGGCGGAATTTATCCCACTGCATTTCGAGATCGACCTCCTTCTGAAAACGCCACGGCGATCGCCGTTTCGAGAATCACTCCAGCCGGATCCGCGACCGTATCAAGCGATATTTCCCGTTTGCACCTCCGGTGTCGACAGTCTACCACAGTCCAAGCGGTAGGCCCCTCGCGGGAAGCGATCGATTTCCCCCTGCTCACTCGGCCACTTCGGCGGTCTGAAAACGGCTCGCTTCGCCACCGTGCGGAGAAGCCCGGCCGCTCGAGTTTTTGCCTCGGCAGTCAGTGGCGGAAAATATTATTGAAGATATATTCATGAGATATGAAAGGAGGGGTGCACGGTAATGGCAAGGTCAGCCATAGAATGGACGGAATCCACGTGGAATCCAGTCACCGGATGTACGAAGATAAGCCCGGGTTGCCAGCACTGTTATGCCGAGCGTATGTCCAAGCGCCTGCAAGCGATGGGCCATCCCAATTATGTCAACGGTTTCGAGCTGGCCATGCACGAGCACGCGCTCGAGTTACCTCTGCGCTGGAGACGCCCTCAGGTCATCTTCGTAAACTCAATGAGCGATCTGTTCCATAGGGGGGTATCTTCAGAGTTCATATCGAAGGTCTTCAGGGTGATGTCTGAGGCACAACACCACCGCTTTCAAGTCCTGACGAAACGCTCTAAACGGCTTCGTGAACTCGCCCCGGAACTGCCATGGCTACCCAATATGTGGATGGGAGTCAGCGTTGAGAGTTCCGATTACGCTTTGCGCATCGATCACTTGAGGGATATTGGCGCCCATATCAGGTTCGTGTCGTTCGAGCCGTTGCTTGGACCAATTCGTGATCTTGATCTGGCGGGTATCGACTGGGTTATCGTTGGCGGGGAATCGGGCCCGAAAGCCCGGCCGATGAAGCCCTCTTGGGTCAGAGAGATACGCGATCAGTGCTTGTCGGAAAAGGTGCCGTTCTTTTTCAAACAGTGGGGTGGAGTCAACAAGAAAAGGAATGGCCGCGTCCTTGATGGCAGAATATGGGACCAGATGCTGATCAACAATCTATATGCCAAATGTGTTGACTAGTAAACGTTATCTCCCTTGGATTTCTTTGCTTCTGGAATCAAGTATTTGATACCGCGATATCATGGAGTTTTTAGTCAAGCCCACGGTCTTCTGTAATTTGTTGCCACTCCAACAGGAGTTTAAGAGATAAACGGTTTCCTCTCTGCAAAATGCCTGCATAACATGGCAATCAAGGGCTAAGAGGCTGTAAGACCCCACGCTTGTCCACCTGGTATCCTAGGGCCTTTAGGA
>JAXHVT010000079.1:0-7657 GCA_034188985.1 Actinomycetota bacterium | reverse complement strand
CAACAACAAGATCAAGGTCATAAAGAGGGTGGCCTATGGGTATAGAGATGAGGAGTACTTCTTCCTGAAGATACGGGGAGCTTTCAGGCCGGCTACCCACACTTCTGGGAGATGAGCCATATTAAATAATTGCACCTCTGGATGCAATACGGTTCGTTCCTGCGGGCGCTGGCAGCTGGAGGCCTTCCGCGCGCCTCCGCCCGCCGGGACGCGGATTTGACAGGGTAATGGTGGGGGTATTAATATTTCTGTATCCCCTTTAACTGGGGATTCTTGACAAGTGAATATAGCCGCGAAAGGCGATGAAGGGGAGGAGTAGGCCCGCGGGCAACGCTACAGAGAGCCGAGCCGAGGTTGAGAATCGGTGCGTGAAGCGGGCTGAAGATGGCCCTGGAGCTTCCCGTCGAAAGCTGCGGCAAGTAGGCGAGGACGGAGGCCTCCGTTATAACAGGCGAGGGTATCGCGCAGTGGCGCCGTACCCGGTGCGGGCTACAGGTAACCACTACCGCCGTGCACCTTCGCCGGCGGTATTTTAATCCTCGCGCCCTTTTTCACACCCGGGTAAATGACGGTGAAGGCGTGTGAAAAGAACATACCTCGATGGCGAAAAAGGAGGTGGTTGGAGTGGTATGGCTGATGCCATGCCTCCCGGGAGCGGATAGATGAGACAAATGCGAGGGAGGAGATAGTATGCGCAAGACCATTGCAGAGATCAACGAGAAGATAAGAAAAGGCGAGGCGGCGGTGGTGACCGCTGAGGAGATAATAGACCTGGTGGCGGACAAGGGGGTGGAGGCGGCCACGCGCAGCGTGGACGTCATAACCACCGGCACCTTCGGGCCCATGTGTTCCTCCGGGGCATTTATCAACCTGGGCCACCCCAAGCCTCGTATTAAGATACAACGGGCCTGGCTGAACGAGGTCCCCGCATACTCGGGTATAGCGGCGGTGGATGTCTACCTGGGCGCGGCGGAGGTGGCGGAGAACGATCCCCTCAATTCCGTCTTCCCCGGCGAGTTCAGTTACGGGGGAGGGCACGTTATCGAGGACCTGGTGACGGGAAAGAAGGTGCGCCTGCGCGCCGAGGCCTATGGCACCGACTGCTATCCCAACCGCCACTGGGAGGCGGAGGTGGGCCTCGAGGACCTGGGAGAGGCCTGGCTCTACGATCCACGCAACTCCTACCAGAACTACAATGTAGGGGTCAACCTCTCCGACCGCGTGATATATACCTACATGGGAGTGCTCAGGCCGCGGCTGGGCAACGCCAATTATTGCAGCGCCGGCCAGCTTTCCCCGCTGCTCAACGACCCCTTGTTCCGCACCGTGGGCATCGGCACCCGCATCTTCCTGGGCGGGGGTATAGGATACGTGGCCGGGCACGGCACCCAGCATCATACCGATGTACCCCGCCTGTCCACGGGGGCCCCTTCCCGTCCGGCCGGCACCCTGGCGGTCACGGGTGACCTGAGGGGTATGAGCCCGCGCTATCTTACCGGGTACTCGATGCTGGGGTACGGGGCGACTCTGGCCGTGGGACTGGGTATCCCCATTCCCGTGCTCGACCCCGAGGTGGTGAAGGCCGCGGCGGTGACCGACGACGATCTGGTGGCTCCGGTCGTGGACTACTCCAACGATTACCCCCAGGGGACGGGCAACGTCCTGGGCGAGGTGACCTACGCGGAGTTGAAGAGCGGCAGCATACGCATAGAGGGACGGGAGGTGGCCACCTCCACCCTATCCAGTTACCACCGGGCCAGGGAGATAGCGGAAACACTCAAGGAGTGGATCACGTCGGGCAGGTTCACGCTCACCCACCCAGTGCAGCTGCTGCCGTGCGAGGCGCGCGGGGGCGAGGGAGGTGGCTTGAATGATCAAGCGTAAGATCGTCCTCCACTTTCCCCACGAGCAGGTGGATAAACCCATAGTGAGCAAGCTGGTAAGGGACTACGACATGGAGTTCAATATACTCAAGGCCTCTATAACGCCGCGGGAGGAGGGTCTCATGGTCCTGGAGCTCTCCGGCGAGCAGGAGGACTACGATCACGGCCTGGATTATCTGCGCGACTGCGGGGTTTCCATCCAGTCGCTGTCCCAGGATATCCGCCGCAACGAGGAGCGCTGTACACACTGCGGTGCCTGTACGGCGGTGTGTCCTACGAGGGCCTTGTATGTCGACCGTGACAGCATGGAGGTCGTCTTCGACCAGGACGAGTGCGTGGCCTGCGAGCTTTGTATCAAGGTCTGCCCTCCCCGTGCCATGGAGATCCAATATTGAGATCGGTCACGCCGAGGTTTCCTGTCACGGGAGGATTTGCGGCCGGCCCGGCCCGGCCGTCCCGTCCCGGCGGATAGCAGGGCGCCGTACCGGCGAGGGGCAATCCAGGCCGCATCGAGGTTTGAAGCTTGTATCCAGGGCGTTATCCTGCTATCAATATGGTATGGCTTACTTGGAGATTGAGGGCGCGGGTGAGCATTTGGAACTGGGCGAAAAGGCCGAGCATACACTCGGCAGGATGGATGCCGCCAGCCATTCCTACCCGGATATAGATCTTGCGTCTCATGGAGCGGTAGAGGCGGGTGTTTCCCGCCGTCATGCCAAGATAACCCGGGTAGGAGAGGGTCGCTATTATGTCATGGACCTGTCCAGTACAAACTTTACTCATGTCAACGGGGAACAGCTGGATCCCTTCGAGCCGAGGGTTCTGGCCGATGGAGACGAGCTGCACCTGGGCACCTTGAAGCTTGTTTTTCATCAATAGGCGGTGTTATTGAGCTTTTTAATGTCGGCTGCGGCTGCCGTCTATTCCTCATGTTTGCCTTCTCGAGGGCCGATAACCCTCAGTGAAAATGCCCTGTGACCGTCTCGAGTCAGGTGTTTACGTTTTATGGCCGCGAGGTATCGTATCATCGAGGAGATAGGCCGCGGTGCCATGGGCAGGGTCTACCTTGCGCATGACAACCTGCTGGACCGGCGCGTGGCCCTCAAGGAACTTATCGCCCCCGATTATCTCTCGGGAGAGGAGAAGGAGGAGATCAGGGAGCGCTTCCGCCTGGAGGCCAGGGCCGCCGCCCGCCTGACCCACGCCCATGTTCTTACCGTTCACGACATCGTGGTCTCCGGCGATCGCCAGTTTATCGTCATGGAGTACCTGGAGGGCAAGACATTGCGTGAGATCCTGGCCGAGAGGATATTCTCGGCGGAGGAGGTCTTGAGCATAGCCCCGATGATCAGCGACGCCCTCGATTATGCCCACTCAAAGGAAATCATCCATCGCGACGTCAAGCCGGATAACATCTTCGTGCTGGAGAACGGCAATATAAAAGTGGCCGACTTCGGTATCGCCAAGATGCTCAAGGTCAAGGAGATGACACAGACCGGGGTGATAATGGGCACGCCCAATTACATTGCCCCGGAGCTGGTGAAGGATATGGAGTACGATCATCGCGTAGATATCTTCTCGCTGGGCGTGACCCTTTACGAGATACTAGCCGGACGTCGCCCCTTCGATGCCGAGAGCGACTATGCCATCATCTACAAGGTGGCCTCGGAGGAAGCTGTGCCTCTGAACGAGATAAGGGACGATCTTCCCGATGATCTGGTACGCGTGGTACGACGCGCCCTGGAGAAGAATCCCGATAAGCGTTATCCCAGCATGGAGGAACTCAAGAAGGACCTTATGAAGGTTCGCGCCGAGCTGGGTATGGTGGTGGAGAAGGAGGAAGAAAAGCCTTTTGATAAAGAGCAAGCCTTGTACGAGGAGCTGGAGGCTGCCAAGGGGATCGACGATTACCAGGACTTGGACGGAGAGGCCTCAGGGGAGCTCAGCTTCTCCAGGGACAAGGAATGGAAGAAGCTTATCGCTCGCATCTACCACGGTGGCGAGGGGGAGGAGGAATACAGCAGCGCTACTACTCGGCTCACCGTTCCCAGCGAGCTGGAGGTGATAATGGGAGCCGGCTCGGCCGTCCCGCCTACCCGCCGCGTGGTCAGGATGAACGATGACGCGGGGACTGCGGCCGCGCACAAGAGAGTGCCCGCACGGGTAGCGACGTCCCCGGGCGGAGATCGTGCATACGCCTACGCAGAAACCGCTGCGCCCGCCTTTCAGCCTTACGTTCTGCTCAAGGACCAGAAGGCCACCACGCGCTGGAGCGGGGTTCTTATAGCTGTCGGCGTACTCACCATAGTCTGCGTCGTCCTTCCCTGGATCGGGGAAACCCTCAATCCCGGCCGGTCGCTTTCGGGATTGAGCTTCCCCGAGGGCATGATCATAGCTGCCTTATGCGCCATTATCCTGGGTGCCGACGCTCTTATCCTCCTGGGTGTGGGGGAGCCTAGGACGTGGCTCAAGGTTATGAAGGTGCTGTCCATGCTGTGCGTGGCGGCGATAATCATCTTTATTCCCCTCAGGGTGGTGATGGGTCTGGGTTACGAGCAGGTCGCCAATCTGCAGGGCGCCGACTATATCAAGGGTATCGGATGGGGTCTGTGGTTTACCCTCGTATTCTCGATACTCACCTGCTGGGCCTGCTACAGGACGGAGGATGCCGCCATATAAGGCGGTCCGTATCTCAGCGCTGATGAAGGCTCCGTAGGACTTCGCACACCTCACCGCGTCATTGCTCCAGCTCCGCCCGATCGTAACGCAATGGGTAGCCGCCGTAGATCTTCTCCAACTTCAAGACGGCCCTGCCCAGGTTGGCGAAACGGGCCGTGAACACGGGGTGGCGCAGGCTCCTCAGGCGGTGTAGGGCGTCTCCGCTCATGTCTATCTCCAGGGGGCTCGGCCTTCAAGCCCGCCTCCACGTCTCCTGGGGTCATTATGTAGCCTATCAGCTTGTCCATATCCCTCTCGTCCATCATGTCCAAGAGGGCGCGGGTAACGTCGAAGTAGGCCGTGACCGCCCCACGCCCGCGCTGGTATTCAGCGGCGTAACCTCATAGCGTTTCCCTCCCGGTGTCCCCCTCTTCGATGCACCTGGCTATGTGCCTGGCCGCCAGGTCGCCGGCGATCAGGGAGCAGGCTACGCCTGATCTGTAGGCTGGTATCACCATACAGGCGGAATCGCCGGCAAGCACCTGGCCATCCAGGGAGCGCCGAACCGGTATCAAACCTCCCCCTCCGTAAACCTTCTCACCCCTATATCGTGCTCCCGGAAGAATTTCTCCACGAATTCTCCCGAGGATTCGTCACTTTCCTGCTGCCTGAATCCAACCAGGATATCCAGCATGCTCTCCCCGGGATCCCAGTACAGCACGAGTACGGAGTATCCGCCGCGCCATCCCACTGCGCGCGCTCATCATGTCTGAACACCCACTCTCAACATAACTGAACGCTTTTGACCGGCTAATGATAATGGTGTTCAGACATGATGAGAAAGGAGGACAATCAAACCAACACCCGAGACAAAGCCTCGCCGGACAACCCCAAGCAAGGCAGGATACTCCTTGCACGCTCTATTCGAGGAAGGAGGATCAAGACCAAGGGAAAAAGCAGGTTGTCTATGCGAAAGATCCGGGAGGTGCTCAGGCTCAAGCTGGGGGGCGGGCTATCCGCCCGCCAGGTCGCCGGGGCGCTCAACATATCCCCGGCCGCCGTGACGGATGACCGCCTCTCACCTCGAGCTATCCACCACTATACTGGCTGTTATCTCCCCGCCCCCGCTCAACACGCCCGCTACCTTGTCTCCGTCCAGCAGGGGGACCTTCACCTTGCCTCATCACTGAAGTCGACCCCCGCCCAGATGGCGTCGTTCAACAGGCAATGGGTGAAGGCGTGCATGCGGACATCCATGGTCGGCGAGGAGGTCGTCTCCAGGTATTTTCCCCCGGAGGGGGAGAGCATGCGGGAGCGATGGGGCGAGAGCATGGTCTCCTCACCAGATGGCTCCGCTATGCCTACCCTGGGAGAAAACCCCTCTCTCCACACCGTTAAACCATGTATGGCCCAGGCTCGCCAGTGGCTTGCGGTCGAGCAACAGAACCTCGCAGCCCCTCTCTGCCGCTCCCCATGCGGCCATGCAGCCGGCTACTCCCGCACCCACCACAACTACGTCGTACTTCCCGGCACCTCCTAGAGTTCTTCTTCCTTCAGCAACCAGGTCACGTAATCACGCAGGGGCTCCATGTAATGGGGCGCCAGCTCGAAACCGTGTAGGCGCAGGCTCAGGTTATCCAGGGGCGAGTAGGGGGGGCGCGGGCACGGCAAGTCGAGGTCGGCGTAGACTATGGGCTCCACCGGGATATCGGACCAACCGGCTGCCTCCAGGATGTTACGGGCGAATTCGTAGCGTGAGCAGTAGCCCTGGTTGGTGGCGTGGTAGACGCCGAATCTTCCCGAGAGGCAGACGCGGTGGATGATGTCAGCCAAGTGCTCGGTATAGGTCGGGGTTCCCACCTCGTCGGTTATCACCCGCAGGCTTCCCTTGTCCCTGGCGTTGTGCAGGATGCTCTTCACGAAATTGCGCTTGCCGAATTTCCCAAAGAGCCACTGGGTGCGGAAAACGTAATAACCGTCCGGTATGGAGGCGATATAGCGCTCCGTGGCGAGCTTCGCCTTGCCGTAAACCCCTTGTGGATTGGGAGCGTCGAACTCGTTGTAGGGAGAGCCCTTGGTTCCATCAAAGACGTAATCCGAGCTGATGAAGGCCATGGGACAGCCCGCCTTCCGGCAGGCCAGGGCCAGGTTCTGAGAACCGATGAAATTGACGGCGTAAGATGGTTCCGGTTCCAGCTCCGCCTGGTCGGCATTGACGTCGGCGGCGGAGTTGATAACCAGGTCGGGCTGCAGCGAGGGTATCCTCTCCATGACCAGGGGGTAGTCGGTTATATCCAGGTCGAGGTCGAAGCCCGTTACCTCCTCGCCCCTGTCTCGGAAAAGCTGCTCCAGCTCCATGCCCAGTTGACCGGCGGCTCCGCAGATTATTACGCGCATTCCCTTCGCCTCCTCCTGATGTTTGGCGAGCGTATCAGTAGAAATCTATCATGAAAGCGGGGAAGGCGTCACGGTCTACTCCGCTGACGCTTGATTCGGGAGCCCGCTCTCCGTTAACCTTAGCTGAGGTGATGCGATATGGAAAATCAACGGGAGGCAGGTATCGACGGGGTAAAAATAAAACCCCTTAACAGGCATTGCGACGAACGAGGGTATTTGCTGGAGGTCTTGAGGGATGACGACGATCTGCTGGAACGTTTCGGGCAGACTACCTACACTGTTACCTATCCCGGTGTTATCAAGGCTTTTCACTGGCACAGGAAGCAAAGCGATCTCTGGTACGTCGCTCAAGGCGAGGCCCAGGTGGTTCTCTATGATTTGAGGTCCGAATCCCCCACCTACCGCCGTACTCAGGTCATATACGCCGGGGAGCATGAGCCTATACTCATCGTGATCCCGCCGGGCGTGGCCCACGGTTACAGCGTGCTGGGGGATAGGCCCGTGAGCCTCTTCTACCATACTACGCGCTCTTACAACCCCGCCGACCCCGACGAGGAGCGCATCGCTTTCGACGACCCCGCTATCGGCTTCGACTGGTAAGTGCCTGGATAGACCCCGGCACCAAAGCCCCACCATTCCATAGCATACCTGCCTCCGAAGCGGTAATGCTCCTAAAGGTGACTGGCTCAAGAAGACCTCTGCCAGGCGAACCAGAGGTT
>JAXHVT010000078.1:0-54543 GCA_034188985.1 Actinomycetota bacterium | reverse complement strand
CGGCCCCCGGATGTTCTGACATCTCCAGCTCCAGGGCATTCTGGACCATGAACTCGAGCATCATGCGCAGTGGATTATCTTCCTCGGATGCCAGTATTGCTTGAATTGCCTCCTCCATGGTCATACTCTTTTTCTTAGCCATCGTTTCTCAGACAAGGAATCCAGTAATCAATCCCTTATCTTGGAGGGCGATGGCTTTTACCGTCAAAGAGCGAATGTCGTATCCTATTTACAGAATTCTATGGGAACGACCATATATAAAGAGTTTTTCCATGGAAAGGATATATCGGTTGTCTCGCCTGCTGCGGATCGATCATGCAGGGAGAGGGGACATCTGGAACATCGTCCTGTGTGGCGTTATATTACAGGCCCTAGCTGGGCAATGTCAGCCTGAACTCGGCGCCCCCCCCACTGCGGGACTGATACACGATACTACCGCCGTGCTCGTCCAAGATTCTTTTTACTATATAGAGGCCCAGGCCAAGTCCTCCTCCGCCCTTGCCGGCACGGGCAATACTGCTGGAACGATAGAAACGATCGAATATCCTGCCCTGTTCATCCACGGGTATGCCGGGCCCATGGTCAAGAACGGAGAGGACCACGTCGCCGTTCCGCCTCCCGCAGGCTATCTCCACCTCGGACTCGGAGTAATTCACGGCGTTCTCCAGAAGTATTATCAATATCTGCCTCAGCTTCTCCTTATCGGCCTTGACCAGCAAATCCGCCTCCTCCCCCCTGAACACGAACTCCCTGTCCTCGTGCTTTATCCTCATCTCATCCAGTATCTCCATCAGCATAGCATCCAGGCACATCTCTCTTTTGTTTATCTCGAACCTTCCGCTCTCTATCCTGGAGGCATTGAGAAGATCGGCGATCATGTAGTTTAGATTTTCCACGCCTTTCTCCAGCAAATCCAGGACCTCTCCCCTCCTTTTCTCATCGTCCAGGACCCTGGGCAGAAGGGGCAGGGTAGCCTTGAGAACCGTTACGGGATGACGAAGCTCGTGGGAGGCGATTTGCAAAAAGCTTTCGGCCTCCCTCAACCTCTCCTCCTGCCGCAATTCCGTTCTCAGCTTCTTTCTCCAGTCGTGAAGGACGAGGAGGTACCCCGCCTCCTCTCCCAGGAAGGTCCCGCTGACCCCTATGGATATCGCTCCCATCAGTACCGCGATCAACCTTATATCCAGTTCATACGGATCCTCGTAGCAGGATACCCTGCCTTTTTCCCTTATCAGTGACAGCAATTCCCCGGCCTGTTCCGCGCTCAAAGCCAGATCCTCGAAGCGGAGTTTCGACAATCTTTCCTTGCTCATACTCAACAAGGTCTCGCAGTAGCGGTTGGCGTAGGCTATCTTTCCATCGGGCGATAGGAGCAGTACGCCGCCCATCATGTTCTCGATTATCTCCTCGGCCAGGTTTATGCTCTGACTCACACGCGCCTTTCTCGAATTGAGAAAATATATCAGTGTGTAGATCGCGATAAGAACGGCATAGGCCAGGAGGACCCATGGGGCGGCTGAGACGGCTACCCCCTCGCTTTTGCATGTCCATATCGATAAGCACATAATCAAGCCCGCTGCGCCCGTAAAAACCGCCGTGAAGCAAAGCATGCGGTATTCTCTCTCCTGTTTCACGAAAGAAATGCTCAGTCCCACGACGATAAGCAGGACGCTCGCAAGCAGCTGCAGGTATATGAATGTCAATTGTCGCCTTTCCCTGGTCGGCTTTCTCCATTCGCTTATTATTTTCGTTTTAACGCCCCACTTACAACCTAGCCCGATAAGGTGAAGTATGCTTACCAGATAGGTGAATTAAACCGGGATTACATCTTTGATCTTGGATTTTGTCTCATATAATGGTTAGAGAAAGGGACTCGATATGTGATCCCGCAAATAATCGAGAGGAATCGAACTCGAGCAGGAGGTGGATCTACGCATGGATCCTTACGATCTGCAGGGCAAGGTGGCCCTGGTTACCGGCTCCAGCCGCGGCCTGGGCAGGGGAATAGCGCTAAGCCTGGCCCGTCACGGCGCCGACATGGCGCTCGTCTCCCGGAAGCTGGAACTCAACCGGGAGCTGGCGCAGGAGATCGAGGCCATGGGCAGGAGGGCTCTACCGCTCCGGGCGGATATCATGAATGTGGACGAGATATACGCCGCCGTGGAGAAGGCGGTTGAGGAATTCGGGATCATAGATATCCTGGTGAACAACGCCGGGACCAACCCTATCAGGTGCAACGCCGTAGACGTGCAGGAATGGTCGTGGGATAAGATACTGGATACCAACCTCAAGGGCCTCTTCTTCTTCTCACAGGCGGTGGCCAGACGGATGATCGAGCAAGGTGGAGGGAAGATCATCAACATCTCCTCCGCGGTGACTGCGGCCGGCTCGCCCCTGGGCTCCGTTTACGGAGCCTCCAAAGCGGGCGTCAACCATCTCACCCGCACCATAGCCCTGGAGCTTTCCTCCCACAATATCAACGTCAATGCGCTGGGACCCTCCTTTTTCGAGGCGGGCTTGAGCGAATATGTCACCAAGAACGAGGAACTCACGGCGGCGATCAAGGCCCGCACCCCTCTGGGCAGGATGGGCAAAGTGGATGAACTGGCCGAGGCCGTTCTCTACCTTGCCTCCGACGCGGCCGACTACATCACCGGGCAGATCATATATATAGACGGCGGCTGGTCCGCCTGAATATAAGGGGCCGTCTAGACGGTCATGTGGTGGGTCGTATACAGCAGCTTGCCCTCCTTGAAAACCGCCTCCGGGCTGAGGACCACTTCCACATTTTCCAGCGGGTTCCCGGACAGAAGCACCAGATCCGCAAGTTTACCTTTGTCCACGCTACCCAGTTCCTCCTCCATGCCCAGCAGGCGGGCGTTGTTTATGGTGGCGGCTCGTAACACGTCGAGAGGCCCCATGTCCGATTCCATCTCCAGGAGGACCATTTCCCTGCCGAGATCTCCCGGGGCTACCTGAGGTATGCCACCATCGTTGCCGCAGCAAATCGTGGCCCCAGCGTGGTAGAGCTTGTTGACGTTCTGAAGCCCCACGACTAAACCCTGGGTGCCTATCGTGGGGTCCAGGGTATACATGAGATGGCGGCGCTCGGTGAAGGAGGGATCGCGATAATCCTTTTCGTATTTCATCAACGCACGGTGCACCGGCGGCTCGCAGAAGGAAGGATAGACAGACCTGACGGTCTCCAGGCGGTTGGCAAGGCTCTTCTGTACCAGCGGGTCCTCGAGGTAGAGATCGCCATGGCTGACACCAGCCAGTGCCCAGGCTACCATGGCGGTCGGTATAGAGTAGTGACCGCCGCTGGCGAAGGCCTCCGCGTCCTCGTCGCTTATAATCTCGTCGATGACGACGTGATCGAGCACGTCTACCTCGAAACGCAGGGCCCGATCGAAGCTCCGCTTGAAGCGGTGATGCACCGACACCTTGACGCCGCTGCTATGAGCCTCGTCCACCATGGCCTCGAGCTGCTCGTCGTCCATGATGTTGAGGGGTTTCTGCCCCACGAAGAGTGTCCGGTCATCGAATGCGGTCTTTACGAAGCTGCTTCCCCAATCGATATTGCACTTAACGGCGTCCCTGGCCTCGCCGGGATTCTTGACCAGGGAAACCGTGTTCCCCCACTTGTTCGCCAGGAAGGGAGGTAGCTTGAGGTAATCGGAGGGGTACCCTCCTGGGGCGTTTATGAAAGATCCGGCCGAGTACACGCGGGGCCCTAAGAGGTCGAGCGATTCCACCCTGTCCATGTAACGCCTGAGCATCAGGGGAGCCGTTCCCGCATCCCTTACCGTGGTCACCCCGTGGGTTATGCATTCCTCGAAGTTCCTCTCCACCTGCCTGCCCAGTGCCGCAAGCGTATCCAGAGCGAAATTCATACATACGGGCATTATCATGTGGCAGTGGCCGTTGATGAGCCCGGGTATTACGTACATTCCGTCCGCGTCCAGGACTTTGTCTGCCTGCTCCTCTTCCGCCTTCTTCTCGGTAAGGATTCCCTCTATCCTGCCCCTGCTTATCAGCAGGCCCCTGCGGTGCATTATGTTTCCGGTGAGTACGTTGATTATCTCAGCATTCTTGAGCAGAACTTTGTCCTCGTAACCCGGGGACCAGACCACCGGCTCCCTGGGTTCGGTGCGGTACAGGCGTTCGAAAGCGACGGGCGCGGCTACGGACGCAAACGCTCCCACGGCCATGGCCTTGGCAACAGCCTTGGCTATTCCACGCATTTACAATCACCCCTTCGCTCGGCCAACTCGCGTTATCCGATTATATTAACACGCCTATCGGATAGGTCCCTTCTATCGGAGGCGCAGGCAGCGAATTGAAAAAGATGTGGAAATGTCGGGCAAATAGTAAATAACCAAGGCACGGAAGATTTTCGCTTTTCGCACATCACCTGATTACTCACGATCTATGGCATATATGGCTATGAACCACAAGATAAACCCGTCGACAGAGAGCTCTTTGGCACAACGGTTCATGAGGCGGGGCTTGTCTTTCGTGAACAGCCGGGATTAAATCAAGAGGTAGTCTCCGAGCGCCGACGCGGACAGGGTGGATGACATGGCCGAGGCTTGGGACGCGATCATCGTCGGGGCCGGGTTGGGTGGATTGTCCTCCGTGGCAAGGCTGGCCGGGAAGGGCCTGCGGGTGGCGCTGGTGGAGAGAAGCGTCCATCCCGGGGCACCGCCTACATCTGCAACAGAAAGGGCTTAGTCTTCCCCATGGGCCCGCTGGGATTCAGCAACCCGGCCATGGTGCAGGATATCCTCCACCAGGTGGGCATCGGTGCGCAATTGGACCTGACAAGGGTGCGTTACCACTTGCACGCCTTCGGCCTGGAGACGCCGATGTCCCTCCCCTGTCCCGAGATGATCGAGGAATTGCGGCTGCTTTTCCCCGTCGAGGAAGAGGGTACCGGGAGTTTCCACACTGATATGAAGAGGCTCTCCGTACATACGACCGGACCTCCACGGTAACCGGGGGGCATGATGAACCTCAGCGCCGCCGCATACCTGGACGGCCTCATAGGTAACTGGAGACTGAGATGAATCCTGGGAAGCACGGTAAGCAGGGAGCCCTGCATCGGCCTTCCCTTTCTCGCCGCCATATCGAACCTGCTATGCGAACAAGCCCTACATTACCACAAGAGGGGAATGAGGCGTCTCTGCGACCTTCCGGTCGACAGGATAACCGGCTCTAGAGGATCTCCCGAGCCCGCCCCGGCGGGTGACAGCGGCCATGGTGCCTCGCTGCGCCGTAGTGCCCTAATGTTCAGTGCTGAGGTCATGGAGATAATCGTATGAGGGGTCACGGCCAGGGGAGAAGGGCGCCGTTATCTCCAATGCCGTCCGCAAGTCCACCTTTCTGCGCCTGGTCGACCCCTCTTCGCTTCCCGACGATTACCACCTCACCGTAGAGGACGCCAGGCAAACATCCTTCAACCTGCAGGTTTGACTGGGTTTCGACGCCTCGAAGGTGAACCTGGAGGCCCCTTCGGCCGTGCGAGCAGAATAATTCATCGCCGCCAATGCCGCGACACACCCGCCATGCAAGCGCGGCCGGACTGGGGCGAGGGGAAGGTCGACCCCCATATTCTGGCGGGAGAGGAAATGGAGATAACACTGCTGAGCTCCGACGACCTCAACCTTGCCCCTGATGACGGAGCGGTCACGGTCATCAAGGTGGCCGCCGATCATGGCCACTTCACCGGGTTCAGACCCGGGTGGGGCGAGAGGACCTCCGATTACCCCACGTACAAGAACCACCTGGCACGGGCTCTTCTGGATGAAGCCGCCGGCATCGTTTCCGGTCTCCGGGATGCGGTACTGTCTATGAACATGACCACCCCGCTCACCTTCGAGAAGCGCGACGGCAAGAGCAAGGGCGCAGTGGCCGGCTGGTCCTGAGTTTACTCCGACACCACCGGCGAGGGCAACAGGAAATTTGTGCTCACTCCCATCCGCAACCTCTTCATTGCCGGATACCAGGCGATCCCCACGCTATCGTTGAGCGGCATCCCCTCCGCCATGACCAGCGGGTTGCTCGCGGTGCGATATCTCCTGGATGGCGAGTGTCCCGCTTCACCCCCCTTCAAGCCCCCAGCGCGTAGTCCACCGCTGCCCTGGCATGTATCTCGGTGGTATCGAAGAGGGGGAGCGTTAAATCCGCCTTCTTCAACAGCAGGGGTATCTCGGTGCAGCCCAGCACTATACCCTGCGCACCCCTTGATACCAGCTCTGCGATGACCTTTTTAAACCCCTCGCGTGAAGTAGGTTCGACTATGTCGTGGCACAGCTCGTCATAGATTACCCGGTGCACTAGCTCCCTGCCCTGCTCCCCGGGTACGAGCCCATCTATGCCGTGCTCGGCCTTCAGCCTGACCTTGTAGAAGTCCTGCTCCATGGTGAACCTGGTACCTAGAAGTCCCACCCTGTCCAGCCCCTGCTCCTTGATCTCCTTCGCCGCGGCATCAGCGATATGCAGCATGGGTATGCTTACGCTCGCCTCGACCTCGCCGGCCATCTTATGCATGGTATTGGTGCAAATGAGAAGGAGATCTGCCCCGCCTCCCTCCACCCGGCCGGCCGCGTCTACCATCATGCACGTCAGCTTCGCCCACTCGTCGCGGTGCTGCAGCTCCTCCACTTCCTCGAAGTCCACCGAATACATGACTATCCTGGCCGAGTGATGCCCGCCCAGCCTCTCCTTCACAGCCTGGTTGATGATGCGGTAATACTCCGCCGAGGACTCCCAGCTCATTCCTCCTATCAAGCCTATTACCTTCATTCCCATCCACCTTTCCGCTTTCACAGGCTGTTATTATTAACCAGCCTGGCCCCCTCCCGAAACTCTATCGATTCCCATAACCTGCCCAGGGTCTCATATTATCCCACACCCCCTATACCACCAAAGGCCGAAAACGAGGGCCACCGCATTACCATAACGGCGGCAAAATCTCAGATTTCCGGAGCTGAACCTCTCTTCTTGCGTTATATGCCCAGGAAGGGCAGCGCCTCCTCGGCCGTAAGCAGGGGTTCGATGATCAGCTTGTACCCATCGATGTTCTTGTAGGCGTTGTAATAACCCGCCTTCAGTTCCCTGTAGCTCTCCGCCTCGTCCCCCACCGTCTCGTAGATGGCGTATGCCTTTATACCGTCGCCTCCCGGGACCAGGAGGAGGCCGATTCTACTTAGGTTCTCGCTGGCCATGGTCAACGGCTCGATCAACGCCCTGGCTATCTCCGGCGACGCGGTCATCGGCCAGGTGGATATCATCATGTACAACATGTGTCAAGCTCTCCTTTCCTACATTGCGTTCGCCAAATACACGGGCCCGGACCTCAGGTCCCGCCGTAATGTGAGCTCCCCGCATCCCCCAGCTCCCCGGCGGGGAAGAGCTTGCCGCGGGCTGGGTATATACATCTCGCGCCCCTCTCGAGTATCTTATCCCAACCCTCATGGATTTCACCGGGATCGTGAATATATATCGGTCTATGCCTTATGCCGGTGAACCCGAGAAAGTTCATGGCCAGATCCCCCACGAAAGCGCTTCCGTCATCCAGCAGTATGGACATGGAATCCCGGGAGTCCCATGGCATGTGGAGCACGTTCCCGTCTATGCCCATATCCCTCAGGACGCGGTCGTCGTCTCCCTCGACCACCATGTCATCTTCACCTACCAACACCGGGAGGGACTTGAATTCCCTGTGAAAGAGCTCGAACAGCCCGAAAAGCGCCTTGACCCTAAGGTTGACGGCACGATGTCCTCCTCGGATTCACCCTGGTGCAGCGGCTCTGACGCGCGGCGGTTGCAGATGATGCACGTCCCGTTCTCATCGGCCAGCCGCGACGCGAGTCCGGCATGATCGTCATGGTGGTGGGTGAGTAATATATTTTATCTCGGATGGCTTTACGCGCAGCTTGCTCAAGCCGTTCAGGAACCCGCTGTAACAATCGGGGTAAGAGGTATCCACGATCAGGTAACCCCCATGGTACTCGAGCATGTAGCACCTGGTGAACCGCAACTTGATGCACATGAAACGCCCGTGGTTCATCACCTCCCGCTCCCCATCTAAAAAAACCGCTCTTTCATCTACTCTTCCTCAAGCAGGCCGCCGCCCGTCGCGCATAACACCAGCAGGTAGACCAGGCCGAAAACAGCCATTAGTGATGGGGAAAGGGGTTTTCTCCCTATACTTTACATATTCTTGTCCGAAAAGGGACTTGAGCTGCATTCTCTCCTCGTAAAGCCCCCACCACCTGGAGAACTAGGGGAAGCGTTGAAAGCGCCGCGTACGGCGCGCTCTTGAAGAGCGACCATCCCAGTAAGCCGTCAATGGCGGCGGCACACGTGGGGTGTCTCACATATTTGTATATCCCTTGATTCACCAGATGGCTGGGGGCCTCTATCCCGATGATCTTCCTGTTCCAGGTGGACATTCCTCCCAGGACCGTACCTCCCAGCATCAACTTCACCCCCAACAACCTGGCGGCTCCGTACCACGGCCGTCTGAGCTTGGGCTGCTTGAAAAAAGGTACGATTATCCAACTGGCGTTAAGCAAGCAACCCCAATGGTGTTCACCGCATCTCTAACCCGCTCCGTGAGCCTGTCCTCACGGTCGAATTGATACATCCCCTATCATAGCCGTGTCGGCGGTCAGGGAAATCGCCGATAACGTAAACATATTCTTCTTCAACACCCTCCAGTTCATAACCATCACTCTCCTTGCACCCAATCCTTCGATCACGATTCGTCTCTCCTGAACACCTGGCAGCGGAACAGGGAGTGCAGGTATTCGTCGCTCTCTTGCCGCAGTCCCCTTTCCGCGCACAGGTTGGGATAGGTATAAGCCCAGTTATCCCCGTCCCTGTCTCGCAGGAGCATGTGCATCCATATTGCCCCCACAGTCCCAGTCGGGGTTTACTCCAATCCATGAGGGTGAAGATCCCTCCCGCCTTGAGCACCCGGGCGACCTCCTCGATGGCCTTGCGGCGAACCTGGGGGGGGCATATGCAGGGCTAAGCGTGTGACGACGGCCTCGAAGGGCCCGTCCTGGAATGGAAGCCGGTCCATGAAACAGCGGTGGGTATGGAAAGAGACCCCCGCATCACGGTCCTTGCGCCCGGCGTGTTCCATCTGCGAACTCGAGAAGTCCAGACCATGCAACTCCACCTCCCGACCCGCACGCTCTGCCGTAGCCAGACCGAGGGATGCGGTGCCGCACCCCAAGCCCAATACCACCGCCCCCGCATCGATGTGCGGCCCCGCTACGGCCCGGCGGTAAAGCGGCTTGCCGAAGCCGAAGAGGGACGCGAAACGGTCGTAGTAACGACCGACGGCTATGCCCTTGAACTCCCTTCCATTATCTCCGTCCATGTATAACCTCCTTGTCACCGACGAATATCCACCCGCATAGTTTCCTCATCCCTTTATACCCACCGTCAGCAACGAACCCTCTTTCGTTTTCTGGTGTAAAATCTCGAAGCCCGCCGTAGATCCGCCTATCCGTCGAAGAAGATCCGCATGTTCTATCCGCTATCCTCGCTCGCCCGGTACACCTCTTCGATCCTCCGCATCTAACACCTCCCTCTCGATAAATCGATATCATGCGCGGAAACCCTGCCCCGCTCCAAAACCACCACTACCTTAAGGTTCTTGGAGCCCATAACCGCGCCCATACCGGAACGAGAAAAGGAACAGCTGTTATCGTTACCCACGACACAGGCATAGGAGACCAGATTCTCACCGGTCGGGCTGATGCAGATAACAGAGGAGCCGCAGTGTCTGCGACGTAGTCATCTCTCACATGATTCGGTGTCCAGACCCCAAAGATCTCCGGCATCCTCGACCTTCAAGCTGTTCTCCTCCAGCAGCAGGTACACGGGCGAATCGGTACGACCCCTGACGATGATCCCGTCGTCTCCAGCCTCCTTGAGCCTGGCGGCGAAAAACCCGCCACCGTTGGAATCACCGAAGACGCCCGTAATAGGGCTGATGGCGTTTATAGAGGCCCGCGCCGATGCCAGGTAAGAAGTCCTGGCCAGCGGGCCATCGCCGATTATAAATGGGTTGTCGGGAGAAAGTGCCGGCGTGTCGGGGTCCGTCGATTTGTAGAAATATCTGGCGTTGAGCCCCGAGCCACCTATGTAATCCAGGGCGTCCCTCTCTGCAAGCTCCTCGTTGCCGCGTTCTCCCGACGAAAGATCGAACTCCTCTATACTGCCTCTGTATCCCTTCCAATCCATAATCCCTTCCCTCTTTGAATCGAATGCGCCGTCTCAAGCGGCTTGACGGAATCGAACATATATGGCCATAGCCCGAAGGTGGCACCTTCCGTTACGGCCCTCCGGCAAAGGGCTTACGTGTGAACCCTCTATAGCTCCCATACGAGCCTATAATCCACCCGATTCCTCGGGTCTTTGCTACTCAGCCCATTATCTTCACTCCATCCATCCTTGAAAAACACCGTTTAAACTTAGAAATATCTTACATATTGTATAAATATCTTACCCCTCCTCCTCGTCGAACCTCTCATAGCATTTCCTGGGACGCTTGCCATGCCGGTAATAGTAGTCGAAATTTCTCAACCATTCCGGCTGCCTCGGCGCATCCAGGATGAATTCCACCAGGCTGGTCAGCCTGTCCGCGGTTTTGGGACTCAGGCTGTGCTCTATCTCGCAGGCGTCCCTGCGGGACGTCTCCTCATCAACCCCCAATATGCGCGATAGAAACAGGGTCAGAACGCGGTGCCGGCGCGACACCTCCCTACCGATCTCCAGCCCCTCGCGGGTAAGCTCGACATCGCCGTACCTGTCGTGTTTCACCAGTTTCTTTTCGGACAGCCGGTTTATTGCCGAGTTGACCGTGGGCATGGTGACCTGCAGCCTGCGCCCAATGGAGCTTACCCTGGCCACACCCTCCTCCTTCTGTAGTTCATATATGGCCTCGAGGTAGTCCTCCATCCTCGCCGTCTGTTTCGATTTCATACCCTATACCCTATACCTTATATGTTAGATAGCTCTAACATATTATCAGGGCAGGCCCTACTCTTTGTCAAGATACGGGCATCTCATGTCAGAATGGGATAATCTTTCGAGCTCGAAGAGGGAGCACCGTTGCATTCCAATAGCCAGCCCCGCCGGGCCTCGACGCGAGATCGTGAAGATCACCTGCCGGTTCTTCGCTACTATCAACCGGGGGTTGGCGAGAATCTACTCGAAACGGGGGCGAGGCCGCTAAGCGAGGGCCGGAAACGCTTTTTTTAGCCAAGGTCCAGGGTGCACGCGGCATTCGGCTCGGGCTCCGGAAAACGCAACAACCTCCGCGTCCACCTCTCGGCGGTGTTGCCCAGAAGGTTGAAGAAATACACGGCCTTCATGGCGGTTATTATGTATCGACGTTCCCGTGCCGAAAAAGCGGTATGAAGCGCCTCGTCCAATTCCGGGGGCGGACCGTCCGGCATGGTCAGGACGGAGCGCACCCAGGACAGTGCGATATACTCCCGCTCGTCGAACCCGGAAGGATCCAGTTTCTCCAGGCTCCTTATCTCCTCCTTGCTCAACCCCGCGATCCGACCGAATCGCCTGTGGACGAAGCCTCACCAGGCACATTGGTTGGCCAAGTCGGTTACGATCATGATGCGCTCCCGGAAAGAGGAATCGAGAGGGCGCATAAGGTAAAGCCGTATCACGTAAAGCTGGATGGACATCAGCTCCCCGAGATGAAAGAGAAAATGATCCAGGTTCTTGAAACTGCGGCCGGTGTCACCCTCCAGGTACAGGGACCAGTCACTATGGTGCAACTCGGTGCCCGGTTCCTCGTTTCCCACTACCAGGGCACAGGCGCCGGCCAACACGATACCCGCATAGACCCACTTACGCATAACGTCCCTCACTTTTACGGGGTTAGAAAATTGATCTCGGATAATATACCATATCGGGGATTGACCTGGGCTTTAGAACTATGAGTACGTCCTTTTTTCGGTATTCCAAAGCTGAACAACGACCCGCCTTCCTCGCCCGGAAAGACCTCGATCCATCCCCCGTGAGATTCGACGAGTGACCTCGCTATGTATAGGCCGAGGCCCATACCCGGGAGCGAGTGATGATTGACATCTTCCACCTGGTAGAAACGGCGAAATATTTTCTCCCGCTCTTCCTCTGGTATCCCTATACCCCTGTCCAGTACATGGAATAGAGTCTCCTCGCCGGTCTGTTCGCACCAGATATGCACCAGGCTTTCCTCCGGGGAATATTTCATCGCGTTGTCGATCAGTATTCCTATGACCCCGCGTATCTTCTCGGAATCGACCTCGATCGACTCGTACTTTCCCGAAGTGCATATACGAATTCGCCCATCAGGTGCTTTGGGCCTCGCCTCGCTTACGGCCATCTCGATAAGCGCCACCGGATCCACCTTCGAGTACTCAAGCTCGATGGACTTCTTCTCTATAAGTGAGGCTTCGAGCAGGTTTTCCACCAGGCTGGTCAAGCGATTCGAGGCCTCCCCGATACTCTCCAGACTCTCCCTTATCCTCTTGTTGTCCATCTCGTTCCAATATTTCAACAGGATCTCTGAGTATCCCTTGAATACGGTCGCCGGATGACGCAGTTCATGGGCCGTAATTATTATGATGTCTTTAAGCTCGTCTGCATGCTGCTGGGATACCTCGGCTGCGGCGGCCGCGGCCGCGGCCTCTTTTTCCATCTCCGCCAACAGTTTGCGCCCGGTGATATCCCGCACGGTTGCCAGAACGTTTGGTTGACCCTGTAAGAGAAAGAGCGAAACGGATACTTCGGCGGGAAAGGTGTTTTCGCTTCTCCTCAAGCCCTCCATTTCGATGACCTTACCCTCCGTCGAATCCTCTTCACGGCCTAGACGAGGCATTAGCTCACCGACGATATCCTCAAGCCCTCCCGGCAACAGTTTATCCACGCTCATACACTCCAATTCGCCGTATGAATACCCGAAGATCCTCTCCACCGCCGTGTTAGCGAAAAGCACCCTGCCCGCTGGCGTTGTCATGAGTATGCCGTCGCCTGTGGCCTCCGCGATGCTACGAACCCGGTTTTCGCTCTCCCTCAAGGCTTTTTCGGTGCGGCTCTGCTCCACAGCCTTGGTGAGCATCTCCGACACGATGCGAAGAACCCTGATATCCTCCTCAGGCCATGCATGGGGAGCCCTCACGTCGTTCAGCCCCATAAACCCGAAGAGCCTCATTCTTCCAAACATGGGGATATATATCAGGGCTTTTGCCTCTTTCCACCCCACGATGTCACCGGCCGGTTTGGCGACCACCGTCAAATCCTCCTGGGCTATGATCTCGCCCCTGAGGAGTTTTTCCGCCCACTCGTCAAAGGCACCGACCGCTAAGTTCTGTAACTTTGATATCTGCGACGTTACGCCCTCCGCGACCCACTCGTGGGTATTGCTGATATACCGCAAGTCCTCCGAGGCCTCGAACAGATAGACCCTTCCCACGTCCATAAGCCGCCCGAGGTCGGCCAGGGAATCGTTGATGGCCGCCTCCAGATCCTGGGGGCTTATCAGGCGGGTGGATATACGTGAAACGGTCTTTTCCGCTATCAGGTTGCGCTTTATCCGCTCCTCGGCACACTTTCTCATGGTAACGTCCCGGGCCACTCCCAGAATGCCGGTGGGCTCGCCGTCCCCATCGCGCAGGAATTTCACCCTCTCCTCCAGCCATATGGTGCCTCCCGATTTTCTGTAGGCCTCGACCTCCACCACCCAGATCCTGTCCGGCGGGTTCCTGCCCTCCAGTTCGTCTCGCATCCCTCCTTCCAGTAAAGACAGCGCGGCCTTGAGAGATTCGGGGGTTACCGTATCCGCCATATTCCTCTCCAGTGCTTCCTCGACGCTGTATCCGGTCTGGTTGACGACCGAGGGGCTGATGTAGGTCCATTTAAGGGAGAGATCGGTGACCCATATCACGTCCGAGAGGTTCTCGGCCAGGAGCTGATATCTTTCCTCCGAGGTCCTCAAGGCCTCCTCGGCGTGTCTTCTCCCGGAGATATCCCTGGAGACCCCCAGAATGCCGTAAGGGGTTCCGTCTGGACGGCGTAGAAACCCCACCCTTACATCTGCCCAGAATGTGGTTCCGTCCTTGCGAACCTGCTCCACCTCCAACTCCACCGGTATCGGCGGATCCACGGCGGTCTCGGTGGCTATCGCAAGCTCCTCCTCCTTTCTAGCGAAAGCTAGGTTAAAGGATTCCGGTGTCATCAATTCCCCGAGCGATTTCGAAACCAATTCCTCCGCCTCGTATCCCATCTGGTGATATGCAGACGGATTGGCATATTTGATGTTAAGGTCCAGGTCGGAGACCCAGACCACGTCGGTAAAGTTTTCTTCCACGATCCTGTATCTCGCCTTGCTTTCCTGCAACGCCTGCTCGGTCTCCTTCCTCTCCGTGACATCCCGAATGACCACGATGACGTCAGTCTCTCCCTTGATACTCGCCATGGACGTGATGATCTCTATTGGAAACACCCTGCCGTCTTTGGCCACGGCCTCGAACTCCATGATGTCTTCCGTGCCGGTGCTGGCCCTAGATTCCTTGAACTCTATGAATCTACCATGATATTCGTCCCGGTAATCTTCTGGAGCCATCAATTCCACCGCGTTCCGCCCCAATACCTCCTCCTCGGTAAAACCCAGCATCTTCTCGGCGCCCTGATTCCAGAAAACAACGTTGCCGTTTCTGTCCAGAACCAGGATGCCCTCCTTGAGGGCGTCGGTGAGTCCCCGCAGCATTTCCTCGCTCCCGGCCAGCGCCGCCGCGGCCTCCTGCTCCGCGGCATCCTTATCCGGGTCGAGGTCGTGTGCGGCTCCTGTCTCTCCAGACTCGCGTACCGCTCCCATGGCTCAACACTCCAGAGGGTTCAATACCTGTCCTCCCGGGGGTATAAACCTATGCGTTATCAACGCCTTTATCCCGCTAAAAAGCAACGACACAGATGCTTTCAGGCGGAAACAGATAAAAATCGGTCAAGGTCCTTAGGTTCCAAACCTCCAATAGGCCGTTATGCATCCTAGGTTATAATACGGCCCCTTGGACGAGCGGCTTTAACCGGAGTGCGGGTGATTGTAAGCATGTGATTCTTACTGCTCCATATCGCTCGAGGGCTCGACGATTTGTGACCGCGGATTGGCTTCTCTACCCCGGTATTCATGCCGAAAACGCCTCCGGAGTCGGATACCTCGCGCAGAAGGCTTGAGGATCGGGCGGTATCGGAGTCCGCGCGGTGACAGCTGCCGACGTTCGGGGTCGCGCTCACTGCTCCCCCCGCATCACGTGGCTGTAAGCGGGGAATAGCCCATCGCCGATGAGGCCGAATAACGGGGAGCTATGGGATAGACGTCTCGTCCGCTCGGCCGTTAGGCGTTCTTACCCGGAAGAAGAGGCCTCCCTGGCCCTTCTCTTTCTCTCGCCGCTCATCCTGTACAAGGCGGTTCCCATGGCTTCCACCATGTGGAAGCTGTTTATTACCCAGGGCTCCTTCCTGGCCCAGCGGCCATAAGAAGGAGGCTTGACGCCGGTCTTGCGGGCGGGGTCCAGGGTTACCTAATCCACGATAACCGCCTCCTCCCCTCCCAGTTGTGCCTTCAGGATACCATCGGAATCCACGATGGCGAAGTAGCCCGGGAAGCTGGAGTGCTGGGGGGAGGAAAGGCAGCATGGGTATGGGTGAGCTCCAGGCTCCGCTCTTGTTTATCATCACCACGGGAACGCCCAGTATTTCCGCATAGTACTTGGATACCCCATGAGATTGCTTTTATAGATCTCCACGCATTTTCTGGGATAAGGCGGATTTGGTATGGGGGTGGGCGCGGAATGGGGTTGGAGCATTATATCCACGGACTGCGAATACATCAATTGGGGGGTGTAGGCCAGCTGGTTCTCGTAACAAATGCCCATCCCTACCTTTCCGAACTTGCTGTTGATGACGTGGGACCCGTATCACACCGGGTGTAATAAGCCTCGGCGAAAGCGGGCGTCTGTTTGCGCACCCTTCCATCCTCCTCCCCGCTCGGATTGCAGTGTACGAAGGTATTGTAGAAATCCTCGCCCTCGGCCTCCAGGAAGCCGGTCGCCAGCCACACCCCAACCGCTTGGAGTTATCCCTGAGCCACCGCACCGCCGGACCTTCACACGGCTCCGCCGCCGCCCACATCTCCATGCTATAGATGTACCCCGTGGGCATGAACTCAGCAAAACGATCAACCGCACGCCCCCCGCCGCCGCTCGGTCGATGAAATCCGCCGCCCGTTCCAAGTTGGCCTCTATGTCGCCGTTCACCCACTCCATCTGTACAGCCCTCACCCGCAAGGTACTGATTCGCCGCTTCTCATCCCAATCCCTCCTCTATCGGTCACGTCTCCCCTAATAGCATCGGAGCCTACCTGGCGGAAAGGATAGCAGGTTAATACCCTGAAGCTTATTCGCCGTATGGGCCAGGCGTACCCGGTGGCCGGAGAGTTCCCGGGAACGCGGGAACCCATGTATATTGCCGCCCGCCTGGAGAGCCGGTGCCTTAAGTGAGATGGCCTTGCCGTACGGCAAGGCCATCTCCCCTCACGATCTTCGGTCTATCTCTAGGCCTCGAACTTCTTGGCCAGTTCCCCGGCCACTTCCTCGGCCTCCTTGACCGTCCTGTCCAGGACCTCCTGCACCGTGGGAATATCGTGCACCAGTCCGGTAACCTGCCCGACCGGCAGAACGCCCTTTACCGTATCCCCGTCCTCGGTAGCTTCGCGCAGCAGCTTGAAGGCGTTGGCCATGAAGGCCAGCTGCCTGGCGTTCTCCCAACCGGAGGCCAGCACGCCGATGAAAAGCTTCCAGTAGGGCAGCTTGAGCATCTTGGCGATACCCCGGGAGTTGGGTATGGCCTTGAGCATCTGTATGGGATTGAGTCCGCTTTTGATGGCCTTACGGGCCCCCGGGGTGTCCAGGACCCTGCACCACAGACCGTCGAATCTTTTGGAGTAGAGGGTGTCGTAGACGTCCTTCTCCACGGATAGCTTCTTGTAGTTCTCGTGGAGGGGGCTCTCCTTGGTGGTCATCAAGCGCGTGCCCATGGCCACGCCCTCCGCCCCCAGGGCCAGGGCGGCGGCCAGTCCCCTGCCGTCGGCCACGCCTCCAGCCGCTATCACCGGGATGTCCAGCTGCTCGGAGATGCTAGGCACCAGACAGAAGGTGGTGGGGGGCTCGCCGTGAGCGGCGGCCTCGTTTCCGGTGACGATCACCCCGTCGCTGCCGTAATCCTGGGCCCGCTTGGCGTGGCGGACGTTTGTTACGGTAGCCAGAACCTTGCCGCCGTACTCGTGGGCGGCCTGCACTATCCAGTCTCCCTTGCCCAGGGCGAAGTTGATCATGGGTATCTTCTCCTCCAGCATCACCTGCGCGTTCTGGGCCGCCCCGGGAAAAAGAAGTGAGGCATTGGCACCGAAGGGCTTGTCCGTCTTCTCCCTTATCTCGTGGATGGCCCGCCTGGTCTCATCGGCATCCAGGACGCCGCTGGCTAGTATGCCCATGCCCCCGGCGTTGGATACGGCCGCCACCATATCGGGGGTGCTGACCCAGCTCATTCCGGACAGTAAAATGGGGTGTTCGATACCCAACATCTCGGTGATACGCGTCTTCATGGAGCACTCCTTCCACTAAACTCGACATCCTAATCCCTCCGTGCCGATTAAAGTAACCTAATTATATATTAAAGTTTCCCTCCCCCAAGCGTGGGTGGATCGCCGGCTTACGTTTTGAGCCCTTGCTGTCGCCCGGATCGCCCGCCTCCCTTCAGCCGCACTCGGGCATTAAATCCCCTTGAGTGGGATACGGTCTTTCGCTAAAGAAATTGACGGCGAACCTCGAAAGAAAAGCGGAGGGAACCGGCTTGCTTTCAAGGCACCGCCCGCGGGTCGGAGCAGGAAAACTCGAAAGGGTTGGCATGGGAGAAAACGGGCTGAACACCAACGCCAAGGTGCTGGGTGTTTTCACCCTGGCCATGATCAACATCTCCCTGATCCTCAACCTGCGCGGCCTGCCCATGCTTGCCACCTACGGTTTCTCCATCGTTATCTATCTGCTGTTGGCTGCCCTGGTCTTCTTCGTCCCCACGGCCCTCGTCTCCGCCGAGCTGGCCACCGCATGGCCCGAGATCGGCGGTATCCACGCCTGGACCAAGGAGGCCTTCGGCACCGGTTGGGCCTTCCTGGTGGCCTGGCTGGAGTGGTTGAACTGCGTGATCTGGCTACCGACGGTATTGGGCGCTCTCGCCGCCATACTGGGTTACGTCATCACCCCCTCCCTCAGCGAGAACAGGTATTTCATCGTGGCCGTGATCCTGGTGGTCTTCTGGAGCGCCACCTTCTCGAACTTCCGCGGCATGGAGACCTCCGGGAAGATAAGCTCCCTGGGGGCGTTCTCAGGGGTGATCGTTCCCGGGGTAGCCGTTGTCCTCCTGGCCATCCTTTGGGCCGCTTTCGGCAAGACCGTGGAGACCGGCTTCGGCCTGGGAGATCTCATGCCCAACTTCGCGGACAGGACGCAGTTGGTCTTCTTCATCGGCGTGCTGCTGATGTTCATGGGGATCGAGATCTCCAGCGCACACGCCTCCGAGGTAAGGAACCCGCAGCGGGACTATCCACGGGCCATCTTCTCCTCAGCCCTGATCATCGTCATAGTTTTTATAATGGGAGCGTTGGCCGTGGCGGCCATCGTTCCCGGCGATAAGATCGACCTGCTGACCGGAGTGGTACAGGCCTTCGACATCTCCCTGGACGCCTTCGGTTTGGGCTGGCTGGTTCCCATACTGGGATTGCTGATGGTTTTCGGCATGGTGGCCCAAATCAACTCCTGGTTGATAGGCCCGGCCAAGTTCATGCTGGCTACGGCCAGGAACGGCGATCTACCGCTGTTCTTCCAGAAGACCAACTCCAGGGACATACCGGTCAACATCCTTCTGGTGCAGGCGGGGATCGTAACCGTGTATTCCCTGGTCTACCTGGTGATGCCTAGCGTTACCGACTCCTTCTGGCTCCTCACTGCCCTGGCCTCACAAGTTTATCTGATAGTCTATATAATAATGTTCCTGGTGAGTCTCAAGTTACGTTACTCGCGTCCCGATACGCCGCGGGCCTACAGGATACCGGGGGGCAAGGTAGGGATATGGATCGTGGTCGCCCTGGGTATATGCTCCTCTGTTTTCGCCATGCTCATGGGATTCCTCCCGCCCACAGGCCAGCAGCACAGGGGCAGCACTCTCGCATACGCCGGCTTCCTGCTGTTCGGGATACTCGTGCTTTGCCTGACAGCCTGGCTGATACAACGCTTCAAGAAACCCTCCTGGAAGATGTGAGCCCTGTATCGCCGCCTCCCTGAAGGAGGGCATGTAGCTCTCTTAACGGCCTCCCGTATAGGATTCGCTGGTGGCGATGACGGATAAACGGAATACCGGCTTTTCCTTTCCGGGCACCTCAAGCATAAACCCTGGTGGAGTGCCTCTCGCGCATTCCCGACATCTTGCTGAATAATCTGACAACCGGTTGAGCCATGCGCATGGACGCGTCGAACGCGCCCTCCGGGCAGGAGCGAACGCACTGGAACAGTACAGGCACATGATATCGTTATCGATTCTCAGCAGATCGTCCAGCCTTCCCACCGGACACTTGCTCTGGCATGCCCCGCAGGAATCGCACCGCTCGGGCCTGAAGCGGACGCTGGGCCAGAAGTGGTACATGAATTCAGGCTTGAATACCACCGCGTCGAGTACGCGGTCGATCCTACCGGGCCTTACGGGGGAGCCGTCGATGCCAAGGCCGTCATCTCGCGCCAGCCCGCACCCGAGCCCTTCCACCCAGCGCATCAGCATCTCGAAGTCCTCCTGGTTCGGACGGCCCTTGCTCAAGGGGTTATTGTTAACGAATGAACGTTCTTGTAACCAGCTCCAGGATGCCGTTCGCGCTGGACGAGATCCGCAAGTTCGGCTAGGAAGGACACAGGGTATACGCCACTGACACCTTCCATTCCGCGGCGGTTAGCGAATACATGATAAACGCTTCCCCGCGCTACCAAACACCGCAATTCATCGCCGACCTGAAGAGGATTATCAGGGAGAAGGAGATCGACCTCCTCGTTCCACAATTCGAGGAGTTATTCAACATCGCCAGTCACCTCGACCAGTTCAAGGGGTTGACAGAGGTCTTCCTCTCACCCTTCGAGACCCTGGCCCGCTTTTACGACAAGGCGGCGTTCGTACGGCTCTGCGAGGAGCTTCCCATCCGCGTCCCCCGCACCACCATAGTCACTGACAAGGATACGCTCAAGAAAGCGGCCGGGGATTACGAGCAGTACTTCACGCGGGCTTCTTTCTCGCGGGGCGGGGTCGAACTCCTCACCAATACCGGCCTCCTGGCGAACGCGACTAAGATCGATAACTGCCACCCAACCCCGCAAAACCCCTGGCTGGCGCAGGAGTTCGTGCACGGCACCGACCTGTGCAGCTTCAGTGTGGTGCAAAGCGGCCGCTTGACCATACACCGCACCTACGAGCACCCCAAGACCCTGGAGCACCGGCGGCATCCAGTTCGTCTCCATAGACGAGCCGCGGACCCTGGCTGCAGTGCAGCGCTTCGCGGCGGCCACCGGCTTTCACGGCTAGATCTCCTTCGATTTCCTCAGGGATGAAAGCGGCCTGTGCATGATGGAATGCAACCCGCGTCCCACCAATGGGGTCGCCCTCATGTCCACGCAGATGTTCGTCGGCGGCGTGATGGACGCGGACTCCATCGATCACCGGCTTCTCGAGGCCGGCCTTGAGGAACAGATCAATGTCGCGATAGTCCGGAACATGATAAAGGACTGGAAACAGATTCCTTCCAATATCCAGGCCCTTTCGAGTCTATCGTATCTCTATTTCAGGCGGAACGATATCATGCCGGCCCTGTACCAGTTCCTCTCCTACAGCCATATCCGCGCCTTCCTGCGCTTCCTGCGTACGAAAAAGCGCAAGCGCACCGATATCATAGCCGCCCAATTATACGACATCTACTAAGATGGAGAACCCATGAGCAACGGCAATAATAAGGACGGCAAACGATGACATTCCTACCTCTACGCGAAGATATTCCCGCTAGATGGCCCTCCTGTTTGCCGGTAATTATTAGCTTGCATTGCTAATGACCAATTATATTATTCCCGAAGCACCTATTGCCCGGATACGCTCCCGACGTACATAACCTTATGACCATTTCAAACGATCACATCAGTACGATATCCGGGAAGGAAAATATACGATTAATAGGTGTAATATGGTGCTGTCGACCGAATCGGACAGTTCGTGGAGGAGATAAGGAGGCAGGACATGCGGTACCCGCATCTTTTCAGCTCGGGCAAGATCGGAAACGTCACTATAAAGAACCGAATGGTCATGGCGCCCATGGGGACGGGAATGGCCAACTACGACGGCACCCCTTCCGAGCAGATAATCTCCTATTACGAGGAAAGGGCTAAAAACGGGTTGGGCTTGCTCATCACGGAGATCACGAGCGTCAACATCATCCATGGAGTGTCTATTCCGAGGCAGCTGTCCATGGCCTTCGACCGCCACGTCGCCCCCTTCTCCGCCATGGTGGAACGCATCCACTCCCACGGCACCAAGGTCTTCTGCCAGCTCCACCATCCGGGCCGCCAGGGCCTGTCCATGATGGGTATCTACGCTCCCCAGGTCGAGCTGATGGGGCGCCTCTGGCCGGGTGTGTACAGGAAACTGCCGCCGCTCTTCAAGGCGATGGGGAAATTCCCGGCCGCGAGTGACATGATGATGAAATACATGCGCTGGCCGGCGGTCGTCGGACCCTCCAAGATCCCCAGCCGCCTCTTCAACCAGCGAACGCGGGCCCTGATGCGGTGGGAGATAAGAAGCCTTGTACGGGATTTCGTACGGGCGGCGCGGCGTGTGCAGTCCGCCGGGGGGGATGGCGTAGAGCTGCACGGCACGCACGGCTACCTTATCCAGCAGTTTTTGAGCACCCAGAGCAACAGACGACGCGATGAATACGGCGGCAGCCTGGACAACCGCATGCGCTTCCTTCTGGATATCATAAGCGGCATACAGCGCGAGTGCGGCGGAGATTTCCCCATCGCCGTCAGGCTCACCGTCGACGAGTTCTACCGCCGCATCGGCAAGTCCGGCCAGGGAATCGAACTGGAGGAAGGGGTGGAGATCGCACGCCGTCTGGAGAGATCGGGCATCGACGCCATCGACGTGAGTTCCGGCACCTACGACACCATGAACTGGTGGCTGGAGCCCATGTCATTCGAGGACGGTTGGCGCAAGTACCTTGCCCGTGCCGTCAAGGAAGCGGTATCCATTCCCGTCATCGCCGCCAACCTCATTCGTTCGCCCCGGCAGGCGGAGGACCAGATCGCCGAGGGCATCCAGGACTTCGTCTCCCTGGGCCGTCCCCTGCTGGCCGACCCGGCCTGGGTAGCCAAGGCCATGGAGGGAAGGGAGGACGAGATCACGCGGTGCATCTCGTGCCTGCGCTGCATAGAATCGCTGATGGAAAAGGCGGTAATAGGCTTGCCGCTTGAATGCGCCGTCAACCCACGCCTGGGCCGCGAGAGAGAGAGGGAACAACCTCGCGCAGATGGAGAGGAGTGCACGGTAGCGGTTATCGGGACGGGGCCGGCGGGGCTGTCGGCGGCCGGGGTTCTGGCCTCCCGCGGGTTCAATACCGTTGTCCTCGAGCGTGACGAATCCGCGGGAGGACAGCTCAAGCTGGCGGTGGTTCCGCCCAGGAAAGATAAGATCGACTGGTGCATCCAGGACCTGGAGGGCGCCGCCCGGCGCAGCGGTGCGGAGATCCGCTTCGACACGGAGGCTACCGTACCCGCCCTGGAGGCCCTCGATCCCCATGCGGTTATCGCTGCAACGGGCTCGCAACCCATAGTGCCGGACATCCCCGGTGTGAACCGCGTCAACGTTTGCACCGTCAACGCCATCCTCGAGGAAACGGTGAAGCTGGAGGGAAAGACCGTGGCGGTCATCGGCTCGGGGCTGACCGGCCTGGAGACCGCGGAAAAGCTTGCCGAGGACGGCAACCGCCTGCTGATAGTGGAGATGCTGGACGAGATCGGCCCGGACGCTTATCACCAGAACCTCATGGACATAACCGGGCGCCTGGATGAAAGCCACGCGGAGTTCATCACCTCCCACGAACTGGTGGAGATAGAAGACGGAGTAATAACGCTGCGGCACGTGAAATCCGGAGGGCGCACGACGCGCCAGGTCGATTTCGTCGTCCTGGCCATGGGGGTCAGAAGCGACGACCGCCTAGTCCGTGAGCTATGGACGCGCTTTCCACGAGTGTACGCCATAGGCGACGCTCGCGTGGTGGGTCGCATCCACGACGCGGTGCGGGACGGCTTCGATACCGCCTGGAACCTATAAGAAGAGGTCAAAGAAGGAGTCACATCTTTGATCTTGTAATATATACCATATTAAGGTAATCGATACGCCACGAACAGAGATCGAGAGAATCGCCTGAAAGCTCCGGTCGGGATACTTTGTAACCTTCCCCTACTTTCACTACTGCGCATCGCGGGCGCGAGTCTTTGTCGCGATGTATAATCTTTTAGGGGTGTTTCTTATGCCATCGAGACATGAAGACTGGCTGAGGCAGGCAAAGAGGGATCTGAATCACGCACGCAACTCGCTGCGTAACGGCGAGTACGAGTGGGCTTGTTTCGCCGCCCAACAGGGAGCGGAGATGGCGGTGAAAGCGCTGTTCCAGGGATTAGGCGCGGACACCTGGGGGCATTCGGTAAGCGCCCTTCTGGCGAGCCTTCCACCGGAGACAGGAGTCGCAGAGCAATTGGTGGAGAGAGGCAAGGAACTGGACAAGCATTACATCCCAGCTCGCTATCCGAACTCCCATCCCCAGGGCGCCCCGCTTGATTACTATACGAAGTCCGAAGCAGAAAGGGCTATAGAAAATGGAGACGCCGTCATCTCGTTCTGTGAAGATAAGATATCTGGATCGTAAAGCTGTCAAAAAGGCTCTTGATGGTTATGCCAGGAATCTCGCCGACAGCCATCCTGAGCTCGAGGCCATAATCCTGTTCGGATCTTTCGCACGTGGAGACAGCGTTCCGGCAAGCGATGTCGATATTCTTCTGGTGTTGGCGGAATCGGACATGCCTTTCCAGGACCGCATAGTCGCCTTCCTGCCCTCCCGTTTTCCGATCGGCATGGATGTTTTCCCCTATACCCGCGAGGAGATCGAGGATATGCTACGGGACGGAAACAGGTTCGTCGCCGCCGCCCTTGAGAACGGCATAGAGCTTTTCCGCCGCCGCCCTGTGTAGGAACGAATCACTACCAGGCAGGATTCCAGCAGTGACTATCCAAAGACGGTGAATCTATAAACCATCGGGCCATGCAAGGGCTTTCGTTGGTTCGAATCACATTCACTCCGTACAGCTGTTTCCCAAACCTGGATACCAAGCAATCCAAGTACTCAGCCAACAATATCTCACGGGTAGCCGAATGACTTGACGTTTCAAACTTGTGTAAGTTTCAGTCGTTAGCGGATAATATGAAGTAGGCTTATACTATAAACCTGGAATATCTTAAGGCAAAGCAATTCGGCCAGTCTGTCTTCGTGCAGCTTCAGGCGACAAGTGCTTCTTTGACTATCACCGGTGTCGCGATCGAGCCCCAGCTCTTCACACCTAATGGGGATGGGCTTACCGATACCCGTGCTTTCTCCTGCAATATCACCGAGGAGGCCTACATAGATTTCACGGTGTTCTTACAAGACTTCAAGCAGGTGGCCCGACCGGAAGAAGGCGAGTTTCACCCAGCCGGCACGGTCATTTTTTCCTGGGACGGCACCAATACCCACGGTGACTTCGTTGAAGAAGATAACTACTACCTTGCCGTCTTTGTTACCACGGAGAGAGGAAAACAGACTATCGGCGGAGACGTGATACAAGTGGACAACGCCGTCCCCGAGCCGCTGGCTATCTTTCCCTCCGCCGAACCCAACCATCCAGATACTCAAACAAAGCTCGAGGCAATCGTCTCCGAGGAGGCAGCAGAAGTTGCATTGACCGTGGAGGGAGGAGCAATACCGTTGACTACCTCGGGTGAAAACCTATGGTCTTGCGAACTCCCCAACCAACCAGGTACTTCGCGAGCAGGTCTTATGGCGCGAGATGCCCATGGCAACATGAGCATCACATCCCTTAACCTGATTAGTCCCGGTTTCGCGGGTGAATACCGGGTGATCGTTAGCGACCAAGACGATTTCGAGAAGGGACAGGTTGGCGGAATAGACAGCAAGACCTACCCCGGATGGTTCGTCAACTCCTCTCCAGGCGGCGAGCTTAATGGTTGGGTTGAGCGGGCCTAGATACCCGCGGATTACATCTATAACCTTGGATGTGCTTCCTATCCTGGAAAAATATACACCTTTGGCACCTGGACATATGGACCACAAGGTGTGGAATACAATGTATTGGAATACAGTCCGGATCAAGACACCTGGGAAAAGGCATCACAGGCTCCCGGACGTATATTATACGCTTCGGCCGTGCCCATGAATGACAAGATCTATGTCCTCGAGGGATATACGATCGACGATAGCGGCAATAATTTTATGCTTTCGATCCGGAAGATGGCTCATTTACTCCACTTGCCTCACCACCCTAAAATCGCTACAGGCCTTCTGTGGACTCCGCGGATGGAAAGCTTTGGTTACTGGGCGGACGCAGCATAAGTGTTGATCCGCCTCTCTTCACGGACATCCTATGCTATGATATTGCAACAGATGCCTGGACGGGGGCGCGTTTACTACCACCTTCGGAGCTTTTATCCCAATCCCCGGGCTCAATGGCGTATATAAAGACGATATCCGTTGACAATAATATCTACCTCCTCGGTTATCCAGAGACGATGGAACAGGTGGTAGGTTGGGAGCCTATGCCGGTATGGGCGCTCTCACCAGGTGGTAGCTGGACTAAGGCGGCACATGTCTCCGTTCCCATTGGCACTGCTCCCTCACCAACATCCGCGGGAGACGTCCTCCTCACGGGAGGCATGACTTTCAACATGAATGATTACAGCTGGCAGATCTCATCCGATGCCTTCTTACTTTCATTGGATGATTGGAGTATTCAGGCTGTATCTTCAATGAATCACGCCCGCAATGAGCCGATCGCGGTGGAAGCCGGCGGAGATAGCTTCATACTCGGCGGGACGGGTGCCGATAATTACTCGGTGACTTCTGTGGAATCCATCCGTGTGGAAAGCGGCGGACAGGGGATACCTGAACGCACGTGGACATCCCTTATTTATGATCTAGGTACTGAACACAGGCTCTCTGAAATAGGGTGGAGCGCTATTGGAGAGGTAACTCCCAGCATATGGCTTTCCTTCTCCGTCGACGGTGATATCTTGGAGAAAGCCCCCGAGATGTATTCTTCCGGCGCGATAGCCTCATTTCCCTTTGTCCGATATATCAAGATCAACGCCAGATTCCCGGCCGGGGAGCCCACGGTAGTAGGAGATATCGCCCTCACCCTCGAGATACCGTAAATAGAACCTCCCGACCTGGCACTTGCCTCCCTGGAATTCACGCCCGAGACACCGGAACCCGGGCAAGAGGTCACGATCACCGCCTGGGTGACCAACCTGGGTACCATCTGCATGAGAGCCAATGTGAGGCTCAACGCGGATGGAGAGCAGGTGGAGGGGTACAAGACGGTATGGGTGGTGCAAAAGGGCGATGAGGCGGAGGTCTCCTTCAGGTGAATCCCCGGGGAGACAGGTGACTCAACCTTTACCGCGAAGCCCTGGCCAGGATATCCTTGGGCATCCGTCAAACCCATCCAAACTTCTGCGTAGGTACATGCATCGTTCATCGAAATATCAGCAACCCAGACATCTCCGGCGCCCGATCCGAAAAGGCCCCAAACATATTCAACAGCCGCGCTCTCGCAGTTGGCTATCTGCCTCTCCCTCTCCTGTTGGGCGGCGTGCTGCTGTTTGCAGGCCTTGCAGCCGTCGATGACCACCTTGGACCAGTAGGCGCAGCTGTCGCTCTCTCCTATGTAGTCCTCCGCGGTCTTGCCCTCGTCGTACTTGGTCGAGGCGTTTATGAAGGCCTGGTTGATGTCGGGGGTATCGATTCCTATGCCCTGGACCTCCTGCAGTGCCACGTTGGCCTGATCCAGAAGGATCTTGGCCTCCGCCTTCGGTTTCTCCAAGGGATCGTTGACCGACTCGGATGATTCGGTATCTATATCTGCGGCCTTTTCGTCCTCGCCCATTTCCTCGTAGACCATGGCCAGCTTGCTGGAGGCATCGGCATCGTTGGGATCAATCTCGATGACCTTGTCCAGGTCAGCGACGGCCTCTTCATACTGGCCCATTCTGTAGTAGGCCAGGGCCCGGTTATAGTAGGCTGTTGAATATTCTGAATCAAGTTCTATTGCCTGGTCGCATCTCTCCACGGCCTGCTCGTACTCTCCGTCCTCGATAAGGGCTGCCGCCTCCTTGACATATTCCTCGGCCTGGGCATGGTTGGATTCCGCACCGAAGACGAAGAGGACAAGAACCACCGCCGCCACTGCCCCCACCACCAGCAGAGCTATGATCCCCAGGACAAGGGCCTTGCGGTAGCCCTTGGGCTCGGCCGCGGCGTAGGGATCGGTATCCCTGTCGGAGGGCGGGATGTTGAAGTGGGAATTCTATGCAGGTGATGGCGTCTCTACATGTCCATTTGTCTTCAGTCCTACAATCGGAAAGGATGGTTTGCTCTACGCCTCAACGTCTAAGGCGAAGATACACTGCGTGGACTCAAATGACGGGACCGAGAAATGGCAATTCGCCGCGGAGTCGCCGGGTCCCGGCGGGCACCCGCATAACTTCATGCCTCCGGCGATTGATAAGGACGGAACCATATACGCGACACTCCTGCTGGGAAGAATATATGCGATAGGAGCGGGCTCATAGAAGTAGGCGGTAATTAAAGATATAGCGCGACGAGCCCCGGGTACATGGTTTTCTGCGGCGATCGCGGCAACAGGCTATCCTGATCAGACGAGTTATTGGTTCCCGCCCTTTTATGGCATTGATGGGTCAAGGAAATGCTGCGAGGGAGTGGAGGGGGACGGGTATTGGGGCAATAACCTCCACCAAGATAATGCCCGATCTTTCCGTACGATAACGCGATATGTGATAAGCGAAAGGATATGATAATAGCAGAATGGATTATCGGGCTGTCTATATACCAAAGAGGGGGCGATGAATATGGCCCACGGAGATTACCGCCTGAAGATATGCTTTATAGCCATCCTCTCCCTGCTGCTTTCCTTGACGGTATTCCTCGCCTGGGGATGCGGAGAGTCTGGGACCGGCGTTCAGGAGGAAAGGGGAATAGAGGAGCGCGATGAAGGTGTAATCGAAGAGGATACCCTGGATGATGGTGTAGAAGAGGAAGCTGAAGAAGGCACAGAAGAGGGATCGATGCCCTTCAGCACCGAGAACCAGAGCATAGGTTTTCCCACCGACGGGCTGAAGATAGCGGCGGTGCGCTATGCTGATCACGGCAGTTACTACCGTTTGGTCTTCGAGCTGTCCGATATGGACGGCACCCAGGCAACCGTCTGCCCCTCGACCACCGCGCAATGGCTGCCTTCTGCCGGCGGCGTGAAGGTGGTCATAAACGGCATCCGGGGGATGGATACCCCTCCTTTCGCCAGTGATAGCATAGACATCGACGATTCCCTGGTGCAGTCCCTGGACGGGCTAGTCGTGCATGACGATCAGGCCGTGGGGTATGTGATCGCCTTGAATCGCGAAGCTGGATTCTACCTGCATCTCCTTACCGACCCTATGCGTATCATCGTGGACGTGGACAAGCTCGCCCCCTAGAAGCCCCGAGGTGTATGAATTGTGCCCGAATTGCACCTGACATAACGCTAAATACCGTTGCACAATGCGAAATAAGGCTAATTCAGACGGCATAACCGCAGTTCATCAATATGGGATTTTACCAGGTATTTCAAGGAGAACAACGCAACGGTCTCGAAAAACTCTGGGCTTTGCTGGGGACCCGGTATGACCGTATCTCTTCTCCCCCATTAATCTATATTCTGAGCTGAGCTTTTGCGGTTGAAGACCGCCGATTGCAAAGACATCAGGAAATTGGTGAATTTCCCAACTGTGTCTAAGACATGCCCATTTTGAAGGTTGGTTATATAGGCCAAGCGTTTAGTTATTATAGTCCGAAGGTAGGGAGTAATACACGTAGACTTAGATATAGACGACTTCAGATAGAATACGCTCGTCAATCCGCGGCTTCAGCGCCTTTTTCATAACTAAGTCCACTTCAACATCGAGGAGCTGGCTCAACCTGCGTTTAAGATTCACGAACCTCAGCAAGCTAATCGGCTGCGAGAACTCTACCAGTATGTCCAGGTCGCTTCCCGCGGCCTGATCTTCACGCACGTAGGAGCCGAACAAGCCGATGTTGCTTACTGAGAAGTCCCTCTCGAGTTCCTTTCTATGCTCAAGCAATGTCTTCTCAAACCTATCCAGATCAGTCATTACCTAACTCCTCTATGATCCGTCCAATCTCCCGTTCGGCTTCCGGGAGATCATCCTTGACGGTCAACCATACCGCTTCGAGGTCCACCTCAATATAGTCGTTGATCAATATGTTTTTCATCCCTATCATGTCGCTCCATGTGACCTTGAGATATCTCTGCGTTATCTCTTCGGGCATATGGCGGGCAGCTTCCCCGCCACCTCCAGCGACCTGATAACGGCAAACGAAGTCCGTTCATCCTCCTCGAATTTCTTTCTATCCATATCGCCCAGGAATGCTCGAGCCTTTTCCATGGCATCGAGGATATCCTGCAGATAATCGATGATCAGCCCTTTATCAGTCATCCTACATGCTCCTTCTCTACTGCCATTATTATCAAGGACGGGGGTGACACGTTCAACATTGTAGATAACCCGCAACTTTCCTATTAACTTTCCTATTATTAGAAGAACATATACCTCGATAACCGGTGTTTTGATTAAGCCAGGCGGTTGGAATCACATCACGAACAGGGTGCCGGCCTTTCCGCCCAGGGAATAGTTGGCCTTCTCCAGCGAGGTGATGATAGCCCTCTTCCCTCCAGCCCGCACGAAATCCATCACCGCCTCCACCTTGGGCTGCATGCTCCCTTTTCCGAACTGTCCCTGCTCCAGATATTGCCCCGCCTCGGAGACGCTCACCCTGTCCAGGGGCTGCTGGTCCGGCTTGCCATAGTTCAGGTAGACTTGTTCCACGTCGGTAAGTATCAAGAGGGTATCGGCGCCTATGACGCGTGCCAGGATGGCGGCGGCATGGTCCTTGTCGATCACGGCCTCCACGCCGTGCAGGGTACCGTCCTCATGACGTACCACCGGGACGCCGCCACCGCCGGCGGCGATAACTATGATCCCGTCGTCCGTTACCTGCTTTATGGCCCTGGATTCTATTATCTCCAGCGGATCCGGCGAGGGCACCACCCGGCGGTATCCCCTGTCCCCCACCTTCAACATGCTCCATCCCCTCTCGCTCTCCAGTTCGGACGCCCTCCCTTGCGTGTAATAGGGGCCGATAGGCTTGCTGGGATCTCCGAAGGCTGGATCGTCCTTGTCCACCAGGGTCTGCGTGAATATGGCGACCACGGGTATCTCTATCCCCGCCTGCCTGAGGTGGTTATCCATGGAGCGCTGTATCATGTACCCGATCATCCCCTGGCTCTCGGTCACGCAGACGTCCAGGGGCATGGGGGGCAGCTGGTCACTGGCGATCTCGTTCTGCAGCAGGATGTTCCCGACCTGGGGACCGTTCCCGTGGGTGATGGCGATGGAATCGCCGCCCTCGATAATAGAGATCAGGTGCCTGCAGGTCTCGCGCACGTGGGCCAACTGCTCCTCGGCCGTCCCCTTCTCTTTTGCCCTGAGCAGGGCGTTTCCCCCCAGGGCGATGAGTATCTTCCCGGCCATCTCAATCCCTCTCTATAACGCAGGTCATGCAATGGGCTCCGCCGTACCCGCCGGTGAGGTTCTTGAGGTTGAGGGCGTACGCGTCTATGCCGTGCTGGTATACTTCCTTTTTGTGCGGGAAGAACCTTCCCTCCCCCTTCATGTACTCGTAGTCCTTCCTGGCCTGCTCCAGGAGTTTTCCGTATCTCTGCGAATCGTTCCCGGCTATGATCTCCAGGTTCCTGAAGACGTCGCCCACGATCCTCTCCACCTCCAGGGCCAGGATGTGCCCGTCCCTGATACACAGGAAGTTGGAGGCGTAACACAACTGCTCCAGGGTGGTGATATTTATTATCTCGAACCCCCTGTCCGCGACGAATTTATCGAGGGTGGTATCCTCCGCCGTCCTGGTGAAGGAGCCCTTGCCGTCGTTTTTATAGACCTCCACCGCGGCCCTCTCCAGCAGGGCGCCGCAGCCGACCACCACCTTGCTGGATGCCACGTTGAAATAGGTGTCCAGGTGCATGTTGATCATGGGGTCCGGCTCATCGCTGGGTATAAGGGGGTGAATGGCCTGGTGGATCACACCTATCTCGTCGTAGCCCAGGCCCAGGGAAAGCACCTGATCTATGGCCTCGCGGTTGGTCCTGTCCCCGATGCCTACCAGGGCGAAATCGCCCATGGGCATGAACTCGCCGCCCTCGATTGTGCCCGGGGCCTCGATCTCGTGCAGGATGGGCAGATCGAGCACCTTCTCGAGCAGGAACCCGGTGATGCGCGGCTCGCGCCGGCGCGCGGGCTTTGCCATGCGGCACATGACGATGCCCTTGTCGGTTACGAACTGCTGGTCGCGCATGAAATAGAGGTTGGCCACCGGCTCCCTTTCAGTTATGTTGAGGTGGATGTTCCTGGTTCCGCTCTCACTCTCTATATCCACCCCCGGGTTCAATACAGCCGTGTTGAAGAAGAACTGGGCGTCGAAGTATCCGGCGTTATCCTCGAACTCCTGCACAGCCCTCTCGATATCCTCCATCTTTCCCTCGTATATCCTGGAATCGCGGATGATGTTTATGATCTCCTCCCTGATCTCCGGCCTTTTCTCGATGGCCTCCAGGGCCAGGTCCCTCAAGCGCCTGACCTCGATCCCGAACTCGTTCCTCAAAACGTGCTCCAGGAGCATATGTTCGCTCATCGCGGCGGTCTGGCTGAAGGCCCTCTCGTACAGGGAGCCGTAGGGCTCCAGGAGGCCGAAGTACATCTCGATGCCCGGCTGGTGGATGATCACCTTCTTCAGGTCGTCCCATTCCGCCCTTATCTTTCCCAGCATCTCGCCACCCCTTTTCCCACCCGCCTCACCGGTTCAGGAAGAAGTCCAGTATACCGGCGGCGGCGTACATCTTATTGGCCCCTTGCCTCCATACCACGGATCGGGGTCCCTCGATGACGTCGTCGGTTATCTCCAGGCCCCTGTGGGCGGGGAGACAGTGCATGACCACGGCGTCTTTGTCGGCCAGCTCGAGGAGCGCGTCGTTTATCTGGTAGCCCTCGAAGTCCTTGAGCCTCTTCTCTTTCTCCTCCTCCTCGCCCATGCTCACCCAGACGTCGGTATACAGGACGTCGGCCCCACTTGCCGCCTGGCGTGGATCGCTTACCACCATCACCCGAGAGAAGCTGGCGGCCGCCAGCTTCTCCGCCTCGGCGACGATGTCGGGGCTGGGCATATATCCCTCCGGGCAGGCCGCGTTGACGTTCATCCCCACGTTGGAACAGGCCATCAGCAGGGAGTGGCATACGTTGTCCCCGTCACCGATATAGGCCATGGTCAAGCCCTTCAGCCTGCCCTTCACCTCCAGCACCGTGTACAGGTCGCAGACGGCCTGGGTGGGATGGTTGAGATCACTGAGACCGTTGATGACCGGTATCCCCGAATGCTCGGCCAGCTGATCCACGGTATCCTGGGCGAAAACGCGGGCGATCAGGGCGTCGTAATAGCTGCCCAGGATGCGGGCGGTGTCCTTGATGGGCTCTCCCCTCTTGAGCTGCATATTGCTGGAGGCGTTGTATACCGACTTCCCCCCCAGCCTCAAGACGGCCGCCTCGAAGCTGTTCCTGGTTCTCGTGGACGGCTTCTCGAACAGAAGCACCACGATCTTGTTCTCCAATACCTCCAGATTCTCCTCGTCCTCCATCCTGGGTTTCAGGTTCCCGATCCTATCGAAGATATTCAACAATTCCTTCTGGGTAAGATCGCCGTCCCTCAAGAATGATCTGGTCATTTTCTACCCCTTTCGACTCCGCAATCGCTTACACGGGTCATTCCGCACCCCGTTTCATGCCCTCGTTCAGAGGGGCCGACATATTCCTAATCGGTCGCAAACGTCCAGCGCATTATAGTAAATACCGCTTGAAGCCGACAAAGAAAACGTAATCGATTCGAATTCGGCTTCGACATCCAAGGCGACCGGTATATTGAAGGTTCAAGCATGAGCTAGCGGGTATTTCTTATCATTTTACTTGATAGGGCTGATGAAGAAAATAAAGAGAGATAAGACCCCTTCCTCGCCACCACCGACGGCGGACACCGCCGCCTGGTATGCCCTGGGCGGCGAAGAATGCGCCCGTAAAATCGATGTCGATCCCTCCGCCGGGCTGAGCAAGGCGGAGGTGAAAAAGCGCCTGGACGAGTACGGCCCCAATCAGCTCGAGGGCCAGAGGAAGGAATCGCCCATCATGGCCTTCCTGCGCCAGTACCGCCCCCTCATGCAGCTGGTGCTCCTGGGGGCCGCGGTGGCCAGCATCATCGTCAAGGAATTCTCCACCACCGGCCTGCTGATCTGCGTCACGGTATTCAACGCCCTACTCGGCATGATTCAGGAGAGCAAGGCCCAGCACAGCGTGGACGCCTTGAAGGAGATGCTTGTCCCCGAGGCCCGGGTACGCCGTGACGGCGAGGTTATCTCCATTCCCGCCGCACAGCTCGTTCCCGGCGACATACTGCTCATCCGGGAGGGTGACCGCGTGCCCGCCGACGGGAGGCTGCTCTCGGCCGCCACGCTGGAGGTGGAGGAATCCACGCTTACCGGCGAGAGCTCGCCTGTGCTCAAGACCACCGCGGCCATCACCTACCCCGACGTGGCCCTGGGCGACCGCACCAACATGATTTTCATGAACACTAACGTCACCCGGGGTCGCGGAGAAATGGTGGTCACGGCCACCGGCATGTCCACCCAGGTGGGTAACATCGCAGATAGCCTGCAGCAGGTCAAGCAGGACAAAACCCCCCTCATGAAGCAGTTGGATCAGCTTATCCGCATCATTCTGTTACTGGCCGCGTTCGCCTTCGGCAGCGTCCTGGTCCTCGGCCTGGTGGAGGGCGAGGAGTTCTCAGCCCTTTTCACCCTGGGGGTGGCGCTGGCGGTGGGAGCGATCCCCGACGCGCTCCCCGCCGTGGTGACCTCCATCTTATCCATAGGAACCGTGGCCATGGCCAAGAAAAACGCCATCATCAAACACCTCCCGTCCGTCGAAACCCTCGGCTCGACCTCCGCCATCTGCTCGGATAAAACCGGTACCCTGACCATGAACCAGATGACCGTCCGCGCCCTCATCCTCCCCGGAGCCCGCTTCAACGTGACCGGACACGGTTACTTCACCGAGGGCAAGATCCAGCATATCGCCGGCCACGGGGACGTGGACCTGGAGCCCGTGCTCCTCCCCATGATCCTCTGCTCGGACGCCACCGTTCACGACGGCAAGTGCGTGGGCGACCCCAACGAGGGCGCCCTGGTAGTCCTGGCCGCCAAGCAAGGCATCGACGCCGAGGCGACCAGGGCCCATTTTCCCCGTATCGCCACGCTGCCTTTCGACTCGCAGTACATGCTCATGGCCACCTTCCACGACATGGACGACGATACGGGCAAGAAAGTCATCCGCTGTTTCGTGAAGGGGGCGCCAGACAGGCTCGCGGAACGCTCCAGCCATATCCGCATGTGGGACGGAAACACCAGCGCGCTGGACGACAAACTAAGCGGGGAGGTGCTCGAAGTAGTCGAGAACCTGGCCGGCAACGGCCTGCGCGAGTTGGCCGTGGCCAGCCGCGACCTCGATCCCGGGGAATTCGATCCCCAGGGCAACCTCCTCGATGAGGTCAGCGACCTGACCTTGATGTCCCTGGTGGGAATCCAGGACCCGCCGCGCCAGGAGGTCAAGCAATCCATAGAGGAGTGCAAGACCGCCGGCATTCACGTACGCATGATAACCGGGGACCATGCCGCCACCGCCGAAGCCGTCGCTAAGGAGCTGGGCATCGAGGGGCGGGTCATCACCGGGCCGGAATTCGAGAAGATGGACGATGACGAGGTGGCGGCCCGCATCGACGACATCGGCATAGTGGCCCGCGTCGCGCCGCAGGACAAGGTACGCATGGTCACGAGCCTCCAGGCCAGGGGCGATATCGTGGCCATGACCGGTGACGGGGTCAACGATGCGCCGGCCTTGAAGTCCGCGGACATCGGCGTGGCCATGGGCGTCTCCGGCACCGACGTGGCCAAGGAGGCCTCGGATATGGTGCTGGCAGACGACAATTTCAGCACCATCGTCAACGCCGTCAAGGAAGGGCGCATAATCTACGACAACCTCATGAAGTTCATCCGCATGCAGATGTCCAACCTGGTGGGTTTCATCCTGGGCTTCCTGGCGGCCGGCATCATCCTCAGCGTCTCACTGTTTACGCCGGCGCAGGTGATCTGGGTGCACTTCGGCGCCCTGCTCTTCATAGGGGCCGCTCTGGGCTTCGACACACCCACGCCGGGTCTCATGGAACGCGAGCCCAGGCCCGCGGACCAGCCGGTTATAGACCTGCGCGGTGGCGTGCAGATCGCCTTCTCCGGCTTACTGATGGCCGCCGCCGCGGTGCTGGCTCGCCAGTGGGTCATGCACACCAACAACGACGCGACCATGGCGCAGACCATGGCGCTAACGGTATTCGCCATCTCCCATATAGCCATAGCCCTCAACCTCAGATACCCGGACATCAGCGTCTTCCGCCGCGAGACGCTCTCCAACCTTAAGCTCTATCTCTCCTTCCTGTGGGCCATCGCCGGGATGATAATCATAACCGAGATACCGCTGCTGCAGAGGGCTTTCGAGACAACGTCGCTCACGCCAAGGCAGTGGGCGGTGTGCCTGGGCATCACCCTGGCCATACTGCTGCTGGGGGAGGCCGTAAAACCGCTCCTGCGCCTGATCTCCGGCAAGCGGAGCTGATGCCGCCACTTCGTCCGTGAGCTGCACGTTCGCCCTGCCAGGCGTGCCACTTACCGGCCCGCGACCGTGCAAGAGCGCTTTCCCCATGTTTAGTAACCCCAGAAGATGGTAAAAATATCTCATACCTGATGAAAAAGAGCGCAATAACCGTGTGATGCCAGGCGGGTCGGTCTATCCCGCACCAGGCTACACGAAAAGTGCTGAACGAATGGGCAAAACGACCCGACCATGCACTCATGGTCGGGCATTTTCATGGGCTTGGAGGGGAGGTGATCGCATTGGACCAACGAAGAAAGCACGAGTTCGCCGCCTCAAGTGCGGCGAGGGACGGTGAAAGCTAGAGAGGACCTCCTCAAGCATCGACCGCCGGGGCCGCGCGCTTTCTCATAGAGGGGGTTGCCCGCTTGTGCGTATGGTCCCGAGCCGCGGGGATATAAGCTGGGGCACATCCATACCTTAACCAGCGATCCAGGACACCGGGCTTGAGGCCGGTGAATAATAGACTCTGCGGCGAAGGATGCCTGCAATCCTCGTTCATGCCAGTAAAAGGGAGGAAATACTCATGTTGAAACGAAAACTGATAATTCTGGCCATCCTGGTGCTGGCCGCCTCGATGGTCTTCGCGGTCGTGCCCGCTGTGGCCGCGAACGGCATTGGCTACTGCTGGGTGCGCGTCGCCCATGCATCGCCCGACGCGCCGGCGGTGGACGTCTGGGTAAACGGCCAGGTGGCTATCAGTAACCTGGCCTTCGCCGATGTCACCGATTACCTTCTACTTCCAGCCGGTGATTACAACTTCCAGGTCACGCCGACCGGAGCCACCACCCCGGTGGTCATCGACGCGGACGTTACCCTGGACAAGAACGTGGCCTACACTGTGGCAGCCAGGGGGTATCTGACTCCCCCTCCGGGCGGTGATCCTATTAACGCCTCGGTCTTCATCGACGACAACGACGATCCCGACTCCGGGATGGCCAAGGTGAACTTCATTCACCTCTCCCCGGACGCCCCCGCCGTCGATGTATCGGTCCAGGGAGGCCCGCTGCTCTTCTCGGACATCGAATTCAAGGAGCAAAGCACCTACGTGGAGGTGGACGATGGGACTTACACCCTGGAGGTAAGCGTATTCCCGGCCGGTCCCGTGGTCCTGACCGTGCCCGACGTCGACCTCGATGATGAAACGGTATACACGATCTTCGCGGAGGGTCTCGCCGGCGGCGGACCGCCGGCTCTGCAGGCCGTCGCGGCGGAATTCACCCCCGAGGGCCACATATGGTACCTGGCCGAGGGGTGTACGGAAGGGGAATTCGAGACCTTCGTGCTGGTGCAGAATCCCAACCCGGAGGCGGCAACCGTCGGCCTTACCTTCATGACCGAGAACGGTCCCGCCGCCGGGCCCAGCATGGTTCTGGACCCCAATACCCGCTACACCTGGAAGCTCAACGATTACGTCACCTCCTGGCAGGTATCCACCGAGGTGACCTCCGACAAGCCGGTGGTGGCGGAGAGAGCCATGTACAACGTCGACCGCACCTGGGCGCATGACTCCATTGGGACGACCCAGACGGCCGGCAGGTGGTTCCTGGCCGAAGGGGCTACCGCCGGGGACTTCGAGACCTTCGTGCTGGTTCAGAACCCCAATCCCACGCCGGTGTACCTGGATATCATCTTCATGACCTCCGGTACGCCCGTGGCCGGGCCGACCAACTGGGAACTCGCCGGCCATTCCCGCATCACCTTCTACGTCAACAGCTGGGTCACCGACTTCAACGTCTCCACCGATGTCCAGTCAACCGGCGGGGAGATCATCTGCGAGAGGGCCATGTGGGGCAACAACCGTGCCTGGGCCCATAACTCCATCGGGTACGCGCGGTAGCATATGATATAGCCTCGACGAGTCCGGGGAGGCGCCGCAGTAACCGGTGCCTCCCCTCCTCCTTTCCCCATACCGCGTGCCTTCCAGTCTCGCATCATTAACGGCCCTTTCCCCATATCTCGTGCCGTGAATTCGCGCGTCGCTACCGGCCCTTTTCGTTTAGTTATGCGGCCCACATCCCCACGCGTAATCAACCGCCATGATCCCGATAAACTTGTTTGCGGGTCACCCCTCCAGGGAAAAATAGAACTGGGTCAGAAAAGCCGCGGGGATTTTCAAACTGCATACATGATCCAAGTAACGGGTGAGCTTTTCGGTCAGCCGGAAGCGAAAGATTAGTCCTATGGATTGTGATCTCCTCCAGGTCGCATAACCTTAAACCCACATACGGACGGGACCTCAAGATCGTGGGGCTACCGGACATGCGAACCCGCATATCATAAATCTAGGAGTGTTTCTACGGATGGAGCCCGGTTATGTATGCGATCAAGGATCTAGCGGGTATCGTTATCGGCGAATCAAAGGGGGTCGCCAGGGGAATCATTCGCGTCGATCTCCAAGGGCTTTCATCCCCAAACCGACCTGGGAGGTAGAGGAAAATGGCAGGAGACCTGGTAAGTACCCTGGTGGACCTGAAGGAGGAGGAGGCCCTCGAGATCGTGCGCGAGAGGCTGGACGGCGGCGAGGATCCGATTAAGATACTTGACGACGCCAGGGAGGCTCTGGTCATCGTAGGCTAGCGTTACTCCGACGGCGAGTACTTCATCCCGGACATGGTCTTCGCGGGCGAGATAGTGGAATCGCTGACCAAGATGGTCAAGCCCAAGCTGGCCGCGGGAACATCGGCGGAGGCGGAGAAGATGGGCAAGGTGATCATCGGCACCGTGGCCGGGGACATCCACGACATCGGCAAGAAAATCGTGTCCTTCATGCTCGATATCAACGGCTTCGAGGTCTTCGACCTGGGCATAGATGTCCCCGCCCAGACCTTCGTGGACAAGATATCGGAGACCGAGGCCCCGGTGGTGGGGCTGAGCGGTTTCCTGACCCTGTCCTTTGACTCCATGAAGGAGACCGTCAAGGCCATCGAGGAGGCCGGGCTCAGGGACAAGGTCAAGATCATGGTCGGGGGAGGCGTGCTGGACGAATCGGTGCGCGAGTACGTGGGCGCCGACTCCTTCGGGCGCTTCGCCGGCGACGCCGTGGCCATAGCCAAGGACTGGACGGGGGGTGAGTAAGATGGCGAAATCGCCTGAGGAGACATACCGGGAGAAGGCGAAGCGGATCCAGGACGTCATAGAGCTCAAGACGCCCGACCGGGTTCCGGTGGCCCCCGTGGACAGCGGCTTCTTCGTCAAGTACGCCGGCCTGACCTGGGACGAGGCCATGTACGACATCGCCAAGGCCAAGGCGGCGAGCAGGAAGACCATCACCGAGCTGGACTTCGACGGCTAATGGCCCCCCTGGGATCTTCATGTCGGGGACCATGGCCGACCTCCTCCGCTTCCGGCAGCTCAAGTGGGCCGGGGCCAGGGAGGAGGCCAGCCGGGTGCGCTCCGACAGCGTATACCAGTTCGTGGAGCCAGGGACCCTGGGCTACGAGGTCATGCCCGCCGAGGACTACGACTGGTTCTTGGACGACCCCACCGACTACATAATCAGGAGGCACTGGCCGAGGATCGCCGGGGCGCTGGAGCCCTTCAGGGAGCTACCCCCCATACACAGCATCATCTCCTACTACGCCGGCATCCCGCAGTTCTTGCCCGCCTTCGGCACGCCGGAGATGGCCGGGGCCTTCGAGGCCCTGGTGGACGCGGCGCGCGCGACCGCGGCCTGGAGCGGCGGCCTGCAGGAGTTCTTCGGCGAGATGACGGAGCTGGGCTACCCCCTGCTCACATTCGGCATCTCCATCGCCCCCTTCGACTACTTCGCCGACTTCTTCCGGGGCACCACCGGGTGCATGGTGGACATGTACCGCTGCCCCGACAAGCTCAAGGAGGCCATAGACCGGGTGACCCCCTGGATCATCGACTGGGCCCTTACCCAGGCCCGCATGGGAGAGGCCCTGGCCAAGAGGGTGTTCATCCCCATCCACAAGGCCTCGGGCGGCTTCATGTCGGAGGAGCAGCACAAGGAGTTCTTCTGGCCGTCGCTGAGGAGGCAGCTGCTGGCCTTGATCGACGCGGGGTACACGCCCTATGTGTACAGCGAGGGCATATACACCGACCGCCTGGAGACCATAAGCGACGTCCCCCGCGGCAAGGTCATATACCACATCGAGTCGGACCTCTTCAAGGCCAAGGAGATCCTGGGAGACACCGCCTGCCTGAGCGGTGACGTGCCGGGCTCCATACTCAACTTCGGTACCCCTGAGGAGGTCAAGGACTACACCAAGAAGGTCATCGACGTGGTGGCCAAGGACGGCGGCTTCTTCCTGGACGCCGAGCTGCCGCTGATCACGTCCAAGCCGGAGAACGTCAAGGCCATGGTCGAGTTCGCCAGGGAGTACGGGGTATACTAAACCCTGTTCACGGGCCGGACATCGCTGCCGTATATGGACCAACGAAACAGACACGTTCCCGCCCGAGGCGGGAACGGTATAAAAGGGGTCACATCTTTGATCTTGAATTATATGTCATATATTGGTTAGGCATTCATGATCAAATTTTCCACAGGCCGCCGGATAGGAATCAACACGTTCCCGCCCGAGGCGGGAACGTGACGTAAGGAGGAGAAGATGCCCGTAGTACGTGATATCGGATTGAAACTGAGGGAGAACGAACTTCTCAGCCGACAAGGCCTGGGGGAGCATGCCGGGCGCAGGCCGGGCATGGAAAAGAAGGTTATGGAGCTGGTGGACGAGGTGGAGGGCTCCGGCCTTCTGCGGCCCGTAATGGCCTACGAGATCCACCCCATAAACCGGATGGAAGAAGAGGTGATCGAGCTGGAAGGCGGGACACAGCTGCGTGGCCACCTGCTGCCCGCCTCGCTGCGGGAAGCCAAGGAGATCGCCGCCGTGGCCTGTACCATCGGACCCGGGCTGGAGGAGGAATCGACCGCCTGTTTCGCGCAGAACAAGGCCCTTAGGGGCATGCTCCTGGACGGCATCGGGAGTGCCGCCGTCGACGCGCTCTCACGGCAATGCTGCCTTATCATCATGGAGCAGGCCTCGGCCAGGGACTATGAGACCAGCGGCCCGCTGAGCCCGGGGATGCCGGGCTTTCCCATGCGCGAGCAACGGTCCCTTTTCGAGCTGATGCCAGCCGACGAGATAGGGGTATCCCTCTTGGAATCGGGTATCATGTCCCCCCGCAAGTCCGAATCGCTGGTTATAGGCATGGGGCCGGAGATGGTCACCTGGACTAAGGAGGAACTGTGCGCCCACTGCCCCCTGAGGAAGACCTGCCCCTACCGGCTCAAGATCGGCAAATGAATCCACGCCGGTATACGCTGTTGTTTCATTATGAGGGCATAGGGCCGCACGTTCAGGTATAAATAGCCTAGAGTGGGTAGAATATAACTGGGATGCCGTCCGCGATCTGGCCACCAGGGGGCGAAGGCTATTGGGGTAATGGCCGGTAAGGGTTCAACCTTAAGCGAATACACAAGCAGCGACCGCTATAGGGTGCTGCGCCTCTTGTACCAGCCGTATAAATGGCTGATCTTCCTGCCCCTGCTGGTCCTCTCGACCTGCTTCTTCGTCGGGCTCGGCGTTATAATCATCTTCTTTTTCAACGACAGCGTAGCCAACCGCACGGTGGGAGCCTGGTGGTCCCGCTTCAACTGCTATATCACGCCCATCAGAGTCACTGTAACCGGCAAGGAAAACATCGCCGGGAAGCAGTCCTATATCGTGGTCTCCAACCATCAGAGTTCCTACGACATATTCCTTCTTTTCGGATGGCTGGGCATCGACTTGAAGTGGGTCATCAAGACGGAGTTAAGGAAATACCCCATCTTCGGCTACGCGGTCGAGAAGGGCGGAAACATCGTTATCGACCGCTCCAAGAAGAAGGAAGCCTACCGAGAGCTCCAGAAGGCGAAGCAGAAGATCACCGGCGGTACCTCCATCATCATGCTGCCGGAGGGAACGCGCAGCCGTACCGGTCAACTGGGAGAATTCAAGAAGGGCGCCTTCTGGCTGGCTCAGGAGCTGGATCTCCCCATACTGCCCGTGAGCATAACGGGCACCCGCGAGATATTGCCCCCCAAAACCCTGAACCTCTTCCCCGGTCGCGCCGTGATGAAGATCCACGAGCCGGTCGACACGGGCAAGTACAACGAGGAGTCGCTGGACAGGCTTATCGGCGACGTGAGGGAGATAATAGGCAAGGGCCTCGAAGGGCATCGATAATACCCCGGAAGGAGGACATCTATGAGCATACCGCAGACCGTGCTCTACGCGGCGATAACCGCTTTCTGCTATTTCACCATTCTCTTCATCATCGCCAATATCATCAACAATAACAGCATCCTGGACATCGCCTGGGGACCCTCCTTCATCGTCGTATCCTGGGTGGTGCTGATCATAAACGCCGACTTCGGCGCGCGCCAGTTCCTGGTCGCCGCCCTGGTGACGGTATGGGGCCTGCGCCTGGGAATACGCATTTACCACCGCAACGCCGGCAAGGGCGAGGATCCTCGCTACGTGAAATTCCGCCAGGAGTGGGGAAGGTGGTTAATTCCCCGCAGCTACTTCCAGCTCTTCCTCTTCCAGGGCCTCATACTGATGCTCAACGTGACGCCCGTACTCCTGGTCATGTCCGGCATCAGGGAGAACCTTGTGTGGTCGGATTACGCCGGGCTGGCCGTATGGGTGGGCGGCTTCCTGTTCGAGTCCGTCGGCGATTACCAGCTGGATACCTTTCTCAAGGACCCGGCCAACCGCGGCACGGTAATCGACCGCGGGCTGTGGAGATACACTCGACACCCCAATTACTTCGGAGAATCCACCATGTGGTGGGGGATATTCATAATCGGAGTCAACCAGCCCTGGGGATGGATCGGGGTCATCGGGCCCCTGGTCATAACCGGCATGCTGCTCTTCGTGTCCGGGATACCCATGACCGAGAAGATGATGGAGAAGATCCCGGGGTGGGATGAGTATGAGAGGCGAACCAGCGTCTTCGTTCCCTGGTTCAAGAAGGCCGGATAATCGAAAACGGGAGTTGAACATGAAACGGTATGTCATCGCCTATTTCTGTTTCCTGCTGCCCATGCTGGCCATCGATTCCGTGTGGCTCTTCACCATGTCCAGAAAGCTCTACCAGCCGCGCATAGGCTCGCTCATGGCGGAATCGCCGCGGCTTGCTCCGGCGGCCGTCTTCTATCTCCTCTACGCCCTCGGAGCCTCGGTCCTGGTGGTGGTTAGAGCGGTTGACAACGACGCCGGCTTCCTGAAGGTATTTATGCTGGGGGCCCTGCTGGGTCTGTTCGCCTACGGCACCTACGACCTCACCAACCAGGCGACCCTTAAGGAGTGGCCGACGATCATCACCCTGGTCGACCTGGTATGGGGCGCGCTGCTCACGGCGGTGGTGAGCATCATAGCGGTGTCACTGACTCGCCTCTTCGTATAATTCGCTCGCTCGAAGCCCGATCCCGAGCTACGCGATGTCTATATACTATCCAGGGCCTTGAATATGTCGGCGTCCGGAGCATATTCGGTCTGGATGCTGGCGATGAAGATGTATTTGATTGTGCCCTTGCCGTCTAGGATAAAGTTGGCCGGCCTGGCTATATGCACCGACTCGAAATTGGCCCTTACGTATACCCCGTACTCTTTTACCACCACGCGCCCGGTGTCCGCCAGCAGCGGAAAGGGATAGGTATGCTTTTCCAGGAATTCCTTCATGCTCTCCCGCTTCTGGGCCAGGATAACCGCCGCCCGCGCTCCGCGCTTCTCGAGCTCCGAATATATCTCCTGTATATGACCCATATACTCGCGGCAGTGGGGTCACCAGGTGCCCCGGCCGAAGTAGATCATCAGCGGCTGCCTCAGCAGGTCATCCAGCTTCACCGGCTCACCGGTATTCGCGTCCGGCAGCTCGAAATCCGGGGCCCTGTCGCCCACGCCCAGTATCTTGCTCTCCCTCGACATATCATCACCTCCAATAGAATGATTCCCGCTCGCCGCCACGAAATAACGAGCTTTATCCCCGCAATAGTGCTTCCTCCTTTGACGACAGATAATATAATTACATTCGAAGGGATGCGTTATCGGAAGCGAGGCACGGCGTTATTCATACAATCGAGCAAGCTCTTAAAGGCGATACCGCCATGGCGTAAAGGGCTGGACATTATGAACAACGAAGAAACACGGCATGTTTCCAGGGACGTCGAGGAGAAGGATATCCTCGAGAGGCAAGCCTTCGTCGAGGAGATGGGGACGGGTATCAACTGGATAAAGATAGGATTTTATCCGGACGACTCGGTCAAGGGAAACATCGAGAACTATATAGGGGTGGCCAAGGTCCCCATCAGGCTGGCGGGTCCCCTGCCCATCTATGGGGATCATGCCCGGGGCGATTTCTACATATCCCTCGCAACCATCGAGAGCTCCCTGGCTGCCTCATACAACAGGGGCATGCGGGCGATAAGGGAATCGGGTGGATGCCGTGTCAAGGTCTTCGAGGATCACGTGCAGCTCGCCCCGGTGTTCCGCTTCACGTCCCTGCGGGAATCAGAGAGATTCACGGGGTGGCTCGAGGACAACCGGGATATCATGGAAAAAGCCGTGAGCAAGACGACCTCGCACGGCAAGTTGACCGATGTCGATATCTTCAACCTGGCCAGTAACGTTTACATACGCTCCGGCTTTCACACCGGCGATGCCGCCGGTCAGAATATGGTGAACCTGGCCACCTACCAGATCTGCAGGGATATCAAGGATTCATATCCGGGCTGGGAGGCGGTGGAATCGTTCAACCTATCCTCCAAGTTCTGCTCGGACAAGAAGTACTCGCAGATAAACGTGCTCAAGAGCAGGGGCAAGAAAGTCTCGGCCTAGGTGGAAATACCCGATGCCGTATCAAGGGAACACCTCCGCACTACAGCGGCTGCATAAGCAACGGTTTTCACGCCGCTAATGGTATAGCCGCGTTGTTCATCGCCTGCGGCAACTACCCGGCGAACGTGGTCAAGTCGCACGTCGACTTGCTTGACGTAAGGCCCACTTCGGGCGGCCTGTACTTCGGCGTCACCCTTCCATCCCTGATCGTCGGCACCGTCGGGGGTGGCACCAATCTACCCACCCAGAGCGAATGCCTGGAAATCCTCGGCCGCAAAGGCGGCGGGAACGGGGGAAAATTCGCCGAGATAGTGACGGCGGTGGTTCTGGCCGGGGAAACATCCCTGGTGGGAGCGATCACCTCCGACGAATGGGTAGGCGCCCACGAGAAGCTGGGCCGGAACAGGCCGACGGATGCCGATTAATCCTCCAGCGATATCTCCCGCTTGAGGATCTTCCCGGACGAGCTCTTGGGCAATTCACGCACGTAACCGATTACCCGCGGGTACTTGTAGGGGGCCACCCTTTCCCTGACGAACTCGGACAGTTCCTCCTCGGAGATGCCGGCATCCGGCCTCAGCACCACGGCGGCCGCGACTTCCTCTCCCAGGTCCTGGTGGGGGACGCCCAGCACGGCGGCCTCTAGCACTGCGGGATGCTCGTAAAGCACCTCTTCTATCTCCCGGGGATACACTTTGTAGCCGCCCCTGATGATCATCTCCTTCTTGCGGTCTACGATATAGAAGTAGCCGTCCTCGTCCTGGCGAGCGAGGTCGCCGGTGTGAAGCCACCCTCCCCTCAGGGTGACCGCGGTGGCCTCGGGTTGGTTGAAGTACTCCTTCATCACCCCCGGCCCGGTGATAACCAGTTCGCCCACCTCGCCTGGCGCCACGTCATTGTCATGGTCATCGACGATCCGAATCCGGAAGCAGGGCACGGGAAAACCTATGGAACCGATGCGGGTGCGGCCGGGCGTGTTCTCGAGGCAGGTCGGCGAGCATTCCGTGAGGCTGTAGCCCTCAATTATCCACGTATCGAACATTTCTTCGAAGCGCCTGAACACCTCCAGGGGCAGCGAGGCCCCTCCCGACACACAGAAGCGCAGGCTGGACCTCCGCGGCGGGGAAACGCCCGCCTGCTCCACCAGGCGTTTTATCATCATAGGCATCGCGTATAGTATGGTGCTTTCCTCCTCCTCTATCGCCGCCAGCAGTTGCGCTGGGTCGAAGCCGCCCCACATGCGCAGGGTCAACCCGCTGTAGACCGACAGGTTCAGGGCATGGGTCTGTCCATAGATGTGAAACAGGGGCAGAGCGGACAGCACTATGTCGCTCGGCTCGGAGGTCCGCAGCCCCGAAACGGCGAGAACGTCGCTCATGAGGTTGCCGTGGGTGAGCACCACTCCCTTGGGAAGCCCGGTGGTTCCGCTGGTGTAGATGATGGCCAGGGGGTCGTCGGCTCTGGTGGCGGCGGGTGCCATGGTATCCCCCTCGCCCCTGCCAATCTCGCTCAGGAGAATGAATCCCTCAGGCGCCGTGTCTCCGTTAACGATGAGTATCCTCATTTCCGGCAGCGAGGCGATGATCGGCAACGCTTCGTCCAGGTAACCTGTGCTTCCCACGAAGGCCTTCGCCCCCGAGTCGCTGAATATATGCCGCAGCTCACCCTTGCGGCATATCGGTTTGACGGGCACGACGACGGCACCGAGCCTGGCTAGAGCATAGTATACGAGAACCCACTTGATGGAGTTGGGTATCATCAGGACGCACCTGTCGCCGCCGCCCAAGCCAAGCCGCCCCAGCCCGGCGACGAGGTCGTCGACCCCACGGTCCATATCCGCAAAGGTTATCGACTGTCCCTCGTAAGCTATGGCGGTTTTATCCGGTATACGGGTGGCCGTATCGCGCAAAAAATCAGCCAGATTCATATCGACCCCCCGAGGCGCCACTTGAGCCTTGGTCCGTCCATGCGGGCCTGTCTAATCCATGATAATAGCTCTTCCGGAGCCCTAGCAAGGGGAGGAGAAGAGCTCGGGGCACATGGATGTATGTATTCTATTAATCGATCTGTGCCGCGGTTTACCCCTCGAACCGCGTCATATCTATGACCATCGCCGTGCGGTCGTTCCCTGCCCTGTCCAGGGCCACCATGAGTTCCGCTGCCCCGGTTACCGCCACGCCGGGAAGCCCGAATCCCTCGGCCACCTTACTCCAATCGAAGGGATCGCCCACCACGCACACGATCACGCCGATGCCCTCGCGCCGAGCCGTATCCAGCTCCTGGATATGGTGAAGTAGCGAGCGGGTGTCGCACAAGGCAAAGACCCGCTCCCGGGGTCGGGCCAGCTTCACGCCCATGGCCATGGGCAGGCCATATCCTATGCCCTTGAGCCCGTGGGAGAAATAGCGCGTGTTATTCATGCCGGCCGGGCACAACAGGGAGCCCCAGTAGAAAGACTCGCCGCCGTCCATAACCATCAGGTCCTCCCCACGTATGGTCTCGCCCAGGGTATTCACCGCCGCCCCGGAGCCCTTTCCCCGCGCGTCTTTCCTTACGCTCTCCACGGAGCTGTCGAAGTCCTCGTGGCAAACCCGCAGCCATTCCGCCCTCTTATTCGACTTTCCGGTCATACCCCTCTCCAGCAAGCCGGATATGGAGGCGGCGTCGCCCGCCATAGCCACGTCCACCGGTCCCAGCGATCCTAAAAGCTCCGTCTCGGGCGATGTCTGGATTATCCTGGTGTGGGATCGGTCAACCATGCCCAGTACTTCTTCCTGCTCGCTCAAGACGGCGCCGGTTATCATGCACAGGTCGGCCTCCCGCAATGCCTTGGGGAGATTTTCCAGGGCGGGATGTCCCAGCACCCCGATATATTCCACGCTCGATCCTTCGAGCGCGGACAGTGCGGCCGGCGTCAGTGCAACGGGCGCGGAAATTCGCGCCGCCAGGGAAGCCAGCGATTCCCAGGCCTCCTCCCTGAGCACGCTCAGACCCGCGACCACTATGGGCTTCTCGGCCTTCTCGAGCAGGCCCAGTGCCTCGGAAACCACGCCGCCTTCAGGTAGAAAAGCGCCCGAGAAACGGGTGCTGCCGGGCGGGGGCATCAGCTTGCGCCATCCCTTCCGGGTAACCGCATGATACTCGAAGAAAACGTCCACCGGGATATCCATATGCACCGGTCCCCTCTCACCGGAAAGGGACTCGCGCAGCGCCCTCTGCACCAGGCGCGGGATACGCTTCCAGTTGTAGGCGATGCAGTTCCAGCGGGTCACCCCGGCCAGCATATCGGCCTGGTAACATCCCTGCAGGGACTCCTGGGCCGGATACATCTTCCAGCTCTGCACCTGAGGTGATATGGAAAAGATAGGAACGTGGTCGCCCCAGGCATAGGCCGTACCGATCACCGAATAGATGGCTCCCGCCCCCACCGTGGATATGATCACCGCCGGCTTTCCCGAGGCGCGGGCGTAGCCGTCGGCCATCATGGCCGCGGCCGCCTCGTTGCGAGGATTCACCAGCCTAAGATCGGGATCCCTGCCGATAGCATCGAAGAGGGGGGTGATCTGTCCGCCCAATATGCCGATGTAGGTGTCCACCCCCTCCTGGGCCAGGGTCTTCGCCACCAGGTCGCCTCCGGTAAGCAATTGCATCTCCATCACCCCCTACTACAGGTCCTTATCCAGCATGATGTTGACGGCGTACTTGGCCCGGTTCAACAAGCGCCTGTCCATCTTCATCTTGGGGACTCCCAGGGCCCGCAGGGGATTGAAACGGACGCCCTCGAACTCCCCTATGGCGAAGCTGACCAGGGTTTCGGGGAAGGTATCCGGATCGACGGCGACGTCCAGGACGGCGGGCAGGCCGGAGGCCTGGGCCTCGCGGAAGGCGGGCTCGATATCGGCCGCCCTTTCCACCCGCCTGCCGTAACAGCCGAAACCGCGGGCCACCGCGCCGTAATCGATATCTCCCAGGAAAGCCCCGACATAGCGGCCACCGAAGAAGAGGTCCTGGCAGCCCTTGATCATGTTCCAGCAGCCATCGTTGAAGATGACCACCACGAAGTCCATGCCCAGGCGACGTGCCGTCTCCAGCTCCTGCACGTTATAAAGAAAAGACCCGTCCCCCTGGATGAGCACCAGCGGCCTTTCCGGATCGGCCGCCTTTATACCTATGGCCATGGGTATGCCGCTGCCCAGAGTTCCCATACCGGCCGGAAAAAACGCGCTCTTGGGCTTATGCGACATGCAGAACATGCCAGCCCAAAGGGCGGTGTTGCCCCCGTCGATGGCCATGAAGGTCCCGGGGTCGGCGGCTTCACGTATCACTTTGGCCAGGTAGCCCTGGTGAATGACAGGCCATGAGGCGTCGGCCTCGCCCTCGACTCGCGCCCGCCAGCGGCGCCTGACATCATGCAGGCTTTCCGCCCACTGTTTGTGGGCCGGGTTCGGTCCCACCTCGCCCGAGTTCACCAATTCCAGCATCTGCTTCAATACCGCCTTGGCGTCCCCCAGTATGGAGATATCCACCGCGATGTTCAGGCAGATATTTATAGGGTCTATATCAACCTGGATAAAGCGTATATCGGCGTTCCAGAATGGTGGCTGCCCGAATCCCTCCAGGCCTCCCATGGCGCTTCCCACCACCAGCACACAATCGGCACGCTTAATGGCGCGGTGAAAGGCCTCGCCGCCGACATAGCTGGGGCCGCCGACAAAGAAGGGGTTGTCGCCCAGGATGGTCCCCTCCCCCGCCATGGAGGTGGATGCGGGCACCTCCAGGGCCCGCACCAGAGCGTCCATCTCCTCCCATGCCTGGGCATGGACGACGCCTCCTCCCGAGAAGATCAATGGCCGCTCCGAGGCGAGAAGGGCTCTCAAGCCTTTCTCCACGAGCTCGGGATCCCCCTCGATGATCGTCACGGATCGTGCGCTTGCCTCCTCGGTTATTACCTTCTGCAGCTCCCCCTCGTCAATATCCCACTCCGCGGTGAGCAGGCCTGCGGGGATGTCGATGTGCACCGAGCCGTGACACCCGCTCATGGCCTCGCGGTAGGCCTGTCCCACTACCCGGGGTATCTCCTCAACGCGAGTCACGGTAGCGCTCCACTTGCAGAACGGGGAGAAGAACTCCCTCTGGGTACGCCCCGCCTGGCCGCCCGATACCCTGATGTCCGGACGGGCAGAGACGATAAGCACCGGCACCTTGTCCGCCCAGGCGGTGCCCACGCCGGTCAGCGCGTTCACAGCGTCCGCAGGGGTGGAGGTGAGTATCAATGCCGGGAAGTGATTGTAATAGGTGTTTCCGTAGGCCATGAAGGCCCCCGCGATATCCCCCAGGGGCGATACCGCCGTTACTCCCTCTTGCGCCCGCAGGACCTCGAACACCGGTCCCAGCGCCCCGTCCTCCCTGCCGGTAACGAATTTAATACCCATCTGCCGCAGGGAACGTGCGAGCATATCACAACCGGATACCTTCAACATCCTCACCCCTTTTCCGTTTAATATGAACAATGCCGCCATATCCCAGTTTATATGCCGTTCATCGTTACCTCAGGCTGAAGAACAAGATATCAGGACGTAATTGACACAACAATTATCCTGTATTTTTACATAAATGCAAAGGTTTAAATATCATGCCTGGATGCTAACTTAAATTCTCATTAAATGACGCATATCTCAGTCCAAGTATTGCTTATACGTATCTCGAAAGACACGAGGACGCGTTGGTGGCCTTTAATCCTCGATGGAGAGCCTGATCCCCACCGGGTAATCCTCGCCCAGCTCCTTTTTTATCCCGGCGATGATGTCTGTGTTGAACTTCATCCTCCCCCGGGAATCGCCGCCGTATTCGTCCATGCGCTTGTTGGTGAACCTGGAGACGAAGTCGGAGAACAGGTACCCGACGTGCCCGCCCATCTCCACCATGTCGAAGCCGGCCTCCGCCGCCCTGCGCGCCGCGTCGATGCATTCCCGCTTGGCGATCTCTATATCCTCCAGGGTCATCTAGATCATGGGCTTGTAGTAGCGCACGTTCTGCGGAACGACGAAAGGCCCTTTGGAGCAGGTAAGGACCGCGTCGTACCTGCCGCAGGGCATGATCTGGAAGAGAGCGACGGCTCCGTTCCTGTGGATCACCTCGGCGATCTTCGCCAGGCCGGGGATGAACTTATCGTCATATACGGCCATCAGCTTTGAATAGCCCTTCTGCTCACCCTTTACATCCGTGTAGGCCCCCTGGGCGCTCACTATCCCCGCCCCGGGCCTGCGCTTCCAGGTAGTCGACCTCGGTCTACGACACGAAACCATCGTGATAACAGAAGTTTGTCACCGTGCCGTTTTGCTTGATACGGTTCCTGGTTTCGAGCTTTCCTATCTTCCCCGGCGAGATTTTATAGGGGTGTTTCGCTTCTCCTGGCCTCATCCTTTTCATACTTTCTGTCTGGCTTTAACGCTTGCGCTGCCCTTGGAATCCCCGTATCTCTAATTTAAAACGGATATGGAGCCAGTGATAGATCAGCGGTCGAACTTACCCGCCGGCTGTATCAGTTCCACCTTTACGCCGCACATGGTCTTGTGGGGGATAATTTTGACAATCTCGTTGGGTCCCTGATACGGCTCCGGCATCATTAACTGTACGCCCTTCTCCTCCAGCATCTTTTAGTCCGCCTTGATGTCATCCACTTTTATGGAGATGAGTAGCAAACCCTTCCCCTCTTGGCCAGGAACCTCCCCACCGGGTTTTCCTCGTTTTCGGACGACGGGAAAGCTGTGAGTGAGCCGTCGAAGTCGAAACCGGCTCCCTTTAGCCCCGTAAAGGAGAAGTCGCCCTCCTCGTGCGGCTCGGCCTTCAAGCCCTGAAGAGCCTGGAATGTCCCGATAGCCTCGTACAGATCATTGACCGCGATGTTTACGTCGAAAGGTCCATTGATCATTTTCAAACCTCCGTTTTTTATAAATCCTCCGCGTTTATCCCTTCTGTAGTTCATCCGTTCCATGCCTGTAAGTGAATTATAAATGTCCAGTGGTCATATCCCAATATATCTGAATTACATTCATTTACTGGACGCCCTGTTTGGCAGCTAGGCTCGCGCTGTGTATTCAAATAATTGTCGCGATTACAGCCTGCAAAGCTCCGGCCATGGGATGGCGGTGATGGTGACCCGCTGACGACGTATCTACACTTGGAATCAGGTGGGTTATGATGGGCGCAAGGGCCTGCTCCCCGCGAGGATCATAGGTTGAGGCTCCCTTTCAGGAGGCTGGTAACCGCGTCGTTGACGAAGCGGGAGAACTCCCTGTCGAATATCCTGATATCGTTATCCTTCAGGCGCTGCTTTATATCGTCGGATATGGTGAAGATCTGGTACAAACCTATAATAAGCGAGAATACTTCTATATATATAGGTAGAGGCTATTCTCTTTCTTGGAACACAGGGAAATACATCGTGAAGCTCCCTGTATACATAATCGAGAAGCTTCGCGATCCTTGTCCTCGACTGAAACACGGCCTCGTCGTTGCTGTTCTCATCGACCACGCTCTTGATGGTGCTCGCTAATTTCAGGAAAGAAGGATTCTTCAGCGGATATTGCGTTATGGCTCGAGATACCTTCCGTATAGCGATATCCGCATTCCGCACCTTCTTCAGTTTTAAGAGGGAGAATTCCACCCATTCCTCCAGCTTGAGCAGAAAGAGCTGCAGGAAGATCTCCTCCTTGGTCGAGAAGTAGAGGTAGATGGTCCCCTTGGCCAACCCTGCTCTTCTGGCGATATCGGAGACGGTCGGGAATGTGCCCTCGGATTCCTCGTATATGCCCCAGGCGACCTGGAGGATCTTTTTGCTCCTCTTGGCCTTATCCTCCGGCTTCCGCGCTCTCTGGGCCGCCTTTTTCATTTTATTTCCGCCGCTATTACGATCCGCCGTCATGTTGCCTCACCTGTCCCATATTATCCCTATATTCCTTCGCCCGCCTCCATATCATGTCCCTAAAGCGATTTAATTTTAATTGTATGACCTTGGGTTATTAAGCAAAGCATTATTTTCACCACCCGTCTATTTATCCTTTACTTATTCACCCGTTTGACCGAGTTTATAACTATAAACGATGGCGTATGTTTCTCATCAGGATGGGGAGGTGATGGTGATGAAGCTTCTAATGACCGGTACTTTCCCGTTCTCATCGGCAATCGATTTCGCCACGAAATCGCTGGAGGAATCGATCAGTGGAATAGAGTCGGACGTTAAGGCGAGGACCACATATTTGAAGTTCGGGGATGAGGGTCTGATAATAAATGCTATCTTAGACATCGAAAAAGACAAGGTGGAAGATGCTCTCATGCAAGTACAGGCCAGAGCGGTCAGGTTCGGAATAGCGGTAAACGGCATGAAATGGAGGGTCGAGCCCATCTTCAGCGTTGAAGAAGCCTTGAACATGTTGTCTCAGGAACAACCTCCTGACTGACCCCCATGAACTATATCAGATAAATACAAAAAGCTGGACACCAAGCCTCCAGTAATTACCATTTACGCCATGCATCTTTTCGTACCTCCCACGTTAAAGCCGCCTGATCACCTGTAGGCGATCCGGTGGTGTGCATTTCTTTGCTTAACCCTTAGGGCTTCTTATTGGACATGCCCAGGCCATTCAATACCCCTCCGTAGATTTGAATCGCCCCGGGTTTACCGGAGACATGGTCGCTTGAGTCCTTCGCTCTTTTCCTGACCCTCCTTTCCCCAATAATAAGCCTCGAACTCCGCCGGCGGGATATTGCCGACGGGCTCCAAGATGCGGCGGTGATCGAACCAGTCCACCCACTCCAATGTGGCGTATTCCACCTCGTCCAAGTTCCTCCAGGACCTCCCCCGGCAGGAGAAACCGTGGCAGAGGACCTTGGGCTTGGCGGAAGGGCTTCCCACCGGGCGGGTCATGATGTGGTCTATTACCTCGTAAAGCCTGCCGTTGGCCTTTATCCTCATCGCATAAAGCATGTTGTTATCCTCGAGGTATTCGTACACATCCGGGGAGCGGATGCGGCATCTCCTCGGAAGTAGATTCTCTTTCCCGCAGCCCGGTATCTCTCCACCATGGGCTGCAGCAGCCCCCTCCATCCGTCCGCCGAGTGGACGTTGCCCGGCCTGAGGGTTGCACCCTCACAGTCCCCGAACTGGTTGAAGACGAAAAGCGGGTGATAGCAGCGGGATAAGAAATGGATTAATAAAAGACGGACGCCCCGACTATATACTCGGATTGTCACTATAGCCGAGCAGAAGGGAGGCGTCCGATGAGAAAAGTGTATGCAGGGATCGACCTGGGGTGCA
>JAXHVT010000077.1:0-9503 GCA_034188985.1 Actinomycetota bacterium | reverse complement strand
CCCGATTATGTGGGTGTTGAGCCCCACCTTCATGGCCTCGGCCTGGATCTGGGCGCACACGGCATAGGGCTCCACCACCGCGTACATGTTCCTCTCGTCGATCTCCAGGATGCGGTCCATCCTCCTCAAGTCGATCTGGATCACGCCCTCGCTGGAGGGCCCGCCGAACACTCCCCAGCCAGTGGAGAAGGCCTTGAACTTCATACCGTGCTCGTTGCACAGCCTGACCACCGCCTGCACCTCCTCAGTGGAGGCGGGCAGCACCACCGCCACCGGACGGGGAACCCACGGTGTATCCTCCGAAATGTTCCAAAGCGGTTGGAACGCGTAGCCGTCCAGTAGCGCCGGCTCCTCCGAGACGTACTCCGGGCCCACCGCCTCCCGCAGCTTCTCGTACACGTCTTTAGGCAGCATCTCGATATGCCCCCCCTTTCCTTTACTCAGGCCCCGGAGGCCCTTACTACAAGCTCGGATAGGTCGTAGAGCTCGAGGTCGTACCCGTTCTCGGAGAGGGCGTCCCTGAAGCTGCGCTCGCACCAGGGGCAGGCGGTGACCAGGGCTTGAGCCCCGGTGCAGATGGCCTCCTCCAGCCTCTCCATGGCGGTCCAGGAAGCGAAGTCGGGGTAGGCCTCCAGCACTCCCCCTCCCGCTCCGCAGCACCAGGAGTACTCTCTTATACGCTCCATCTCCACGAGCTCCAGGCCAGGAATGGAGGCGAGCACCTCGCGGGGGGCGTCGTAGATTCCCTTCTTGCCGGTGCGCTTCATGCTCATGGGTCGCAGCAGCTTATCCCCCTCCCAGAGGCCAGTGAATGGGTCGGAGCGCCTGCCCAGGTGACAGGGATCGTGGTAGGTGACCAGGAGGGGAACCTCATGGGTCAGCTGCAGCCGCCCCTCCGCGATCAGCCGGTTGAGGTACTCGCTTATATGCAACACCTCCACCGGGAGCTCCCGGCCCATGCGTGGGTAGAGGTAGCGGAAGGTGGAGAATCCGTCGGAGCAGGCGGTGACCAGGGTGGAGGCGCCGGAGGCCTTGACCCGGGAGAGCACGTCCTCGGCGTAGTTCTCCGCATCGCCCCGGTAGCCCATCTCGTAGGCCCGACCCCCGCAGCAGGCCTCCTCCCTGCCGGCTATGCCCACGTCTACCCCCGCCTTTAAGAGGAGCTTGACCGCCCCCCTCGCTATCTCCCAGAGGTCCTTGTCGTAGGAGAAGCGGCAGCCGGCGTGGAAGATCACCTCCGCCCTCTCCTTGTTTATGTCCTTGAGCCCCAGCCCCTCGGCCCAGGCGCCCCTCTCCGCCTTGGGCTCGCCCATTACGTTGTCCTCGTGCTTCAGGGCGTCGATCACGGCCAGGTGCTCGGGGATGAGCTGGCCCTGCTCCACGCAGTGGATTCTCATCTCCTCCAGCACCTCCACCACGTCGATATCGTCCCGGTAGACCTTGCAGGCCACATCGCAGGCCCCGCAGAGCTGGCAGCGGTAGAGAATGTCGGCCACCGCCTCGTTGAGCTCGCTCCTTCCCTGCAGCATGGAGAGCCCCATGATCATCCTGCCGGACCCGGAGTAGGCGTGGAAATTGTACTTGACCATGGCCGGGCAGTTCTTGGCGAATCTCCAGCTCTTGATCTGGTTCAGGGGAAGCCACTTGCAGGAGGAACAGCGGGAACAACCCGCCATGTCCCTCTCGTAATCAGTCAACGCCATTCTTAAGCACCTCCTAGAAGCAGAGTTTTCCACGGTTCAGGACGCCCTTGGGATCCACTATCCCCTTGACCATGCGCATGGCCTCGACGCTGTCCGGGCAGCGCTCATAGGCCATCTCCGCCCAGGGGCCGTAGGGGCGGGAGAAGAAGGCCCCGGCCTTGGCCAGCTCCGGGCCGGCCTCGGAGAAGATCGCCTCGACCCTCTTGGCCTCGCCCTCGTCGGAGGGGTCGAAGAAGAGGTGAAACTCCATATGACAGGAGCGCCCCTGCTGGATGGGCTGGATATACAGGCCCAGCTCCTGCGCCGGGTGGTCGTGGCGGGCCACTATGCCCTGCATGAGCTCGAGCAGGAAGGGAGTGCGGTCCAGGGTGGTGAGGAAGAAGACGTCACGGAACCCTCCCCGGTAGCGCTGTTTCCAGTAGGGCTCGGGGGAGGGGTTGGCCAGTATCTCCTTCATCTTCCTGCCGTTGGCCCCGGGGACCTCGCGGCCGATGTCCACCCCCGAGGACTGGGCGATGTTGGCGATGTCCTCCTCCTGGTAGGCAACCCTCTTCTCGGGCAGGTACTCATAGCCGGCCACGCCATAGATAAGGGTGAAGGGGGACTGCCTCGCGGCCAAGGCGCTTATTTGTCCCGCCTCCTCCCCCAGGATGCAGGACAGCGAGAGGGAGTTCAGGATGAGGAACTCGTCGGCCAGCTTGGGTCGCATTATCCGGTAGGAGAAGTCTACTAGCTTCTGAAGGCTCCTCTCCTGGATAAAATAGCAGCGGTGGACGCGCGGCAGGATCTCCAGCTTTATCGAGGACCAGGTGACTATGCCCATGGTCCCCTGGGCCCCCTGCACAATGCGTACGAAATCGGTCTGGGCCGGCCCCATGGGGTTCTTCTGGGCCGCTCCTGCCCTCCACTGCTCCTCCAGCGATCCCGGGCCTGCCGCCGACCCGGTGCGGAACAGATCGCCGGTGCCGAAGACTATCTCGGTGCAGAGCATGGGATCGGTCATGTCCCAGTGATACTTGGGGATGATGATGGGCTCCCGCTCCAGGTAGGAGGCCAGCACGGACTTGCCAGCCCGGGGTAGAAGAGGCATGAGCACCTTGAGCCCCGCCCTCTCCGCCTCGTTCTTTAGCACACCGAAGGTCACTCCGGGCTCTATGATGACCACCTTGTTGCGCCGGTCCATGCGAACGATCTTGTCCATTCCGGATAGGTCCACCACCACTCCCTCCCCGGCGGGGACGGTACCCCCGCGGAGGCGGGGGGCGCCGGAGGAGGCGGGCACCAGGTTGAGTCCTATCCCCTGAGCCAGGTTCACCAGGGCCTGCACCTGAGCGGTGTCGGCGGGCCTCACCACCGCCAGGGGCTTTCCCTCCGGCCCGGGGCCCAAGCTGCGGGCGTACTCTCCCAGCAGCTTAGCGTCATCGGAGAGGGCCTCCTTCCCCACGACGCCCGCCAGGCTCTTCTTTAACTCGGAAACCGTCTTCGTGGACATGTTCATCCCTCCTTGGATCCTCGGATCTTCTCACTCAAGGCTGGGGCTTTCCCCCGGCCAGGCCGGAGGACCTCTGGCCGATCACGGTAATGTAACCTCTGAGCCTCTCGGTGAGCGGGGGGAACTCCCCCTCGCTCTTGGCCAGGGACCTCTTAAGAAACCAGATCAGCCCCCGTATCGAGACCCGCCTGACCAGTTCCAGGTCCAGGATCCGGGAGACAAGGCCCATCAGCCGATCGTTGTTGGCGAGGCGCAGGAGAGGCCCCGAACTTCCCAGGAGCCTGTTCAGCTTCTCCACCGTCTCCGGCTTGGCCTCGTCCAGCTTGTTCAGTAGGTCCTCCATGTTCATCCCGGTCTCCTCCATCAAGCCCTCCAGGGCCTCCCCGAAGAGGGGGATGAACTTGTCTATCACCCCTTTGCGGTAGGAGGTCTCCATCACCGCGAACACCTGTGCCGCTTCCAGTGTCATCATCAATCACCTCCGTGGTATTCAGGAATATAATTACACTCTCACCCAGATGAGCATTGTCATTTATGAAAGGAAGAAGCCTCGAAGTTTTCTTTCATTGTCAAATTCCCAGTCCTTGAACATGGCTGCGCTTTCCGAGCTCGCTTCGCTCCTTTCATGGGCTCACGGCTTACCTTCAAGCTTTACTGCCGCCCCTCAGGGAGCTAGCTAGCCTTCTTCTTGACGCGAGGAGAGGAACCTATGGTCAAGGTAAGTCCCGGCAAGGGCACCAAGGCATAGGCAGGCCAGGTAACGCTTCGCCATCTTCACAATCCCCGGCTTCTCTTTCCCGGTATTCTTATCTGCCTTCTTTCTTTCCATCTCTTCTTACCCCCTTTCCCCTTCTTCAATAAAGCTCCGCCTCTTAGGGTTCCCTAACCCCGCATCCTCGTTCATGTCTCCCTAACCAGGATCACCCACTGAGAGCCTGTAACGTCTTGCCTCTTTCTCCAAACCCCTTCCGTTATGCGCCCGCCTCTACTAAATATCCCAAGCTGTAGGCTTCCCTGGCATCGCGTCCTATCGGGCGGCTTTCCACGATCTCTCTCCCTCCGCCTCCTGCCTTCCAATCTTTCTCTTTCCCACCGAGTCTCTTACCCTCGTTAACCCGATATAGCCATAGACGTGCTCGAATAGCCTAAAGCGACCAGCAAAGATCCTAAAGGAGCTTGGCCTCCCGCAGCTTGAGCGCCAGGCGCTCTCCCGCCTCCTCGGGAGTATCGCCGTCTACGATGCAGCACTGCCTCTCGCGCACCGGTTGGGAGAGTTCGAGTATCCTGGCGCGTACCGAGCTGGCTGGCTCCACGCCCAGGTCGCCAGCGCTCCACTTAGTCCGGGGCCTCTCCTTGGCGGTCTTTATGTCGGCCATGCGGGGGTAGCGCAGGTCCCCCACCTCGTGGCTTATGGTGACCAGCGCGGGCAGGGTTACCCTTACTATCTCATGTCCGTCAGGCAGCACCCGCTCTACCGTGACCTCTCCGTCGAAGACCTCCACCTTCTGGGCCAGGGAAACGGCAGGTACGTCCAGCATCTGGGCTATCCCCAAACCCACCTGCCCGGAGTTGGTGTCCGCGGCCTGTCTACCGGTCAGGATGAGGTCAAAGCCCCCTTTTTTGCGGATGGCCGCAGCCAGGAGCGCGGCCGTGGAGGAACTGTCCGGACCCTCGCAGTCGAATAACTCGTCCTCCACCAGCAACAGCTCGTCGGCTCCGGTAGCCATCGCCTTTAGCATCACCGCCTGGGAGATGCCGCTGCCCGCGCTCAGCAAAGCGATACTCCCCCCGTGGGCCTCCTTTAAGCGCAGGGCGACCTCCAGGGCGTTCTCGTCGAAGGGGCTGATCACCGGGGGGATGCCCTTGGGGACCACCCGCAGGGCCTCGCTGTCCACTACGAAGGCGGAGGGGGGACCCTCCGGGTCGGGTACTTGCTTTACACAGACGATTATCTCCAATCCTTCCTGCATGGGTACCACCTATTCCGTTATCAGTTCCCTTAACTTGCAGGTGAAGGCGGGCAGGACACTGCGCCAGTCCCCCACCACGCCGTAATCGACTACCTTGAAGATATACGCTTCCGGGTCCTTGTTTATGGCCACGATGTGACGGGAGTCGGACATTCCCGAGAGATGCTGGGACGAGCCCGAGATGGCCACGGCGATGTACAGGTCTGGGGCCACTATCTTGCCGGTGATACCTACCTGGCTGGTGGGGGGAATCCAGCCCGAGTCGCAGGGAGGCCTGGAGGCCCCCACCGCCCCGCCCAGGAGCTGCGCCATCTCCTCGAGCTGGGAAAAGCCCTCAGGGCCTCCCACGCCGCGGCCTCCGGATACCACCACCCGGGCCTCTTCCAGCTTTACCCCCACGGTCTCTTCCTTAACCTGCCCGGCGACCTCCATCCTCGAGGGACGGGTGTAAGCCCCGGTATCGAGCTTTGTCACCTCGCCTCCCCGGGAGGGATCGGGAGACGGAGCCTCCCCCACCCGGGAGCGTATGGTGGCCATCTGGGGCATGGTATCCAATACAAAAACGGCCATGGCGTTACCTCCATAGGTGGGCTTGGTGCATAGCAGCCCGGGGCTGTCTCCCAACTCCAGTCCCACGCAGTCAGTCACGAGGCCCGTCCCCATGGAAAAGGCCAGACGCGGGGCCAGGTCCTGCCCTACGGGGGTGCTTCCAGCGAGGAAGATACGAGGCTTCTCGTCTTCGCATACGGACTGGAGTAGGGATAGATAGGTCTCGGGGTTGTAGCTACCAAGGACGGGGTCGTCGGCCAGATAGACCTTATCGGCGCCGTACTGCGGAAGCTCCGCCGCCGCTCCCTCGACGTTATTGCCTAAGAGAACGACCTTTAGTTGTTCATCCAGCCCCTGAGCCAGCTTACCTCCCAGCCCCAACAGTTCCAGCGTTATACCGGCCGCCTGGTTTTTATCGCCGAGCTCGCCGAGGATCAGGACTCCTTCATATCCAGCCACCAGAAACCTGCTTTCTCCTTTCGGCAAATGAATCCAACCCAGCGTTCGCCAGCCGAATCAATCCAGCGAAAATCAAATGCTTACCCAATATCTCAGTCGAAAAGGCATATTTTCCCATCAAGTTATATGGCACTTGTCACTCCTCCACTAACTTGGTTGCAAAAAACGTGCCAAAACTTGTTTTTCTTTCGATACCTTCATTTAATGAGGCCGATTCGGAACGAAAATAGCGGTCTTTCAGGGTGAGCTTTTTCGATAATCATCCTTGCGACCTGGATTTTCATTCATAGTTGGTAAGGAGCCTGTCGTATAAATAACACATAGATTGCGAGTTCCCAAAAAAGTAGCCAAATAAGCTACGAAGTGGAGAGCAACCGACAATTATCATGCTATATTAATAGACATGTGGGGAACAAATTGTCCAATAAGCTATTTGTGTAACATCTTCCTCTATAGTGCACCCTCCTCAATAGTAATTCATTTATTAGCGCAATATAGATTTCTTCGCACGGTAACGATTCACTTTATCAAAATGAGACGCATATTGAGAAACTACGCATAGTAACCACTTTTAGGGGATGTGATTCTTGGATAAGAGATGCAGTCTCAGACCATGTTATATCGACTTATTTTTTATCCTCTTCAGGTCTATCCCGTACTTCGCTATCCTACGGTAGACCGTCGCGCTGCTGATACCGAGGTCGCACGCCGCCCTGGATATCATGCCCTTATTCCTGACAATGGCCTCTTTTATGAGCAAAGCCTCTACCTCATCTATCCTGATCGAGTTCATATTCTCGGAACCCAAGGCCTGCGTACTCATATCTTGTTTAGGCCTTTTCGATGCCTTTATCTCATGGCTCGGCTCCCCTCTATCACCGATGGTCAGCAATCTCTCCACCCAGTTCGACAGCTCACGCACGTTGCCCGGCCATTCGTAGGCCCGCAATGTATCCAGGATGTCCGGCTTGAGGAATCTCCCCATCTCACTCGGCGATTTGGCGGACTTCTTCATAAAATGCTCGGCGAGTACGGGGATGTCCCCACACCGCTCGCGCAAAGGGGGGATGTTCACTCCGACCACGTTGATACGGTAGTAAAGGTCGTCTCGAAATCCGCCCTGGTGGATCCTTTTCTCCAGGTCTCTGCAAGAGGCCGCTATGATTCGCACGTCAACGGGGATGAAGGCCTTTCCCCCGAGCCTCAATACCCTTTTCTCCTCGATAACCCGCAGCAGTTTCGCCTGCATATACAGGGGCATGGAGTCGATCTCGTCCAGGAAGATGGTGCCCCCATCCGCAAGCTCGAACTTGCCCGGATTTCCGCCCCGTTTCGCCCCGGTGAAAGCGCCCTCATCGTAGCCGAAAAGCTCACTCTCCAATAGATCTCTGGGGATGGCCGCGCAGTTCAGGGGGATGAACGGGCCATCCCGCCGATGCGAGTGATTGTGCACCGCCTGAGCAAACATCTCCTTCCCGGTTCCGCTCTCCCCGGTGATGACGATGGGGCTTTCAGATTGTGATGCCAGCTTAAGGGTCTCGACGCACATCCTGAACTCGGGGTCCTCCCCGATCAAGTCCTCGAAGATATAGACGGCGTGATCGCCGTAGATCCTTTGCGCCAGCTTGCGTACTCGCTTCAGCTCCCGGAGTATCAAGACCACCCCCCGCCAGTGCCCTTCGACGTCCAGAATGGGCTCGGCATCTAAAAGGATCCTCTGATCTGTGCTTTTAGGATTGCTGCAAACGGTCTCCAGACCACAGAACCCGCTACGGCTACTCGTAAGGGCACGAATCTTTTCTAAAACCCCCGCGTCTGTTATGGATTTATCCAAACGCTTCCCCGTGTCCAGACCGGTCAATCTGCATGCCAGATTGTTGATCTGCACTATATTCAAACCTCCGTCCAGGATGATCAAGCCGTCGGACATGGATTGAACGGCTGCATTGAGATATTCATGTGAAACATATAGTTCATCCAAGGCCAATCGCAGTCTTAACTGAGTCTCTACGGCCTTGGCTGCCGCCAGTACCAACCCATATGTGTGAGGATGCTCTTCCGCTATATCGTATCGAGAAGTAATGTCTAAAACCCCAACCATATTGCCTTCCTGTTTAAAGATCGGCGCAGCCGCACATGTGCAGATCTTGGCACTCTTGCACCAGTGCTCATTTGCCACAACCCGCACCGGCTTCCTCCCCTGAAGGGCTAGTGAAGGGGCAGCCGTACCCATCGTCTCCTCGTTTATATATTGGCCGGGTACCAATCCGAATACTTCCATCTCTTCCTTAATAATCCCTTCAGCTAGAGTATCCAGAACAAAGCCCTTCTTATCAGCAAGTATGAGAGCCACCTCCATCTCCCTAATCGATTTATACAGGTCAGCAAGGAAGGGTTGGGCGACCTCAAGTAGAATACGGCTTTTCTTGAAGCGTTCATCTCTTTCCTCACTTGAGACCTTGTGCTTGATCTTCTTCATATAGGGGTCGACGTTGAGCAGCTTCGATCTTTTCCAAGAAGAGGCGACGGCCTCGCTCACTACACCGATCTCCAGCTCCCCTGTTTCCAGGAATTTCTCCCAGGCTGTGAGGATTTGCTCTTGCGTTCCTCTTGAAGATATGATTCTGCTTTCTCCCTCCGATATCTCTCCCCCTGCTTTCTCTCCCACGCTCCCCTCCTTTTTCCTTTCTCCGGCAGACCGCCTTCCAGCCCCACACCTTAAGGCTTTCCTGCCGAGTCCTTCGACCTTTCAAGCGATCTTCTGTACTTGTTGACGGTTCTTCTAGCGATATCGACACCCTTTGATTTCAATATCTCGGCAATGGCCGCCTATTCCTACGAAAGTGGACACCAAATACTAACGAAGGTGGACACACCCGGAGCGAAGCGACGCCGGAACCCTTCTGACTTCACGACTGTCCAGCTTCACAACCGTCAGTGCGTCTTTCCAATCATTAAACCTCCTTTCCCTTATGTCAAACTTGTTACTGTACGATAAGCGGTGACTGGCGCTTCAGGAGCTTGCTTGTCCCCGATCTTCCTCGGGACGCCTCTACTGCCGTTTTCTTCTCAGGGATGCGCCTTTCAGCTCTATGCGGTAGGAATTGCACGATGCGATCTAAGATGGCGTCGGCGATGGTGAGCTCACCGATGAGCTCATGCCACTTCTGAACCGGAAGCTGCGAGGCCTTGATCTTGTACCCCTCGCCCTGGTCATCCTTTTCAGCGTAAACATGGATGACGATATCACCTCCGAGGCGGCTGGGGCCCAGGTGGATTTTCAACTCTTCCCCGTCTTCATCGTAATAGGGAAGTACAATCTCGTCGTCC
>JAXHVT010000076.1:0-35041 GCA_034188985.1 Actinomycetota bacterium | reverse complement strand
GTGCGTGGTCGAAGACCATGCGCACCGCCCTTTCCTTCAGTTCCGGTGGATATCTCTTTTGTGTATTCATGGCTCCATCCTCTCAGACTATGGAGCCTCCAGGAAAGTCGGGGCGGTTCAATCTTATCAACCCAGAATAAATTGGACAGACTTATCGATATGAGAATCCGGGAATTGCTAAATGATGATGAATACATGGAGAAGAAGAGGGAGCTTCAGCTTGAGCTTCTGAGGCTGAAAGAGAAGAGGCAAGCAGTAGAGGACCAGTGCGAGCACTGGCTTGAGTTATCAGAGAAAGCCTTTGATTTTGCCACATACGCACGAGAAGCCTTCTTGAACGGCGATTTTGAGACGAAGAGGGCGATAATGATAGCTTTAGGTCAGAACCAAACACTCAAGGACGGGAAACTCAGTATTGATGCCAATCCTTGGCTAAAACCTATTGGTAAAGCCTATCCAGAGATTGAAGCCGAATATCTAAGGTTAGAACCGGAGGAAAACCGCATGAATAATAAGAAAACGGAGGCTTTCGCCTCCGTTCGTACTAGATGGCTCCCCGGGAGGGATTCGAACCCCCAGCCTAGTGGTTAACAGCCACCCGCTCTACCTGTTGAGCTACCGGGGAACGGATCAACATAATGCTTATTACCTGCACCTTTTCATTTTTCACCGCACGCACGATTTCAAATTATATGATATCACGCTTGGCTGGACAAGATATTCAACGGGGATCGAAGGGAGGAAAAACACTTGCTGCCTTCTATACCTGCACCGTTCTAATCCTCGATCAACACCTTCTCCCTGGCGGTGCGGCGGGCGAGACGTACAGACCAGGTAAGTTCGTAGGCAAGGAAGATGACGACCAGGGCCAGCAGCGCCAGGTTCAGGACGACCTGGGCGCCTTCATTGCCGATGAAGAAAGCGGAGAAGCCGGCGTATATGACGAATACAATGCCGGCGGTCACCATATGGCGCCCACCTCTGCCGTTGATCTTGTACCATAGGTCCTCGTCCTCGAAGACGTACCTGGAGACACGGTATCCGTAGACGGTGTTGGGCCGGACCTTGTTCATGGCCAGGGGTGCGCCCAGGGCCAGGAAGAGCAAAGCGATGATGCCAGCGAAAAGGGTGGCGATATAGTCTTCCATGGCTGCCTCCACAGGAACAAAGATAGCGATCAGGGCGATACGTGAAAAACGCTATGCTGCACTTATAATATACAGGGAAGCGGGATCGCAACCCGCCACCATTAGCGTCAACTCTCAACCAATGCTTTATATACAGATATTCAAGCCATGTATGATAAGTGCCGATATTAATTTTACGGCTGTAACGAAGCCGATTAGGGTATCCGCGGGATACCGACAGTGGATGAGATATTATACGAGGCGACTCCGGCGAAGAAATACCTCACAAAAGCCTCGTGCTCACAAGAGGGCTCCCACCGCTGCGTGTCGAGCATGTAGGAGCATGAGATCACAATAAGAGGAGAGGGTGCGGAATGGAAGTGCGCGACAAAAACCCCGATGTTGAATCCCCCGTAAGAGCCAGAGGGAATACTTTCTTCACTCGCAGGCTGGCCGGCAAGCTCAAGGAACAGGGAGTCAAGGTACCCCAGGCTTTCCTGTCCTTCATGGACACCCCCATGAAGACCTTCAATGAGAAGCAGGCTGCCTATTTCGATCAGAAGATATCCCGGCTGTTCCCCTCTTTCGTGGCCACCCTGGAGGAGATATACAGTGAGATGGGGGCAAACGAGGAGGGCTGGGAGGACATGCTCGAATACCTGGGGGATGACGATACCCCTATAAAGATCTGTGCCAGCGCGGTACTCATCCAGAAGGTCAAGAAGGAGGGGAGCGGGAATACCTACAGCCGGGCGGCGGAGCAGGGCACCAAGAAGATACAGTTGCCGCCGCAGTTCGCCCAATGATCCGCTGGTGCCTTTACCACGCTCCTACTGAAGCTGAACAATGCTATCGATTGCTCCTACCTTGACCCTGCGCCCTCTTATTACCTTTCCCAGGTTTTCCATCCCTCTTCGTAGCCGCCGGGATGCAGTTCGATATCCAGGATATCGTGCAGGTTGTCGTAGAGCTCCTTTCGCTTGGCGGCCCATTCCTTGAAATCCTCCGGCCTCTCCGGGAATGCCTTGGAGTGGGCCTCCAGGTGGCGCGCTATATTCAGGCCGCGGCTGAAGCGGGTCAGCAGTGATGGGCGGCGCCACCCCCTAGCCAGCTTTCCCAGGCGTTCTCCCAGGCCCTGGGTGAAGGTGTAGGTGTTCCAGCCGGCCCCCAGCTCCTTGGCCCCGAGCACGCCATGTTTCATGAGGTAATCCAACTCCTCGTTGGAGCTGCTCTGCACCAGCTTGCGCAATACGTCGAGAAAGGCGAAATCGCTCCCATACCCCCGCTTCCACTGCACCTCGTAGGGCCACAGCGCCTCCGTGCTGCAGTCACCCGCGAGGGCCGCCCTGGCCGCCACCGGCCCGGCCAGGCTGCCCGCCTTCATACCGCCGTACACGCCGTACCCCGTGGCCGGACATACCTGCCAGGCCGCCTCGCCAACGGCCATGAAGCCGTCGGCCACGCTGCGGGGAAGGCCGCCGGCCAGCGAGATATAGGGGGAGTTCCCGTAGCCCTGCTTCACTATGTCGTCGCCCACGCCTGGATTGGCGTCGCAGAACTCCCTCACCTGTTTCATGGCAGAGGGGGTATCGGGCAGGTCCAGGACGCCGATTCCCACGTTCCAGAAATGCTCCTTCTCCCTTACTATCCACAGGTAGCCGCCGTGATAGCCGAGGAAGTCGAAGTAGCCGGGATAGTTGTCGGGGGGGCAGTGGGTCCACACGTCTATCTTGGGCCTAATCTCCCGGTAGGCCGCCACCACGTTCTCCCTGGCAAGACGGTAAGGTGGAAATATCTCCGGGGGCAGCTTGATCCTGACCACGGCGAAGAAGCCGCTGCAGTCGGCGGTCACCCTGGCCTCTATCTCCTCCGTCTTCCCTCCTATCTCGCAGATCACCCCGGCCACGCCGCCCTCGCGCAGGATGGGCCCGGTTACTTTGCATTCCTCCCTGAACTCCGCCCCGGCCTCCTGGGCGTATCCCAGCAGGCGTTTTCCTAGCAGCCCGCGGTGTACCAGGTAATTGGGGACCTCGAACTCCACCCAGGATGTCTTATCCGGGGATACGACCTTGAGGTATCTACCCTCCTCGTCCAGTTCCTCCCCGCTGGGCGCGGGTATGTCGAGTTCCTCGAAGATGTTGGGAGTGACGGAGTCGAAGCTTACCTTTCCGCCTACCTCGCCTTCCTCCCGGGATTCCAGGATGAGGACCTTTGCCCCCGCCTCCGCCGCCTTCCATGCGGTTAGCAATCCCGCCGGACCCGAACCGACCACGATGACATCGTACATGTTTACCTCCCCCTCGAGACTTAAGCCGGGAATCGCGTTAATGTCTACCCCACGGTCCCTTTATTATAGTGGAGGGCACCCCTGGATCGAAAACGCCATCGGCGAGTTTGAGGGCCGGGCGTGTTTCAGGTTACATCGGCATAAGCCCCTATGCGCTGGAAGGCCTCTTCCAGCATCCTGTCCCCGTCGTTCACGCTTATCCTTATAGTTTCTTTGGGGCATTTACTCGCGCGGATACCGCACCCTTTGCAATCACCGCCGATACGGGCCCTGCCATTCTCGATTGCGATGGCTTTCGCGAACATTCCCTGGCGCATTTCCCGCAGCCGTCGCAGCCAGCGGTCACCTCTATGCTCAGGCCATCCAGTCTGTGCATGCGTCCCTGCATGTCGGGATTCCAGCTCTGCATGTTGCGCATGGCGATGCAGCAGCAGGTGCAGCAGAAACACAGGGTAAGGAAGCGTTCCCAGTCCTTCATCTTCACGCCCAGCATAAAGGGATCGGGATCCACACGTCCGATCTGAGGTTTAAGGCTGGCCTCGACGGCACGGTCCACGTGCTCCAGGGCCTCTTCAACCGATACCGGCCTGCCTATGCTAGGATATATCTGCCTGGCGCCCTCGCCCATGAAGATACAGCCGATCTTCATTGGTTAATCCTGGCATCAGCAGCCCACGCGGCAGAGGCACACAGGGAGGATAACGCGGTGGCAAGAGCGGCGCACCATCTCGTATACGAACTGTTTTGGGATTACCGTTGAGCCGCCCTGCTCCAGTTCCTGGTTGATGGGGATGAAGGTGACGTCGTAGTGTTTCCTGTTAACTATTCAGGACAGAGGTTTGCCGACGACGGGCCAACGGGTGGTCTTGGCCCAGAGGTCGGTCACGGGCTGCCAGATGGCCGAAACCCAGAGCAGGGTGCGCCAGTTTCTCTTGATAACGTTCTTTCTCATGGATTTCCCCTTGATAGCGATTGCATGACCCTTTCATATTCTAAACGAGATCTCACCACTTCGCCGCATGCTTGTTTACCCCATCGCCGGTTCTCATTCCTGGCGTTTTCGTATGCGGTACGAGCCCGGACGCGATTCCCGGGCCTGACGGGCCGCATGAGCCTGAAGCCGCGCATGCCCCGCGCGGCGGGGGGCCTGGACGTGGCGGCTTTCTTAATACATGGGCCTAATATACAATCTATGTGTTATGAGGGAAGATCACTTGAGGGATTGGACGGCCGAAAACGCCAAGACCATCGCCGATGCTCTGACAGTCTTGCGCGTTTTCCTCTCCTTTATCATCATTCTCTGCGCCATCATAGCCGCAAAATCGCTGTTGCCCCTGGTGGTGGTCCTGACCCTTATAGGCTGGACCACGGATGTCCTGGACGGAAAGATGGCGCGCAGGGATCCGTCGGGTAGAAAAACCTGGATAGGGGACATGGACTTCGGGGCGGATATGATCTTGATTTACTCGGGGCTGCTCTATTTCATAGCCGCCGGATACCTGCCCTTCTGGCCCTTCTTTCTTTACGGCATATACGCCGCTACGACCGCCATTATCTGGACCAGGAAGTCGGTGATGATGGCCGTCGCCGCCCCCGTAGCCGCCGTCCCTATCATCTTCTCTTTCGTGCATTATCCCATTTGGGGTTGGATCTTCATCGGCTGGATAGCCGTTGACCTACTATTCAATTGGTCGGATTTCACCACGGAAATAGGCGAATTCATAGAAAACGTTGATGAGAAGGAGAACCAGGGCGCTCGCCCCTAACGTTTATCACGGCGACAGGAGGAAGGTTGTCTCCCGAGGAGTTGTATGAGAAACAGGTCGAGGCCCTGGCCGAGGTGAGCAGGGCCATAGTCTCGGGACGGTACCTGGAGGATATCCTCAAGCTCATCGTTATGGTCACCGCCGAGATCATGGGCTCCAACATATGCTCCATCATGCTGGTCGACGAAAAGGAGGGAACGCTGCAGACCAAGGCCACGCAGGCGGTGAGCGAGGATTACCTCAACAAGCCGCCCCTCCGCATGGGCGAGGGTATCGCGGGCCTCGCGGCGGCCGAGAACCGTCCCATACAGGTCAGGGACGTGAGAAAAGATCCCCGCTACGTTAACAAGGAGATAGCGGAGAAGGAGAGCCTCTGTTCCATACTCAGCGTCCCCATGAGCATGGAGGGCAAGGTGATAGGGGTACTGAGCTGTTACACGTCTCAGCCCCATGAGTTCACGAATCACGAGATAAACTTGCTCACCGCCCTGGCCAACCAGGCCGCGGCGGCCATCGAGAAGACCGAGCTGCTGGTAAAATCCCGCATCGTGCAGGAGGAGCTGGAGGCCCGCAAAACGGTGGAAAGGGCCAAGGACATACTCATGCGGCAGCGCAGGTTATCGGGGGAGGAGGCCTACCGCCGCATGCAGCGCAAGTCGATGAATTCCCGCAAGAGCATGCTCGAGATAGCCGAGGCCATCATCCTGGCCGACGTGGGCGAAGATTGAGGATATCAAAAGAGTTTGCGATAAAGAAAAAGGCCGGCCTCACCAGGCCGGCCTTTCGATTTATTCGTATCTCAGCTATCGAGTATCTTCCAGGCCTCCTCCTTGTCCACCTCGGTGACGTAGGTGATGCCCGATATCTCCGAGGCCTCCCGCGTCAGGGCGGCCAGGTCGCCCCGGGTTATGTACTCCAGGGCGAACTTCCTGGCGCCGCACATCAACTGCGCCATCCCCTGGGCCAGCCGCTGGTAATAGGTGTAGACGCCGATGGCGCCGGGGTGGAGCTTCTCGAAGTCCTTGCCGTACTTGTCCCTTAAGGCCACGCCGGAGAAGAAGACCTCCTCCATGGAGGTGCCGTATCTCTCTATATATACGGGAAGGTCTCCGTCGGTTACCCTGCTTCCAACCGTCTTGCCGACCATGGCGGCGCACAGCGGCGCCCTGGCCATGCCTATGGCTTTGACGTAGGGTGCGCCGAGAGCGATGCCCTTGAATATGTGGTCCTCCAGGGTGAAGCCGCCGGCGAAGGCGACACCGGGAACGTAGGCGCCCTTCTTGGCCAGGTGATCGACGTACTGGTAGGTCAGGCTGCAGAGCTCGACCGTGGGGACTCCCCACTCGTTCATCATCCTCCAGGGGCTCATGCCGGTACCGCCGCCGGCCCCGTCCACCGTGAGCAGGTCGATCCTGTTGTCCGACGCGTATTTGACGGCACGGGCCAGGTCCGCGGGCCGGTAGGCGCCGGTCTTGAGGAACACCCGCTTGGCACCCATGTCCCGGAGCTCCTTGACGCTCTGGGCGAAGCCCTCCTCGCTGACCATGCCCAGCCTGGAGTGCCTCTCGAATTCCCTCACCCCGCCTATCCTGAAGGACTCCTCCACCTGGGGGTCGTCGGGGTCGGGAAGCACGATGTAGCCCTTCTTCTTCATGGAGCGGGCTTTCTCGATGGACTTCAGCTTTACCTCGCCGCCGATATCCTTGGCTCCCTGCCCCCACTTGAGCTCCACCGTCTCTATGCCCAGCTTGGTCAGAACGTATTCCGGCACGCCGAGGTTGGTATCCTCCACGTTGAACTGAACCACGATATCGCCGTAACCTTCCTCCTGCCAGTCGCGGAAGGCCTTTATCCTGGCCTCCATGTCCGGCGACTTGACTATTCTGCCGTTTTCGATAAGCGACTCGTCGTCCATACCGCATACGTTCTCACCGATGGTCAAGGCACAGCCGCTGATGGCCGTGCCCACGGACAGGCCATCCCAGTTGCGCTTGGCCACGTTGGTTGAACCCAGGCCCGGTATGATGATGGGCAGCTTCAACTTGATGGGATTGGCGTCGCCGATGGTGGTTTCCAGGTTGACGTTGGTGAAGACGGCGTGCTCGCTGTCCGCCGTTATGCCCTGGGCGCCCACCGCCGTACCCATGATATTGAAGTGCGAGAAATCGACGGGATAATCTTTCTCCGAGGCGGCGGTCATTATCCCGAAGGGCTGGGGATAGATGCACTCCGGGCCCCGGTAGGCTGACTTGCCGATCTCGCACATACCGATGCAACCCTCCACGCAGGTGGCGCACATCCCGCTGAAGGGGCTTACGCTGTCGGGGGTGCGGTTCTTGGAGAGGGTCGCCGCGGACCTGTTCGGCTTGGTCATGGTCATCTTATCTAAGCCTCCTTATCCTCTAATCTCTGCAGGGAAACGGGTCGAGCTGCACCGTGTCGAGACAGGCGTTGCAGAGCTGTCCCGGCTGCAGCGGTCCCCCGCAGGGGAGTTCGCAGACCGGGCATATATATAGACAGGCGCCGCACTCACGGCATATATCGGATCTCTGGTGGAAGGGCATGGCCACCTCGCGGCCGACGCCCCGGTAGACGAAGCCTATGGCTCCCGCCTGCATCTGCTCCTCGCACATGCGCACGCAGAGCCCGCACAATATGCATCCCCTGTCCTCGGCCCTGAACCTTATCTTGGTCACCCCGTACTCGGAGGCCAGGCATTGCAGGGTGCGCGAGTTGGGACAGGAGGACAGGAGCAGCTCTATGAGTATCTTTCTCGCCCTGCGCACCCTCTCGGAGTTGGTGCGCACCTCTATGCCCTCCTGCACGGGATAGGAGCAGGATGCCGACAGCCTGGAGCGGCCCCCGCGTATTATCTCCACGCTGCAAATGCGGCAGGCGCTGTAGGTCGAGAGGCCCTCGTGATAGCAGAGAGTGGGGATGTCGATCCCGTAATATTTGGCCGTCTCCAGGATGGTCCATCCCTCTTCAGCTTCCACGGACTGGCCGTCCAGAATAAACCTGACCATATTTTCACTTCCTTATAACGGCGTCGAATTCGCATAACTCGTAGCAGATGCCGCACTTCTCGCATTTGTCCTGATCGATGAGGTGCGGCTCTTTTTTCTCGCCCGATATGGCGCCCACCGGGCAGGCCTTGAGGCATCTCCTGCAGCCCGTGCACGCCTCGGGGTCGATCTCGAAGCTGATGAGGGCCTTGCAAACCCCGGCCCGGCATTTATGTTCCTCGATATGCTCGCGGTACTCATCCTCGAAGTATTTGATGGTGGATAAGATGGGGTTGGGTGCTGTCTGGCCCAGGCCACAGAGCGAGGTATCGCGAACCACCTCGGCCAGTTCCCTCAGCAGGTCAAGCTGCTCCATGGTTCCCCGGCCCTCGGTGATGTCCTCTATTATATAGAGCATCTGCTTCAGCCCCTCCCGGCAGGGTACGCATTTGCCGCAGGACTCGTCGCAGAGGAAATTGAGGAAATAGCGGGCGATGTCCACCATGCAGGTGTTCTCGTCCATGACTATCATGCCGCCCGACCCCATCATGGAGCCCACGTCATACAGGCGGTCGAAGTCCACCGGGGTATCCAGGAGATCTTCGGGTATGCATCCACCGGAGGGACCCCCGGTCTGCACTGCCTTGAAGGTCCTTCCCTCGGGGATGCCCCCGCCGATGTCGTAGATTATCTCCCTCAGGGTCATCCCCATGGGCACCTCCACCAGCCCGGTGTTGTTGATAGTGCCCACCAGGGAAAAGATCTTGGTGCCGGTGCTGTTTTCGGTACCGACTGCGGCGTATTTCTCCGTCCCCTGGTTGATGATCAGGGGTACGTTGGCCCAGGTCTCGACGTTATTGAGGTTGGTGGGACGCTTGAACAGTCCCTTCTCGGCGGTATGGATATGCTTTACCCTGGGTTCCCCTATGCGTCCCTCGATGGAGGCCATCAATGCCGTAGATTCCCCGCAGACAAAGGCGCCCCCTCCGACGCTGACCTGTATATCGAAGTTAAAGCCGGAGCTTAGTATGTCTTTTCCGAGAAGCCCCGCCTCGTGCGCCTGGTCCAACGCCACTATCAGGTTCTCTACCGTCAGAGGATATTCGTGTCTAACGTAGATGTACCCGTCCGTCGCGCCGATGGCGTAGGCTCCAATGAGCATGCCCTCGATTACCTGATGAGGATTACCTTCCAGGAGGCTGCGGTCCATGTAGGCGCCGGGGTCTCCCTCGTCGGCGTTGCAGAGCACATATTTAATGCCGTCCTTGGCTATAGCCTTGTGGCATGATTTCCATTTGCTGGCCGCGGGAAATCCCGCTCCTCCTCTGCCTCGCAGCCCCGCTTTCTCCACCTCGTCTATTATCTCGGTGGGCTCCATCTCGTGCAGTGCCTTAGCCAAGGCCCTATAACCTCCGTGCGCTATGTAGTCCTCGATGCTGGTGGGATCGATCATCTGATTCGAGCTCATGAGGAGGCGTTTCTGCTTTGCGTAGAAAGGTACCTCTGCCTCTTTCTCTATGATCTTCCCGTTGTCAGGGTCGCTGTAAAGCAGGTCCTCTATTATCTCCCCTTTTATAAGCGTCTTTTCCACTATAGCTGGCACGTCCTCCGAGGTTATCTTCTTATAGAGGATGCCGGCGGGTTGGATAACAGCCAGTGGCCCCATTTCGCAGAAGCCGTGGCATCCCGTTTTTCTTATCTTCACAGTACCGGTCAGCCCATTTTTTTCAGCAGCGTTCTTGAGCATGTCATATATCTCGTTGCAGTTCTGGGCGTGGCATCCCGGTCCACCACATACGGAGACGACGGTTTTGTATCCCTCGCGTTCCTCCATGAGCCTCTGTCGATAGCTCTCCAGCGTGGCCGGCGATTCGATTCTGGCCATATTATCCACGCCCCTCCTCTTTAGACACCCTTTCCAGGACCTTCTTGACCTTGGAGGGGGTCATCTCCCCGTGGTATTCGCCGTCCACCACCACTATGGGTCCCATGGCGCAGGCTCCCAGGCAGTTCACGGTCTCCAGCGAGAATAGTATGTCCTCCGTGGTTTGCCCCGGCTCGATGTCCAGGAACCTCCTGGCCTCATCGAGCACCCCGGGGGAGTTGCGGACGTGACAGGCCGTACCCATGCATATGGTCACGATATGCTTTCCCTTGGGCTCCAGGGAGAAGGAGGTGAAGAAGGTGGCCACACCATAGACATCCACCAGGGATATCTCCATCATGGAGGCTATGTTGCGTAGCGCCTTCTCCGGCAGGTAATTGTATTCCTTTTGGACATCGTGCAGGATCTGGATCAGGTAGGATCGTTCCCCGCTGTATTTCTCCACTGCCTTTATCTCCGGGCTGAGATCGGTATCCATATGCGACTCACCTTTCTACCAAAAGAAAAAGACGAGGTCTCCCATGGACGACATCGTCTCCGGATACACGCCTTTGTGCATCTTTTTGCCATGTAATACTATGCGAAACTCCCTGAAGCGTCAAGACGGGGTCACATCTTTGATCTTGTATGACCTGCCAATTATTGGTTATTAATCAAAGATCAAAGATGTGACCCCTATTTCTTAAATAAGGACCCTCTATTTCTTCTTCCCCGTGTCCCCTCCTTTCCCTATAATAGACGGAGAATCGAGGAAGCTATGGAGTCTTGAAAGGTGTATATGGCTGAAGCAGTAGTGCTTTTGGAGGACGGTAGATACTTTACGGGCACCCCTTGCGGTGCCCGTGGCGTACGGATGGGTGAGATCGTCTTCAATACCAGCATGACTGGGTACCAGGAGATCCTCACCGACCCTTCCTACAAGGGGCAGATAGTAACCATGACCTATCCCCTGATAGGCAATTACGGCGTGAACCACGAGGATATGGAATCGGAGGGGCCTCACGTGGAGGCCTTCGTGATGCGGGAATGCTGCCGCTATCCCTCCAATTGGCGGTCCACCGGCTCGCTCGAGGAGTACATGACCGAACACGACGTAGTGGGCATCGAGGGCGTGGATACAAGGGCCGTCACCAGGCACATCCGTTCAGCCGGGGCAATGAAATGTATAATATCTTCCGAGGACACCGAGCTCTCCTGGCTGAAGGGCGAACTGGAACGGGTGCCGGATATCATAGGGCGGGACCTGGTAAAAGAGGTAACCTGCCGGGAGTCTCACCAGTGGGAGTGCGACCGCCAGCTTCATCCTGGAAGCGGCGCCCTTCCATATGTCGAGGAGCACGACGGGCATCCCCTCAAGGTGGTGGCTTACGATTGCGGCATCAAGAGCAATACACTTCGCATCCTGTGCTCCTTGGGATGCCATACCATGCTGGTACCCGCCTCAACGACCGCCTCCCAGGTACTTAAGATGGGGCCGGACGGCATAATAATATCCAACGGGCCGGGGGATCCCCGGGGCGTGCCGTACCTGATCGAGGAGGTGGGCAAGCTTATAGGGGGGAAGCCCCTGTTCGGAATTTGCCTGGGGCACCAGATCCTGGGGTTGGCCCTGGGGGGCACAACCTACAAACTGAAGTTCGGCCACCGCGGTGCCAACCAGCCGGTAAAGGATCTGCGCCAGGGTAATATATTGATAACCGCTCAGAACCACGGCTTCTGCGTCGACAAGGATAGCCTGGAGGGGGTTGTCAAGCCGACCTTCGTGAACCTGAACGACGGCACCCTCGAGGGCATGCATCACCTGCGCTATCCGCTGTACAGTGTGCAGTTCCACCCCGAGTATTCGCCTGGGCCCCGCGACGCCGTCTACCTGTTCAAGGAGTTCATAGATGACATGCGTAACGGGCGAGGTGAAAGCCATGCCTAAACGCACCGACCTTAATAAGATACTCATCATCGGCTCGGGTCCCATCGTGATCTCCCAGGCCTGCGAGTTCGACTACTCCGGCACCCAGGCCTGCAAGGCTCTCAAGGAGGAGGGCTACCAGGTGGTCCTTGTAAACTCCAACCCGGCCACCATCATGACCGACCCCGAAATGGCCGACCGCACCTATGTCGAGCCCATCACCCCGGAGGTGGTGGCGGCCATCATCGATAAGGAACGCCCGGATGCCATGCTCCCCACCCTGGGAGGACAGACGGGGCTGAACACGGCGGTGAAGGTGGCCAGGATGGGCGTGCTTGAGGAGTACGGTGTAGAGATGATCGGTGCCGACGAAGAGGCCATCAGCAAGGCGGAGGACCGCGAGAAGTTCCGGGACGCCATGGCCTCGATAGGCCTGGATCTGCCCCGCTCGGGATTGGCTCACACGGTGGAGGAAGCGAGGGCCGTGGCCGAAGATCTGGGATTTCCCCTCATCATCCGGCCCGCGTTCACCCTCGGGGGTACCGGAGGCGGGGTGGCCTTCAACGCCGAGGAGTTCGAGCGGCTGGCCTCCGCTGGCCTGGAGGCCTCGATGATCGACGAGATACTGGTGGAGGAGTCCGTGCTCGGCTGGAAGGAGATAGAGTTCGAGGTCATGCGTGACAGGGCGGACAACGTGGTCATAGTCTGCTCCATCGAGAACTTCGACGCCATGGGCGTTCATACCGGGGATTCCATCACCGTGGCACCCGCCCAGACACTCACCGATCCAGAGTACCAGATGATGAGACGCGCATCCATCGACATCATCAGGGAGATAGGGGTGGAGACGGGCGGGTCGAATATCCAGTTCGCCGTCGACCCCCGCGACGGCCGCACCGTGGTTATCGAGATGAACCCGCGCGTCTCCCGTTCCAGCGCGCTGGCCTCGAAGGCCACCGGTTTTCCCATCGCCAAGATCGCCACCAAGGTGGCCGTGGGGTATACTCTGGACGAGATACCCAACGATATAACCCGGGAGACAACGGCCTGTTTCGAGCCCACCATCGATTATTGCGTGGTGAAGATACCCAGGTTCACATTCGAGAAGTTTCCGGGAGCAGATCCCACCCTGGGGATATCGATGAAGGCCATAGGCGAGGTGATGTCCATCGGCCGTACCTTCAAGGAGGCCCTGCAGAAGGGCATCCGTTCCCTGGAGATCGGGCGCTTCGGTCTTGGAAGCGATACCAAGGAGTTGATGGACCTGGCGGCTTTGAACTCCGAGCAGGATAAACAGGAAGCCCTGCGGGTGGTGAGGGAGAAGCTGTCCAGGCCCAGCGCCGAGCAGATCTATTATTTCCGCTACGGTTTCAAGCTGGGCATGAGCGTCGATGAAATGTACGAGCTCTCCTGGGTGGATCCCTGGTTCCTTGATAACCTGAGGGAGATAGTGGAGATGGAGGAATCTATCAGCGGCAGGCATATCGAGGGTTTTTCGGACGAGGAACTCTTCAAGATCAAGGGATTCGGTTTCTCCAACGTTCAGCTGGCCGCGCTTACCGGCAGCAGCGAGGGGGAGGTGCGCCGTGAGCTGGTGAAGAGAGATCTGCGACCCGTGTATAAGTTCGTGGATACCTGCGCCGCCGAGTTCGAGGCCTATACACCTTATTATTATTCCTGCTACGAGAAGGAACACGAACCTCTCGGGGAATCGCATGCGGGGGTGGAAAAACCAAAGGTAATGATCCTGGGAGGAGGGCCCAACCGCATAGGGCAGGGAATAGAGTTCGACTACTGCTGCGTGCACGCTTCCTTCGCCCTGAGCGAGGAGGGATACGAGTCCATTATGGTAAATAACAATCCGGAGACGGTCTCCACCGACTACGATACCTCGGACCGCCTCTACTTCGAGCCCCTGACCCTAGAGGACGTGCTGGCCATCATGGAGAGGGAGAAGCCAGAGGGGATCATCGTGCAGTTCGGGGGCCAGACACCGCTCAACCTGGCTATCCCCCTGATGCGCGAGGGAGCGCCGATTATCGGCACCAGCCCCGATTCCATCGACCGCGCGGAGGACCGGGACCGTTTCAAGGCCATGCTTCACAAGCTCGACCTGCGTCAGCCGGAGAATGGCACCGCCAGATTCTTCGAGGAGGCGGTGGTGGTGGCGCACGATATAGGTTACCCGGTGGTGGTCCGACCCTCCTACGTACTGGGCGGTCGTGGAATGGAGATAGTATACGACGACCAGACCCTGGAGGAGTTCATGACCGGAGCGGTTGATGTATCACCCGATCACCCCGTGCTCATAGACAAGTTCCTGGAGGAGGCGGTGGAAATAGACGTCGACGCCGTATCCGACGGCCGGGACGTGGTGGTGGCCGGGGTCATGGAGCATATCGAGGAGGCGGGGGTGCACTCCGGGGATTCCGCCTGCGCCACGCCCCCCTTCTCTCTGGACGACGCCATGGTGAAGGAGATAAAGGAAGCCACCTACGCCCTGGCCCGGGAGCTGGAGGTGGTGGGCCTGATGAACGTGCAGTACGCGGTGAAGGGCGAGAAGCTCTTCATCCTGGAGGTCAACCCCCGGGCTTCGCGTACCGTACCCTATATCTCCAAGGCCACCGGCGTCTCCTGGGCCAAGGTGGCCACCAAGGTGATGATCGGGCGGACCCTGCGGGAGCTGGGCATCACCGGGGAGGTGGAGATGGATCACATAGCGGTGAAGGAGGCCGTCCTGCCCTTCAACCGTTTCTTCGGGGTGGATACCATCCTGGGGCCGGAGATGCGCTCCACCGGAGAGGTCATGGGCATCGACAGCGACCTGGGCATGGCATACGCAAAGTCACAGATAGCGGCTGGATCGCTGCTCCCCAGGTCGGGTAACATATTCGTCAGCGTCAAGGACAGCGACAAGAGGGAGATCGTGCATATCTCGCGCCAGCTCTCAGAACTGGGATTCAACATCCTGGCCACCGGGGGAACGGCGGAGGTCCTGAGCCGCAACGGTATAGAGGTGGAGGTTATCAACAAGATGCACGAGGGAAGGCCTCACGTCGTGGACATGATGAAAAACCGCGACATCCACCTCATCATCAATACCCCCTCGGGCAAACGCCCGCGCAGCGACCAGATGTCCATCCGCAGCTACGCCGTGGTCTATAACATACCCGTCATCACCACTATGAGCGCCGCCAAGGCCGCACTCAACGGCCTGCAGTCCCTGCTGGAACGGGGCATGGAGGTCAAAACCCTGCAGGACTGGCACACTTATAAATGTCAGAAGAGGAGGTCAGCCCCAGAAATCTGACATTTACTCGGATCGGTATCAGCAACCGGTGCCTGACCAATCTTTATACCCTGGAGTCCTCCAGGTAGCGCTTGGATTCCGAGGCATCCAGCCAGCCGGTGCTGACGACTTCCTTAGATTCCAGCTTCTTGTAGGTCATGAAGAAGTCCTCTATCTCCACCGGAAGGTGGGCCGGGAGTTCATCGATGTCGTAGGTTTCACCCCAACGTGGGTCCCCGATAGGCACGGCCAGAATCTTATTGTCTCCGCCCTTCTCGTCCTTCATGCGCAGGCACCCGATAGGTCTCGCCTCTATCAGGCACCCCGGGAAAGTGGGTTCCTCGATGAGCACCAGCACGTCAACCTCGTCCCCATCCTCGGCCAGAGTGCCCTCGATATAGCCGTAATCGGCGGGGTAATGGACGGAGCTGAACAGCACGCGGTCCAGCTTTATCCTGCCACTCCGGTGATCGTACTCGTACTTGTTTCTGGAGCCCCTGGGTATCTCGACGATGACCTTGATGATGTCCGGATAGTCGTCGGCTGTCACGTCAAATCCTCCTTATTACTGGTTGGGCCGCCGGTATATAAAGCATAATCCAAATGCGGTTGATGGTCAGCCCCGGTGTGGAATTGCGGGTAGAAGGCCTTGGATAATTATCTTTCCTCCGGATTGATGTGCTTGCTCAGCAGAAGCGGTATCACCGCGTCGTAATATTCCAGTGTTAAATAGTAATTATCCCATTCATCGCCCCGCGGTAGGTTCTCACCCCAGAAGTGAAGGGTTATTATCCTTGTGGAACCGGATGGTATTTTACTATAGCTTGCGGGGGCTTCTTCGCAGGAAGATCGATGATACATGGGTTGAAAAACCTGCATCTGCTTGCTTGCTATGTAAACATCGGCACTGTCGACGAGAACGAGGTGGAACTTGCTTGGATGCATCTCAACGTCGGCCTCACCATCATTGCTCGCCTTCAACTCCGCTACCAGCTTCCTGGTACCATCCATTTCGGTGATATAGCATTCGGCGACCTCGAATTCCGCGCTGGAGGAACTGATAAGGGCGCCGGCGACCTTGACGTTTCCCCTGTTAATATCCACAGAGACCATAAACCATAAGCCCAGGCCAAATACAATGATGGGGATTAATAAACCGATTAGTAATCTGGATAAAAACAAAGCTCCCACTTCCCGAACTTTTCATATCCTTGGAGTGTGGGTTATTTTCGCGTCCTTATCGTATCTTCATCTATATATATATATATTATACCCCCTCCCACCGGTTAATTCCTTGTCAGGCACCGGGAAGTCACCGGAGTCAGGCCTGAAGATGTGCCTGAGTACTCGTCCTCGCATGTGCCTGCGGCGTACCTGTGCGAGCTGGTATTGCCTCGATTGTGGGGAACCTCCCAGCAATGATGCTTAATGTAGCGTGAGGCCGTGGGAATGCGCTTGGATTGAGATCTGGCCTGCGCATCCAGGAGAACGGGATGAGTCGCACGACGATAGAAGCCCGCGAGCTCCGGGGCCTCTTTGCGTCCCCGCTATTATGAAAAAATGTAAGCGAAGGGCTATCCCTCATGCAAACGGTAATAATGCTTCCGCGATAACGCACTGCCAGCGGTAAGTCCCCTGTATATGCGGATATTAATACGCGGCATCACGAGCATGTTTTCACTAGGAATTAAATAGATATATAATAAATTTGTACCATAAGTCGTTGGCTTCAAGCTAATATACGGTTACTAAGTTGGGGGGATTAGAAGAAATCCGCTGATACCACCGCTTATGACGATGTGAGGTGCCCCATTGAGGGAATGAGGAATGCTTGCAACAACATGGGGGTGAGCTTATGAATTCCTTACGCTATGTCCATCGTGCATTTCCCAAAGCCTTCCTGGCGGTAATGACCCTGGTCTTGACGGCCCTGGCATTGGCGCCCTTGAGCGCGCTGGCCGCCGGCGGCACCCAGGCGGCCGGGACCACGCAGGTGGAACCGGTACAGAATCCGCGCATTAATATGCTTACCTACCCGGTTTTCGGTTGCCCGGTTATCGTAGAGAGGGGAGAAAGCTTGACCTTCACCTTCGACACCACTAATTGGGGAACCCAGGAGCCGGTTGTAGCGGAGGATTGGAGCGCCATGCTGATCACCAGCAACGACCCCATCCCCCTGAGCCTGCCTCTCACCGTTGAGGGGGGTTGGAGTGGAAGTGGCGGAATCTACGAGGTGACCGTGGACATACCCGAGATCGTGGGCGCCGACTCGGAGTACCCGTCATCCGTCCCGGAGGACCTCTACGATCTGCAGGTGACCTGCGAAGCGGGTCGTATAAACCTGGTCGATTCCCAGCCACATGCGGTCAAGGTAGTGGGAGGATTCGATGATGACCTTACCTTCATCAACCTCACCGATACCCAGACCGGCGACATCCTAAGCGTCTTCAACAACCTGGCGGAGTCCACCCCCAACTGGTGGCCCTTCGCGGGGACCGAGGAATACTGGAAACACCTACGCAAGGCGGTGGACCAGATAAACCTCATCCATCCCGACATGCTCATCATGAGCGGCGATATCGTCTACGGCCAGCTCTACTTCGGGGAGTACCCGCTGGAGTATCCTATTACCCACGATATCCTGCAGGGGCTGGATGTGCCCGTCTTTATCGCCCCCGGAAACCACGATAATTACGTGCAGGCGGAATGCGACGGCGAGATGTATTTTCAGCGCTACTTCGCCCCCCTGCGCTATTCCTTCGACTACGGACCCCACTTCCACTTTACGGCGGTGGATACATACGACTGGTCGGATATGGAACGCGCCGGTTACTGCCTTATAGTCTCCACCTGGGGAGGTCAGATAACCGAGGAGCAGCTCGACTGGCTGGGGGCCGACCTGACCGCGAACCAGGGAGCTGAAAAGATACGCGTGGTGTTCTGTCACCACAGCCCGGACGCCCCCTCGGAGTGGGCGGACGCCTGGTGGAACATCCACGACAACGCCGACTATCCCTATCCCCAGTTGTACTGGCGCCTCCTCTTCGGCCTTCTCGAGGATCAGAAATGGGTAGGCGAGGGAAGGCAGGATATGCTGGACCTGCTCGAGCTCTATGGGGTAGACCTGGTCCTGGCCGGTCACGTACACTACGATTACATCAATTACGATATGAATCCATATGGAACGGATATCGCCGTCACCACCGCTGGCTGCTTTGACCTGACGGCGAGGAAGGCCTACCCAGGCTACCGCGTGATGAAGATAGAGGACGGCGAGTTCACGACCTTGGGGTACATGGACCACGAGGGCATCCAGGATTTTTACTCCACGCCCATCTACTGCAACGGCTATCCGCCGGCGGATAACCTCAAGCAGCAGACTGAGCCGGCGATCGCCTACTCCTTCGCCGTCCCCAACGACGGCAGCAGTGACCACAATACCCTGACGGTGGAGAACCGGCTGTTGACCGGGATACCGGTGTACGTGGAGTTCGTACTTCCTGCGGGCGACTATGTCGTGAACAACGGCGTGGAGTTGCAGCCCCGTTCCATACGGGAAGACAAAGTGGTCCTCTACGTAGGTTCATCCGTGGAAGGCGAGGACTCCGCGAGCATATCCGTCGATCCCATGTAAGGCACGGTTCTCATCCGAGGCACGGGGGTCAAACCCGGCCTGGTGCCCGAAGCGACGGCCAGATAGAACCACCTGATGGGGTCAGTACCTGACCCCACTTTATAACATCATGTGACCATCATCGCTAGGAGGCGTCCACGCCGACGAAGCGACCTCAACGCTTCCGCTCCGAGGCGGGTTACCCATGTGGACATATCGCTCACAACCGGGGCCTTATCATGTAGGGGTTGCCGGTCACGTATGAGCGGGCTCGGGCGAAAATGTCCGATGTCAGTGCCTGACCCCATCTTCTGACGTTTTCATATCGGAGCCGGTGGGATACAGACGTCCCTGGTGCCCGGCGTTCACTCGCGGTGACCTCGATGCGTCATTGAATCCATCAGTACGCCGTTTAATATGTGCCTAGCCTGGGAATGCTAGTGTAGCGGGAGGAGATATGAAAGAGATAAGGGTACACGGCCGCGGAGGAATGGGCAATGTTACCGCAGCCGAGCTGCTGGCCGAGGCGGCCTTCGCCGATGGCAAGTACTCCCAGGCCTTTCCCAGCTTCGGCGCGGAGAGGCAGGGGGCCCCGGTAGTGGCTTTCGTGCGTGTAAGCGACAGGCCCATACGGGTGCGGCAACAGGTCTACGAGCCCGATTACCTCATCGTGCAGGACCCCGGCCTGCTCTATTCCACCGATATCATGGAGGGATTGAAGCCAGGGGGAATGGTGGTGGTCAACACCACTCAACCGGGCGAGGAGCTTCCCATTGCGGAGGGCTTCAAGATATTCACCGTGCCGGCCCTGCAAGTGGCCTACGAAGCAATAGGCCGTCCCATCTTCAACGTAGTCATGGTGGGGGCGTTCGCTTGCGCTACCGGCCTGGTGAGAGTGGAGGCGGTGGTGGATGCCATCAAGGAGAGATTCCCGGGGGAGCTGGGCGAGAAGGAGGCCCGGGCCACCATGTTGGCATGCGAGAGACTGGGGGAGTGCGGCTGATGCGCATCTTCGTGGGACGCAGGGGTAAACCCGGAACCAGCCTGGAGAACAAGACCAGGGCCTGGAGGGGCAAACACCCCGTCTACAATCAGGAGAATTGTATCGGCTGCCAGAGATGCTTCCTAGGGTGCCCCGAGGGCACCGTGTTCCAGATAGATAAGAAAAAGTTCGACGTCAACCTGGATTACTGCAAGGGGTGCGGTATCTGCGCCCACGAGTGCCCGGTCGACGACATCGAAATGGTGCTGGAGACCGGCTGCGAGGATACTCAACCGGAGTGATGGTGCGGGTAGGGGAAGGATAACGGGATTCGCCATGAGAAACCTGATGGAGGGCTCCAGGGCGGTGGCCGAGGCGGTGAGATTGTGCCGGCCCAACGTGGTCTGCGCCTATCCCATCACCCCCCAGACCCATATAGTGGAGGATCTCTCCCAGATGGTGGCGGATGGCAGGCTGGACGCCGGATACGTGCTGGCGGAGAGCGAGTTCGGGGCCGCATCCATAGTGCTGGGAGCCAGCGCCGTGGGAGGGAGGGCCTACACCGCCACCAGTTCCCAGGGGCTGCTGCTCATGACCGAGGTTATCTTCAACATAGCCGGGCTGCGCCTGCCGGTGGTCATGACCTGCGCCAACCGGGCCGTATCCGCTCCCATAAATATATGGAACGACCAGCAGGACGCCGTAGCCATGCGCGATGCGGGCTGGATTCAGATTTTCGTCGAGGACAACCAGGAGGCGGTGGACACCCACATCCAGGCCTTCCGCATAGCCGAGGAGCTGATGATCCCGGTGATGGTGTGCATGGACGGCTACGTTCTCACCCATACCTGGGAGCCGGTGGATCTGCCCGAACAGGATGACGTCGACGGCTTCCTCCCCCCCTACCAGCCCAGCTACAGGCTGGATCCAGACGATCCTTTTTCCATGGGCTCCATGGTGGGGCCCGATGCATATATGGAGACCCGCTACCACGTGCATATGGACATGATGGAGGCCCGCTCGGCCATCGTTAAGGTGGCCGACGAGTTCGAGGGCGCCTTCGGGCGACACCGCGGCGGGCTGATCGAGACCTACGACCTGGAGGACGCCGACGTGGTGTTGGTATCCATGGGCTCCGTGCTGGGTACCATGCGGGACGCCGTAGACGAGCTACGCGACGAGGGTCTGAAGGTGGGCATCCTCAAGGTGCGTTGCTTCCGCCCCTTCCCCAAGGAAGCCGTTCACGATGCCATCAAGGAGGCGCAGATAGTGGGCGTTATTGAAAAAGATATCTCCCTGGGTCTGGAGGGAACCCTGTGCTCGGAGATGAGGGCCGCGTTCTGCGGCGAGGAGTCACCGGAGATATCCAGCTTCATAATGGGCCTGGGCGGCAGGGATATAACCATCGAGGATATCAAGAGGGTGGCGCGCGAGCTGGCCTCGAACCCGGCCTGCAGGGTGGAGTTCCGGGGGCTGAGGGATGATCTCATGGACGGTGACGAGAGATGATCGCGAAGGAAGGCCGCATCATAAATCTCATGGAGCCCGGCCATACCGGCTGCGCCGGCTGCGGCCAGGCCATAGCCGCCCGCCTCGTCTTGAAAGCGGCGGGACCCCGGGTGCTCATCGCCAACGCCACCGGCTGCCTGGAGGTCTATACCACCACCTACCCCCGTTCGTCCTGGGAGGTTCCCTGGATACATTCCCTCTTTGAGAACGCCGCCGCCGTGGCCTCGGGCATGGAGCTGGCCCTCAAGGCCATGGGGCGCTACGAGGGGGTGAAGATAATCGCCCAGGCCGGGGACGGCGGCACGGCGGATATCGGTATAGGGTGCCTGAGCGGCATGTTCGAGAGAGGTCACGACATCCTCTATATCTGCTACGACAACGAGGGGTATATGAATACCGGCTACCAGCGTTCCAGCCTGACCCCCCTGGCTGCGCGCACCACCACCAGCCCTCCCGGCAAACTCTCCTGGGGCAACAAGACGCGTAAAAAGAACATGCCTTTCATCGCCGTGGCCCACGGCGTGCCTTACGTGGCCACGGCCACCGTGGGCGAACCGCACGACCTCATGCGCAAGGTGAAGAAGGCGCTGGAGATAGATGGACCCAAGTACCTGCACCTGCTGGTTCCCTGCGTACCGGGCTGGGGCTACGAATCCAACCTCTCGGTGGAGCTGGCCAGGCTGGCCAAGGATACCTACCTGTTTCCCATCTTCGAGATAGTGGAGGGAGAGATAACCAGGGTGCGCAGACCCAAGGAGCGCAGGCCGGTGGAGGACTACCTGCGCCCACAGAAGCGCTTCGCCCATCTCTTCAAGCCAGGTGGCGAGCCCTTTCTGGAGGAACTGCGCGACATCGCGGAGGAGAACTCCCGTATAAAGGAGGGTCCCATCCTCGGCCCCCGCCTCAAGTAAAAGATACGGGGAGGTCCGCAGAGGCCCGCCGTCGATAAGCGAAAACCCCCGCCGTTTTAAAGGCGGGGGTTCACTGCCAGAAGAATCGTGAGGTACGACATACCGTACCCCCTCGGGCTTTTGTCCTAGTCCTTGTTCGCCACCCCGTAGATCAGGTAGTCGGCCATGGCATCCGCGAACCTGGGAATATCCACTTGATCGGTGTAGAGAAACTGGGTGATGCCGACATGCTGCGGCGCTCCGGACACTATCCTGGCCACAACTTCCACGTCTATCGGCCTGAAGAATCCCTGGTCGATCCCTTTCTGCAGCAGGCCCTTCAAGACGTTGCTGGTGCGATCCTGCCACTCGATGATCTTGAAATCTATCTCCGGATTCAGGCCCATGACCTCCTGGATATAGATGGCCGCGAAATCCAGGTTGTCCTGGAAGAACTCGAAGACCTCCAGAATGGTCTGCTTGGCCCTGGCCTGCAACTCATCCAGGCTGTTGGGCATCTCCTCCAGTTCCCTTCTCACTATCTCGTACATGGTGTTCAGTATACTGTCGACAAGCTCCACAAAGAGATCTTTCTTACTGTCGAAATAGCTGTAAAAGGTGGCACGGGCTACGTTTGCTTCCTTGAGGATGTCCTCGACCGAGCAGTGTTGAAACCCCTTTTGCGAGAAGATGCGTATGCCGGCGTTTACGATGTCCGCTCTCTTGTCCCTCCTTGGCAAACCAAACCTCCTTTTCCACACAATCGTAGACTTTCCATGCCAATCATTCTATATATTCTCAACGTATGTTGTATGAATTGTCAAACGTCGTGGCCGCTGCACCCCAGGTCCTGTGTTATGCTTTAAAGCATTATTAATCCCTATGGTCCTTCGTGTCGGGGTTTGCTTTGTTCCCGGATGATGGGGGTGCGATCGGGTTGCGGGCAAGCACGGGAGTGATCCGGATTGAGCGTGCGGAAGATGCAGGATGAGGACAGAGCCTCTGCGGTAAAGATCCAGGAGGTGGACGGTCTCCTCGTGGAGTGCTACGGGGATAGGATACGCGGTGCTGGCGGCTACGATCTCTTGGACGGCTTGGTGCTGACCATCCTTTCCCAGAACACCAGCGACGTGAACTCGCAGCGCGCCTTCGAGGATCTCAAGTGCAGGTTCCCGAGCTGGGAGGAGGCAGCCCGGGCAGGCGCGGGCGAGATCGAGGTGGCCATCCGCTCGGGGGGCATCTCGCATGTTAAGGCCGGGCGCATCAAGGATCTTCTGGACAGCCTGCAGCGGGAGACGGGTTCCTATTCCCTGCGCCACCTGGAGGATATGGAGCCTCCCAAGGCCCTGGAATACCTGCTGGAGATACCCGGTGTAGGCAGGAAAACGGCGGCCGTACTACTGCTTTTCCGCCTCGGCTACCCCTTCTTTCCCGTGGATACCCATATCTTCAGGGTGGGAAAGCGCCTGGGAATACTGCCGCCTCGTATATCACCCGACAAAGCCCATGATCTTATGGATGAGCTGGTGCCGGACGATACTAAATACAGGTTTCACATCAACCTGATAACCCACGGCAAGCAGGTGTGTAAGGCGCGGAAACCAAATTGCCGGGAATGCTGTCTAACAAATATATGTGAACGCGTCGGCGTAGAGGAGGAAGGGAACGATAATGCGTAAGATGTTCATAGCTGTCGTCCTTGCTCTTATGATTATAGCGATGCCCCTTTCGCCGGCCATGGCCCAGAGCGACCAGACGGTGATAGATGAGGTCTTCGACCAGACCGAGAGCGTACGCGGACTCAAGGCACTGGTGGGTATCGCGGTCAACTTCATGTCCCGCGACCAGCTCCAGGATAGAATGTTGAAGGACCTGGAGGAGGAGAATCCCGAGGAGGAGATTAAGATCTCCGAGGAGATCATGGTCATGATGGGTTTCGCTGACCAGGACCTGGACCTGGAGCAGCTTTACGTCGATCTTTACACGGAGCAGGTTGCGGGTTTCTACGATCCGGAGGACGACAGCCTTTACCTCATCTCGGGGAAGAAGGCCATGAACTCCATGGATAAATACATTCTCTCGCACGAGCTGACCCACTACCTCCAGGACCAGAACTACGATCTCATGCGTCCTCCTTTTCACGACCCAGAGGACGTGGCCGAGGAGACCGACGATGACGCCTCCTTCGCAGCCACCTGCCTCATAGAGGGCGATGCTATGATTACCTCCAACCTATGGCTCTATGACTACGCCGATATCATGGACATGATGGACTCGGAAGTGGGGGACGATAATTACTCCACGGATGTGTATGACAGCGCCCCCTACTACATACAGGATGCCCTCATGTTCCCCTACGAGGAAGGTCTTTCCTTCGTGGAGTACATACACGGCCGGGGAGGATTCGCCGCCGTGGACGAGGCTTATTCCAACATCCCTTCGACCACCGAGTACATCATGCATCCCGAGAAATACGTCGAGGGCGAGCCGGTGATCGAGGTCGACCTCCCGGATTTGACCGGGGACCTGGGCTCGGGTTGGGAGCTGGCCTACGAGAATGTGCTGGGGGAGTTCGACGTCATGGAGCTCTTCAAGCCCTACCTCTCCAAGAAGAACAACAGCAAGGCCTCCGAGGGCTGGGGAGGAAACGAATACCAGTACTACCGTGACGGCTCGGGCGAAAAGATGCTGGTCCAGGGTTATGCCTGGGACAGCGAGGATGACGCCGAGGAGTTCGCCTCGGCCATGGTCACCTACATCGAGGACAGGTTCGAGGGAGAGGTCGAGGAAAAACCCGCCCAGGGAGCCTGGCTGATGTGGTCGGCGGGCGACTACCTCTTCGCGCTGAAGAGGGACGGAAGCGAGACCTACGTTGTTCAGGCAACCAGCGAGAAGCCCTTCAAGGCTGTGGTTGGTGCCCTCGGGGATGAGGGCAGCACAATCGACAAGGAGGCCATAAATGACGACGCGGTTTCCGAATCCGACACCGGGGAGGAGAAGGATTACTACTGGCTGGTGGTTGGAGGAGTTATCGGCCTGCTGGCCATCGGCATCGTACTGGTGATACTGATGCTCGCCCTCTACCGCCGCCCACCCAAGCCACCGGCGCAGCCCCCCGGTGGACCCTATATCTATCCCGGCGGTGATCCGGGAGGTGGATACGGCGGACCTCCCGGAGCGGGACCTGCGGGAATTCCCTGGGGCGGTGGAGGAATGCCGCCCCCGCCGCCCGCGAAACCCGTGGTGCCCCCGCCGCCTGAGACTTAGAGCGGACGGCATCGACAATCGGTCTTGCGTCTACGGGCGATCGATCGTAAGTAGACTAGCCGCATTTGAGCTCGGCCGGTAAACAGGGCTGGCAAACCGCCGGCTTGGTTCTTCCATGTGTGGGCTCCTCCGCTCGGAGTGATTTCAGTCAGGGGACTGTACGGCAACGCCTCTCGCGAGGTATATGAATAGTATCGTGGCCGAGAATACACGAGTTATCTTCAATAGGAGGGCTTACCAGAATATGTATACTAAAACAGGCAGAGGAAAGCGAGCCTGCAAAGTGCATCAGTTGCTATATTTCCGGCGCAGTTCCTACTTTACCTTTTTGAACTCCTCTCTCTTCTTGAATTCGCCCTCCTCAACGAACTTCTTCGGGACCTCCGAGGAAATGTAGCCTACCGGCTCGTTGTAGTGCATCAATACGAAGCTGTCGCCGGCACGGAGAGCTTTGGTCAGATCCGCGGCTTTGAACCTCAGCTCGGAACTGCTGATCTTGTATACCGCCACAACGCCTCACCTCTTATATGATCTTCCCGGCAATATTATATATTCTACAACTTTTTTGCATTATCCATAAAGGTATTAAAAATAGAATATTAAAACATTATAGAAATATATAACTCGACTTATTTATCATTATTTAGTAAGCTCTATTAGGAGGGGAGCCGGATATGCTTGTTCTCAGAATAATGAGGTGATGGACACCAGGATATTGTTCGAGGCCTTTGAGCGATACAACATTTCACACTATTCTGTTCATTCAAAAAGGGGGTAATTCAAATGGCCAAAATTACAATTGAGCTTGTCCTGATAGAAGACGACGCAACAGGGGATGAACTGTATGTGTTGGATTGGGAATACGATATTGCGAAAAACAAGGTACTCTACTTCAAGCTGACTACCATCGAGGATTGGTTGGAAGACAGGCATGATCAGCCGGCATACATAGTTCGTGAAGAAAGCTTGATACTTTACGAAAGGGATTACTCGGGGAATTTGAGTACCTCCGAAGAAAGCAAGTTCTCGGATGGCGATGAGGGAATCTATGACATAAAAGGGTGTCTTTATCGGCGCCCTAAAAAGGAAATCACCTTAAAAGAACTACATATGCGCCTTATCTATCTGGATACCCTGGAGCAGTTGGGGCAGAAGGAGGTAGTAAGAAGGATCAAGGAGGGCGAGAGATTTCCCGAATCCTTGTGAAGCATTGGTCATTGAGGATGATAAGAGTGGCGAGTCAAGGACAGTTCGTTGCTCGTCACGAAAGTAACTAGAAAAGCGTGCTCTTCAGCAAATCATGGCTAAATCGCGGTTTTAAGAAACGTCCTCGAAGAATAAAGGGTTGGCGTTATATTGGACGCGGATGAAGCTCCCATTCGTTTCCTTGTCGGAACGACTTCTACTCTAATCAGCATTATCAAGGGCGGGGAGCCTATATATTTCAGCACGGCATGCAGCGGAGCAACTGGTTATAGCCAGGAAGAATTGCCAAACATGGATTACCCTAAGCTCGTACACCCCGATTATCATGAGTTGTTACCTGGGTGTGCCGCTGCGATCGCGAGGGGTGAGAAAATCGGCCCCAATGAAGAATTGAGAATAATCATGAGAGAAGGGGAAGAAAAATGGCTTTACATAACTTCAACCAACGCAACCTATGAGGGAGAGCCTGCGACGCTGGTGGAAGCCACCGATATCAGCGAAAAGAAGGAGATGGAAGAGGCCTTAAGGGAATCGGAGAAAAGATATCACATGATATTCGAGAGTGTGGGAGAGACGATTTGCTTTTTCGATCGCAATTTAAAGCTCATTGGAGTCAATCCCTAAGGAGCGGATAATTGGGGTTACAAGCAGCAAGACCTGTTAGGTAACAACATATTTGAGCTCGGTATAATTCACCCAGATGATTTAGACCGAGCATTACAGGCTCTATGGAAAGTATGCTGCGGGACCGATATTGACATGGAATTGAAAACCTTCAAGAGGGACAGTTCAACGGCGATTACCGAGGTGACCGGTTCCATACTACGTGGACCGTGTGAGGAGAGAGATCTCTATATCGTCATAGCACGCGATGTGACCGAACAAAGGTTGTCTGAGAAAAACATCCGTGAATCGGAAGAAAGATACCGCCTGATTTTCAACAAAGTAGGGGAGTGGATACTATTATTTAACTAAAACGCTAAACACGTAAGCATCAACGAAAAGACCTGCGAGGATTTGGGGTACGACAGAGAAGAACTGATAGGCTACAGGATATTCAACCTCTTGCTTCAGGGAATCCCGGGCGAATATGAGGAGATATGGAGGATATTGAGTGATCTACCCTCTAAGAACAAGGTCACCGGAAAATTCGGAATACTCAGAAAAGACGGAGCCATAGCTACGGCCGAGGCGACCATCACGAGTAGTATGACAAGGAGGGCGACTTAAGGGGGTTTGTGGAAATCGCTCATGATATAAGCGAGGTGGAACTCAAAAAGAAAAGGGAGAGAGAAGCTGTACGGGCTCATCCTGGGTTTGAGAACCGGGTTAAGGAAAAATATTGGAAGGATACTCAATGCGGGGCTCGATATCTTCAACGTAGCGAGGATGGGATATATTAATTGCAGCAGAGAGGAGCTATTCGCCTTTAAGTCTGCGTGTCAAGAACTCGAAATCGTCGATCTACCAAACGATCATATCTGTCATTCGTTCAGGCATCTTGATTACGACAAAGGCATAATAGCGGGACATGGGAAAACCACGGTCAATCTAGAGGAAAACCAGGCCGTCAATTCGGACACCCGTTCTTATTTCAGCTATCCCGTTATAAGCAGGGGGGAAACCTTGATTGTCTCAATCTCTACGACAAGGAAGGCCCCCACTTCCACTCAGATGAAATGGAGATCTTAAGCATGATCGCGGCGGTAATAGAGACCGAAGAGGAGCACCGTTCTTTCCGGGAAAACATGAGAAGTCTGATAAACATTACGTCTCATGAACTAAGATACCCTATTTCCATTGTAAAGGGATATAGTAAGACCTTGCAGAGATAATGGCATAAAATGGTTGATAATACAAAAAAGGATCTATTAGGGAGAATAGACGAAGGGGTAGAAAGGCTTACAAGACTCGTGGGAGAATTACTTTATGTTTCCCGTATCGAGGGAGGGCATCTCGTATTAAACAGGAGGAAGATCGAGCTGAAGTCGCTACTTGAACGCGCGATCGAAACAATGAGGAAGAGGGGTATTGAAAAGGACATCGTTATCAGGATACCGGACAGGATGAGTCGGATCCTTGTTGATCCTTTAAGGATTATCGTTCTTTTCACGATTCTTTTTGACAACGCTTGCAGATACTTTCCCGAGGTATGGGCGATAGAGGTGACAGCCGATACGGAGGAAAATAATGTCGTCGTGTCGGTTGTGGATAGGGGAATAGGCATTCCTAAAAAGGATAATGAGAATGTATTTAAGCGTGTTTACCATGTGGAAGAGACGAGGCATCATTCCATATCCGGGATAGGCTTGTGATTATACATTGCACGAAGGATCGTGGAGGCGCATAGTGGCAAGATATGGCATGAGCAGAGAGATGGTGGTGGATCGATCTTCAAGTTTACGCTCCCACACTAGACGTTCTTATACCAAAGCAGCTGCTTTCCCGGCATCGCCTCCAAGGTTTACATCTAGATCCGATCACCGTTGCGTTATTATTCAAGATAGCATTCATAGAATATGAAAACCCTAGTTTTCTGGAGCTGGTTCCTGATAGCTAGCCGGTTTGTCATTCGTGGAACAAAGGATGGGCTCATCCGGGTGAGGATAAACTTCTAAAAAGGTATTTTCAGCGATTTCAAAACCTCTTATAGTAGAAGGGACGTAGTGGCGCTGAAAAGCTTGCAGAGAAACCTGAAATGGTTTAAAGAGATTCGGATAAGTTGGATCTCCTGTATTGAGATCGCATCACGAGCAGAGCGAGCAAGGAGGAATGGTTATAGCGTTTCCGCAGGTAGATTAGCATTTTGGGCCCATAGCTCAGTTGGCAGAGCAGCGGACTCATAATCCGCGTGTCGCAGGTTCGAGTCCTGCTGGGCCCACCAGATAAAAGAGCAGGTCAGGGTATATGCACTCTGACCTGATTTTCTTTTGAGAAGACATTCCTATAACATCAATCCACATATATGCCACATTGAACAACCAATATTGCTGTAGGCTACTCATCTCGCTCCCTTTTATTGGGGGAATGAATTATCTTATCTCCGGAGGAGAACATCGCCTCAAGACGAGCCATGCCCTTATCCTGTGAGCCCGGATATAGGTGGGCGTAGATATCCATGGTGACCTGGATGGATGAGTGGCCCAAAGACTGTTGCAGGGCTTTCGGGTCCACCCCAGCAGAGATACATAGGCTGGCATATGTATGTCTGAGGTCATGGAATCGAACCCGTTTAACTCCTGCTTTCTCTAATGTCCATTCAAAACGTCGGGTAATGAGATTACTTCGGTCAATCGGATTACCATCTCTATTTGAAAACAAGAGGGTTTTTAAGGTTGGTTCCCCGCACTCTTTATAGAAAGACTTCAAGGTGGGTATCATAGGAACTGCTCGCCTGGAGGAACTGGTTTTTAAATCAGTAAAATCATGTTGGGGGTTATAAGACCTCACGACCCTTATAATCCCCATATCGAAATCAACGTCCTGCCACCTCAATGCTAAGATCTCTCCCTGCCTAAGGCCAGTGAAACATGCTATCGACAAGAGTGGATGCATGTCTCCTTCCGCAGCATCGAGGAGCTTTTTGACCTCTTCATCGTCGAGAAAATCCATTTCCCTTCGCTCCACCCTGGGAGGATTGATTGCAATAGTGGGGTCTTTATTGATTATTTCTAAGGATATTGCCTTGCGGAGTATGACCTTCAGGACCCGATACGTTTTTCCCGTAGTTGCAGGAGATATCTCCTTTTCTCCCATATAGGCTAAATAGGCCTGTATCTGTGACGGTGTGATTTCTGTCATTCGAGTATTACCGAAGGAAGGTTTTAAATAATTCTTTATAGCCTGCTTGTAGTCGGCTAGGGTTGTCGCTTTTACTTCCTTTTCTTTGATTTTGATGAATCTCTCACAGAATTCGGAAAAAGTAGGATTCTCAGGCTTGGGTTTTCCTAAGGTGCCAGAAGCCTTCTGCTTTTCAAGCTCAACCTTTAAGGTCTCAGCACTCTTTTTGGTACTGCCAGCAGTCTTTTCGTGCCGAACCCCATAATCATCGATATATACCACAGACCATCTGGTTCCACATTTCAGCACTTTTTTTCTCACGAACATTCGAAATCACCTTGGCCAGCCTATCAACTCTAGAGCGATATAGCATCTTCCTCGTAATTCATTCTCCAGCAAGGTAGCGATGTCCTACAAGCATGGCTTTCTAAAGAAATAATATTGATAGGAATCTTTCAATCCCGAGATTTTATTAGGTTAGGACCTAGTAGAGATTACTTTTCCTTTGGTGGACGGCCGGGCTTCCTTTTTTCCAGGCCATATTTATGTGCAAATCCCTCGGCCAGTTTTTTTGCTTCATCCTCACCTATTTCTTTTGCCTCTATTTGTTTCTGCAGTTTCTCTAGCTCTTCCAAGAAGCCTTTCCATTCATCAGAGATGCGAGTCAAACCCCTTCTTTCCGCCCTTGCCGAAAAAATCTTCTTGATTCTATATATTGGATTTGACTGCGCTTCCTTGAGGGCGCATTTATTACTGCAATATTTCTTGCCTCTATTCTCAGGGGGCAGATATTTTTTGCAGTGTTTGCAGAAGAAGTTTAGTTTGCCCCTTCTTTCAATGACCTGTTCAATCAACTCGAGAATAGATGCTCCGATGATATCCATTGGAAAAACTATAGGCGCCATATATTCGACCATTAAAGGGCTCTCCTTTCTAGCCTCGATGTAATTTACTAAGTTCTCAGCAGTGTCCATAAAATTTGAACTCGACATCTCTAAAAGGGATAACTGCCATTTTAATTCCAAACGGCAGTGCCATTGGAGATAGCGATTCACTATAAGCAAAAACAACAAATTATTCCCGCCATCCTTTGCTGACATAGCAACCTTGATATCTCTTTGTGCCAGCTTAAAATACGGACTCACAGTTAACCTGATTTTCTCTAGGGATTCTCCGTTAAGGTCATAATTGTATATATTTGAAAATTGGTCCTCACCGTATGAGCTAGGGATTAGATGGTCTACCTTAATATCGCTTTTTCCGAGATAGTGGTTGAATGATAGCTGCAGAAATCTGGCTGTGCCCTCCTCGACGTCATAGTAGTCTTCTTCTGAATCGGAAATATAGCTATGGTCATAAGTCTTTCGATAGGAAAGCCCTGCTAAGTGGGCAAAAGATGTCTCTATTCCGTACTTTCCGACAAAATCGAGGAACTGCTCGGGGTCGTCAATATCCAAATCGATGAAAGCTCCCAATATGTCCATGTTCTTATCGAAAATATAAATGCCACCTCCTCCGTATGTAGAGGCTACCAAAGGCCCGATGATATCGAGCTCATCCAATATTCCGTCTGGATCTTGTCCGGAAATCCTATAGCGTATTGGATGATAGTTGAGGGAAGGGCTGGAGGGCATTGCAAAGATCCGGTCCTGATTTGCATTGTCAATAGCTACGGGGAATGTTGGTAAAGGTACGCTCTCGAATTCCATTATACCTCCCTTTACGAGTTATAATAAATAACCTCTATATTTATAATAATATAACTCGTAAGATCGAATTTGCAAGCACTTTTTTGAGAAGGGAGTACAGATGAAATTAAGAGAAGCAAGAGAAAAGGCGGGTCTTAACCAGCGAGAACTGGCCGAGAGAATGCACGTTCCTCAGTCCCTGGTGAGTTGGGTGGAAACAGGTCGTATGAGGCCGTGGAGAACTTTTATGGAAAAAGCCGCAGAGGCACTGGGCTTGAGTGAAGAGGAGCTATTTCCAGAGATGAAAGGGGATGAACAGATTGTTTGAGGCATCAGAGGAAATCGAGCAAGGAACAAGGGGTTGTACAGTAGATAAAGGATCTGCTGAATTGATATCTGTAGCTGAATGTGCCAGAAGGTGCAATCTAAATCCTTCACAAATCTACCGCCTTATAAAAAGAGAAGAGCTACCGGCGTTCCGTTTCGGTAAACATCTTCGGATTGCGTGGCCAGCATGCCTCGATTTCCTGTACATAGGGCCACAAAAAATAGTGAACAAAAATCCCAAGGCGAATATTGAAGTCGAAAGACCTAACAATTTTCTACAATAAGGGGGCAGTAAAAGTGTATGAAGAAACCATTCTTTCGAACAATGATGGTAAGTTGAATGTAGACGTGATAAGGAAGACTGTTAATAGCCTGTTTCAACCCCACGAGATGATAGAAATTAGGATTATTGGAGAGACTTCTCATCCTTATGGGCAGTTCTTTACAGCGGATGATATTGGACAAATCTCAAAAATGATAGAAAAGCATGATGGAAAAGACGGTATCTACGTAACCTTAAATCCCGTCAAGAACAGCGTCGATTGTGATACTGGCAAGCTCACTAAAGATATCGATATAGAAAAAAGAAAGTGGCTGCTAATTGATCTTGATCCAGTTCGACCTTCAAAAACATCGGCAACCAATGAACAAATAGATGAGGCGAAGCAAAGAGCCGAGGAAGTTCGTAATCTCTTACAAGAAAGAGGTTTTCCTAAGCCGCTTGTCGGGTTTTCTGGAAATGGCATTCATCTGCTTTATGGAGTAGAATTGCCAAACGACGAGGATAGTCTAAGGCTAATTGGGGGATGCCTAGATGCTCTGGCTTATCAATTCAGCGATGAGAGAATCAAAATCGATACCATTGTAAAGAATGCTTCTCGGGTCACCAGGTTCTATGGGACCATCAACGTCAAAGGTGATATCCACCGACGCAGTGGGATTCTCGATGAGCCTGGGGGAATAACATCTAGGGAATCCTTGGAGCAACTCGAGAAGTCCGCCCCATCCCGCTATATACCAATGGCAGAATCGGGGGGATTCAACTTGGAGAAATGGGTAAAGAAACACTTTTCCGACAATATCAAGAAGATAAAGACGTGGAGTGGCCATCCTTTTTATGAACTCCAAATATGTCCCTTCAATTCAGAACATGACCGTGGTGAGGCATATATTGGCCAGCTCGATGATGGGAAGATATTCGCTGGATGCCATCACAATAGTTGTGAATGGAATTGGAAGGAGCTCAGAAAAAAATATGAGCCGGATGCATATAAAAAGCGAAACAGAAAACCAAACGGATAAACTAATTTCATTATGCAAGGAATGCGAGCTCTTCCTGAATCAGTACGGTGAACCATTCGTCAAGTTTGAGGAGAAAGGCCATTGGGATGTCCGTAAGATTAGTAGTAAATATTTTCGGAGTTGGCTCTCTCTCCAATATTCGAGAATATTTGGGAAGGCACCTAGCACAAATGCTCTAAAACAGGCTTTGAATATGCTGGAGGCTGAAGCAACTTTCTCTGAAAAAAAAGAGGAAGTTCATCTTAGAGTAGCTTGGCATGATGGAGTTTTGTACTATGACTTAGCCGATAAAGAGCATCGAGTTGTAAAAATTTCAGAAGATGGATGGAAGATTGTTAATTCCTGTCCTGTCCTATTTACAAGATATTCAAATACTGCCCCCCAAGTAGAGCCAAAGAGTAATCATGATTCGGTGAAGATGTCGAACTTCATCAATATTACAAACGATGACCAAGGAAGACTACTATTCGTTACTTTGGTTGCTTTGTTTATACCAGATATCCCCAGGCCGGTGCTTGATTTCTATGGAGAGAAGGGAAGTGCAAAAAGCACAACGATGAGATTGCTTCGAAAAATAGTTGACCCTGCCCAACAGGAGCTGATGACCCTGCCCAACAGGCAAGATGAAATGGCTATTATGTTTTCTCACAATTATATGCCAGCGTTTGATAACCTTGATAAACTCAAGGCATGGCAAAGCGATATGATTTGTAAGGCAGTAACGGGCACAGGTTTTTCGAAGAGAAGGTTATATACGGATGAAGAAGAGGTGATATGGAATTATTATCGCTGTATCACCCTAAATGGCATTAACCTCGTCACATACAAACCAGATTTGATGGATAGGTCTATTCTGATTGAGCTGGATAGAATCCCAAAGGATACTCGCAGAGTAGAGAAAGAGTACTGGGAAGAATTTGAGAATGCTCGCCCCACTATACTTGCTGGGATATTCGACGTACTCTCAAAGGCTTTAAGTATCTACCCAAAGGTAAAGTTACCAGAACATGAGAGAATGGCAGATTACTGTAAATGGGGTTGTGCAATATCAGAAGTTTTGAGATTTGATAGAAATGAATACTTGGCTGCTTATGAACCGCCCCGGGTTTACCGGAGACTCGGTTGTTTGAGTCCTTCCGCCTTTTCCTGACCCTCCTTTCTCCAATAGTAAGCCTCGAACTCCGCCGGCGGGATATTGCCTATGGGTTCTAA
>JAXHVT010000075.1:0-127169 GCA_034188985.1 Actinomycetota bacterium | reverse complement strand
CACCCCAGGTCGATCCCTGCATACACTTTTCTCATCGGACGCCTCCCTTCTGCTCGGCTATAGTGACAATCCGAGTATATAGTCGGGGCGTCCGTCTTTTATTAATCCATTTCGCAGGTCAGAAGAGGGGGATCAGCCTAAAAACCTGACAATCTTGCATTATAATTTAACTGCCATGTGCCTAAACGTATCGACTGTGAAAAAGAAGGTTATGGTGATCGGCCTTGGAAACGTTCGGTGCCGACTCCCCTCGGTTTGGTTGGGTCTCAGGGAGCTGAGCGTGGGATTTGCGTGGGCAGAGAGGGTATAGGAAAATAGCCAGAGGTAATCAAGAGGCGAAGGAGTGGCGAGGATGCCTAAAGTAACGATCGTGGGAGCGGGACAGGTAGGCGCGACAACCGCCCTGAGGCTGGCGGAGGCGGACTTGGCCGACACGGTTATAATAGACATCGAGTATGGGCTGGCCCGGGGCAAGGCACTTGACATGTCGCACGCCCTGTCCCTAACCTCATCATCCGCGAGTATCGTAGGGGGGAGCGATTACGAACTCGCGGAGGGCTCGGATATAGCGGTAGTCACCGCCGGATATCCACGCAAACCGGGAATGTCCAGGGCGGATCTCATGGAGGCCAACGCGGCAGTGGTTAGAGAAGTTATAACCTCTCTGGTTCGGGTGGCGCCCGCATGCGTTCTGATTATGGTCACCAACCCTCTGGACGAGATGTCCTACCTGGCCTGGAGGCTGACCGGATGGGACCGAGAGCGTATCATTGGTATGGCCGGCCTTCTGGACGGCTCCCGATACGCCTGTCATATCGCAGAGGAACTGGGTATTCCACCGGGCAGGGTGCGACCGATGGTACTTGGTAGCCATGGCGACGCCATGCTGCCCCTGGCTCGTTTGTCCAGCGTTGAGGATACAGCGGTGAGCGAAATGCTGCCGGAGAAGAAGCTGGAGGAACTGGCGCATAGGACCAGGACGGGAGGCGCCGAGGTAGTATCCCTGCTCAAGGAGGGGAGCGCCTATTATGCTCCTTCCGCATGCGTGGCGGCTATGATCAGGGCGATACTCAATAACGAGGGATTGCAGGTCCCGGCCAGCGTTCTGCTGCGGGGGGAATACGGCCTGTATGACGTGTTCCTGGGAGTACCGATTATCCTTGGCGAGGGGGGATGGAGCAGAATCGTGGAGCTGCCACTGCAGCCGGGGGAGAGGGAGGGCCTCGAGAGATGTGCTCTCCTGATTAAGGAGAGACTGGTGGGGCTGGATGAATGGCTCGAGAATTCTTCATGAGGACGATATAGCGGCGGCGGTCGAGGCGCTGGCCGTCGAGGCCAGTGTCGATCTACCCCGAGATGTAGAGGATGCACTGCGCCGGGCCGAGGCGAACGAATCTCAAGCACGCTCTCGCTATGCACTGCGGATGATGTTGGAAAACGCCTTGGTGGCCCGCGAGCGAGGCTTGCCTCTGTGCCAGGACACGGGACGCTTTCACCTGTTCGTCGAATTGGGGGAGGGCGTCTCTCTGCCCCATGGCTTCCAGGAAGCGGCGGACCGAGGCCTCGACGTGGCTACAAGGAGGGTACCCCTGCGCTCATCCGTGGTGGACGATCCGCTGTTCAGCCGCGACCACCGTGGCGATAACCGCCCGGTTCTCATCCATATCGATAACGGCGGTCCGGGGGAAAGGGCACAACTTACCTTGCTGGCCAAGGGCGGCGGCAGCGAGAACGCCACCCACTTGTTCATGCTGCTCCCGGGCGAGGGGAGCGAAGGGCTCAAGCGGGCGGTCACGCTGGCGGTCGGCGAAAAAGCGGCCCAAGCCTGCCCGCCCGTGGTAGTGGGAATCGGAGCGGGTGCGGACGCGGAAAGGGCCCTGTGCCTGGCCCTGAAAAGCCTGCTTCGCCCGCTGGGAAGCCGCAACGACCGCAGTGACCTGGCGGCACTTGAAGAGGAGATGCTTCGGGACATCAACGCCCTGGGCATAGGGGCGGCGGGACTAGGAGGCGATACGACCGCCCTGGACGTCCATCTCGAGGAGGCCCCCACCCACATAGCATGTCTTCCGGTAGGAGTCGTCCTCTGCTGCCATTCCCTGAGGCGACGCACCATCGAGGTTTGATATGAGGGACACCAAGAACCAAGGCGAACAGGAGTGCAAGCCTGGGAGCACCGAGGCGGATCGCGCCTCCAAGGCCTTTCAGCGCACCGAGGAAGACGTCCAGATAAAGCCGGCGGCCTATAGGGACCTGCTGCGCAATCGCGACTTCCTGCACCTCTGGGCTGGACAGATGGTTTCGGCCATCGGGGACTGGGTCATCGTCGCCGTCCTCTTCACCTTCGTGGACGAGCTGTCCGGGGGCAAGAGCTACGCCATCAGCCTGATGATGGTGGCCAAGTTTCTACCCGCCGTGCTCCTGGGATTTCTGGCCGGAATAATAATAGACCGCCTCGATCGTAAACGAACCCTTATAGCCTGCGATTTATGCCGGGCAATGCTGGTGATACTGTTCGCGTTTTCCAATACACTGCTCATGATCATGGTTCTGGTCTTCATAATCGAGACATTCACCATCATCTACGGTCCGGCCAAGGACGCCAGTATACCCGACCTGGTGTCGCCGGAGCAGCTCACCAACGCCAACTCGCTCAACCAGCTCACACTTTACGCCTCCATGGCCTTCGGGACGGCCATAGCAGGGACGGTTATCGGTATTATCGCCTGGCTGGGAAGGATAAATGGATTTATCGGTGAGAACGTCGATCCCAACCGGGCGGCGTTTTTCGTCGATTCGCTGACCTTCATCGCCTCCGCTTTCCTCATCTACCGCATCAAGGGCTTCAAGAGGCGGAGCGAGGAGGAGAAAGTCAAGATGTCCTCTTCGCAGGTCAAGGAGGACCTCAAGCAAGGAATGCAATACCTGTGGAACCACCGCCTGACCCGTATCGTTTTAATTCTCACCCTGGCCTGCTTTCTGGGGGGCGGGACCATATACGTACTAACCGTAGGTTTCGTCAAGTATGTGCTGGGAGGCGGGGATTCCACCTTCATGTATATTCTGACCGTGCTCCTCTTCGGCATGATGGCGGGATCGGTCCTGGCTGGAGTCCTGCGCACCCGCGTAAAGAAGGAGAGGATCATGGGGTTGTCGATAGCCGGCTTCGGCACGGGGGTTGTGGTCTTCTCCCTGGTATCCGTGTTGTGGCTCAGCTTTGTCGTCGCCTTCATCGGGGGGGCCTTCATGGGATACGCCATCGTGGGCATGATCACTCTGCTGCACGAGACCCTGGAGGAGGAATACAGGGGCCGGGCTTTCGCGGCCATACAGGTGATAATGCGCGCCTCTATCTTCCTGTCGATTATCGTGGCCGGACCCCTGGCCGACCTTATCACCGCACTGGGGCGCAAGATCGGATTCGACCCCTTCTCCTTCTTCATCTTCCGGCTGGGGGGATCGTATGTGGGGGAGATAGACGGGAGCATGGCGGACTTCAGGTATCTGTTCAACGGACCACAGATTATCCTGCTGATCGGTGGTATCGTTGTTTTTCTAGCCGGCATATACGGCCAGCGCGCCTTCCATAACTATTTCGAGTGCGAGGGATGGGATGTCGCCTACTCAAAGGAGATAGTCGAGGAGCCTGGTGTCGAAGCCGGGAAAGCCGCGCCCGCCGGCGTGATGGCAACCACGATCGAGGGGGGAGTAGCTGATACGGTCATGGAGGAGATCGGGGAGAAGATGGAGGAGATCGGGGAGGTCAGGCATGCCCTCGAGGTGGAGGAAACGAGGCTCGCCGAAGCCGGGGACAGGCCGCCGGTGGAGAGCGAGGACGCCGAGGCCGCGGGCGAAGGGGGCGAGACCGCCGGCGACGGGGGAGAGGGCGGGCTGAAGGGCCTGCTTCACTGGAGAAAGCGGAAAAAGGGATCCCCCGAAGGAGGGCGCGGCGGCAAACGGGGCCCCGAGTGAGAATGAGGTAGGACCCGTGAGCGGATCGAGTCATCATGTCACAATTGAATGGGAGATAGCGATATCCCTTGATCGACCGGTTTGCGTCTGCAGCCGGACTTGAAATGGATCTTACGAGGCCGGAGCGTCACGGCGCCAGGAAGAGAGGATGCCAGATGCAAAAGGACGAGCCGGAGGAACGAAAGATAAACCTTCCCCTCACCAAGGATATCCGTAAGGGATTGAGGGCAGGCGACAGGCTGCTGCTGAGCGGGAGGTTGGTTGCCGCCAGGGATCATGCACACCGCAGGATAACGGAGGCTTTGGAGGCGGGGGAATCCCCCGCCGTGGAACTGGAGGGTGAGGTGCTGTTCTATGCCGGCCCCAGCCCGGCCCCGCCCGGAAAGCCGGCGGGTTCGGTGGGACCCACCACCGCCTCTCGCATGGATCCCTATACCCCCGCCCTGGCGGCGAGGGGGGTGGCGGCATTTATAGGCAAAGGACCGCGATCGCCTCATGCCCTGGAGGCCATCCGGGAGCATGGAGCCCTTTACCTGGTCGCCGTGGGCGGAGCGGCGGCGCTGCTGGGCTCGAAGGTACGCTCGATGCGAGTCTTGGCGTATCCCGAGTTGGGTCCGGAGGCCGTCTTCGAGATGGAGGTCGAGGATCTCCCGGTTATGGTGGCCGGTGACTTGTTGGGAGGGGATGTCTTTTCCCACCTTTGAGGGGATAAAATAGCTCTAATGATAAAAGCCGCTATGTTTCGGCATGTTGTAAGATAGAGGTCCGAGATCTCGGAACATCAAGGAAGCAAGGTTGAGAGAATAGGATGTAACATGGCTCACAAAGTAAACGAAAGAAAAGGCAGAGCAAAGCTTGTAACCTTCGAGGGGGTGGAGGGTTCCGGCAAGACCACGCAGTTGAACATGCTGCACGCCCACCTTCTGCGTATGAACATAGACGTGGTGGCCACCCAGGAGCCGGGTGGCACGCGGCTGGGCGAGGATATAAGGCGGATCCTGCTGGATCCGGCCAATAAGGAGATGCATCCCTTGACCGAGGCCTTACTCTACGCAGCCGATAGGGCTCAGCATGTGCACGAGGTAATCAACCCCGCCCTGGAACAGGGTAAGGTTGTGATATGTGATCGTTTCGTGGATTCATCCCTGGCATACCAGGGCGTGGCGCGCAGGGTGGGCCTGGAGGGGGTGCGCAACCTCAACGAATGGATCACCGATGACCTGTACCCCGATCTCACCTTTCTGCTGGAGATTCCCTATCGCGTGGGCCTTAAGCGCCTGGAGAAGAGGAAGAAGAGCATAGACCGCATGGAGGGACAGCCGGAGTCTTTTCACGAACAGGTGCAGGAGGCTTACAAGACGCTGGCCAAGTTCTTCTCAAATCGCTTCGTGGTTATCAATGGAGCGGACAAACCCGAGAACATCCATCACCGGGTAATGCAGGAAGTGCAGGAGTTGTTGGGTTAGCGAGAATCCGACCGCCACAGACCCGGAAAGATGCATCGTCGGGGCCCGATGTTAAACCATCACAAAGCGGCATTGCGCTATTCTATGGTTGTGGCCCTGTTTTTTTGGAACGCATTCGGGGAGACGTGGTTGATGCGGTACCCACCGGGGAAAGAGATCGTATTCGAGTCACGGGAGAGCAATCGAACGGAGCATGAAGCGGGGTAACAGAGCTTTGCAGCGAGGAGCCTCAGGTATTGACGGGAGGTGAGGGGCCCACGGGCAAGATAAGCTGCTCCGGTTGGGAGGAGATATACGGACAGGACCGCGCCGTTGGTTTCTTGAGGGAGATCTTGAGGCGGGGGGAGGTACCCCACGCCCTCCTCTTCACCGGACCCAGGGGCATAGGCAAGTACAGTACCGCCCTGCTCTTCGCGGCCGCTCTGTTGTGTGCGTCGGGCGAACCGGATGGGTGCTCCTCGTGCCGGAAGGTGGCCAGGGGAGTGCATCCCGACGTGCACGTCCTGGAGGCGGAGGGTAGCGTAATACGCAGGGAACAGGTCACTTCGTTGGAAAGGGAGCTGAATCGTAAGCCGGCTGAGGCCGCCGCCAGGGTCGCCATAATAGACGAAGCCCATATCATGAACCAGGAAGCGGCGAACGCCTTTCTCAAGACCCTGGAGGAACCTCCGCCCGGGACGTACATCATCCTCGTCGCGGAGAGCAAGGAGATCATGCTTCCCACCGTGATCTCCAGGTCCCACGAGGTACGCTTTTCCTCGCTGGGGAGGAGGGATATCGAGGAGTTCCTGATGAATCGCGAGGGGCTGGAACCGGGTGAAGCGGAGAGGCTGGCCCGTCTAAGCGGGGGGATCTTCGGCCGATCCCTCCTCTGGGCCCGGGAACCCGAGCTGGCTTCGTACTGGAATCGTGGCGTGGAGCTGGCGTCGACCCTGCACAGATCATCACTGGCCGTCGTCCTGGAGGAGGCCGAGGTAGCCAGGGAACTGCTGGGCGAGGTTGAGACGAGTTCCGGCCTGGACGAGGAAAAGCTGGAGGAATACGTGAGAGCCATGGACAAACGTAGCGGGGACAGGCTCAAGAAGCGTTGGGAGGAGCGAAGAAAGAGGGAGACGGCCAAGATGCGCAGGCAGGCCACCCTTGACATGTTCGATGGCATGAGCTCCTTTTATCGGGATATAATGCTCTTAAACCTCGTGGAGGAAGGTGGGAGGAGCGCCTCCGAATCACTACTTCTCAACCTGGAATGGAGGGAAGAGGTAGAGAGGGGAGCCCTGCATACGGGAACGGCGGAGGCGATGCGGCGCCTGGAGGCCCTGCAGAGGGCCAGGAAGGCGGTGGAGGCCAATGTCGACCTGGCGTTAGTCATGGACAGCCTTCTCCTGGAGTTGAGGAGCATACGTAAGTAGCGTAGAAATATGAACGGATCTTTTGAGAGAGGCGGCGCCGGGAGGTAGCAGCGGGAGGATTAGATATGACGCACCTGGTGGGCATAGGTTTTAAAAAGGGAGGCAAGGTTGTCTATTACGACCCCGACCGCCTTTTCCTGCGTTCCGGAGACCAGGTTATCGTCCCCACCCCCAAGGGGGTGGAGTTCGGTGTGGTGGTCACGCCCCCCCGCGAGATACCCGATACCAGCCTGGCCGATGATATCAAGAAGGTGGTGCGCCGCGCCACTGACCGGGACCGTCAGCAGATGGAACGCAACGAGGTGCGCAAGGACAGGGCCTACCGCAAATGCGAGGAATTAATCGCCAAGCACGAGTTGCCCATGAAGCTCATCGACATAGAATATGTTTTCGACGGAAGCTCTATAACCTTCTATTTCACCGCCGAGGGTAGGGTGGATTTCCGCGCCCTGGTGCGCGATCTGGCCTCCGCCCTCAAGACGCGCATAGAGCTGCGTCAGATAGGGGTGCGGGACGAGGCCAAGATGATAGGGGGGCTGGGCCCTTGCGGCCGTACCCTCTGTTGCGCCCTCTTCCTCGACGAGTTCCACCCTATATCCATACGCATGGCCAAGGAGCAGCATCTGCCTTTGAACCCGGCCAAGATATCCGGGGTTTGCGGCCGCCTGATGTGCTGCCTCCGCTACGAGCAGGATTCCTACCGCCGTTTTCTCCTCCGCGTGCCACCTATCGGCGATACCGTAGAGACGGAAAAGGGAGAGGCCAGCGTGGCCGCACACGATGTGCTGGAAGAGAAGGTGGTCCTGGAGCTGGAGGATGGCGAGAAGTTAACCCTGCCCGTCGATTATTTCGGCCCCGAACCGGAGGAGCTGGAGCTCGAAGCGGAGGAGACGGAGGACGAAATAGTAGAGGACGAAGACGAGGAACTCGAAGGGGATTAGGTTAGAGGAAATGTAGCAGCAGCTATCGGGGTCGGCCGTTCACATCGACATAATCCATAACCTTGTGCTATATATTGTTACTGGCCTTTGGTTGGGCCGCGGTAAGAGACGAGAGGAGATAGCAGGTACCAAATGGTAGAGATTCGCTTCCACAGCCTGGGGGGTCAGGGCGCGGTGACCCTGATCAATATGCTGGCCCAGGCGGGTGACCTGGTGGGCAGGCACGTACAGGCCTTCCCCTTCTTCGGGGCCGAGAGGAGGGGGGCGCCGGTGAAGTCGTTCGTGCGCATGGATGACGAGAAGATCGCCCTGCGCAGCCAGATCTACCGGCCGGACTTCATAGTGGTCATGAGCCCCTCACTGCTGGAGACGGCCGTGGAGGAGGGGACCAAGGAAAGCACGGTTTTTCTTATGAACATGACAGAGGAGGAGGGGCTCGGACAGCTCGACCACCTCCCCTTCGACGTATACGCGGTGGACGCCACCTCCATAGCTATCGATCTGGGCATGGAGGTGGAAGGGCTGCCTGTGGTGAACATCGCCTTCCTGGGGGCTGTATCCTACGTCACCGAACTGGTCCCGCTGGAGGCGGTGACCGATGTGATAAGGGACAGTGTTCCCTCCAGCCGGGTGGAGGCCAGCATGGAGGCAGCCCGCCGGGGCTTCACCTCGGTGGTGGAGATAAAGAAAGCCGGGGGCGGCTCGCGCCGCGGCGGTAAAGACGCGGCCTCATAGGACATGGGCCGCGGAAGGAGCGAAGCTGAGATGCCAACGCAGAAGAAGAGAAAGAAGGAAGAGGAGATAGGTTTTGTCACCACCCTCTCAGTGCCCTCGGAGGGAAGCGTGGGCAAGACGGGCAGCTGGAGGATCTTCATCCCGGTGAAGGACGAAGAGAAGTGCAATAAATGCCTGTTGTGCTGGATATTCTGTCCGGAGGCTTGTATCTCCAAGGATATAGTGATCGATTACGATTACTGCAAGGGTTGCGGTCTGTGCGCGGAGGAATGCCCGCGCAAGGCTATAACCATGGTCAAGGAGGAGAAGTAGCGGTGGGATTCAGGCTAGTAGACACCGCCAACCACGTCGCCGCCCACGCCGCGCGCCTGGCCAGGGTGGAGGTGGTCTCCGCCTACCCCATCACCCCCCAGACCCAGGTTATAGAGGAGATATCGCGGTTCATATCCGAGGAGGGCTTCGACTGCGAATACATACCGGTGGAGAGCGAGCATAGCGCCATGGCGGCCATGATCGGCGCGGCGGCCACCGGGGTGAGGGCCTTTTCGGCCACCGCCAGCCACGGGCTGGAGTATATGCACGAGCTGCTGCACTGGGCGACGGGCATCCGGCTCCCCATGGTCATGGTCAACGTCAACCGGGCCATAGGGCCGGGATGGAACATCTGGTGCGATCACCAGGACACCATGTCCGCACGGGATACGGGCTGGATCCAGCTTTACTGCGCCTCCCACCAGGAGGTGCTGGACACGGTGATACAGGCCTACCGCATCACCGAGGATCTCAAGGTCATCCTGCCGGTGATGGTATGCTACGACGCCTTCACCATGTCCCATACCTATATGCAGGTGGACGTCCATGACCAGGAGAAGATCGACAGCTTCCTGCCGCCTTTCCGCACTCTGTGGAAACTGGACATCGATTGCCCCTTCACCCACGGGTCGGTTATCTACCCCAACGATTACGAGGAGGTGCGCTACTCCATCGAGCAAGCCCAGAAGAACGCCCGCGGGGTTATAAAGAAGGCGGCCGAGGAATACCGGGACATAGTGGGCGAGTACCACGGCGACCTCATAGACACCTACGCCATGGAGGACGCCGAACACGTTATCGTGGCCATCGGCACGGTGGCCTCGGAGGGCAGGGTGGCGGTGGACGAGCTGCGCGCCAAGGGCCACCGTTGCGGCATCATACGTATAAGGTGCTTCCGGCCCTTCCCGGTCGAGGAATTGACGGAGCTCATCTCCGGCATGAAGACGGTGATGGTTCTGGACAGGGGGGTGTCGTTCGGCATAGGGGGCATCCTCTTCTCGGAGGTTAAGTCGTTGCTCTACGGCAGGAGCGACGCCAACACCTTCAACCTCATCGCCGGCCTGGGCGGAAAGGACGTTACCTATACCACCATAGCCGAATATACGGAGGCGGCCATCAAGGGCCGCCTGAAGGATGAGACCACCTGGCCCAACGTGAAACTCACCGATCATCACATGGTGAGCAAGCGGGGCCTGGAGGAGTTCTGGAAGAAGGAGGGGGTGTTATGAGGCTGAAGGATTTCACCGAGGAGGAACTATTCCTGCAGGGAAGCGCCGCCTGCCAGGGTTGCCCGGCCAGCATCGCCCTGCGCATAGCCTTCAAGGCGCTGGGGCGCAACACCCTGATGTCGGTTATCGCCTCCTGCACCTCGGTGCTGCAGAGCCCCTTCCCGGTCTCGGCCCTCAATCTACCCGTGCTCAACATGGCCTTCGCCTCCGGCGGCGCGGTGGCCTCGGGCATGAGCGCGGCCGCGAATCGCCTGGTCAAACACGGGATCTTCGATGAGAAGCCCACCATCCTGGTATGGGCCGGGGACGGCGGAACCTACGATATAGGCATACAGGCTCTCTCGGGGGCGGCGGAACGCTCCGCTGATTTCATATACGTGTGCTACAACAACGAGGCCTACTCCAACACCGGCACCCAGCGCAGCGGGGCCACCCCCTACGCCGCCTGGACCACCAACACCGTCACCGGCAAGGAGGAGTGGCGCAAGGATATCGCCCAGATAATGATAGCCCACAACATCCCCTACGTGGCCACCTGCTCCCTGGCCTACCCCTCGGACATGTACAACAAGTTCGCCAAGGCCAGGGAGATAAAGGGAACGCGCTACATCGAGATACTGGCCCCCTGCCCCCCGGGTTGGAAATTCCCCTCGAGCTACACCATAAAGGTCAGCCGCCTGGCGGCGCAGACCGGCATGTGGCTGCTCTACGAGCACGAGGACGGCAGAACCAATTACACCGCCGGAACCAGGCGCATCATCCAGGGCCAGTCCAAGCTCAAGCCGGTGGAGGAGTACCTGGAGCTGCAGGGCAGGTTCCGCCATCTCTTCCAGCCGAAGAAGGACAAGGAGAGGCTGAAGACCATACAGAACCGCGTCGACCATATATTCGATACACTGCAGTTCACCCACAAGATGAAAGAGCATATAATGGATATCGAGCTGGCCCCGCCCCACTAGGGACCAGCCGTATTTACCGAGAATCAAAGGTGCCGGCGTAGCTCAGTTCGGAAGAGCAGCTCACTCGTAATGAGCAGGTCAGCGGTTCGAGTCCGCTCGCCGGCTCCATTATTTTTGCAGGTCAGAGGGTTATTTTCTCTCAGTCCTTTTCAGACTGCTTGGGTTGCTTGGGTGATTCTTGGGAGGGTGCTTCGGAAAACAAGCCGTCCAGGACCTCCCCGTAGGCCGTGTCCTCGTTCATGAGGTGGCCGTAATAATCGGCGGTGATCTTGATCGTCGAGTGACCCAGCTGGCGGGAGACGAAGAGGGGATCCACGCCCTTCGAGAGGAGTAGGGAAGCGTAGGTATGGCGGAGGCTATGACAGGTGACGTTTCGGACCTCAGCGCGCTCGAGAATCGCCGAGAGGTTGCGTTTGGTCCAGTTAACGCCGTTCAGGTAGCCGCCGCGCCGGTTCACGAAGACGATCTCCGAGGGCCCGGGCCGGCCTCTCTCTTGAAAGAGCTCCGAGAGGACTTCCTTTACCCAGGAGGGCATGTATACGGTCCGCTTCTGCCGGCCCTTGGGCTCCTTCAGAACGGCGATCATCTCGACCTCGCCGTCGAAGGCCTTAACCAGCCCTACGGTCGTCTTCTCCGTCATCGGATGCTTTCCGGACTTGATCCGGCCGATATCGTCACCCTGAAGGCCGAGCTTCTCCGCGATCTCCGTACTCGTGTGCGTGTTCAGTATCCTGCGAGCCTCATCGACGGTGGCGCTCGAGACCTTTCTTTTAGGCTCCAATGACTTGGTAACCCTTATCCTACCCCTGATCCAGTCTACGTCGCCCCAAGACAGGGCCAAGATCTCCCCCTGACGCATGCCGCAGCCCAGGGCCACCGACAGTATCGCCTTGTCCCGGCCCTCCGCGGCCTCGAGGATCTCGGCGGCCTCTTTCTCCGAAAGACAGTCTATCTCGGGCAGCTCTCGCCTGGGCCTTTCGACGTCTGCGGCCGGGTTGTGGTGCATGTACTTCCAGCGGACGGCCTGGCGGAACATGCCGCTCATGACGTTGAGGGCCTTGACGGCCGTGGGAGGTCCCACCTCCCGGGCGACCCTGTCGACCAGCTCCTGTATCAGGTGGGGCCGGATCTGCGAGAGGGTAAGATAGCCAAGGTCCGGAAGGATATGATTCTCCAGGATGCTCCTGTAGTCCCGGACGGTGTGGGCGGCCAGGGTGAGCTCCTTGTGCTCGGTCCACCTCTCGGATAACTCGAGGACCTTGACGTTCAGGTTCTCGCCGGTGATCCCGGCGTCTATCTGGTTAAGCCATTTTCTAAGTGCTTTCTCGGCCTGCTCCGGCTTCCTGAAGCCCTGCCTGTGCGTGCGGTGCCCGCGGTACCACTTCTGGAAACCGTAGAGCTCCTCGCCCTTGGCGTTGGTATAGGAGTAGATGCAGGAATTGATCTTCATGGGGGTATTATATCAGCGGGAGGAGACCTCAATAAGAATGTTTAACAGATTTTCGAATATGTCTATAGGTATCTGTCTTCAAGATTGGATTACTGATCAGTGATACAATTTAAATATTGATTTAAAAATTAGATATATAATAAATCTAAGATTTCAATAGGCTTTACTATTACTTTTATGGTTCAAGGTCTGGTGGAGGCAGTATGAAAATTATATCTTTAAAAGTCAAGAATTTTAAAAGCTTCCAATATATTAATATTAATCCTTCGGAATTCAACGTATTAATTGGGGCAAACGCTTCTGGAAAATCTAACTTCACAAAAATCTTTTCATTCTTAAATGACATAGCAAAATATGGCTTGAATAACGCAATTTCAATGCAAGGTGGAATTGAGTATTTACTGAATTTTAATATGCCTAGATCAGATGGATTATATATGCAGATCAACTATGCTTTTAAAGACGATGTTTTTATTAGTTTTACTTTGGAAGAAAACGATGAACTATTACAAGAATTTATAATGGAGCCTCAGGAAGTAATATATGAATTCTTGGTCGTGTTTGATGAGGAAAATGAGGCTCCTAAGGTTAAAAAAGACAGGATTAGCATGAAATGTATGTTTTTTCATACACAAAAGAAAGGAAGGGAAAGAAAAAAAAGAAAGGGGGAGGAAATAGGAAGCGGGAATATTCAATTGTATAGATCTGGTAACAAGCTTAAATCAAGAATGGATCTCCCAGAAGGGATTAAAATAGAAAATGATGAATTGTATCCGGCGCAGCTATTGAAACAAGAGCTAGAGAATGATCAAATGATTATCAATCATCCTGTTTCTGGATTTTTCCTACTTCCAGTGATAAATCCTTTTGTAAATATTCCTATATATAATTTTGATATCAATTTGCAGAAAAAGGCTGCACAGATAAGTGGAAAAAAAGAGCTGGAGGAAGATGGTAGTAACCTTGCTATAGTATTAAAAAATATCATAGAAGATGAGGCAGAAAGAAGGAAATTTATAACCTATATCAAAGAACTGCTACCCTTTGTAGAAAGGATGGAAGTTGAAAAATTTGCAGATAAGTCTCTCCTGTTTGGCTTGAGAGAAATATACAACCAGGATATTTATATACCGTCCTCCCTAATATCAGATGGGACAATTAACGTCACAGGATTAATAATAGCCTTATTTTTTGAGCATAAGAGGATAATAATAATAGAAGAGCCTGAGAGGAATCTGCATCCTAGTCTGATTTCAAGACTGATTTATCTCATGAAGGAATCTTCAGTAGAGAAGCAGGTGTTTATTACTACTCATAATCCGGAAACAATCAAGCATGTAGATAGGGAAGATATTTTTCTAATATCAAGAAATGAAAGTGGTTATTCAACGATAATGAAACCTATTAAAAGCAAGGCAGTCTCAGCGTTCTTAAAGAATGAGGTTGGGATGGAAGAGCTTTATATTAATAATATGTTAGGTGATTAGGGATGTCATGGGATGCTTTATATATTTGGGTAGAGGGCAATGATGATGAACGATATATGAATAGAATAGTGGTACCTATTATTGAAAGAGATTTTGAATATGTAAAAGTAATAAAATATGCAGGAGAAAGACCAGGCGCCATAAATAAATATATCGAAGGCATCAGGGGAATGGCAAAAAGAACAAGGGCGGGTTATATTTTTTTCACCGATATTGATGATGCACCCTGTATTACAGAAAGAAAAAAAAGGGCTATTAAGAAATATAAGGCGCTTGAAGGAAAGAACGTGCTAGTAGTGATAAGCGAAATCGAAAGTTGGTATCTAGCAGGGTTAAGAGATGAGGATTGTGAAAGATTGAATATACGCAGAATAGATAGCACGGATAATATTTGTAAGGAAGAATTTGAAAAAATATTACCTAAGAGATTTAAAAACCGCGTTCTTTTTATTGCTGAGATCTTAGACTGCTATTCTGTTGAAATAGCAAGAGAAAAGAACACTTCTTTGGCATATTTCTTATCTAGATTGGATTGCCTGAGTTAAAGTATTTTGTTGGAGTGGGATTCATCACCTCCGAGGTTCCGGAGAAGTTGCTTAAGGAGGCGGGGGTGAAGGAGAGGGGGAAGTCTGAGTAAATGGAGTAGGAATCAATTCTCGGAGTTGTAAGAAGCTGCTATTCCTTATCGCTTAATATATTAATGACTTCCTCTGGAAAATGTTCTTCATGGTATTGAATTGTCTTTGTTCCTGTTTCGAGGGCTTCCATGAGAGCTTCAATGCTTAAAGACCTTCCCTTATAATCAGAAAAAATGAAAATGCATAACACACCTTCTTGATCATTCGGTAGATGAAGGATATCAATAATTGCTTTGGCTTTTTCTTCTATAAGGTCTTCATATATTTTCATTTTTTCCTTGTGAAGATGTTCTAGGCATTGTAGCAATTGATGGAGATAGGGGTTGATATCAAATTGCTCTGGAAGCTGGAGTATTTCTTTCTTGAGCCCTTTCCATTTATAATCCTTTAATATTTCATCTCTTGAGATCTGGATGTTTAGGACCCGCTTAATAACACCTTTATCTGTATCTTCTACCGAATCGTTATAACCTACTATGACAACTGGCATTCCGCAGTGCGTAAAATAATGCCTTAGATTGTATAGGAAGCGATATGAAAAGTTGTTATCATACAGATCTTTGCAAGTACTGTCAAAATATTCAAGATCAGCACTACGAAGAAGTGTTGATCTTGATAATCTTGCTCGAGAATTATCAACATATGATGTGAAAGAAGAGAGAAAATTGAATATTTTCCTGTTTATTTCAAGGCTTAACATCCTCATACTCTTATGGTTAAACTTAAAATCTTTATTCTTCAGGAAATTCTCACAAAAATTCTTATATTCCGAAAAATTCGCTGAAACAAGAAAGAATAAATCCCTGTCACTGCCTATACGATTAAGGTCATTGCTTTGGTCACGAAAGTCTTTATACTCGGCGTCGTCGATTGATCTCAACACATTCACGTTGCGAATATCAAAGCCCTTTCCAATAGTCACAAGGTATCTTTTCGTTTTATCCTTCATGGTTACAGCCCCATATATCAAACTCTCTAGCTGTTTAAATTAATCCATGCTCCTTCAAGGCTTCCAAGAATTTAATAGCAGCCTTCATCATATCTTGCACATTGTCCCTGTCGAAATAGATGACTTCCTTTTCATAATTTAGATTCGCAATGTCCTTTATACCCTTCTCGACAAAGGCAATGATGTTTTTATCGGCTGTTTGTGCCATTCCGAGCTCTTTCAACAACCAGGATGGTGTCGTGTATTCACCGCTTTCCAGCTTGTCTCGCCTTACAAAAATAATAATTACGGGATCCGAACCAAGCAATCTATTTTTCACTTTTTGAGGTATGCTATCTTTAGAATATCTTTCTCCCGTTTCGAACTCGATTCTTAATGCTTCGAGAATAGAAACGACATAATCGTTTGTTTCTTTATCCTTTTCATTAAAACTCATGGAGATGAAAGGAATGCTTGATTGAATAGTCGTTGTTGTGGTGGCTTTCTCGGTCCAGAATCTTTCTACCTTTTCCTTATAAGCCCTCAATAGGCTTATGCAAGCAACGGACCTTTTTCGACGATATTCATGATCGCTATCACCATATGAACCTGCCAATTCAATTTGTTCTTCGAAATACACCGCCTCATCGCTATCGAAAAGCTCCTTCAACAAGATGCGGATACTTTGATAAATATCCTCGAATTCCTCATCATAGAGAACAAGGCCATGTTCGCCAGGATATAAACTGAGCCTTAGAGATTCAATAAACCCTTCGGACTTTTGAATCTTTTCGTCTATCAGTTCCAACGCTTCTTTCTTATTGATATCTGTCTCCCTTCTTTTTCCCCAAGCTGAATTAAAATGTGCCCATTACCATCGCTAAAGCCTCCAGGATAATAAGGACCAATGCTATTGAAAGAAACCAGAAGGAGGCTTTGAGAATCTTCGCCTTATGGTTGTTTACTGCTTTATCTCCCACGATCTCTTTTTCCTTATTTCCTAGAACCAGTTCTCTATAAATCATCGCCATGCTGTAATATGTTAATTCTTTTGATGCACCCATATTATTTTCCGTCACGATAGTATCTAGAAGCATCGTCCTATATTTCTGCAATCTGATCACTGCAAGCGAAATGATCGCAGAAACCGCAAGGAATGTTACCGAACCGAAGAATAGTATTTCAAATATGTTTATGTATTCAGGGCGAAGGATATCTTTTCCTAAAAGGAATGCACCAATGCTAGCGCTAATGGTTGTCATGACTCCGCTAAAACCTAGAAGGTTTACCGCCTTTTTCTCCAATACTTCTTGACGCCAACATTCTCTTTGATACTCGTCTTGTGCAACTTCCGCCAAAGCTTTGAGAGTTTCAAGTGAATATGAATCGACTTTATCTTTCCGATCATTCATTTCTTCGATCCTCGTCTCCTGTCCCCCATCCCCCTTCTTTTTGGCCTTCGATCGGTTGATCATCATCCTTTTTAGGAGCTTCTATTTCGTTCCCGTTAACCCGGTTGCGAAAGCTTTTAGGTAATATTTCCACCCTATATACTTCTCCTGTTTTCCATCCCCCTTCTTTTTGGCCTTCGATCGGTTGATCATCATCCTTTTTAGGAGCTTCTATTTCGTTCCCGTTGCTCCGATCATCATCGCTTCCATCCCTTTTTTCGAACATTTAAAAAGCCTCCTCTCGAGTTTATATAAAAATGGGCTCCTTCTGAAGGAGCCCCACCCCTACTTATATTTGCCCTGCTATATAATTTCGCCGTAAAAGATCATGGCGATCAGCTGGCATTGTCTCCAAAACAGCCAATCGTACAGTAACTCTCGCGACCCATCCCCCTGCTTCTTATGGGCCGCCCTAGTTAGCCGAAACCGGCTTCTTGTGTTCCGGTTTCGTCCTCATTACCACCCCCTATTATTCGCCCTTTCATATGGTACTCGATCATGGACTTAAGCATGAGTCGCTCGTCCTCGTTCATCTGCATCAAGAGATCGTGGATTTCCTTTAGAGTCCCCTCTACCTCCATTATTTCTTCGGGAGGATCGAGGTCGAATACATAATGGGCAAATTCATGCTTATCTATAACGCCAGAGTTGGCCATCTGCATTATATTGCTAAAACGGGGACCGTCCTTCTGCTTATCTGTAAGGATTTCATGATAGGTCTGCCGGGAAATGCCTGTTTTTTCTTTAAGCGCTACCATTTTCCCAGCTGCTTCAAGCATCGCCTTTACGGCTTCTTTCATGCCCATGTGTAAATTTTACCTTACATAAATCCTGGGATAACCAAAAAAGAGGTAAGAATTCCTTGACAATAGGTAAGGATACGCTTACCATATGGTATGTCGAACCCGTGTCGGCAGTCCTATAGGAGGCGAAAAGTGAGGATCCGGACAGATCTACCGCTTCTACTTAAGAACCGCGATCTGAGCGTCAAGAGGCTCTCCCTTTTAACCAGTATTCCGCGGACCTACCTCGGCTACATCGTCAACGGTCAGATGGTCCCTACCGACGAGCAGCTCGAGGAGATCTGCAGAGTGCTCAAGGTGACCTCGGACATGATCTATCCGAATCCGGATCTCAGAAAGGTCCTGATGGAGGTTTGAATGAGCGGCAACAACTACACGGAGATCAACGAGCTTCGGGCGATAAGCGACGACCTCATGGACGCCGTGGCCCATATCAACAACATCCTGCGCCACCAGGAGATGATGGAGGAAAACCACGAGAGGCATCGGGATCTCCTGCAAAAGGCCGAGACCATCCTGGATCGGCTGAAGGGCCACCTGGCCGTGGCCACCCGGAGCGTGGAGGTCCTGGGGTGCATCACCGCAAAGGATCTCGACGTCGTGGAGGAGATGTTCTCCGCCTGGGGCTCAGTCTTCGAGGAGGCGGAAGCGAGCAAGGGCTGCGATCTCGAGGCCTCCGAAACCCACGGACACTGGGTCAAGAAGCACCTGCAGGTCTTAAAGGCCATGTTCGGGCCGAACGGGAAGGAGGCCCTCGCATGAATGACCTCGTGAGCTTGAATCTCTTGTCCGTCCCGCAGATAGCCGCGATCCTCAACGTCTCCAAGCGTACCGTATACCGCATGGTCGAGAACGGAGATCTCCAGGCCTATAAGATAGGCCAGCTGCTGAGGGTCCCCGAGAGCGAGGTCGCGCGTTACCTGAGGGCGCATCGGAAATCGCGCTGCCTTCTTCACCTAGCCGAGCGGGGGAGGGGCGGGGGATGAAAGAGCATGGAGGTAACTCGTAATGGCCAAGAGGCTCTCTCAATCCGTATGCCGCGAGTTCTGGATGGGCCGCGGCCGCTTCTCCAAGGCCGCCATGGCCCGCACCATGGCCTACTGCGTGAACCCGGACAGGGATAAGGGCTTGGGCGAAGACGGCTCGCAGGCCTCCGATAAGGATGCCGGCGGATCCGGAGAGATCTCGAAGGAGGGCTAGGGACCCATGGTCATTAAGGGGATCTCGGACATACTTCGCTTCACCAGGGCGGGAAAGATCAAGCTGGGAGTAAAGAAGATCTCCCGGAAGTCCGGAAATCCCTACCCCGACAAGGCGGATCACTTCATCTGGCCCGAAAAACACAAGGAGATCCTTACCGATACCTTCGGGGACGACTGCCGCGAGCTCGACATCAAGTTCCCGGTGGACGATCCGGAGGTCATAGCCAGCCAGTACTACCGGCGCTACGGCAAGAACCCCGAGCGGGAAGGCGCCGGCCGCCTGATCTGCAAGGGCGACGGGGAGAATGCCACCTATATCGACCCGGAGACCGGGGAGATCATGAAGATCAAGTGCTTGGGCCCGGAGTGCGAGGCCTACCGCCAGGAGAAGTGCAAGATGACCATGTACCTTTTGTTCATCATTCCCCAGCTGGTGGAGCTCGGCGTATGGCAACTGGACACATCGAGCTTCAACTCCATCGTCAACGTGAACTCCGGGATGGAGTACATCCGGAGGATTACCGGCGGCCGCCTGGCCATGGTCCCGCTCAAGCTCCGCCTGGTTCCCAAGGAGGTCTTTCCGTTGGAAGTGGGCCGGACGACCGTATATGTGCTCGAGCTCAACCTGGCCCCCGGGGCCCTGGGGCAGCTGGAGGAGGGAAAGGCGCCCGCTGCCCTCCCGCCGGCGGCGATGCCCGAGGCGGCTGAGGTGGAGAAGGAGGCCTCCGAGGACCTCTATCCCGACAGCGTGATCGACGACAAACTGGACGAGGAGATAGCCTCGCTTTTTAAAAAACTCGATTACACCCAGGGTCAGTGTGTACTGCGTACGCGCCAGTGGGGCGCGGATAAGCAGGGTCTGGCGGCCCACCTGAAGGAGGAGCTGGCCGGGCGAGGACGGAAGACCGAGATCTCCACGCGGCGGGGGGCCGATTCCGACGGAACGAGGACTCCCCCTGAAAACCCCGTTACCGGCAATCCCTATCCGGACGACTCCCCCGCCGCCTCCCATATATCCGACGATATGGCCGAAGGCCAAGAGAGCCTTTATTGAAAGGGCGATAGACAGAAGGGGGTGACATCGTGATCTGCCCGCTTTATATGGCTGGCGCCGTAGCATTTGGCCAACCTGATGATCTTTATACTCTAGGCTGGGCTGAATGTGATGGAGACGAGTGCGGATGGTGGGACGCTGAGGCGAACGACGGTGAAGGCCAATGCGCCATCCTTACTTTGGCGCAGAAAAAGATATCTACGAAAATAGGGCACCTTTCGATGGACATTGAATCATCATCGGTCGTTATGGAGCTGCCTTTACCGAAGGAGAAGCAATCATGACCACCCACGAGAAGAATGTGCTGGACGACTACTTCCAAGAGATGGTGGAGGGCCGCAAGCAATTCGAGATTCGTTTGCGCCAAGAGAATATCCGGATCGGCGACCAGCTTCTGCTACGCGAGATAACCTCTGACGGCGCCTACACCGGCCGGGAAATCAAGGCGCGGATAAAGTACATGCTGCCCGTCTCCAGGGTGGAGAAGCTATACGGTATGAGTCCGTTATCGCAACTGGAGGTATGGGGCCTGGACAAGATAAGGATGGTAAAGGGAGGCGAAGACAACTCGCAAAGCTGAACCGGAAGGGGCGCGGTGTTTTGCATCTGGAATGAGGGTAATTCAATAAAGGCTAGGAGAGGCGCTATCGACGCCCCCGATAGCGTCTCTTCCTTTTCGGGGGAAGTGGGATGAAACGCGTTCTGAGGCATCCCGGATCGAAATGGAATATCGCGTCCTGGATCGTCGCCCACCTTCCGGAGCACGATCATTACGTCGAGCCGTTCTTCGGCTCAGGCGCCGTCTTTTTCACCAAGCAACCTTCGCACGTAGAGACGATCAATGACTTGAACGGCGATGTCGTTAATTTTTTTAAGGTGGTCAGGGAACTGCCGCACGAGCTCGCGGACCTGGTAATGTTCACGCCCTGGTCCCGAGACGAATATTACACGAGCTACGAGAAAAGCGGCAACGCCCTCGAGGACGCCAGGCGATTTCTGGTCCGCTGCGACCAGGCTTACGGCCCGCGGCTGAATTGCAGATCGGGCTGGCGGAACGATGTCCAGGGAAGGCAGAACACAAGCTGCGCCAGGGTGTGGATGAAGTTGCCCGACCGGATCCTGGAGGCCGCCGCCAGGCTCAAGAACGCTCAGATAGAAAACCGGCCGGCCCTCGAGGTAATAGAAAGGGTGGCATACGAGAATGTTCTGATCTACGCTGATCCCCCTTACATGCTTGATACCCGCCACGGCCCCCTTTACAAGGACGAGATGGCAGACGACGATCACCAGGTCCTGCTGGAAGCGCTCAGGGCCCACCCTGGCCCCGTGATCCTATCGGGATATACCAACGGCTTCTACGAGGAAGTCCTGGCGGGATGGGCCACGAGAAGGGCCCGGGCTCTGGCGGAGGGCGGTCAGGAACGGGAGGAAGTCATATGGATAAACCCCGTGGCCATAGAAAAGCTGCGGGGGACCTTATTCTGGGAGGCGGAATAGATGAAACTCTGCAACCCGAAAAACGGGCTTGAAGGCTCTATCAAGAAGTGGGGATCAATCGTGTGGAACTTGGAGCACAGGGAGGATGGGGAAGACTTAGGAGATATTTTAAAAGTAGCCAATAAGTGGTGCGGCCTTTGTTGGAAATTTGGCATGTACTGCGGCGGTATGCATTGTAGTTTTTGCCCGCTTTACAAAAAGATAGGTCGGAGGTGCGAGGATTGGGTGCTAATGAAGGAATTCCTACATTGTCTCGAAGCCAACAAACCCGGTCCCGCCCTTACCCGAGCCCGCAAGATATTGTCGAGGTTGGAGAGTTTGAGGGAGGCGGGATAGATGGACTCGAAATTAAGAGACTCTTTTATAAAAACCGGCATAACCAAGCTGTTATCTCCCGAGGTCGAGAAGCAATATTTTGTGGTGGTGGCTGGCCCGGATATGGTCAAGCTCATAGCTGCTGACACACGTCAACAGCTTTTAAAGCGGGTAAGGGAGTGGGCAGAGGAGCTCGACGAGGATGTTACAAAGGAGCTGAACAGAGAGGCGGCGATAGACTCCCTCAAAGAATCCTGGTGGGAGCATTTAAGCGAGGAAGAGCAAGAGAAACAGATAGATGAGTGGCTTTACTACATGCTCGATTGCAACCCTGAGATGCTTGAGAGGATGGAGGGATCTTGAACCGCACCAAGATCGAATATTGTGATTATACCTGGAATCCGGTCACCGGCTGTCGCCACGGATGTTGGTATTGCTATGGCCGCCGGATCGCGGAACGGTTCAAGCAGAAGGGTAACGCCGCCCAGTGTCATGATTGTACCCAGCCTAGAAACGGCCTCCATGAGGTGCGATATAAAGGCGGGGCATGGCGATACGGATATGAACCCACCCTATACTCATGTCGACTTGGTGAACCGTTCAGACTTCGTAAGCCCTCGGTCATATTTGTCTCTTCGATGGGCGATCTTTTTGGGGAGTGGGTTCCGTGGGAGTGGATACGGTTTGTTCAGTCAGTCGTTGAGGAATGCCCGCAGCATACCTTCCTTTTTCTCACCAAGAATCCGAGCCGCTATGCTGAATTTCCTTTCCCTGATAACTGTTGGCTGGGTATGACTGTGGATACAGCAGATGCAGCATACAATCGTACCCGCCTCTGGGATATGAAGCATCCCAATAGATTCGTGTCGCTCGAGCCTCTTCTGGAAGATGTCTCGAATTGGATCGATTTTCGCGGCATTAAAGTTTGTATCATCGGCGCTCTCACCGGCCCCCAGGCTCGCCAGCCTGAGCCTGAGTGGGTGAAGGCCATCATCGATGAATGCAGGGCTGAGGGTGTGATGGTCTTTATCAAAGACAACTTGCGATGGCCAGAGAAGATCCAAGAGTTGCCGTGGGAGGTCCGCTCATGAGACACGGCTACCATCGCGGTCATCCTACCCTGATCTACGAGATCAAGCACGCTGACGGGAGCCATGAGGATATCGAGGTCTATGCGGACAATAAGGTCCCGGTGTTCGAGGAGGAGAGGCCGTGCGTGCGTTGTGGGAGGATGCCGACGGAGGGCGGCGCCGATGCCTGCCTGGGGAACATACCGGGTGTGACGGGGGCCTGTTGCGGCCACGGCGTTTATGAGGGTTTCGTGACCTTCGGCGCGGCCTGGTATAAGCGGCGGTTGATAGTGAGGTTGTGGAAGTTGTGGAGGGAGGGGAGGAATAGAGTGTGAAAAAATACCCGCTTAAGATCGAGGAGATCGAAGATACCGAAATCATTGGCTACGCCTATTATTCTAAAGGCCATCACGATAAAGCGGAGTTTATAGAGGCTGCGAGGCTGATTGACGATAGCGTCTCGTTGGAGGAGGTCGAGCACCAGTATGCAAGATATATGCCGCCCTGGTATGCCAAGGAAATGTGTTGCGACTCCTATATACGATTCGGCGAGGAGCATGGGCGTGGGGCTTTCCCGGTGACGATTATTCCGCGGTGGTAACGGTAGGGAAGGACGAGATGGAGGAGACGGCCCGAGACTACGGACCCATACTCAGGCGTGGCCTGATAGATCATCTGGCCAAGCTCCAGGGAGCTCCCCTGGCGGTTTTCATATACATAGTCCTTATCGCCGATAGAAAGACGTTCAGGGCGAGCTGCAGCGTCCGGGAGATCTCCGAGGCGACCGGCTACTCCGAGACCTGGGTGAAAAGCGCCTTGAAGTTCCTCTCGGTATCGGAGGATCCGGAAGAGCTGCCATATATCGTGAACGAAGGCCGCACCAACCCCTGGCAGCCCACCCGTTACTTCGTGCCCAAGTTGAGCTTCGCCCGCACCCCGCAGGAGCCGAAGAAGAAGCCCGGACCGATCAAGGGTAGTGGTCAAGTGAGTGACCCACTACGGGACGGCGATAGTGGTCAAGTAAGTGACCCACTGAAGGATGGCATAGTGGGCAACTCAGTTGACCACGGTGGTCAAGTAAGTGACCCACTGGAAGCTCCCGGACTCTCCGATAGTGGTCAAGTAAGTGACCCACTGGAAGCTCCCGGACTCTCCGATAGTGGTCAAGTAAGTGACCCACTAGAGGATGACGAGGGCGCCCGTAGTGGTCAACCCAGTGGTCAACCCTGTGGTCAAGTAAGTGACCCACTACGTATAAATATAGATTCCGAAAGTACGAAAGACCGAATAGGGGAGGGGGATCCTATACGAGAAGGTACGTGTATAGGTAGCTCTCCCCCTCCCCCGGCTTCACATAACCCCCCCGGGAGCGAAGACACGCATTTCGGCTACGTCGCCACCAACAGGAGCAGGAAGAGGGCGACGGAGCTCGTGACCAAGGTCGAGGAACTGTTCGCAGTCTACCCGTTCAGCAACCGCCAGATCGGAAACGGCGAGGCCGAGAAAACCAAGGAGGAGCTGGCTGCCATCTTGCGGCTCCTGTCGGTAGACGAGGCTCTGGAGGTGGTCCGGGAAAGGTACGCGCAAAGGTTGAAGGAGACGAAAGGCGTGGATCGGCCCACCAACCTTGTCTGGTATATGCCGGCCCTCAAGGACGCTTTTTTCAAGCGCGATCGCGAGAAGGAGGACGAAGAGCGAAAGAGGGACGAGGAGAAGCGCCGGCGCCGGCGCGAGTCGGAAGAAGAACCGCGGGCCATCGCCGACCTGGTGGAAGAGGCCTTGTCTCCGGAGGAGAAAGAGGCCGCCAGGGCCCGGGCCGCGGGCAAGTTCAGGGAGATCAAGGAGATGATCAAGGCAAAAGGTGAACAGCAATGACCGAGCAGAAGTACACCTGCCCAATGGCCGATAAGTGCATGGAGACCCCACTGGAGGAGACCAAAACGGCCCTGGCCGTGAAGGGCTTATTAAAATTCCCGGGGGAAGGTAAGTTGATAATACGGAAGAAAAGAGAGGGTAAACGGCTTTTTCTCTATTTCGAGGAGGTGAGAAATCTAGGCCGGATAGAGATAACCGAATAATGTAAGCCCGTACAGATAAGGAAAGGGCTCTCGACCTGGTTTCGGCCAGGCGGAGAGCCCTTTTTGCTTAGGAGGTTGAAAATGGACACCTTAAAAAGAGCCCGCCGAAGACAGATGGCCGTCACCGCCTGCATCATTCTGCTCGTCGCGATCGCGGTGACCTCATTCAGCCTGGCTGAGATAGCCAGGCGGCATGAATCCGAGAGGGCCGAGCTGGGGGAGCGGGCCGAACAGCAGAAACTGGAATGCACCCAGGCCTGGGAAGCCTTGCAAACCCTGCTGGAGTGGATAGAGGAAACACGCCTCAAATACGGCGTGGATGACGACCTGCCCGAAGAGATTGAAAGCACGCCGGCCGTGGAAGAGGAGAGCGGGGTCCCACCCCCTGGCCCCGAACAGCCCGCCTTCACCGCGGCCGGCACCACCTCCACCGGATTTAATTGGCGGGAGACCATGGCCTATATCCAGAGCCCCGACTGGGAGTACAGCGACTCGGTGGAGGAATATATCGCGGTGGCGTTCTTCTACAGCTCGGAAGTGGAGGGGGACCCTTCCGGGAAGTCCTCACACCTATGGGAGACCGGTCAGGCGCTACGCAACGGGTGGCACACCAGCCCTATGAGCGACGGCTACCGCCAGGCGACTCAGTACCTGTACGCCGCCACCTGCATCGATGATCTGCTGGCCTCCCGCGGCTCGCCCCTGGCCGGCTACGGGATCCACTTCGTCCTCGAGGCCGAGGCCAGGGGGGTCAGCCCCTACCTGCTGGCGGCGCTCACCGCGGCCGAGTCGACATTCGCCACCAACGGAAATCTATCGAGCGAGAACCACAACGCCTGGGGCATGATGGGGCCGAACGAGTTTACGAGAACGTCGGCCGTCGACGTCCAAGGCGGCGCCTGCTGGTGGCCCGACTGGCCATCCGCGATCTCCGGGGCCGCCGCTTTCCTCGACTACTTCTGGCCGGACGCTCGGACGGCATACAACTGCCGCAGTTATTGCGAGGGCAATCCGTCCGATTGGTTTCAAACCGTCGAGCATTTCAGGGCGATCCTGGAGAGCTTGGGAGGTGAGCTATGACCAACATAAGGCGCCTAGTAGCAGCGGCAAGTATATCGATGTTCTCGAGCCAGGTCCTGACGGAACGGAAGATATATCGATTGCTCGACGAGCTGCGATGCATCCTGGAGGTGGGCAAGCACACCACTGAATACCTCTTGGAGCTGGCGGGGAAGGTCGCCAAATCCGACCCGCACGGGGACGTCCTGGTCCAGCTGGAAAGAATGAAGCGCGTAGCCTGCGAGGGCTGGTCCTCCACGGAGATCATCGAGCATTGGGAAAAGCTGGTACGGGAGATAGAGGAAAAATTGGGAGTTGAGTTGTGATGCTCAAGGTAAGCGATATAAAACAGATCTTCAAATACATAGCGGATGCGGCGGCGGATTCCCTCGAACGAGAGAGCATAAAGCTTCAGGGCTGGTCCGTGGGTGGAGCCATGTATAACCGATTCACGGTCCCAAGTCTTATAGACGGTATACAGCAGATACACAAGATAGCCTCTCCGGTGAGCGCGGACAATGCCGTCGCTAAGCTCTCGGAAATAGAGGACATCTGCATCAAGCTTATGGCGGATGGTGGGCTGTGATGATGATGTGGATTATGATCGCATTGGCATCATTGATAACCCTGCTTGCGGCATACGGCTTGCTCCGCCCTTTCATAAAGAGGTGGGTGAATGAGCGGAGTGCCAAGAAGGAAGCGGAAAGGGTAGAGCAATCGCTCAGCGATTTTGACAAGGCCGTCAAGGATACAGTGGACGATCTCGTTGAAGTAGGGTCCGCCATAGCCGATGCATTACTCCCGGTCTTTGAGGAAGTTGTTGACTCGCTGATTTTAATTACCAAGGCACTGATGCCTGTCATAGACGAGATCTCGGAATCAATGAGGCAGGACGAACCTGAACAGGAGCCGCCGGCGCCTTTGCAAGTGGTCAAACACACCGGGGGCTTTGTCAGCCTGCCTCGCACATCCGGTAAGAGTGCCTTGATCGAGGAACTGGTGGGGCAGTCAAATGAGGCCGGCCCCGTCCAAGAGCAGACGGAGTCCGAGGACAAACCCCACGAAATGCAGATAGTGAAACTGGCCAAGGAGCAGTGCCGAATGTGGAGGCGGTTAAGGCATGGCCGCTAAGCATCGCGAATCCTACCAGCACAAGATCGCACGCCTTGAGAGGGAGAATGCCAGCCTGAGAGAGCAGCTCGAAAGGCTCAAGGATGCCCAGCGTTTTCTTCCACCAGAATCCTTCTGCTCCTACTATGGCCTTCTGCTGGAGGCCGTATATCTAACCAAGCAACCGGAACCGGAAGTAAAAACACATGAGATGAGGCGGCGGGGGGCAAGGTGGCCGGTGAGGAATTACGGAGCCTACAAAAAGTTGAGGAAGATCGATCAGTCGCTCTACGACCTTAAGCGGGAAATATATGGATTCCTAAGCAGGGAGGGATGAGCGTTATGCTATTGGCGGACAAGATACAGGGCCATCTTCTTGCATCGGAAGAACTAAAGCTTTATGCGAAAAGATATATGCAAATCATCAAGTATATACCGATTATAGAGGTTACAAATGTCACAAGGTATATGTATGAACAGACGACACAAGAAGAGTGGGGCCTCGAAGATTTCCCCAACATTGCCCCGCCCTTCCCAATCTATTTCATGGAAACAAGGGCACCAAAATATAGTCTGAGCGAAGATTATGGTCTTGTCAGGCAATCGGGATTTCCTTCAAGATGGGGAGCGCTCTTCATCGCCTTAAATCCTACAAGGGAAGAATGTAATCGGTTTAAAATAGGAGAAGTGCCCAAACAAGCAAAGTGGATTTTATGGGCCCTTTTCTTTTCTGAAGAAGATAATGGGAAGGTGGGGCTATCTGAGGTAGAAGTTGGATATTTGGTAAATAGAGATGGTGAAGTAGAAAAAATTGAGTCTGGAAATATTGATAAACGCTATGGTGATTTCCCTTGGCTTAAAATAATGGCAAGCACTACAAGCATGGCAGAATATTTTAAACAAGACGAAATGCTTGATCAGCTATCACGAACGGCCGCCATCTTTCTTAATCCGCTTCTACTGGGAACGTCTTTTCTCCATTGTAAAAACGTAGAGCTCCATAAGATAAACCCACCGGCAAAGCTTTCCCATAAACACAAGAAGAAGCATGGGATCTATCTCTGCCATTATCATGTGCTGAAGATAGAGCCTATGAAGGCCGTGTTGAGATCAGAAGGTGAAGCCGAAAAGTCGGGGTTAAGAAATGCTTTGCATATATGCCGTGGTCATTTTAAAGATTATAGAGATAAGGGATTGTTTGGCCAGCACAAGGGCATATATTGGTGGGAATCCCATTTGAGAGGCAATAAAAAAGAAGGCGTTGTTTTCAAGGATTACAAGATAATAGAAAGGGCAGAATGAATGCTGAAGAAATAACCAGACGGATAGATTATCTGCTCGAGTCGATAGTAAAAGAAAACGATGAAAGCCGCAGAAGAAATCTTGCATGCGCCTTGAAGGAATATCTCTTAACATGCCTGATCGAAAAGAATAAGGAGATGCTTGAAAGATTATTAAACGGCGATAACCAGTGAAATCTGAGAAGATGCGGATTTCTACAATACATAGTATAACCTGCGATTTAGCAAAACTTGACACTTAAAAACTATTGACCTACCATGATAGCATCGAGTGAGATATGACCACAGGCCCCGGTCGGGGCCTTTTTTGATGCCCTGAAACTGGAGGCATGATGAAGCTGATTGATGGCGACGATGGATGTTGACGATGGTGGCTATGCCAGTTAGGCATGGGAAGATTTAAACAGAGCTCGGAGGCAATGCATGAGCTGTACCTGCCAGGAGTGTGGCAAGAGATACAAGGTAGACTTCATAGTCGATGATGATCTCTGGGAGAGAATCAAGCCTGATGGTAAAGAGCAGGGGGCAGGGTTGCTTTGCGGTTCATGCATCCTGAGGAAGATAGAGGCACTGGATGAATATAGCGCGGTATATGCAACCTGTTACATGGACTACTATGAGGGCTTCGACCTTAGCCGCTATGTTTGCCGGAGAGGAATAAGGGAGGCCACATCCATGGCTTATTGCGATGGATATATGCTTGGCTACAGGTCTGGCGAAGAAGCGATGGACTGAACTTTCAAACGAGAAGCCGATGCCGCAACGACAGAAACATTTCTGCAATCACCCCGGTTGCCCCGAGCTGGTGCGCGGCAGGCCGTACTGCGACCAGCACGCGAGAAAGGACGACCGCCCCTCCCCGTCGGCCCGTGGTTACGACTGGGAATGGAGGAAGACACGCGCCGCCTACCTGGCCGAGCATCCCCGCTGCGAGAGATGCGGCGCGCCGGCGACCGAGGTGCATCACAAGGACGAGGACACCGACAACAACGACTGGGACAACCTGGAGGCTCTGTGCAAGCCCTGCCATAGCAGGGAAACGGCGAGTAGGGGGTAAGCCCCCAAAATCACTGGGCACCTGAAAACCTATACCGCGCCTCAGTGTCGGTCACCCTCCCGCGAAATTGATCAAAAGGGGGAAATTGTTGAAAGGGCGTAAACCGCTGCCCGATAATGTCGTCAATCTACGGGGAAACCCCGGGCACAAGCCGAAGGACCTAAACCATCCCAAGCCCGATCCCGTAGCGCCTACTTGCCCTCGCTGGCTGAGCCACCGGGCGAAGTACGAGTGGAAGCGCATAGTTCCGGAGCTGGAGAATCTCGGGTTGTTGACCAAAATAGACCGGGCCGCCCTGGCCGGCTACTGCGAGAACCTGGCCCTTGTGGCCATAGCTACCGAGGTCATCAGCGCCCATTACAAGAAATACAAGAAGCTCACCTACGAATACGAGAACAAGAACGGCGCGATAAACGAGATTCCGATCCCCGAGATCAAGATAGCCCGTGAGGCATGGCTGCTCGTCCATCGCTTCGAGGTCGAGTTCGGCATGACCCCGTCCTCGAGGACCAGGATCGACCTGCCCGAGGCCAAGAACACCGGCGAATTCGAGAGGTGGCTGAATGGCGAAGGAGAAGGCGAATGACCCAGTCACCAGATACGCCAAGGAGGTAAAGTCAGGCAAGATCCCCGCCGGCATGTCGGTCAAGCTCGCCTGCGAGCGCCACCTAAAGCTTCTGAAGACGGCGAGGAAGAAGGGCTATACCTGGGATCTCAAGGCGGCCAAGAAGGCTATAGGCTTCTTTCCGTTCCTCAAGCATCTGGACGGCGAGTGGGTAGGCTGCGAGTTTCGCCTCGAGCTGTGGCAGCAATTCATAGTCGGCTACGTTTTCGGCTGGAAGCGGGCCGACGGAACCAGGCTGGTGCGCACCGCCTTAATCGAGATCCCGCGCAAGAACGGCAAGACGACCATGTGCGCCGGCATCGGCCTTCTGCTACTGGTGGGGGACAGGGAGGCGGGCGCTCGGGTTTACTGCGCGGCCACCAAGAGGGACCAGGCCAAGGAGGTCCACAATCCGGCGACCGAGATGGTCCGGCGGTCGCCGGCCTTGAGCAAGCGGCTGAAAACGCCGAAGCTCAACATCAACGACCCGGCTACCTTCTCGAAGTTCGAGCCGCTCGGAGCCGATAAGAACACCCTGGACGGGCTGAACGCCCACGGGATGATCATCGACGAGCTCCACGCCCACAAGACCAGGGACGTCTGGGACGTGCTGACCACCTCCACCGGGTCCAGGAGGCAGCCGCTTATAGTCGCCATCACCACCGCGGGGTTTGGCGGCAAGCCAACGATCTGCCGGGAACAGCACGACTACGGCGAGCGGATCTTAAAAGGCATCGTCGAGGACGATGAGTATTTCGTCTATATCGCCACCATCGACGAGGGTGACGACTGGACGGACGAGAAGGTCTGGGCGAAGGCCAACCCCGGGCTCGGCACCATCAAGAAATGGGATGCCATCAGGAGGGACTTCAAGCAGGCCAAAGAGAACCCGGCCTTTCAGAACACCTTCCGGCGCAACCACCTAAACGAGTGGACGCAACAGGAAACGCGCTGGATGGATCTCCGGAAGTGGGACGCCACGGCGGGGATGGTGAAACCCGAGAAGCTCAAGGGCCGCCTGGCCTACGGGGGCCTGGACCTGGCGAACAAGATCGACATAGCCGCCTTCGCCCTGGTCTTCCCGCCGCCCTTGGATAAATGGGACGACGGCATCTGGGAGGCCCTGCTTTATTTTTGGATTCCCGAGGAGGCCATGATCGAGCGCTCCCAGCGGGACAAGGTGCCCTACGACCTGTGGGTCCGGGAGGGATTCATCAAGGCCACGCCGGGCGAGGTCATATCCTACGCGCAGATCCGCGAGGACATTCTCGCACTCACCAAGCGTTACAAGTTCCTCACGCTCGGCTACGACCCGTGGTTCGCGGAGGATACCGCCCAGGAGCTCGAGCTCGAGGGGTTGGAACCCATAGAGGTAAGACCGACCGCCAAGAACCTGAACGCGCCCACCAAAGAGCTGATGCGTCTGGTCCTTCAGAAACGCATGCGGCACGGGGGCAACCCGGTGCTCCGCTGGATGGCCGACAACCTGGTCGTGAAGCATTACCCGACCGATTTGATAATGCCCGACAAGGAGAAGTCGGCCGAGAAGATCGACGGCATGGTTGCGCTTATAACCGCCCTGGAGGTCGGCATGAGACTCGGCAAGGAAGACCAGGACAGGATAGAGGAGTTTTTCTTCGCATGAGAATAGACATCTTCGACGCCCTTATAATCGTAGGCCTGCTCGCGATCACCGCCGGCGTCTGGTGCATAAGCCGTCCGGCGGGCCTTATCGTCGCCGGCCTGGCCCTGGTGGCCTGGTCGGCGCTCAAGGATCTCTCCCGTACCGGAGGCGACGAACCCGAGGAACTCGAGGAGGAATAGATGGGCATCGCAAGAGGGATAGCGGAGCGCAGATCCTACGAGGGCGAATCGGGCCTGGCGAAGCCAGAGGGCTGGCTGATGGACGCCCTGGGCGGCCACCAAACGGCATCGGGGATCAGGGTCAACCAGGAGACGGCGCTGCGGGCCTCCGCTGTATACGATTGCGTCCGGGTGATCTCGGAGGACATCGCGAAGCTGCCGCTTATAACCTACAGGCGCTTAAAACCCCGGGGCAAGGAGAGGGCCACGGAGCACCCGCTTTACACGCTTTTTCACGATCGGCCCAACTCCTGGATGTCCTCGTTCACCTGGCGGGAGACCGGCCAGGCCTGCCTCCTGCTCTGGGGCAACGAATATTCGGAGATAGAGGTCACCGTAGGCGGCCGTTACGTGGCGCTCTGGCCGATAAGGCCGGACTGGGTAAGGCCGGAGAAGGTGAGGGACAACCGGGGAAAGCCCGCGCTCATCTACCATGTTCGGAACGAGAAGGGCCAGGAGGAGGTCCTGCCGCAGGAGCGCATGTTGCACATACCCGGCCTGGCCTTCGACGGGCTCGTCGGCCGCTCGGTCATCGCCTATCAGCGCGAGGCCATCGGTCTTTACCTGGCCGCCCAGGAGTTCGGCTCCCGCTTCTTCGGCAACGACACCACGCCCGGGCTGATCCTGACCGCTCCCCGCAAGCTCAAACAGGAGGAGAAGGACGCGCTCAAGGAGGACTTCCGGGTCAAGTACGAGGGGCTCTCGAAGAAGTTCCGGTTAGGTATCCTCGAGCAGGGCTGGGACCTCAAGACCATGGGTATGCCGCTGCAGGATGCCCAGTACCTCGAGCTCCGCAAGTTCCAGGTCCTCGAGGTCAGCCGTATGTTCCGGATGCCGCCCCACAAGATCGGTTCTATGGAGGCGGCGACGTATTCCAACATCGAGCATCAGGGCATCGAGTACCAGACGGACACCATAGAGCCCTGGGTGGTGCGCCGCGAGCAGATCCTGAACTGGAAGCTGTTCACGGAATCGGAGCGGAAGACCTACTTCTGCGAGCACTTGATGGACGGGCTGCTGAGGGGAGATACGCAGACCAGGTCGGAAGCCAACTCGAAGATGGTTCTCTCCGGCGTCTACACACCCAACGAGGTCCGGGTGGCCGAGAACAAGAACCCGCTGCCAGGCGGCGACCAGCTGTGGATGCCCATGAACATGCTGCCCGCGGACCAGGCGGCCGAGGGCATCGAGCCCATGGGCGAGAGGACGCAGAAGCGCATACTAACGATCGGCGAGATCCGTTCCCGCCGGGGCGCCGCGCTCAGGCGCAGGCTGGCCCTATCCTATAGGCGCGTGTTCTCAGACGCCGCGGCCAGGCTGATAAAGCGCGAGGTAAACGACGTGGCCAAGGCGGCGAACAAGATGCTCGGATCACGCAGCATCGAGCAGTTCGAGGCCTGGCTCGAGGACTTCTACCGAGAGCTGGAGCATGTGGCGGAGACGATGATGGGACCGGCCTACCAGAGCTATGCGGAGGCCCTGCTGGCCGCGGCCTCCCAGGAGATAGGGGTCGAGGCCGAGATGCTGGCCGAGTTTGAAGCGTTCACCCGCCGGGTCATAGCCGGATTCGCCTCGAAGCATACGGGATCTTCCCTCGGCCAGCTAAAGCAGCTGCTGCGTATGGCCCTGGGCGGTGTCGATCCGCAGCCGCTAATCGAGGAACGCCTGGAAGAATGGGAGGAGAAGTTTCCGAAAAAAGCATCGGAGCGGGAGACGATCCGTTTCGGCGGCGCCTTCTCCCGCACCTTCTTCTTCGCCTCCGGGGTGACCGTCCTGGTGTGGGTGGCAAGCGCCGATGCCTGCCCGCTGTGCATGTCGCTCGACGGGCAGACGGTAGGACAAAACGGCTATTTCGTGCGCCAGGACGACGAGATCTCCGCTGAGGGGGCCGAGCCCATACGGCCCTCCTCCGACGTGGGCCACCCCCCGCTTCACGACGGCTGCGAGTGCATGATCGCGCCCGGATAGCCGGGACCATAGCTGCATGCCGGACGACGCCATGCTCTCGGAATATACGGATAAGGATCAGCGATATGCCGTATGCGTCTCGCTGTGGGACGAAAAGGAGGAGAAATCCATGGACGATAACCCCGTGGAAGACATCCTCGGCGAGCTCGAGCTGAGGACGTTTCCGAAAGCTGAGCTCCGGCTGAAGGAGTCGGACAAGGAGGGAACCATCGGGACCCTGGAGGGCCTTCCCGGCATCTCCTACAATTCGTGGTCCGAGGACCTGGGTGGGTTCGTCGAGCGGATACTCCCCGGCGCCTGCAACAGGAGCCTGCTCGAGAACGACATCGTCTCCTGCCGGGATCACGAGGATCACCTGATCCTCGGCCGGGTGAGCTCGGGCTTCCTACGCCTGGACAACCGCGACGACGGCCTGTACTACGAGGTCGACCTGCCCGAGACCACCTACGCCCGGGACCTGCTGGTATCGGTCGGTCGCAAGGACGTCAAGGGCAATTCCTTCCGGTTCTGCACCATAGACGACCGCTGGACCATGACCGGCGGCAAGGAGTACCGGGATATCGTGGAGATGGAACTCTACGAGCTCGGCCCGGTGACCATGCCCGCCTATCCGCAGACCGGGCTCGGCCTGCGCTCGCTCTTCCATTCTCTGGGCCTGGACCACCGGCACCTTTACCGCTCCCTGCTCCGGGCCCGCACCGGACAGATGGAGCAGCGCGACACGGACATGATCGCCTCGGCCGTCGAGGCGCTCAAGAGATATCTCCCCGACGGTGGCCAGGGGGCCTCGCCGGCGCCGGATAAGGGACCGCAGGGGCGGATCCCGATACTCCGGCGAAGCCTGGAGGCACTGGAAAAGCACATCGGATTCTGAAAGGAAGGAGTAAAACATGGATCCTATAGAACTTAGGCGCAAACGCGCCGGCCTCATCAAGCAGATGAGGGATATGATCGACAAGGCGGAGGAGGAAAAGCGCGACCTCTCCGGCGAGGAGGATGAGAGCTACAAGAAGATCGAGGAAGACGTGCGCAAACTCGACGGCGAGATCAAGCGCGAGGAGACTCTGCGTAGCCTCGAGACCGACCTGGACAAGAGCCTGAACGAGCCCCATACTCCCGCTCCCGACGACCGTAGCGCGAATGCGGAACCCGAGAGGCCCAGGGCCACCGAAGAGTATCGCAAGCTCTTCTGGGAGGTCGTCCGCTCCCGCCAGCCCAACCCCGCCGAGGCCCGCGACCTCTTCAAGGGCGACGACCCCTCCGGCGGGTATCTCGTGCCCGAGAGCTACGAGACCACGCTGATCGAGGCCCTGCGCGACGTGAACGTCATGCGCACCCTGGCCACCGTGGTGACCTCGAGCACCCGGGTGAAGATCCCCGTGGCCACGACCAAACCCACCTTCAAGTACATGGGGGAGAAGGAGGAGTACGAGAAGACGGACATGAAGTTCGGCCAGAAGGCGATAGACGCCCACAAGGCCGGCGGCATCGTCCTGGTATCGGAGGAACTGCTCGAGGACACCATGTTCGACCTGGAGGGCTACATCCGCACCCAGTTCGCCCTGGGCGCCGGGGAGCTCGAGGAGGAAAAGTTCGTGGCCGGCTCCGGAGTGGGCGAGCCCACCGGCGTCATCGGTGACGCTGAGGAGGGGAAGGTCGGGGCCGCCGAGGCCGCGGTGGCCTTCGACGAGCTCATGGACCTCATCCATTCGCTGAGAAGGCCTTACCGCAAGAAGGCACGCTTCCTCACGGCCGACTCAACCGTGCTGGCCATCATGAAGCTCAAGGACGACGACGGCCAGTATCTCTGGCAGCCCTCCGTCCAGACCGGCCAGCCCGACCGCATCAGGGCCTACCCGGTGGAGGTATCGGACGACGTGCCCGCCATGGCGGCCTCCGCTAAGTCCATCCTCTTCGGGGACTTCAGCTACTACCGCATCCAGGACCGCGCCGGCATCTCCATCCAGAAGCTCGTGGAGCTCTACTCGGAGACCGGCCAGGTCGGTTTCCGCATGCGGTTTCGCAACGACGGCAGGCTGCTGCTCACCGAGTCCGTGAAGTACTTCCGGAACGCGGCGGGCGGGTAAGGAGGTGAACTGAAAGATGATGGACCTCTACCACGATCTTGGCGTAGTCCACCTGCTGGATCCCCAGGACGTGGCGCACGCCGACACCGTAAGCGAGATACTCGACCGCAAGGGATTCGACGGCGCGTGCGTATGCGCCGTCGTCGGGGCCCTTACCGGGGTGGACGTAGACAACTACCTCACCCCGGTTCTGCAGGAGTCCGACAGCGTAGCGGACGCCGACTTCTCCGACGTCGCCGCGGCCGACATGACCGGGGCCTTTGCGAAGATCGACGCCGCGACGGAGGACCAGGTGACCCAGCTGGTCGGCTACATCGGGCGCAAGCGCTATATCCGGGTGAAGTTCGGCTTCACCGGTACGGGTATCACCGCAGCCCTGATAGCCGCCCTGGGTGTGCTCGGTCACGCCCGCGATCTGCCGGCGACCGCGCCGGATCCGGTAACGGCCACCTGATGACTCGAGATTGAGTGAACGCGGGGGGCCTCGAGCCTCCCGCCATCACCCGGAGGTGACAGCACATGAAGGTAAAGATGCTCACTTCCATGGCCGGGCCGAACCTGAGCTATCAAGCCGGCCAGGTCGTGGAGATGGATGAGAAGGAGGCGGAGAGGTTGATATCGGCTGGTTTCGCCGAGAAGGCCGGCGGACGAGAGGCTCCGGAGACCGCCACCAAGTCGGCTCCCGAAAAGGCCACCAGGCCCGCCCAGGGCCGCAAGCCGGCGGGGAAGAAGAACACCAGGAGCAAGTAAATGCCATACGCCACGCCCGATGAGGTACGCGAATACTGCGGTCTCGCGGAGGAGGAGTGCCCGGACGAGAAGGCCGACGAGGCACTGGACTACGCCAAGGGGCTGATCGACGATTACTGCAATACCACCTTCGAGGATCCCGGGGAGGACTCCGAGTACTTCTACGACGGCAACTGGACGTACAGCCTGCTCGCGCCCACGGCCGGCCCATTCGCCCTGGTCTTACTGATCGAGTACCGGGAAGGCTCGGACTGGACGGAATACTCAGGCGAATGGTGGCTTAAGGCGGGCGGCGAGATCCTGAAGCTCGACACGCCGACCTGCCCGGGGAACCACAACTGGCGGGTGACCGGCCGGTGCTGGACCTCTCTCAGCGAGTATAAGCAGTCTATGCTCAAACGCGCCGGCCTGGGGATCTGTAAGCTCTACCTCATCGCCCGTGACGAGCCGCTGGGCCCCTCGGTAAGCTCCATGTCCGCCGAGGGCATCTCCTACAACTACCAGCCCGTGAACGAGGGACACCCCACCGGCGTCAACTGGATTGACTACAACCTGCGCAGCCTGCGCAGATCTCTGGTGACGACATGATCCGCATGAGGGTCGACCAGGACGACGTGAGAGATCTCCGGTCGACGGCCGCCAAACTCGGCGTGGAGTTCGAGGATTTCATGCGCTGGGTCGCAGAGCGCGGGGCCGAGAAGGCGGGAGGCCTCGCGCCGCACCGGTCGGGCGAAACGGCATCCTCCATAAACGGCGGGGTCGAAGGGAGCGGCGCCAGTGTGGAGGCCTACGTCAAGTCCGATCTCTTCTATGCCTATTTTGAGAACTACGGCTACAAGCTGCACTTCGTTCCCTGGGAGATGAGCAGCTACGGAGACGGCCCGGGGATAGGGTTCTACGCTGTTAAGGCCGGCAACCCCGACGGCTACTTCATCGAGCCCGGCCTCGAGGAGGCGCTCAAGATAGCCGGCTCCCGCCTGAACGCGATAGTGGAGAAGATCTGATGACAGGGATACTGAACGCCATATACGACCTTATAACCGCCGACAAGCCGGAGGGCATAAAGAAGATCTTCGAGCCCGGCAGGCCGGCCGGGCCCTTCCGCGAAAACCTGCCCGCCGTGGTCATCACCACGGGATCCCCGGCGCAATCGCGTGAATATCCCGCCGACGACGTGGTGGACAAAGAGATACGGGCCGCCGTACATGTCTTCACCGACGACCCTCACACCAGGTTTGAGCAGCGGGCGCGGGGGAGCCTCGACGGTCTTTACCAAATACTCTTCGGCCTGGCCGACCTCCTCGAGGAAGACGGGAGCTTGGGCGGGCTGGTGGACGAGATGCTCGGCCTGGATATAGACGACACCGGGCCGGGACACGGATGGATAGAGATCACCTACACCACAAGGGAAGGGAGGTAGGAAATGGCGACTCTGGACATACAGCAGATCGACCTGGGCGGGCTCGAGCCTTCTTACGTCGCAGCCGCGGAGCTCGGAGACGATTTCGTAAACGACGGCGAGGTTTTCTTCCATGCCAAGAAATCGACCGCCGGGGACGTGACGCTCACTTTCGATTCCGTCCTGGCCTGCAATCAGGGCTTCGATCACGACCTGGAGGTAACCCTCCCGGGCGAGGGTGAGATCCTGGTGGGGCCGTTCGGGAAGCGCTTCAACGACGAGAACAATAAGGTCGGCGTGACGTATTCGGCTCATGGCGACGTAACCGTGGCGGCCATCAGGTTGTAATCGCTGTTCGCAGACGAGGCCCCCTCACCGGGGGCTTTTTTGATTCCCCGGAAAGGAGGGAAAGCACATGCCTAAAAAGGTAATCGGGTTCGGTTTCGAGAGGGCCGACTTCGTGGAGGCCGGCGCAGTGCCCGTCTTCAGCCGCCTCGAAGGCGTGCAGGAAGCCGACCTCTCCTACGACATGGACACCGTTGAGGTCGAGGGAGACGACGACATCATCGCTTACTGGCATCACAACCAGAAGGGCGAGATCTCGATCAAAGCGGCCGTGATCGACCTGGACGTCTACGCCGCCATCACCGGCAATACCGTGGTATCCGAGGCGGGGCCTCCCGCCTACGACGAGATCCTGTTCGGAACCGACACCGAGCTCCAGCCGGTGGAGTTCATGCTGCGGCTGAAGCAGAGGGCGAAGGATCCCGGCAATAGTTCGGGTCGCGATCGCTACGTCTTCATCTTCCGCTGCATCGGCAAGATTAAGCCCGTGGGGATGAAGAAGGGCGAGGCGGCCGTGGTGGATATCACCGCCAACATGCTCAAGTCCGCAACGGGCGAATACGGCGACGCCTTGAGCGAGCCCGCCTTCGGCAAGCAGAAGATCATCGAGCAGTAGTGGGGATGCGACATGAAAGAGATAAAGCTGGAGGGAACCAACAAGTCCATCGAGCTCTCGTCCTGCAAGGCGAAGGAGTTCTCCCGCATCTGGCAACAGGCTCTCGATTATATCCAGGCCGCGAGCGACGAGGGCTGTGCCGAGATCGCGGCCGAGATAGTGGGAGACTGGGCCGAATCTCTCGACCCGGAGAAGCTCACCATGGACGACGTATGGTCGATACTTCTGGCCAAGGCCGGCAAGGCCAAGGCGCCCGTGCTCGCCAAGCTCCCTGAACTCGCCGCCGAGGCGGTCGGTTTTTTAGGGGAGAAGGGCCTGGCCCCGGTGATCGAGGCGATGGAGATGACCATCACGGAGCCTGGAGAAGACATCTCGCAAGAATAGCCATTATTACCGGCCAACCCCTGGGCGACATCCTCGAGCTTCCCATGGATTATCTCTGCGCGCTCGAGGACGCCTGGGCTGAATGCGTGGAGGAAATGAGCGAGTGAGTAAAAAGAAGCTCAAGGTATATGTAGAGGGAGACGCAAAGAGCGCCGAAAAAGCCTTGGACGATCTGGGCGAGAAGAGCTCGACACTTGGCGATAAGCTCGGCAAGGCGGTCAAGATAGGGGCTGCAGTAGGAGCCGCAGCCCTAACGGCTTTTGGATTCGCAATAAGAAACACGTTAGAAGATCTCCAGAGAATCGAGCGCCTTGGCGCTCAGACCGATGCGGCAATCACTTCCACGGGAGGGGCCGCAAATGTCTCGCGCCAAGAGATAGAGAGCCTTGCCGACGAACTGGAGAAGCTCTCATCGGTTGAGGCTGAATCCATCCAGCAGGGTCAGAACATGCTTCTGACCTTCACCAACATTAAGAATGGCGTTGGGGAGGCAAATGACATATTCAACCAGGCCACCGAAACCGCTCTGGATATGTCGGTGGCTCTTGGCCAGGATATGCAGCAGACTGCCATACAAGTCGGCAAGGCCTTAAATGACCCCATCCAGGGCGTTACGGCCCTGCGCCGTGTAGGCGTCCAACTCTCGGAACAGCAACAGCAACAGGTTGCGGATTTCATGGCGGTTAACGATATCGCCTCTGCCCAGAAAGTGATCCTGGGCGAACTTGAAACACAATTCGGTGGGTCTGCCGAGGCCCTCGGGAAGACTCTCTCCGGCCAAATCGAGATCATGAAACATCATCTCGGCGATTTCATGGAAGTCGGAATAGCCCCTATGATGCCAGCAATTGGTGAAGTCGTCAGCAGCCTCACAGAGATGTTTAAAAGCCTTGATCCGAGCATTCTGGCCAATGCCTTCGATTCTATAGGAGATATCCTGATGGGCCTTACACCAATGCTTGGAGAGGGCCTTTCGTTGCTCTTTGAGATCATGGCTGAAGTGGGGCCTATTATCACGGAGGCGCTCGCCTCCGTCTTCGAGGCGGTCATGCCGCTCATCCAGGAGTTGGGGCCCCCAATCGCCCAGATAACATCCGTGCTCGCCCAGCTGTTCTCGGAAGTCCTGTCCGGCCTCACCCCGGTAATCCAGGCCCTCGCCCCCATAATCGCGACCATCGTCGAGCACGTGGCAGCCTTTCTCGAGAAGGCCGCCCCCATACTGGGGGAGATCGCCGCGAAACTCGGCGAGATCCTCTCGCGAATCCTCAAGAAAATGGAACCCTACCTCGACCGCATCTTAGACGCGGTCTTCGGCATCATAGAAGCCCTGCTCCCCATCCTCCCCACCATCCTGGATCTCATAGAGCCCTTACTGGACGTCCTACTCGAGCTGATCCCTCCCCTGGCAACCATAGTCGAATGGGGCGCGAAGATCGCGGAGATGATAGCCGGCGCTCTCGGAAAGGCCTTCGAGTGGATCGCCGGCGTGGTCTCCGGCTTCGGCGACGTGTGGTCGAACGTGTGGAACGGTGTCAAGTCGGTCTTCGAGGGAGTCTGGAACGGAATCGTATGGTTCAAGGACACGGTGATAATGCCCGTGGTCGAGGTGCTCAAGAACGTCTGGAACGGCCTGCAGTCCGTATGGTCCTCCGTATGGAACACACTGAAGGGCATCGTAAAAGGCGCCGCTCTCGGTATCCTCTACGTCCTCCGGCCCATAGCCTACGCCCTGGACTGCATGGCCTTCTGGTCGGGCGAGGCTACGCTTGAGGGACCGATTCTAAGGGCGATAGAAGCCGTTAGGGCCTGGCACTCGGGTGGGCCTATCCTCGAGGGCCTTATCCCCGGAAACGGGGAGGTCATGATACCCATGGGGCTTTTCAAGGGCGGCGAGTGGATCCTGAACGAACGGGCGACGGCCATGCTCGGCAGGGAAGCCCTGGGGGCCATGAATAAGGGCATCATGCCGGCGGTAGCCGGAGGAAGCGGAGGGCCCGAGATCCATATCCACTTCGAGGGCAACGTCATATCCGACGATCGCTCCTGGGAGGAGATGGCCCGCAAGATCCGCTTCGTCTACGGCCCGCGCATAGCCAGGTCCCTGGGGGTGAGCGCATGAGTGTTAAGCAACTGCTGGAGCTCGACGAGGAAGCTCTCTTCGAGGGCAACCGCTCCTTTCAGGCCACGCCGGAGAGGATCGAAGACCGGAAGAGAACCGCGGACGGGACCCTCCGCGTGGACGAGATCGCCGTGAAGCATAAGTTCTCGATAAGCTGGACCCACCTGCCGGCGGCCGACGAGCTGGGAGGCAAGGGCCGGGGCTGGCTTCGGGCGCTATACCTGGCCGGCGGCGAATATACGCTGCGGGTCTACAAGGAGGGTTTGGCTCCCGACTATGACGACTATACCGTCCGCTTTGCCGCCGGCGGCTACCAGGAGAGCATCGTCTTCCGCAATGCCGCAAGGTGGGTCTATGCAGTCTCCATCCAGCTGGAGGAGGTCTGATGCAATCGGTATCGGGCGCCTTTCTTGCGGCGGTAGCCGACCGGGGCAGGAAGACGAGAAACAAGTTGCTCGTAGAGTGGACGCGAAACGCCACCGAGCCCGCGGTGGTCTCGGTCTCCTCCTCCGGCCCGCACTCGGCCGCCTATCTACCGGATGACGATGCGGCTAACGGCCTGGGCGAGTCCTTCCCCTACGCGGTGTGCGACCAGGGCTGCCTGGCGAACGGGGTATGGTTTCCCTTCCCCGAGCCGGCCGCGGCCGCATACGAGCGCGGCTGGTGGTCGGACAACGTCTCCGAGGCCGACAAGACTTTTGCGAGCCACCCCTACGTCGATGTCGTCTTCGCCTCCGGCGCCCCCTGGCGGAAGGCGAATATAATCCGGGTCGTATCCAGCACCTATTACGACCGCATCGGGAAATTCAAGCTCTGGTATAAGCGCTCCACGGACAGCGCATGGCAGCACGGCGTGGAATACACCCTGACGTCGGCCGTCAAGGAGGTGGACCTGGGCGAGGTGCTCGATCTGAAGGCGGTCAACATCGAGATAACCGAGTCCTATGTGGCCTCCGATCACGCCCGGCTGATCGAGGTCGACGCAGTCTGGCGCGAGGACGTGACCGATATGGTCGAGAGGATGGAGATCCGCAAGCGGCGGGAGCACCTCGAGGCCGCCGCCCTGCCCTACGGCATGTATGCCGCCTCGGAGATGAGCGTGGACTTACTTGAGGAGACGGGAAAGTTCAAAGGATCCGGGGTTTATACTCCCTACCTGGGACCGAACATAAAGCTTCTGCCCTACATCGGAGTTTGGACCGGAGCTGCCTGGGAGTACGTGGCCCAGGGCGTCTTCTACACCGAGGACGACTGGAGGCTCTCGGAGGGCATGGGGTTATCCGTATCGGCCCGGGACTGGATGCGCTACCATCAGGAGGCCGACGTCGAGGAGCACCTGGTCTCCTCGGTTCGTACCGACAGGGTATTCCGCCACCTGGCCCACCGGGGCCACGAGCGACACGGCAACGTCGACGTGGAGGCCTTCTCCGGCACCCACGCCTGGATCCATTTCGAGGAGGCGAGCGTCTTCGATGCCATGGGAGATCTCGCCCGGGCCGAGCTGGCGACCTTCTACTACGACGAGCTGGGCGTGCTGCAGGTGGACAACAAGGACCATTTCTCGGGGGCCTCCGCGGTAGCCACCCTCACCGACTCCGAACTATTCCAGGCCGACATCGAGGAGCCCGAGAGGGCCAACCGGGTCGTCTACTACTACGCCCAGGCGAGCCTGGCCCCCCGGCAGGAGGTGGGTGTGATGTCGGAGGAGATATCGGTGGCCGCCGGATCCTCGGAGGAGATCACGGGCTCCTTCGACAAGGTCCCCGTGCCCCTCGTCTCCTCCCCCTCCCTGGAGGCCGAGGACGGGATCTCGATAACAGACTGGTGGTCAAACGGCATCTGGTGGAGCGTAACCGTGGAGAACTCCGCCGGCGAGGCCGGGAAGGTCACCGCCATAACCTGGCGGGGCCGGCCCCTGGCGTTGAGCGACGAGAAGCGGGCCGTCGCCCAGGATACGGATCTGATCCGCCGGCAGGGCAAGCGGCCGCTGGAGATCGACCCGACGATACTTTCGATGGACAGGGCTACGGCCCAGGCGAGGGCCGCAGAGATCCTCGACCGCCTGAAGTCCGGATCGCGCCGCATATCCCTGCCAATGAGATCTCAGCCTCACTGGCAGCTCGGGGACGTGGTCACCGTAGACAGCGCCCGGGCCGGCATAGAAGCCGATTACTTCATCCAGGCCATCGAGCCCATAGACAAAAGCGATATGACACTGGAGCTGATAAAGCTGTGAATAAAGACAATATCCCCGAGAGTAAGATCATCTGGCTGGTGGGCGGGATCCTCGATCGCCTGAAGCGGCTGGAGACGCTGATTACTCCGACCGAGCCCATGACGGGCGGCTCCTCCGGAGGGGTGTCCCCGGGCGTGCCGGCCAAGCCGACCAACCTGCAGGTGGCGAGCCAGAGTGTCGTCGTGGACGAGGCCGGGGAGAAATTGGTGCAGGTGCGGATAACCTGGGCCGGCGATGCGGTCGCCTTCGAGCGGGCGATAGCCAGAAAACAGGGGTGATGTATCTTGGCCGTAGGACTCGTAGCATTGAAGAGAGGGCCGAGCAATAAGCTGTATTCGTACTACCATCCGGATGTTCTCGCTATAACCGGCATGAGCGATCCTGGCTGGGTGGCCACCGATCTCGGGCTCTCCGCGCAAGATGCGGATACCGCCTACCTCTCGAATATAGAAAACGGCGATGCTTGGCTTTGCGTGATAGGCGACGCCAGCGCTGGAGCCAACAGGATAATGTACTCGCTGGACAATCTCGCAAGTTTGGTTGACCCGGAGCTCTCTTTCAACCTTGATAACTATCAAGGGTTCGACGCCTACAACCGTCACATCTGGATCGCACACCAGACCATACCCGGCGAGTCCAGTATGACTCTGAGTCGCGTGGAATGGAACGACGGCTCGCCGCAGGCCGTGGCGTTGAGAGAGGATTGGGGCCATAAAGACTACCCCCCGCGTGTCTCTGCCTGTTCCGAGAACTTAGTCTCGTATTTTCGCCGTTGCTGGAGCAACGCGTGGGGCAACTGCGATACAGACCACGTCTATTACTGCCACAGCATCGACGGCGGCGACAGCTGGACCGACCATGACCTCGGAGACTGGTCCAACCGCGGCGGAGGTTCAAGAGACGACAGACCAGCGTGGGTATGGAGGATATCGGAAAACGAGGTGATGTACGCTACCTATTTGGGCGAGATATGCTACTCGGACGATGGCGGGGAAAACTGGATGCAGCTGCAGGCATATTACACCGATGGAACCGAGGTCTACGATTACTCTGTCAATGGGCGGCACCTTTATATCCCGGCCAAGATAACGGGTAGCGAGAATTTCCATTATGCAGAGGCGAATGGCGTCGGATGGGACAGGACGGTTTCCCCCGTACCCAACAACGCCCAATCGATAGACGCCTGCAACTTCACCAATCTCGGAACGGAGGACGGCCAGGAGAGGATGGTGGTTTCCCTGCGGGGATTCTGGTGGGAAAAATTGTATATAACCGACGACAGTGGAGCGACCTGGGCCGAGATCAGCCCGAGCGGATACAACCAGTATGGATGTAACCACGTCGGAATAGCGTGTAGGCCGGCGTTCCCGTTGGCCAGCATGTACGGTCCGTGGATGAAGGGCATGACTAGCGGGGAGGTTCTCGAGGATTATGCGGCGTGATGATGATGCCTGAAGAGGTTTTGGAGCTGAGGCCGGGCGAGGAGGTGGCCTGCAAGATCCGGGGGTGGAACGGCGCCGTATACGGACCCTGGAGCGATCTCATCATTATAACCGCGATCTCCGACACCTCGTCCCCCGGCAAGCCGACCGACCTGTCCTTGGCGGGGATACATGAGGGCCTGGTGGCCTCCTGGGCCAACCCGGTCGACAGGGATCTCAAGCACGCCTTCGTCTACGTCTCCGGCTCGACGATACCCGTGGACGGCGAGGGCCGGGTTACCGGCCTCGAGCCCGCCGCGGCGGTGGATGCCGACTACTGCGTGGTGGGCGACCTGACCGCCGGCGCCACCTACTACGTCCGGGTGGAGGCGGTGGACAACGCCGGGAACCGATCGGTGGCATCCGACGAGGACAACGTCGCCATCCCCTCCGACGTGGATATCCCCGGCGTATATAAGGTCTCCGGCACCCAGGTCGTCGGAGCCCGGCAGTCCGCGATCTCCGACGCCAAGACGGATTACACGACCGGGGATCTGGACACAGAGGCCGAGATCATAGCGGCCTTAAATGCCACCAACGGGAAGATAAACGATATCCTGGCCGCCCTGAGATCCCATGGCTTGATAGCCACCTGATCCTCCTCGAGGCAGCCTGAGTGTTTGCCGCCCGACCGGGCGGCTTCTTATATTGACGAGGTAAGGAGAAAGACATGTCCTACGGCCCGCCCAATTGGTCGTTCAAGACGCCGACGACGGCTAAGAACCTTCAGGCTATAAGCGACTCCGTGGACTGGCAGCACGACCGCATACCCTATACCGCGGACCTGGACGGAAACATCGTCGACAACGCCGACGGCCTGGCGGAGATCGTGGATAAGGTCGACGTGGATCCCGAGACCTACCCGGATTACGCCGGCCACCCCGGGAGCTGGGGGGAGTTCAGCTTCGATCTGCCGGCGGGGATGCTTTCGAGCCTCGAGACCGTTCAGGTCCAGCCGGCCTCCGGCTCGAACGGCGCAATGACCGCAGTGGTGAAAAACGAGACGACGGCAAGCATAACCGTATTCGTCAACGACCCCGGCGGGACCCAGATCTCGCCCTTCGCCATATGGATCTACGTCAAGGGTAAGCTCAACCCCGGCTATATCCCCTGAGGTGAGTGACCATGGGTTATGGACTTCCGGCCTGGAACGAGTCGACGGAGATAACCTCGGCCAGGCTACAGCAGATAACCGACTCGATCGAATGGCACCACAAGAGGATCTCCTACCCGTTCGACCTGGACGGGAACATGATCGAGCACTGCGACGGGATCGGGAAGGTGGAGGGCTATCTCTTCGTCGACCCGTACAGCTACCCGGGATACGCCGGCGCCGGGGGAGGCTGCGGTGAGTTCCGCTTGAACCTTCCCGCAGGACTCTTCGAGGAACTTCTCTTCGCTCGCGTCCAGCCGGCCTCCGGATCTAACGGCGCCCTGGCTAGGACGATAAAGGCCGAGGGCGCGGGAGGTGTGAACGTATTCGTATATGACACGGGTGGTGCAGTCATATCGGGCTTCGCTGTCTGGATCACCGCCGTCGGCAAGCTGAAATCGGGGGTATTGCCATGAAAGGTAGGTCCTAACGATGTCGGAAGATTACGTACCTCGTCCCGAATTCGAGTTGTTCTGCACTCAGCAGAATGACAATGTAAAGGAGATCAAAGATTTGGTCTCCACCGGATTCGCCGGCGTGAACGAGAAGCTGGATTCCCTCAAGGATGACATGAGCGAGCGCGTTACCTGGGATGCCCACGACCGTCACAAGCAAGAATGTAAGGATCGGTGGGACAAGCTCGAGAAGCGCTGGCCCGTCCCCGTCGTAGTCCTGATGTCTCTTCTCACCTCGATAGTCGTCGGCCTCACTGTGCTTCTGGTAACGGGGGTGATCGGATGAAACTCTGTCTGGATCCCGGCCATGGAGGATCGGACTCCGGAGGCGTCGGGATAAACATCGTCGGGCCCGACAATTACGAAAAGGACGAGGTGCTGGCCATCGGACTGGCGGCGGCGAGGATGGCCAGGGAGCGGGGCATCGAGGTGATGCTGACCCGCGAGACCGATGTATTCGTGGCCATCGATAAGCGTTATAAAATGGCCAACGCCTGGGGGGCAGAACTGTTCCTCAGCATTCATACCAACGCCGCCGGCGGCCGCGGCATCGAGGTCCTCTACGGCAAGAAGAAATACCGATCGCTCGCCGCGGATATGGCGCAACGGCTTTCCCGGGCCACGGGGTGGCCGCTTCGCCAGGGCGGCACCGGCGTGTGGTACAAACCCTCCGGGGTCGGGGTCATCAAGAACACCACCATGCCGGCGATCCTCACCGAGAACGGCTTCATAGACTACGCCGCCGAGAACGCGGCCATGGATACGGACGAATGGACGGAGGTCATAGCCAAGGTCCACGTGGACTTTGCGTGTGATTTCTTCGGAGTGAGTTCCGGAGATGGAGAGGAGGAGGAACTTATGGCGGCGAGAACGGCGAGCCCGGTACAGAAGGAGCATCACTTCCCGGATGTATGGCTGGAGGAGTTCGGAACCTATTGGCTACACGTACAGAATCGAGGGGGCACCCAGGCTACCGTGAAATGCTATGCCGTGCTGAAGGCCTCCGATGGCGGGGCCTATATCGACCTACTGGGGGATGAGCCGATCAAACTGGCTCCCGACGGCCAGGCCGGAACCTACAAGGACTTCAACATCGGCAGCCGGATCCGTGAAAAGACTCAGGCCAAGTCGGTTACCCTTTCGGTCCACGCGGATCAGCCGGTCGTTTGCGTTCTGAGGGAGAAGTAAAGGAGGCAGATATGGATAGCGGTTACATAGAATTTGTGGGCACAGCGGTGGTGGCGATTTTTTTCTTGATCGCCATCTTAAAGAAGGCGTTCCCTTGGCTTGCCGAAGGTGGCAGCCGTTACATACCGCTTATCGCCTTGGCTCTGGGCTTAGGCGTTGCCGTCTATTGCGGTGCTCATTGGGGTCTTAACTGGTTGCAGGTGTTAATCTCAGTGGTCATCCCCGCCCTGGGATCATCTGGTCTGCATAGCTATATTGGCGAGGCCAAAGGATCATGATGTCAAATTCGGAATGTTTGGATATTTGTTGAAAAATGTAGGGTAAGTATTTCTCTGAGTCGCTCACTATTGGCTGTTTTTAATTTCTATTGATCCATAGAAATTATACATATAATCAAACTTGTATTGGAGGGTAGTATTTGCTAATAAATCTTCCCTATAATGATCGATGGCGTCTTCAAATCTAACATACAATTTATATAAATCAATGCTGTATAGATATCCATCATACAATATTAATTCAGGATTCTTCTTTCGTACTTCTGTTAATCCAATCGGATGACTCAGTTTTCCCGTATATTCAATGAGGGGGCCATTTTCTGCCATGGCTTTAAAAATATAGATGGTTCTTTTGTTGCGAGTCTTGGAATATTTCTTTGAATACAAGCCATACGAATGCAGAAGAGCATTGCGAAATTGATATATGATTTCTTGGTCACAAGCCCCTCGCGGATTATTATTATCAAGATCGAAATATCTTTCAATAAAAATTTTGAATCTTCTACCAACATGTCCTACATCAGTTCCTTCATAGTGTTTTGCTAATAAATCTATCCCCGTAAGAATTGTTGTAGCGGCAGGGAACAAAGCTATAGGTTTATCGATTTCAGAAGGTATGTTTCTATTTTTCCTTAATTCACGGAGTACTGTTTCCCTTCTTCCACATTCTATATTCAGGCATCTATCTATATCACGACGTAGAAGGTAAAGAACTCCGTAATCACCACATGGTCCCCGATATTGAGAGGGATCTTCAAAAAATCTATTAAACTTTTCTGAAAAAATCATTTCTTCTTAACCAATATTCTTGAGAGAAATATTATTAACTTCATATCTTGATTTAATTCATTCATTATCCAATTATGGGGTTTCTGCCAAGTTTCCTGATTTCGATCTTCTTGTTTCTTCTTGCCGAACAGCCCCTTTTTTCTGCATCCTAAGTATCACTCAGAGCTGATTCCATTATAACCTCCACTGAATCGGATATCGTTAAGTGCATCCAGGGCTCTCCCCCAGATGCTTCGCTTCATTCTTTTATTGCTATGGAACTAAAGAGTGCTCTTGTTTTTGCCTCTCATTTGAGGAAAAGAAATGAGAACCGCTGCTGCCCCGTGCTATAATTCCCCCGTGCGTACCGGGGTGATGACCGGTACCCATGTGCCCTGCCCCCTCCCCCCATGGAGGGGGCATTATTTATTGTTATGTTTGCTAGTAGGTTGCTCTGCTTGGGAGGAATATGGGAGGGTTGGGTGGAAAACGTGGGGTAAAGCTGGCACGCATGATATTCATATAATACCTGGTAAAAGGCCATATTAGCCGTTGACCAGGGGTGACGTTTTTCATACGATAATCTCTCGTAATGAGCAGGTCAGCGGTTCGAGTCCGCTCGCCGGCTCCATTATTTTCCCAGGTCAGAGGGTTATTCGCTAGGTATCGGTTTTCAGCCGTTCGATCCGCTTGTGGCGTTCCTGTGGCGGCGCTTCCGGAAAGAGTCCGTCCAGGACCTCCCCGTAGGCCGTGTCCTCGTTCATGAGGTGGCCGTAATAATCGGCGGTGATCTTGATCGTCGAGTGACCCAGCTGGCGGGAGACGAAGAGGGGATCCACGCCCTTCGAGAGGAGCAAGGAGGCGTATGTATGGCGGAGACTATGACAGGTGACGTTTCGGACCTCAGCGCGCTCGAGAATCGCCGAGAGATTGCGTTTGGTCCAGTTCACGCCGTTTAGGTAGCCGCCACGGCTATTTACAAAAACGATCTCAGAAGGCCCGGGCCGACTTCTCTCCTGGAAAAGCTCCGAGAGGTTCTCCTTGACCCAGGAGGGCATATATACGGTCCGCTTCTGCCGGCCCTTGGGCTCCTTTAGAACGGCGATCATCTCGACCTCGCCGTCGAAGGCCTTAACCAGCCCTACGGTCATCTTCTCCGTCATCGGTTGCTTTCCGGACTTGATCCGGCCGATATCGGCGCTCCGAAGGCCGAGCTTCTCCGCGATCTCCGTACTCGTGTGCGTGTTCAGTATCCTGCGGGCCTCATCGACGGTGGCGCTCGAGACCTTTCTTTTAGGCTCAAGCGACTTGGTAACCCTTATCCTACCCCTGATCCAGTCCACGTCGCCCCAAGCCAGGGCCAAGATCTCCCCCTGGCGCATGCCGCAGCCCAGGGCCACTGACAGTATCGCCTTGTCCCGGCCCTCCGCGGCCTCGAGGATCTCGGCGGCCTCTTTCTCCGAAAGACAGTCTATCTCGGGCAGCTCGCGCCTGGGCCTCTCGACGTCGGCGGCCGGATTGTGGTGCATGTACTTCCAGCGGACGGCCTGGCGGAACATGCCGCTCATGACGTTGAGGGCCTTGACGGCCGTGGGGGGTCTTCGCCTGCCCGAGAGCTTGATCAGACTCCCTCGCATCCAGAAGATCACCCGGTTGTTTTAATATGACACGCCAAGATAAACATAGAGCCGTACCTAAACAGGCCTAGTTACCAATAAATGGGATAAATACAAGATCAAAGAGGTGGCCTCACTGGGTGACCCCGCCAGGGTGGCTTCTCTAGGGCCCGAGTTCCTTGCGCTCCTTTTTCACCCTCTTGACGTATTTCCCGAATTGCCGGTTCTTGTTTCTCCGCTCGAGGCCGCTCATCTCGTAATACTCGGTCTCCTTCTTCAGCCTCGTGTAGTTCAGGAATGCCGCCCCGTCGAGCCCGCCGCTTTCGATGGCCTCCCGCACGGCACATCCCGGCTCGTGCGTATGGCTGCAATCCTTGAACCTGCATCCCGCCGCGAGTGCCGCTATCTCCTCGAAAACTTCCTCCACCCCGGCACCCGTGTCCGTCATCCCTATCTCTCTCATCCCCGGGTTGTCTATCACGATCCCTCCACCGGGCGGAAAGTACATCTCTCTGGAGGTCGTGGTGTGCCTGCCCTTCCCCGTATGCGCGCTTATCTCGTCGGTCTTGATTGCATCCTCGCCGAGCAGTTTGTTTATCAGCGATGACTTTCCCACTCCCGAGGATCCGAGGAAGCAACAGGTCCGGCCCCCGAGGATTCGCTCGGAGATCCCTTGCGTGCCCCCCTCCAGTACGGCGCTGGTTGGGATGAAGTCGATATTCCCGAGCCTGGCTCTTACCTGCGCAGTCTTTTTCTCCAGCTCCGTTCCGGAGATCAGGTCGATCTTGTTGAGGACGATGACCGGCCTGATATCACTGTCTCTCGCTATGGCCAGGTATCTTTCAAAGCGGTTGAGGTTGTAATCCCTGTCGACCGATTCGATGACGAACGCCACGTCGATATTGGACGCGATGACCTGGACCTCGAACCTGTCGCTGTACTTCCTTTTCAAAACCGTCTTTCTCGGCAGCACTCCGTGGATAACGGCCCGTTCACCGTCGAGCCGGCTCACGGCGACCCAATCCCCCACCGCCGGATAATCCTCTCTCGACAGGGCGTTGAACATCTGTCTTCCGGTGATCTCGGACAGGTATTCGGCACCGGGATCCTTTACCCTGTACGCGCCCCTGTATTCGGCGATGACCCTTGCTACAAGGTAATTATCCAGCCCCAGCTCTTTGCGGTTGGACTCAAAGAATTCGTCGTATCCCAGGTCCTCGAGTCTCACCGGAGCATCACTCTTTCCTTCCACGGTATCGCCCGCGATCAATCAAGTGTCTTCTCAGCGAAGCCCACACGCAACTCAGGTTGCCGTCAATGGGTTGCCTGCGCGCCCTGACAGTATCGTGGAGTACACTTTTCATATATCACATTCCTCCCTCATTTCAAACCGCAAACACCCGCTCGGTCATGACCGGCTCGAGCGCCGGGGGGTTGGCTAGATGCGTAACCGACGAACCGGGTATGGCCTTCACCGTTCATGGTGCAGCGCGGTGCCGGTTCTTATAAACTCTAAGTGAGTGGCGAGGAGAGAGGCGGGCAGCGCTTTGGAGCCCGCGATCCAGGGGTGTTCCTTCATGGCCGTTTACGATGAGATTGGGATCGGATACGACGAGACGAGAAAGGCCGACCCATATATCGCATCGCGAATAATCCACTATCTCGATATCGATGACGAGGGAATATACCTCGATGTGGCCTGCGGCACCGGCAACTACACCGTCGCCTTAGCGGAACGGACCGGAGCCGCCTTTTACGGCGTCGATGTGTCGGAGCATATGCTGGGGATCGCCGTGAAGAAGAGCCGGGAGATATATTGGTCCCTGGGGGACGCGTGCTCGCTGCCCTACCGGGACGATACCTTCTCGGGAGCCATGAGCATACTGACCGTCCACCACTTCGAGGACCTCGGCGCGGCTTTCGGCGAGTTGTTCAGGGTCCTGTCCCGCGGCCGGCTGGTGATATTCACGGCGGACAAGCAACAGATGGAGGGCTATTGGCTCAACGAGTATTTCCCCGAGACGATGAGGAGGTCCACGGCAAACATGCCCGACATCGCGGAGGTAACCCTGGCCTTGAGGGCGGCCGGCTTCGAGCGCATCGTCACGGAGCTGTACGAGGTAAAGCCGGACCTCCAGGATTGGTTCATGTATTGCGGCAAGCACGACCCCGAGATGTATCTGTCTCCCGCCATCAGAAAGGGGTCCTCAGACTTCGCCAAGTTCGGGGATAAGGACGAGGTCGAGAGGGGGCTGGATAGACTGGCCCGGGATATCGCGAGCGGGAGAATAGACGAGGTGGCCGCATCCTACCGCAACGATTATGGGGATTACGCGTTTGTCGTGGCGGAGAAGATCGGTAAGTCGGAGGAGGCCAGATGATCGACTATGGGATCGAGGGGAAAACCGTCCTGGTGACGGGCGGGAACAACCCATACGGGATCGGGGCGGCGGTTGCCAGGGCGTTCGCCGCGCAGGGCGCGGCGGTATTCATTCACTACCTGAGGCAGGCGGAAAACGCGGACCGGGCCGGGGGCGATTCCCAAGACGGCGGCGAAACGGGGCTGGCGTTCTTCTACAGGCAGCAGCGTAAATCCGCGGACGAGGTCGTCGCCTCCATCCGGGAAAGGGGAGGAACGGCGGATTCATGGGAGTGCGACCTCGGCGAGCCCGACAAGGCCTACGAGCTCTTCGAGCGTGCTGAAAGGGCGCGTGGCCAAATAGATATCCTGGTAAACAACGCCGTTGACTACCAGGCGGATACCTTCCTGCCCGTGGATACCTTGAAAGGGGGAGGGGACCTATGGAACGGCGGTCCCTCCACGATCACCTTCAGCCCGGACGGCTTCGATCACCATTTCTCGCCGAACGTGAAGGCTGCGGCCCTGCTGATGGCCGAGTTCACCGCCAGGCATATCGCGGAGGGGAGGGAATGGGGCAGGATAATAAACGTCAGCGCCGAGCACTCGCAAGGCTGCCCCGGTGAGATCTCCTATACTGCGAGCAAGCACGCCCTCGAATCGTACAGCCGCAGCGCCGCCGCGGAACTGGGGCCTCTTGGCATAACGGTGAACGTCGTCTCTCCCGGTCCGGTCCAGACGGGTTATATCCCGATGGAGCTGGAGAAGGAGCTCGTCGGGGACATCTCCACACGCAGGATCGGCACACCGCAGGATATCGCGAACGCGATACTTTTCTTCGCGTCGGAACAGGCCGGATGGATTACGGGCCAGGTGCTTCGCGTAAACGGCGGCCACAGCTTGGGAAGGGTCGCGGAATAGGCGATGGGGTAGGGTCTTGGAACTCGACCTCGAGGGAACCAACCCGCGCCGCTAAGCCGGGAGGCATGCGTGAAAGCCTACTTGCCGATGAATGCGGCGCCGTTTAGGGCCGGATCATCCTGCCAATATATGGGATATGATTCAAGATCAAAGATGTGACCCATTTTTTACGGTTGAAGAATTCGCTTGTGTCGGTGAGAATGGGCAGAGAGAGTGGCGGTGTTGCGGAAACGGCGTAATGGACGCCTTGCGAATATCGAGAATAATGTCAATATATGGTTAATAACTCGATATTCGAGACCTGTCCCCCCCACGGTTGATGGAAGAGGGATAGCATGGAGAGTCAAGAGATCATCACCCTGGCATATGTAGGCGTATTCTTAGCCCTGGGCTACTTCTTCTTCCTCTTCTACCTCAAGAGGGAGATGGACACCCTCAGAGGCATCCTGGACGCCGATGACAGGTACGAGTTCTTCGTGCTGCTCAAGGACTGGATGTCCCGTTTCTTCGTGCGCAGGGGATTCTTCGCCAGGCCCTCGCAGGAGGCCTTGAAGGCCTGGGAGATGATGGGCCTCCACGACAGCTACGAGCTTTACCACGAGGCCTTTTTCGTGCCCAAGCAGGGTGGGCTGGCCAGGAGCAGGTTCAATCTCAAGTGGGCGGGGATCACCACCGTGATAGTCGTGGTCGTGGTCATAGCCATCCTCGTCCCCACCGGGAGGGCGACCCTGTTCTGGGTGCTTCTATTCAGCATCGGCCTGGTGCTGGCCCTGGGCATGATAGCCATCGTCTACGTGGGTAACGACAGGCTCTTCGAGCTCTACGAGCGCATAGACGAGAAGTTCCTGCGCTTCCTGGATTGAGCGCATCCGCGGGCATCGGCGTTCAACTTTATCGCGCGTATGGCGATAATTAGGGTAGCGAACGAATGAGGGAATCAGTATGCAAGCAGATATCAGACAAAAGTGCCGAGCTTTTCTCGCCGCCTTGCTCGTACTGGCCCTGGTGGCATTCTCGTCCGTCCTGGCGGTTACCGGCGCCGGTGCCTCCGGCGAGGCGGGCGAACTCCGCTCACGCCTGGAGGAGGGGAACGTCCGGGCGGCCGAGGAATCGGGACACGGCCTGGGCTTTCTCCCCGCCCCACCGGGCGATTACCGTGAGCTGAGCCCCGTCTACGGCGCCAATACCCTGGCGGCCTCGGCCGACCTCTCGGGCGGGATGCCTCCGGTGGGAGACCAGGGGGCGCAGAACAGCTGCGTGTCCTGGGCCGCGGCGTATTACTATAAGAGCTGGTGGGAGGGGGTGAAACACCCCACCTGGGACCTGGAAGACACCTGGTACCAGTTCAGCCCCTCCTTCGTCTACAACCAGGTAAACGGCGGGGTGGATCAAGGCTCCAACTTCCCGGATACCTTCCAGCTCTTGCAGAACGAGGGCTGCACGGATATCGCACAGATGCCCTACGACCAGGGCGACTACACCACCAAGCCCGATTCCGTTCAACTGCAGGCGGCGAAGCCCTACCGCATCCCCGCCGGCTGGGGATATTTCTGGATTCGGTATGTATACGGCCCGTACTTCCCCGGCAACCCCATAGAGGACGTAAAGGCCTGGCTGGACGCCGGGATACCGGCGGTCATGGGCATCCCCATCTACTCCGACTTCCCGGACTTCCGCGGCAATCCCCCCGCGCAGTACTACGTTTACGACGGCGCCTCGGGCATTGAGGGAGGCCACGGGGTGTGCATAGTCGGCTACGACGACAATATCAACCCCGGCGGCCCCGATCCCGACCACCAGGGCGGTTTCCTCATGGTCAATTCCTGGGGTCCGGGCTGGAACGGAAGCGACCAGGGCTACATATACCTGAGCTACGATTTCGTTAGGCGGTACGTTTGGGAGGCCTGGAGCATGGTCGACAACAACTCCGACGCCCCCGTCATCGGCGATTCCGCCCTCTCCGGCGAGCCGGGGGAGCCGGTTGATATCAGCGGCGACAACTTCGGGGTCGATCGCAGGGAGGTGGAGGTGACCTTCGACGGCGTCAGCGCCTCCATAGATTCCTACGGCGACCAGGGCATCACCGCTCGCGTTCCGGCGGGGGTGACCGAGGGACCGGTGGTCGTCTACAACTGGGACCACGCCGCCAGCAACGCCGTGCCCTTCAAGGCTCAGCCGCACCTGGACGGGCTGGGAACCGATTCCGGCTTCGTGGGCGACGAGGTGGTGCTGGAGGGCTACAACTTCGGCGACGACAGGGCTGGAGGGAATAGCTCGGCCTCATTCGGCGGGGTGGAGGCCCAGGAATACCTTTCGTGGTCCGATACCTACATAAGGGTAAAGGTCCCCCGCGGGGTGATGGGGGAGGTCGAGGTGAGCGTTAGCGTGGACGGGCTGGGCGCCTCCAACGCCCTGCCCTTCGAGGCCGTTCCCCGCGGCCTGGGATTCGCGGAGGGATATACGGGGGAGGGCTTTCAGGAGTTCCTGTGCCTGGGGAACGACCAGGCCTATGACGTGGAAGCCCGGGTCCTCTACCTCTTCCCTGACAGCACCTACATGGAGCGGCAGGTAACGGTTCCCTCCCGGGCCCGGGTCACCCTGAACGTGAACGGCGACGTGGGCCCCGGCCGGGAGGTATCGGCGTTGATCTTCACCGACCTGGAGATCGTGGCCGAGCGCCCCATGTACTTCGATTACCGCGGCGCCTGGCGGGGCGGGCACGACGCCATGGCCAGCCCCTACACGAGCAAGCAATGGTTCTTCGCCGAGGGGTACACCGGTGCCGGTTTCGACGAATGGATCTGCGTCCTCAACCCCGGCGACGAGGAGGCCGACCTCAACTTCCACTTCCAGACCGTGGAGGAGGGGGAGATAACCGTGACCGGGAGCGTGCCCCCGGCCTCGCGGCGTTCCTTCAGGGTCAACGACATCCTGGGGCCCGGTTACCAGTGCTCGCTGGCCCTGGAATCCGACCAGTACGTGCTGGCCGAGCGCTCCATGTACTTCGATTACGGAGGCACGGGCGGCCATCACTGGCAGGGCGGGCACTGCGTTATGGGGCTTCCCGCCCCGGCCGGCGAGTTCTATTTCGCGGAGGGCACCACCCGGGACGGTTTCGAGGAATGGATCACCCTGCAGAACCCCAATCCCTCATCCATAACCGTGGCCGCCACCTACCAGCTGGGGCCGGGGCAGGGGCCGGCGGTCAGCGAGAGCTACACCATCCCGCCGCTTAGCAGGTACACCGTGTACGTGGCTGACGAGGTGGGGGAGGAAAAGGACGTCTCGGTCACGATGACCTCCGGATCCCCCTTCCTGGCCGAGCGCCCCATGTATTTCGATTACCGGGGTTTCGGCGTCTCGCGCCAGGGCGGCCACTGCGTCATCGGGGCCGTGGAGGCTGCCACCGGCTGGTTCTTCGCCGAGGGCTGCACCGGTGGCGGCTTCCACGAATGGCTCTGCCTGCAGAATCCCGGAGTGGAGGATTCCAGGCTGGAGATATCCTTCCTGGACCAGGGGGGCTCCGGCACGGTTAACAGCGTGGACGTCCCGGCCGGTACCAGGGTCACCGTGTGGGTCAACGGCGAGGCGGGCTCCGGCAGGGATCTCTGCAGCTCCATAGAGGTGGTGTCGGGTTCTCCCGTCGTGGCCGAGCGCCCCATGTATTTCGATTACTACGGCTGCGGCGGTGGTCACGACGTGGTGGGCTTCAGCCCCTCCTCCAACCCGGTCTCCCCCCTCGTGAGCGGCGCCCCGGGAGACGGGCTCAAGGACGTGGGGAATTCATGGTACACCCTGCGGTCGCCGCGGGAGGCGGCGACTCCCGACCCGCAGCGATAGCCCCCAGGATGCGCGCTCCCCGCCATTCGCCCGCCTGGATTCGCGCGTGATTCTTCTGCTATATTATTAGAACGCGCCAGGGCGTATGGGTTGATTAAAGCGAGCAAAAAGGGGTTATCAGGGCATGAAAGATTTCGTACTTCTTCTATCCGACTACTATCTCGAGAGCGGCAAACAGCTGCCGCCCCAGATCCTCGCGGTACTGGGCAAGCCGCTCGGATCCCTGAACGAGCAGGAGACGCAGATATACAACCGCTATATCGGTCCCTACCAGGACAGGATCCGCAGGGCCTTGATGGATATCTACAAGCGCTCGGGCGCCACCCACAAGGAATGGTCGGCCTCGCTCTCCCCCTATTACCGCCCCATCATAGAGGAGCTTGCGGCCCAGGTGCTCGGGCTGGAAGGCCATTCCAACCTGCCCGGGGCCGTGGAGGTGCGCGTGCCCTACCGGGAGGAGAAGTCACTGGGACGGAGGATGCTCGAGAGGCTTCCCCGCCCCTCCCTTTCCATAACCTGGGCCGTGGTTACCGCCGTGGTTCTGGCGGCGATATCCCTGTCCGTCTGGTGGCTGGTAGCCGCCACCGCACCGTCGCGGCTCCTGGGCCAGGCCAGGGATGAGCTCGGTGGGGGCGAGTACGCCATGGCCATAAGGCACTGCGACGAGCTGGAGGAGAGGTATCCCGGCAAGGAACAGGCGCGGGAGGCGGAGATGGTCGAGGCCGAGGCCGCCCTGTACTACGCCGCCGAGCTATGCGAGAGGGGCCGCTACGAGGAGGCCATAGACCATTACGACATAGCCGGGGGCAAGCAGAGATTCGCCGACCAGGCCGACCTGGGCCGGGCGGGTGCCTACGTGGCCTGGGCTCGCGCCCTGAAGGACGAGGGCGATCTCGAGGGCAGTTACGACTGCTGCGAGGAGGCCCTCTACCACGCACCCGGGGGCTACGATACGGTGCCGGTCATGGACCTGCGCGCCGAGGTGCTTTACGCGTGGGGTGAGGAATTGTGCGCGGAGGGCAACTACGCCGCCATCAGCTCAGACGGCAGGTACGTGGCCTTCCAGTCCGGCGCCGACGACCTGGTATCGGGAGATGATAATGGCTGCTCGGACGTCTTCCGCAAGGATCTCTCCACCGGCGATATTGTGAGGTGCTCGACCGACTCCTCCGGGGGGGAGTCAAATGGATACAGTTCCAGACCTTCTATAAGCTCTGATGGAGGATACATCGCGTTTCATTCCTATTCCTCCAACCTGGTAGCGGATGACGTCAACGAGAAAACGGACATCTTCCGCAAGGACCTCTCCAGCGGTGAGATCGTTCTCTGCTCTCGCGATGATTCCGGCGGCCAGGGTGCCAGCAGCAGCTATAATGCGGCCTTGAGCTCCGACGGCAGGTACGTGGCTTTCCATTCCGATTACCCTTTCGTTCCCGTAGTCCAGTATGCCCATGGTGCCTCTGAGGTTTATCTGAAAGATCTCGTCTCTGGCGGGATACTATGCTGCTCGGCCTCGTTTTCCGGGGCGTGCGGAAATCGTTATGATGATAATTCCAGTATAACGAACAACGGCGAGTATGTGGCTTTTGAAAGTTCCTCCTACAACCTGGTGCCGGATGATAACAATGGCGATGATGACGTCTTTCGCAAGAAGCCGCTTGAGGAACCACCTAGCATTACCTCAATAGACCCTCCAATAGGTGTCGCGGGCACGGTCATAACCTTGAGAGGGCGGGATTTCGGGAGCGTACAGGGCGACTCCTCCGTCTTTTTCGGGGATTCCTGCGGCCAGGAAGCGGTTGAGGCGAAGGAATATATAATATGGTCCGATACTACGATCAAGGTACGGGTGCCTTTCTCTCCATGCGGCGATATCTATGTGTGGGTCACGAGGGGTATCGGTATATCCAACGGTATGGAGTATATTTTGCTGGATCCTTGGTTCGAGGTCAGCCCTGACCGCGGGCCTGTTGGTTGCGAGGTCACCCTGACGGGGGACGGCTTCGGCTACGGCGGGGACGGCTATTATGTATCCTTCGGCGATGTGGAGGTTTCGGAATACTCGAAATGGTCGGACAGGGAGATAATCTGCAAGGTGCCCGCCGGCGTTCATGGTAGAGTCGATTTAACGATTACAACTCCATTCTGCACTTCAGATATTGAGGAATTCAAGGTACAGGCGAGGATAGACCATATGGATCCGGAGATGGGCTGCATAGGGACGGAGGTGGTCATCCGCGGCTCCGAGTTCGGTCACATCCAGGGAGACAGCTATATTAGGTTCGAACCGGTGAAAGAAGGGTTTCCCGGGGAGACGGTATTCGATGTTACCTCCTGGACGGATACGGCCATCGAGTTGCTGGTGCCCAGGGAGTTAATGGGAGAGATGGAAGTATATGTCTATGTCGATGGCGTGTGTTCGTATAATGCAGGGTACTTACTGGTACTGCAATACGCCGTGGGATTCGCCGAGGGGTACACGGGAAACGGTTTCCAGGAGTACCTGTGCATAGGCAACCCCAATGATTATAAAGCCAGAGTGGAGATCATTTATCTGTTCCCGGACGGCACCTACTGGGACCAGGACCTGGATGTTCCCGCCGCCTCCAGGACCACGGTGAACGTTAACGAGGAGATCGGGCCCGGTTGGGAGGTCTCGGCCATGGTCTTCTCCGACCTGGAGGTGGTGGTGGAGAGGGCAATGTACTTCAACTACAAGGGCAAGTGGAGAGGCGGGCACGACGTCGTGGGGACGCCATATATCAGCCCCTACTGGTTCTTCGCCGAGGGGTATACCGGGCCCGGCTTCGAGGAGTGGATCTGTGTCCTCAACCCCAATCTTGATCCCGCCAACCTTACCTTCCATTTTCTGACCCAGGAGGAGGGGGAGGTAATAAGGACCGAGAGCGTGGCCGGCCTGTCGCGCGGCTCCTTCAACGTCAACGAGCTGCTGGGGGCCAATTACCAGTGCTCGCTGGTCCTGGAGTCCGACCAGCTCGTCCTGGCCGAACGCCCCATGTATTTCGACTACACCGGGTTTGGGAACCATCACTGGCAGGGCGGCCACTGCGTGATGGGGGAGATCCTCCCGTATACCGAGTACTATTTCGCCGAGGGGACCACCCGTGGCGGTTTCGACGAGTGGATAACCCTCGTGAACCCGCTGTCGGAGGCCGTAACCGTCAACGCCACCTACCAGTTGGGCTCCGGCCAGGGGGACCCGGTGAGAAAGAACTACGTGCTGCCGCCGGAGAGCAGGTACACGGTCTACGTCCCGGACGAGGTGGGCGCGGAAAAGGACGTCTCGTTGAAACTGGCGTCGAGCGATTACTTCCTGGCCGAGCGCCCCATGTATTTCCGCTTCCAGGGCTACGGCGTGGACGCCCGGGGCGGTCACTGCGTGCTAGGCGCCGCGTCCCTGGCGGAGGAGTGGGTTTTCGCCGAGGGTTACACCGGAGGCGGCTTCCAGGAATGGCTGTGCCTGCAGAACCCGGGGGACGAGGAATCGGTGGTGGAGGTCTGGTACCTTGTGGAGGATGGAAGCAAGCAGGCAATGACTTATAAGGTGCCAGCCCGTTCGAGGAAGACCCTGAGGATCAACGAGGAGATAGGGGATGGCAAGAACGTTTCCTGCCATGTGAAGGTCGTCTCCGGCCCGCCCATCATGGCCGAAAGGCCCATGTACTTCAACTACTTCGCCGGCGAGGGCGGGCACGACGTCTCCGGTTACAGCCCAATCGGCCTATTGACCTCGTCGTCTTCCGCCTACGGAAGCGCGGGTTTAGGCGAGGTGGGGCTGCTCAGAGATGCTTGGGCCGAGATACGGGCCTCGGCGTCGAGGAGGACGCCCTAGGCGCCGTTCCGGCGGCCCATGGCCCAGCGTTGTCGATGGAGCCGGTGGGCCGGGAGCAGTACCGCATCTCGGCCCTGTCAACAACGTGGAGGATATAAGGGCCTGGATCCTCTCCGCGGCCGGCTGAGGCCCGCCGGCCGTTCCGTCATGGTACGGAACCATGGCCGGTATTTGCGGATTCAAAGCCTTGAGCCGCGCGGCTCCTTCCTTGATGCGACCACTCCGGGTTGGTAAGGTAAGCGGGAATCAGCGTTTAGCGGAGGAGGTTAGCGCGTGCGCCCCATCCTTTTCCATATAGGCAGCTTCCCCGTATACTCCTACGGGGTGATGCTTTTCACGGCCTTCGTGGCCGGAATAATCGTCATCAGGTTCGAGTTCAAGAGGCGGGGGCTGGATGCCTCCGCCGTCTATCTCATCGCCGCCGTGGCCGCCATCAGCGGGGTGATAGGGGCGCGTTTCTTCTATATCCTCGGGCACCTGGACATGTTCTCCCGGGACTGGGGCAGGGTCTTCGACCTCAACATGAGGGGGATGGTCTTCTACGGCGGCCTGGCCTTCGCCGTTCCCGCCTGCATCATCCTAACCAAGCGGCTGAAGCTGCCGGTGGGGGCGGTTTCCGATTCGGTGGGACTGGCCCTGCCGCTTTGCCTGGCCGTCGCCAGGATAGGGTGCTTCCTCAACGGCTGCTGCGGGGGGAAGCCCTCCGGCCTTCCCTGGGCGGTTACCTTTCCCGGCAGCGCCGTCGCGGTCCATCCCACCCAGCTCTACGAGATGGCGCTTGACCTGGCGGTCTTCGCCTTCCTGCTCTGGCTGCGCAAGCGCCTGACCATGGACTGGGACCTCTTCCTGATATCCCTGGCCTCCTACGGCGCCGTGCGCTTCCTGATGGAGTTCTTCCGCTTTCACTCCGACCCGCGCGCCGCGCCCCTCTTCCAGGCCCTGAGCGCGGCCCTCTTCGCCGTGTGCCTGGTAATACTGGTGCTCCGCCACCGCCTCAAGCCGGGCGGTAAGCGGCCGCGGGAGGAAACCTCGGGGACGTGCTGATCGCCGAAGAGGTGTTTATACTTCACCACATGTGGGTAGCCTGTATTGGGGCGTGAGCATGGCGCATGCGAGGCGGTTGGAAGCTCTCGGTTAAGGGGGTAGCCGGAATGGCGGATACGCTGTATAACATCCAGTTCGATATCAAGAGCGACGACTTCGAGGCGTCCGTGATAAACCAGGGCAGGAACCTGGTCTTCCATGGCATGGTCGGGGGCAGGCCCTTCAGGAAGACGGTGCCCGAGGAGGCCTCGGAGAGCTTCGTGGATCTCCTGGAGCAGCTCATCAGGTTCTCCCTGGAGAATGAGAGGAGCGCCCTCATACACTGAGGGGAGACCTCCGGCGAGGCGATAACTCCTTCCGGGGTCCGGCGGGCGGGCATGCTTCTCGACCCCATATCGAGCGCCGTCCCCGGCATCATTCTTACCGGCATCGGGCCGCAGGAGGGCGATATTCCACCTGCGCCATGCATGTTCTTAAAGTCGGGCGGGGGAAACTCCGTAATAATATATATCGTACCCGGCAGCCATCCGCCGCGCGCTTACACGGAAAGGCCACCGGGGACCGCCGCGAGGCGCGGAGGCGCAACGCCGAGCACGGTGAACCGCCCCGTGACGCATAGTGTTGAACCGGGTATGGCCTCGACGCCAGGTACCGGGTTCGAGTTCGCACAACGGGATGGACGGAAATGAGGATATGGGACCTGCCTCCGGAGGTGCTCTGCCGGCGTCACCTGCTGGGAGAGCACGGCGAATTGCACGCCCTGTGGGCCATACTCACGCGGGGCGGGAAGGGATTCTCCAACCACCCCGAGACCCGGAGGTGGAGGGGAAAGCTGAAGGCGCTCTATGTGCGGCACCAGGCCCTGGTGGAGGAGATGGAGCGCAGGGGGTACAGGCACGACAGTCCGCTCGACGAGGAACTGGCCACCGGGGAGGGCGTGCAGACGGAATTCGTGGATTCCCCCGAGGAACAGGTGAGGATACTGAGGGCGAAAGGGTGCGAATGCGACGTGTAGCGGCGAGGCACGGGAGGTAAGGCATGCCGGTGGAGAAAAACGGCGGCGGGGATGAGGCGATCTTTCGCGAGGTGCAGCGGTTCGGGCCGGGCTGGGTGTGGATGATCGTGGCCCCCATAGCCGCGCTGAGCTGGTTCGTGGCCGTCTACCAGGTTCTGCTCGGCCGGCCCTTCGGGGACCGTCCGGCCCCCGACGCTTTAGTGGTTATTATATGGCTGCTCTTCGGATTGGGACTGCCCATTCTAATATATTCCATAAGGCTGGGGGTGGAGGTGGGCGTGGACGGCGTCTATTACCGTTTCTTCCCTTTCCACCGCCGGTTACACGCCATCCCCTACGGGGAGATAGAGAGCTGCGAGGCCAGGTCCTACAGGCCGATTCGGGAATACGGCGGCTGGGGTATACGCTGGGGGCGGCGCGGCAGGGCCTATAACATCAAGGGGGACAGGGGAGTGCAGCTGCTGCTGACCTCTGGCGAGGGATTACTCCTCGGCTCGCAGAGGGCCGACGAGCTGGCGGCGGCGATCAACCGGGCCAGGAGCCGGTCGGGGAGCGCTTGAGGAATGCCGCCGGATGCGCCTGCGGGATGCCGGGAAGGCACGGCGTGGTTCATGTATATTGCTCATTGCCGCCGGTACCGTGGACGGTAACAGGGGCATAAAAGGGATAACGCGGGCGAGGAGTCGGATAGCGGACGTGAAGTCGATTTGGCTGGGGAGGTGAGCATGGACGGGAAGATACGGGCGCAAGGCCTGGCCGCCATCCTCCTGTGGGCGGCGGGCACGGCGGGCCTGTCCTACGCGCTGGCCCTGCTGCTGGCGCTGAGGGGTCCTTTCCCGGTCTTTCTGCCCGTGACCGCGGCCGTTTTCGTTATTCCGTCGCTGGTCCTGTTGCCCGGGCGTGGGAATATGCTGGTACGGCTGATGGGATGCCGGGCGATGTCTCGGAGAATGTTCGGAGACTACCACCGCATTCTTGAGGAGTTGTCGCTGCGCATGGGGGTGTCCAAGCCGGAGCTCGTCAGGGCGGGTGGCAAGACCATCAACGCCGCCGCGCTGGGGCCGCCCCGCCGCGGCTACGTGCTCTTGAGCGGAGGCGCCGTCAATTCCCTGGTGGGTGAGGAGGCGGCCGTGGTCCTGGCCGGCGAACTCGAGGACATAGGCAGCGGCAGGGCGTGGAGGACGGCGCTGCTCATGAGCCTCTTCTGCGGCTCATTCTGGTTCTACCTGCTGTTCGGCATGGGGTGGACGGATTCGAGCAAGGCACTGGCCAGGCACCGCTGGATATTCACCGCCGTGAGCATGGCCAACATGGCCTTCTTCGCGGGGCTCCTGCTGGGGGAGGCGGGGAGGCCCTTCTCGCTGGTCTTCTTCTACCTCGGGCTGCCGGGATTCCTGCTCGTGGCCTATTTCCTGGGCAACCTGTTCATATCCCTGCCCCTGCTGTTCATGAAGTCCGGTCTCGGGAAAGGCAGGGGCGGTGCCACAGGTGTCGCCGGGGAAGAGGCGCTGGAGGAGGTTCGCCTCAAGGCCGTAGAGGCCCAGCTCACCACCAGCCGCTCGGTCTTCGAGAGGATGTTGAGGGCGGGCTCCCTCAACCTGCTGGACACCACCTTCCTCGGCGATGCACACACCGGCTTCAGGTCTTGAGGGCATTGTTCGCGGGCAGGATCACGGAGAGCGGTCGCGGCGATCCGAAGTGGCGGCCATACCCGCGCCGGGTCACGCGGGCCGCGTTATGTGCGCGACAAGCCCCGGGAAAGCCTACAGCCCGTAGGAGCGGGCGATTATCTCCCGCATGATCTCGCTGGTCCCGCCGCCGATGGGCCCCAGGCGCATGTCCCTGTATGCCCGGGCCAGGGGATACTCCTCCATGTAACCGTAGCCGCCGTAGATCTGCAGGCCGGCGTCGGCAACCCGGCAGGACATATCGCAGGTGTAAAGCTTGGCCATTGATACCTCCCGCAAGGGATTCTCCCCCTCCGTGTACAGCTTGAGGACATGGTAGGTGAAGGCCCGGCCTAGCTCGATCTCCATGGCCATGTCGGCGAGCTTGTGAGAGATGGCCTGGAACTTTCCTATGGGCTTGCCGAAGGCCTCCCTTTCCTTGGCATACTGCAGGGCCAGCTCGAAGATCAACTGTGATCCCTCCACGGCGCCCAGGGACATGATCAACCTCTCCCACACGAAGTTGCCCATTATCTGGTAGAAGCCCCTGTTCTCCTCGCCCAGTAGTGCGATTTCCGGGACGCGGCAATCTATGAATGACAATTCCCCCGTATCCGAAGCCCGCCAGCCCAGCTTGCTTAATTTCTTGGAGGTCTCGAAGCCGGGATTATCCCGGTCCACTATGAACTGGGATATACCGGCGTACCCCTTCTCTCGATCGGTCTTGACGGCTAAAACCACCCAGTCGCAGCGTACGCCGTTGGTGATGAAGGTCTTAGAGCCGTTTATTATCCAGTCGGAGCCGTCCTTCACGGCGTAGGTCCTGAGGCCGGCAACGTCGCTGCCGGCCTCAGGCTCGGTTATACCCAGGGCCCCTATGGTTTCGCCACGGATGCCTGGGGGGAGGTATCTCTCCTTCTGTTCCGGGGTTCCGTACTTCTTTATGGGGGGCATGGCAATACCTATATGGGCTCCGATGCCGGCGGCCACCCCCGCGGAACCACTACGGGTTATCTCCTCGTGGAAGACGGCCTCGGCCAGGATATCGTCATCACCGCCGTATTCCTCTGGGTAGGACATGCCTAGAAAGCCCAGCTCGCCGAGGTTTGAGTAGACCTCGCGGGGGAACTCCTCGGCCTCCTCCCACTCCTCGACATGCGGGGTGAGCTCGTTCTCGATGTACTGACGCAGGTTTTTGCGGAAGTCATCGTGGATAGGTTTAAAGATGTCGTAGCTCATTTCTCCCTCCCTGGTTTTAGATATTCCTCCCTGGGTCTGAATGGTGGAAATAGTGCCTCGTGTCTGGAGATTACATGCCTCTCCAATGCGGGGAAATTATATCATAACCGGCAGGAGATATTGACGGGGTGGACCGGTTACAAAAGGTGCCGCGAAGGGTTTACCTTCCCGCGGGCAATGCCGATTAATACGATGAGAAGAAAGTCTCGATATAAAGATGGAGGTAGCGAAGGCCTTGGGCCCGCGGGTTTCTGTGTCTGCTTGAATATACAAATCACAAGGAAGATATGGAGGAGGACATGACACGCGTTCTGGTGGTAGACGACGATCCCATGGTCACGCGCCTGGTACGCATTAATCTCGAGCTGGAGAAATTCGAGGTGGAGGAGGCCTGGGACGGCAAGACGGCCATGAAGATGATGGAGGAGAACCGCCCCGACATGCTCATCCTGGATATCATGATGCCCCAGATGGATGGATGGGAGATACTTCAGAAACTGCGTGAGGATACTGCTATGACCGACCTTCCCATCGTTCTTCTAACCGCCAAGGTCCAGGATGAGGATATCGCCAGGGGATGGAAGATGGGTGCGGACGGCTACATCACCAAGCCCTTCAATCCCGTCAACCTAGCCGATTCCCTCCGTCTGGTCCTGGCGGCCACCCCCGAGCAGCGGGAGGACAATCGCCGGCAGGAGATGGCCAAGCTGAAGGATATCCTGGTAGAGGATTAAAGCCATACCCCATACCCCAACGAAAACGTCAGAAACCGGGGCCATCATAAGATGGGGTCACGCACCGACATCTGACATTTTCCCGACGTTCGAACCGAGCCGGGTTTACCGTTACACACCGCCGCGGACCTTGCAAACCATACTACCGAATCCCCCTGACGCAGCCCCCTGGTTAATCCCTTCTCCTTACTGTGGCGTTGATGGGGCGGTGTGCATGCCCGACGACTCGCTCTCGGCAGGATCCCCCCGGTTCGACTGCGACGTTTGTTATCCAGCTCCCCCGGATATGATTAGGAGGTAGCATGGAGCGTGGTGGGAAGGTATGGTATGAACGCGAGAGCCGCTACGCCGTGGGAACATGGTTGATGAAGTCGATGAAGTTGAAAGGCCGTCATGGAAAGGATGGGCCGGGGATTCTTCGAGAGGCGGGCAAGGTGCCGGGAATCGCAGCGCTCTCGCAGCTGTCCGAGGATCTATGGAGCGGGCACTCGAGCGGGACGGGTAAGGATGTCTTCCCAGAGGGGCCGCTGGGTCCGGGCGATCCTCTGATAAAATCGGAGAAGGTTATCTTAGACCCACACGTGGCCGGCAAAACCGACGGGAGCGGGGTGAGGATAATCCGGGCCACGGTGGACAACGTGGCCCGTATAACTTGTGGGAAAAGCGTTGAACGCGGTGAATGGGCTGGAGTGATGCGGTCTCCGGGAAGTTAACGAGACACGCGTAACGGGAAAGGAGCACCATAAATGAACTGCGCCCGTATACTGATAGAGGGGATAAAGGCCATGGGGGCGGAGCGGATCTACGGCATTATCGGCACCTCCAACATAGCATTCGTCGACGCCTTGTACGACTACCAGGAAGATATAAGGTATATTTCATGCCGCCACGAACAGGTGGCGGCGAGTATGGCCGATGCCGAGGGGAGATTGACGGGCAGGCCGGGGATAGCCCTGACACATTCCGGTCCCGGCACGCTGAACGTCTTGATCGCGGTGGCCAACGCCTATAAGGACTGCAGTCCCATGATACTTTTAAGCGGGGCGGTCAAGAAGAAACTCAGGGGGTCGGACGGCATGCTGGAGGTGGATCATACCTCCATCTTTTCCTCGCTCTGCAAGGGCGTCTTCCGGCTGGACGAGCCGGAACGGGCCCAGGTGGTTCTCTCCAAGGCCTACGCGCTGGCCGTATCCGGGGCGCGCGGCCCCGTGCTCATAGAGGTCCCCGAGGATATCTGGAATGAGGAGGGTGGCGAGTTCCCGGAGTTCAGGATGTCCCCCGATCACAGGCCGCCCCTGCATGTGGAGGACGTGTGGAAGACCCTGGAGTCGGTAAGGGAGGCGCGACGGCCGCTGCTTCTGGCGGGGGGAGGCATCGCCTACACTCGCTGCTCAGACCTGCTGGTGCACCTGGCCAAGGAACTCGACGTGCCCGTTGCGACCACCGGCAACGGCCGGGGTACCATGCCCGATGACCATCCATTGTGCCTGGGCAGAGTGGGTTTCGGAGGCGGCAACACGGTGGCGGACGCCGCCTTGAGCGAGGCAGACCTCGTGCTGGGATTGGGATGCACCCTCTCGGACATGACCACCTACGAATACACCCTGCCGGTCACCGGCGAGGTAATCCTGGTCAATATAGACATGGAGGCCATGCTCAACAGCCGCTTCAAGGCCCGGCGCTATATAGAGGCGGACGTGGAGGATTTTCTGGGGGAGGCCCTGGCGGCGGTGAAGGATTACCAGACTTCGTCCCGGGAGGATTGGTGGGGACTGCTGGAGCAGAAGCGGGAGGAATGGCGAAGCGCGGTGGAGGCATCCGCCGCCTCCGATAAAGAGCCGCTCTCGCCGGGCCGGGTTATCGATGAACTCGCCCGTCTCCTGCCGAGAGACCGTATCGTATCCGTGGGAGGCGGAACCCATGTTCTCTACGCCATGGACTTCCTCCCCTGCCTGGAACCCCTCACCTATCTCTCCGCCGTGAACTTCGGTGCCATGGGTTTCGGGTTCCCAGCCGCCATGGCCGCGAAGCTCGTTTACCCGCGGAGGGACGTGGTGGCCATCCTGGGGGACGGTGACTTCATGATGACCCTGCAGGACCTGGAGACGGCCTGCCGCGAGAGGATAGGGGTGCTGGTCCTGGTGATCAACGACAACATGTACCGCGTGCTCAACCTCAGGCAGAAGATGCAGTGCCGGGGCAGGGTGCTGGGGACCTGTCACGGCAACCCCGACTTCGCCTCCCTGGCCGAGTCCTTCGGGGCCTGCGGATGGCGCCTGGAGAAGGTGGAGGACATCAAGCCCGTGTTGAAGGAAGCCCTGAGCGCGGAGGGGCCGGCGGTGGTGGATGTGATCATCGATCCCGAGGACCTGCCGCCCATGAACATAGAGGCCACCTTGCGCATGAGCCAGGGTTGACGGAGAGGTATGTATAGCGGCGATCGGGATCATCGGAGATAGACCGGGAGGTGATGGATATGGCCGAGAGCGTTTCCTTCGAGGTTCCCACTTCATCGCGTTCCCACATGGTGGATATCACCGCCGGGGTCAGGGAGGCGGTGCGGGGTACCGGTTTTACGGACGGCCTGTGCGTGGTTTACGTTCCCCATACCACGGCGGGGGTGACCATCAACGAGAACGCGGACCCCGACGTGGCCGCGGATATACTCGACCAGCTGGAGAAGCTGGTGCCGCGGGGAGGGTACCGCCATCGCGAGGGCAACGCCGACTCCCATATCAAGGCCAGCCTCATGGGGTTCTCGGCCACCCTGCTGGTGGAGGGAGGGGATATCGTCCTCGGGACCTGGCAGGGCGTTTTCCTGTGCGAGTTCGATGGGCCGCGCTCAAGGAGGGTAAGGGTCAAGGTGATCCCCGGTGGCTGAGAGCATCATCACCTTCACCAGCGATTTCGGTTTCACAGAGGAGTGGGTGGGAGCGGTCAAGGGGGTCATTCTCTCCATATATCCCGGCGCGCGTATCGTGGATATCAGCCACGGGATACCTCCGTTCGACATATGCAAGGGTGCCTTCGTCCTGGCCGCCGCCCTTCCGTACATGCCGGTGGGAGTGCACCTGGCGGTGGTGGACCCGGGGGTGGGCACCAGGCGCCTGGCCGTGGCCCTGAAGGTCGGTCGTGGAGATCTTATGGTGGGACCCGACAACGGCATCCTTCTGCCGGCGGCCCGGAGGCTGGGGGGAATCGAGAAGGCATATTTCCTGCAAAACCAGGATTTCTTCAGGATTCCCGTGCACCCCACCTTTCACGCCCGGGACATTTTCGCCCCGGTGACGGCCCATCTGTCCATGGGAGTGGATCCCTCCGAGATGGGTTCTCCCATGGATTACGAGGACCTGGTCCCGGCGCCCTGGGGCAGAGCCAGGGAGGGAAAAGGCGCGGTCTACGCCACGGTCATCGACGTGGACCGCTTCGGTTCCCTGCGCCTCAACGCCTATCCGGAACAGGTGAGATCACTGGGTTACCGGGAAGGAGATGAAGTGTTGCTGGGGATAGGAGAGGAGGAGTTACGGGTCTCCCTGGCCTCCACCTTCGGGGAGATGGAGGCGGGGGCGACGTTGCTTTTCGAGGACTCCTCGGGGGTGATGGCCGCCGGCGTGAACGGAGGCAGCATGGCCGGCGCCAGCGGCGCTCGCCCGGGAGACATCGTCATCATCTATGGTCCTGCCTGAGAGAATCGCGGTTGAAATAATTCCCTTCGTATGCAACGCTCATCTATTGGCATAAACCCCGGAAGACCGGACAGGTCTTTCCGGCTCCCGTGAGCAAAGCATCCAGACATCAATGGCGGACCGTGGATTTGATCCCGTTATACTCGGGATGCGACCGACGTGAAGCAAGCCGTGCACATATTGCCAGAACCCATACATTGCTATAAAATTTGTGCGGCCTAGTAGCCGTCAAAGGAACTATAAGGCCGTTCGCAATAATAGCAACAATATATGGTTTATCTTGGGAGCAGGGATTGCAGAACGACAACGGATCGTGATGTTTCACGCCGTTTCTTAGCGGCTTTCCAAGCCGGGCCTCCGGCTGAAAAATGGTCCGGCCGGAAACGAGCCCAGAAAAGCCTGGTGGCGCTACCGCTATATGTTTATCCCTGCTCGAATTCGAGTCAGTCTCAATGGGAGGAGGAAAAGGATGAACAAATGGGAAGAGGAGTACAAGAGGAAACTGACCTCCGCGGAAGCGGTGGCGAAGACCGTTCGGGATGGAGAAAAGCTATTCTGCGGGAGCGGATCCAGCGCGCCGACGGGCATACTGGATGCGTTGTTCGATCGCGCCGGGGAAGTGAACGATGTCGTCTTCGGCGGGCTGATTATGCTGGCCCCTACTTACAAGATCCTTTCCAGGGAAATGCGCCGTCACATAAGGTTCGACAATCTTTACGCAACCCCCCTGGACCGGCAGGCGCTTCATGACGGGATATGCGAGCACATGCCCTTTCATTTCTCCGACCTCCCGCGCCTCGCTTCCGAGTATGCTGACTACAGAACCGTTTTCACCCAGGTGGGACCCATGGACAGGCACGGCTACATGTCCGCGGGTGTATCGGGTAACTTCCTGGATGTCCTGCACAAGCTGGACCGGTTAGTCGTGGAGGTGAACGAGAACCAGCCCACCGTGCACGGCCGCAATTTCTATCATATCTCGCAGGTGGAAGCGGTGGTCGAACACCATAACCCCCTGTTGGACCTGCCCCCCGAACCTATCACTGAGGTAGACAGGGCCATCGCCGAAAACATAGTCGAGTTCATAGGTGACGGCGACACTATCCAGCTGGGCATCGGCGCGGTGCCCAACGCTATCGGCGAGTGTCTGCTGGACAAGAGATACCTGGGTTGCTATACAGAGATGGTCCCCGACGCCATCATGAAACTCTTCGAGGCGGGCGCGCTGGACAATACGAAGAAGACCTGGTACCCATACCAGTTCAACGCCTTCTTCGCCGGAGGATCCAACGAGCTCTACAGGTGGCTGGACGGCAATCCGATGGTCTTTTTCTCGCCCATCTCCTACAATAACGACCCCAATAACGTAGCCAGGAACGAGAACATGGTGTCCATCAACTCCACCCTGGAGATGGACCTCACCGGACAGTGCTGTTCGGAGGCCATCGGTCCCTACCAGTACAGCGCCACCGGCGGGCAGGTGGACTTCACGCGCGGCGCCTACATGGCCAGGGGAGGAAGAGCTTTCATAGCCACCCATTCCACGGCCTTCGACAAGAAAAGCGGAAAGACCGTGTCCAAGATCGCCCCACAGCTCAAGCCGGGAGCCACGGTTACCCTCACCAGAACCGACGTGATGTACGTGGCCACGGAGTACGGAGTCGTGAACCTCAAGGGCAAGACCCTGAGGGAGCGAGCCCAGGCTCTCATATCCATCGCCCATCCGGACTTCCGGAGCGAACTCATACAGTACGCCAAGGACGTCAGATATTTCATATTACCTGAGCACGAGGAGCTTGGTTGACGGTTCCGCGGGCGCCCGAAAAATACAAGGCGGGGTCCGGAGACGGGCCCCGCTGACCCCTGCTGTTTTGAAGCGGGCGTTACCATCGCACTTTCCCTTCATCGACCTGGGGTCGCCCCGAGAGCATGAGTAAGAAGACCCGGTCGGGCCGGCGAGAGGCCTCCCGAGGTCGGAGCCCGGGCCGTCTTGTGCCGAAGGAGCGAAGGGCGGAATTTAGGATACGAGCGGGGAGGGGGAGTAAGTATCCGCGATACAGTGAGCCGGCGCAAAGCGGGCCGAACCCATCCGCGTCGACCGCATCTGATAATATCTGGTTTAATAATTATTCGACGCGACGTCACTTACAGGAAAGGAGGGAGGCATGGCCGAGGAGTGCAAGAACTACGAAAAGAACCTGGAGCGATGCAACTGTACCTACGAGCCCTGTTCCAAGAAGGGCCACTGCTGCGAGTGCATCGCATACCATCTCCGCCTCGGGGAGCTGCCCGCCTGTATGTTCCCGGACGACGTGGAGAAAACATTCGACCGTTCTATTGCGCGTTATATGCAATGCCAGCAGGGTACCCGGTAAGCGATCCGGCGATTTACGCGAAAATTATCGGAGTTGATCCGAGGAAAGGGAGGCGGATATGAACGAGGCATATAGAACGAGGCATATATATTGAGCGGATGCCGCATGCCGATCGGAAGCTTCGGGGGTGGCCTGCGGGACGTAAAGACCGGCGATCTCGCCGCCATAGTGATAGAGGAGGCCCTGAAGCGCGCCGGCGTCGCCGCCGGGGAGGTCGAGGACCTCATCTTCGGGCAGGTGGTGCCGAGAACGGACGAAAACTGCCTGGCCTCGAGGCTGGCGGCCCTGCAAGTGGGGATACCCCAGGAGGTCCCCGCCTCCGGCGTCATCCAGGGCTGCGCCTCCGGGATGAGGGCCATCATAGACGCGGTGAGGTCTATACGGCTGGGAGACGCGGGATTGATCGTCGCCGGCGGAGCGGAGAACATGAGCTCCATCCGTTACTACAGCAACGATATGCGCTGGGGCAAACGCATGCGCGACGGGGAGTTCGTTGATGGGCTGTGGGAGGTGCTTCACGACCCCTACACCGGCCTGATCATGGGCCGGACGGCGCGGAGAACGTGGCCGGGAAATACGGCGTTTCAAGGGAGGAACAGGACGCCTACGCGCTGGAGAGCCAGAGGCGGGCCCTGAAGGCCATAGAGGAGGAAAAATTCGTAGACGAGATCATCCCGGTGGAGGTAAAGACGCGCAAGGGCGTAAAGGTTTTCGATACCGACGAACACCCCATGGACACCAATATGGAGAAACTGGCCTCCCTCTCCACCGTCTTCAAGAAAGGCGGCACGGTTACCGCGGGCAACGCCTCGGGCATCAACGCCGCCGCCGCCGTGGTGCTCGCCTCGGGGGAGAGGGCGAAGGAGCTGGGGGTGAAGCCTCTGGCCCGCGTGGTCTCCTATTCATACGTGGGAGTGGACCCGAAGATCATGGGAGTGGGTCCCATATACGCCGTCCCCAAGGCCCTGGACAAGGCGGGCTTGAGGCTGGAGGATATGGAGCTGATAGAGCTGAACGAGGCCTTCGCCGCCCAGGCTTTCGTGTGCATCAGGGAACTGGGGTTGAACCCCGACATAACCAACATCTACGGGAGCGGTATCGCCCTGGGGCATCCCGTGGGATGCACCGGAGCCCGTATCGTGGTCACCCTGCTCTACGCCATGATGGACCGGGGGCTGAAGAGGGGCCTGGCCACCCTCTGCGTCGGTGGGGGACAGGGCGCGGCTATTATCATAGAAAGGGAATAAATACCAACACAATCCCGTAAGCGATGGATTGACCGCCCCAAAGCGTCGTGATACGATTTTTCAGTACGCGGAAATTTGAAAAGAAACAATACGCCTTCCGGGTCCCGAGAGGGACAAGAGGGAAGCCGGTGAAAATCCGGCACGGTAGCGCCGCTGTAACTGGGGAGCGAGGCCCCGCTAAACCACTGACGATAGTTGGGAAGGAGGGGCGAAGCGAGGATCCAGGAGTCAGAAGACCTGCCCGGCAGGAGTCAGCAAACTCTCCGCATCAGAGGGAATCTGGCTTGGAGGATATCGATCTCCACTCTCGCTGCGAGGGTGGAGATTTTTTATGCCGGCGGCGGCGTCCGGGAAGGCGGCGAGGCTTGAAGGAGGAACTTGCATGAGCATCGGCAGATGGACTGAGAGATCCGACGGGCGGATAAGGGCGCTACGGGTGTCACTGGCCCTGGCACTTGGTGTTTGCGTGGTTCTGGCCCTGTCCGGGATGTCGCTTGCGGCCATCACGCCGCCTCTCGAGCGTGCGGAGGCGGTGGCCCAGTCGACCGACCCGGTTTTCGAGAGCGCCGATTATGCCATCAAGGACGGGACGGCCCCCACCATCGCGGGCGGGGCGGCCTACCTCTTCGCCGGGGACGACCCCTGGTCGCCGCCGGGAGACAGCAGCATCGTTGCGATGGACTTAGGCGACGGCTCCCTGCTCTGGCAGAAAAACCTGGAGTGGGCCGGGGGCATGGGCTCCAACGCCAGGCCCCTCTACGATAACGGCCTGCTGTATATAGGATGCGGCAAGACGGTGTACTGCCTGGACACGGCGAACAGCGGCAACATCCTCTGGAACACGGACATCACTCCAGCCCCCGCGCCCATGGGGGATACGGTGATCGTAAGCGACCCGGTGATGTACACGGACGCGTCCGCCAACAAGGTCGTAGTGGTGGGGGATTATACCTACGGGGCCTACGTGGGACTGTCGGCCGCGGATGGAAGCCAGCTGTGGCGGTACGACCTGGACGCCAACTCGTCCGCATCGGGATCGCCGGGGGTCGACGACGCCGGCAACCGGCTCTACCTGCCCCAGTCCGCCGCCTTTTTATCACCTACCAACGGCAAGATACATTGCGTCGACGTGGCCGGCGCGGCCACCAAGGTCTGGGAGTTCGCCGCCGCCTACGACGTGGCCGGATCAGTCGCCTTCAACCAGGGCGACCTGTATTACAGCGATTTCGCCTACGGCGGGCCCATCAGCAACTTCTACTGCCTGGAGGATAAGGGAGGCGCGGCGGCCGAGAGGTGGAGCCAACCCATGTGGGGTTCCTCCGGACTGCCCCTGGTGGACGCCAACCGGGGCACGGTCTACGCCTGCGGCAACGACTACTCGGTGGGCGGCAACCACTTCTACGCCTTCGACACGGACGGCGGCGACCTGGTATGGGACAATCCCAACTGGGGCGCCTACGACGGGGAGGCCGCCCTGTCTCCCACCACGGGATATCTCTATGCCGGCAGCTATGACACCTCGAGTTGGCCTTATGCACACAACCTGGGCATGGCCGCCTTGGATTCGGATACGGGGAGCGAGTTGTGGTACGTCTCGCAGAAGGCGGGGGGCGACCCCGTGGTCTCGGGCGGCCTGGTCTACAGCACCGCCGACGGCCGCCTCTACGCCTACGATGAGTTCGTGCCCTCCTCCTACGACTGGTACTTCGCCGAGGGCTACACGGGGAACAACTTCGAGGAGTGGCTTACCCTGGCCAACCCCGGCAGCGGGGCCGACGACGACGCCGTGGTCAGCGTGACCTATATCTTCAACGGCGACAGGGATCCCCTGACGATCGATTACCCCCTGCCCGCGGGGACACGTTCCACCATAGACGTGAAGGGAACGGTAGGTCCGGATTACGAGGTATCGCTCGAGGTGGTCTCGGACAAGCCCATCGTGGCCGAGCGCCCCATATACTTCGACTACCAGGGGCTCGAGAATCACGACTGGACCGGCGGACACTGCGTGGTTGGCGCCGATGAGCCCCTGAAGACGTGGTACTTCGCCGAGGGCACCACCCTGGACGGGTTCGAGGAATGGCTGACCCTGGCCAACACCAACGACGAACTGGCCACCGTCGAGGTAACCTACCTCTACGGAAACGGCGACCCCCTCCATGTGGAGTACTACATCCCCGGCAACCGCCGCGTGACCTACAGCGTCAACGAGGAGGCGGGCGACGACAGGGACGTCTCCATAGTCGTGGATTCCAACCGGCCCATCGTGGCAGAGCGCCCAATGTACTTCGACTACATGGGCCTGGAGGCCAATAGCTGGACCGGCGGCCACTGCGTGATGGGCGCGGTCGAGACCAGCCGGAGCTGGTACTTCGCCGAGGGCTACACCGGGGAAGGCTTCGAGGAATGGCTGACCCTGGCCAATCCCAACGCCGACGATGCCAACGTCGCCGTTACCTATCTCTACCAGGGAGAGGAAGCCGCCACCGAGAACTACGCCGTCGCCGCCAACACCAGGCGGACCCTGAGCGTAAACCTGGAGGCGGGATCCGGCAAAGACGTGAGCATGGTGGTGGAATCCAACCAGCCAATCCTGGCCGAGCGCCCCATGTACTTCAGTTATTCGGGTGTATGGGACGGGGGAAGCTGCGTGACGGGATCCCCGCTTCCCAGCAACTACTGGTGCCTCGCCGAGGGATACACGGCGCCTAGCTTCGATGAATACATCTGCATCTCCAACCCGGGCAAGGAGAAGGCGACAGTTACGGTAACGCCCCTCTTCGGCGGGGAGGCCGGCAGCGATTACGAGATAGAGGCGGGCCAACGCTTCACCATCGATCTCGAGAGCAACACCCCCGTGGAGCGCGCCTACTCGGTCACCTCGGATCGCGGAGTTGTAGTGGAGAGGTCGTTGTATTTCGATTACATGGGCCTCGGCAGCCACGGATGGAAGGGCGGCCACTGCACCATGGGCGCTACCCTGAAGGATATCTATTGAGGACGGGCAGGTGTATTCATGCATGGACGAGAGGTTGTCCCGCGCCGGCTCCCGCATATGGAGCGTGGCGGCGAAAGAAGCGGCGGAACGCCGGATGAAGATGTATAGACCGGGGTTCACGAGTCCCATCTGACCCCGCGGTTGACCCAAGCCGGCTCAGACCGGCGGGGCAGGGAGGCCATTGTGTCTCCCTGCCCACCCCTGTCCGCGAAAATGATCCGGGGGGGCGAGGGGAACAGCGGGCGCGGAGATGATATCGGAGGATCGTACATGAGCCGAAACGGCAGAGCCAGGATATGGTGGTACGCCCTGGGGGCGTTGCTCGTCGTGGCGGTGGCTTTCTTCGCCGTGAGGGGTTGCGCCTTCATGCCCTGGAACGGCTCCGGTGAGGGTATAGGGGTAAGGGTCACCGTCAGCAGGGATTTCGGCGGCGAGGTCTTGAAGGACGTGAGCGTCGAGGTGAGGGATTCCAGCAGCGCCATGCAGGCTCTGCAGGAGGTGGCGGTGGTGGAGACCTCGTACGGGGGAGGTTTCATAGATGCCGTGAACGGACTGGTATCCGGCTACGAGGGCGGAGCGGAAAGCGGCGAGAAAAAGGACTGGTTCTTCTACGTCAACGGGCAGATGGCGGACGTGGGCGCGGGAGAATACCTGCCGCGGGAGGGAGACCGCCTGGTCTTCGACTATCATTGCTGGGAATATGCCATGTTTACCCCCACCCTGGTAGGGTGCTTTCCGGAGCCCTTCGTGAACGGTTACAGGGAACCACCCGAGTCCTGCGCGGTGGTGTACGCGCCGGCCTGGGAGGGGGAGGCGCAAGAGCTGGAGCGGGCTCTCGGGGACGCCGGCGCCGCGGCCTGCGAGCCGAGGGAGTTGGAGGAGGGCTGGAGGCCAAGCGAGGGGGAGTATGCGATAGTGATAGGCACCGTCAGCGAGCTGGAGGCGGCCCCCTTCTTCGCCGAGGCCAATGGCCATGCCTCTAGGTTGGGAATGTACGCGTTTTTCCAGGACGGGGACATGGTTATCGTCGACGCGCGGGGAGACGAGGCGCGGCGCCTGGGCTCGGGAGCGGGCCTGGTGGAGGGCGTGGGGCCCCGCCTGGGGGACGGGGAGTCGGCCCTGGTGGTGACAGGAACCGATCCAGGGGGACTGCGGGCGGCGCTGGGGTTGCTGCTCGACGGCGGCGGTGAGGGCGTCAGGCCGATCCTGGCCGTAGCCGCGCTGGCGGGCGAGGGCCGCATCGAGGTTCCGGCGGCACGGGAGGAGTGAAGATGCTCCCGGTATATCGCTTCAAGGACACGTTGATCCACGGCCTTCATCCCCTGACGGCCCTGATGCTCACGCTGACCTTCGCCGTCTCGGCCCTGCTGCTGGAGAACCCGGTGTATACGGCCGTCATCTGCGCGGGAGTCATATCCCTGATAATACTGGCGGATGTGTGGGGGGAGAGCAGGGCCTTCATCCGCGTGGGCCTGGTGGTGGCCCTGTTCGTCGTGATCATCAACCCCCTGGTCAATCACCAGGGATCCCACGTGCTCATCTACGGGCCGCGATTGCCCCTTTGGGGACCCATGGACGTAACCCTGGAGGCCATTGCCTACGGTTTTTCGGCGGCCCTGAAGATATTCACGGTTATAGCCGCCTTCGGGCTCATGAGCACCATACTCAACCCCGACGACCTCCTGGGAATGCTGTCCCGTTTCTCTTTCCGCACATCCCTTTCCGCCGCCCTGGCCGTGCGCCTTTACCCCAGCATGGTGACCGACGCCAGGGAGATCGAGGAGGTGCAGCTGGCGCGCGGCATGCCCCTCAAGGGAGGGGGGAGATGGTCGAGGGCGCAATCCCGCGTGCCCCTGTGGTTCTCGCTTTTCCAGGGATCGCTCGACCGGGCGTCGGCCATAGCGGAGTCCATGTCCGCCCGGGGTTTCGGCAACGGTAAACGCACCAGGTTGAGCCGCAGGCTCTGGAGGCCCAGGGACATCCTGGTGCTGGCGCTCTCCGCCGTCGTGCTTGCGGGGGTGATCGCCGCCGTGGTGCTGGGAAAGGGAGGTTATTCCTTCTTTCCCACCCTGGATAATCCCCTGGAGAATCTGAGCCCGGTGGGGCTGGCGGTACTGGCGGCCGCGCCCCTGTTATTAGTAATTCTCGGCAGGAGCTGGAAGAGATGGCATTGGTGGAGATCGAGGATCTGACCTACTGGTACCCCGGCGCCGACAGGCCGGCGCTGCAGGGGGTAGATCTGCGCGTGGAGGAGGGTGAGTTCATACTAATCACCGGCCCCACCGGCTGCGGCAAAACCACCCTGATGCGCCTTCTAAACGGCCTCATCCCCCATTTTCACGGCGGCCGCCTGGGGGGCAGGGTAAAGGTTATGGGCGGGGATACCCGCGGGACCACTCCCAGGGATCTGGCCGCCAGGGTGGGCATGGTCTTTCAGGACGCCGAGGACCAGATAGTCAGCACCACCGTGGAGAGGGAGATAGCCTTCGGTCTGGAGAACTCCGGCATGCCCTTCTCCATCGTGGCCAAGCGCGTGGAGGAGATGCTGGCCGGTCTGGGCCTGTCGCGGCTGAGGCATTCCTTCATCCCCGAGCTCTCCGGGGGCGAGATGCAGAAGGTGGTGCTGGCCTCGGTGATGGCCATGCACCCCGAGGTGCTGGTGCTGGACGAACCGACCTCGCAGCTGGACCCCGTGAGCGCAGAGGAGCTCCTGACGCTGGTCCGGCGCATACACGAGGAATCGGGGACCACGGTGGTCATGTCCGAACACCGCCTGGAGCGATGCTACCATTACGCCTCCCGGGTGCTGTACATGGAGAAGGGCAGGATCCTCTTCGACGGCCGTCCGCGGGATGCCGCCAGGTGGTGCGGCGAGGGCAACAAGGCCTTCATACCCCCGGTTTCAAGGGTGTTTATCGCCGCGGGATGGGATGAGATCCCCCTGACCGTAAATCAGGCCAGGATTCTACTGCGGGACAGGGCGGCCTCGGGGGAGGTTTCGCCGGCCCGCGCCGCGGCCTCGGACGGGAACGGCGTCCGGGAAAAGGGGGAGATAGCCCGCTCCAGAGGCCTGTGGTTCGTCTACCCCGACGGTCCGGAGGCCCTGAAGAACGTGGACATGCGCCTGGGCGCGGATGACAGGATGGCCCTGTTGGGGGAGAACGGGGCGGGGAAGAGCACCTTCATCCGCTGCCTGATAGGACTGCTGCGGCCGTCACGGGGCGGGGTAACCCTTTTCGGCGAGTCCCCAAGCCAGGAGAGGCTGCCGGCCCTGGCACCCCGACTGGGATACTGCCCCCAGAACCCGGCCTCGTATTTCATACATTCCTCGGTCAAGGAGGAGCTGCTCCATACCCTGCGGCTGCGGGGATACGGCGGGGGGAGGGATGGAGAGACCGTGCGGGATCAGCTGAGTAGGCTGGGGCTGGAGGAGATGGCGGAGCGCAACCCCCGCGATCTCAGCACCGGGGAGAGGGAGAAGGTGGTGGTGGCCGCGACTACGCTGCCCCCCGCGCCGGAGCTGATAGTCATGGACGAGCCCACGAGAGGCCTGGATTACGAGAGCAAGCGGTTCATGCTCGAATACCTCGAGGGCTTGAAGGAGGAAGGGGCCGCGCTACTCGTGGTCACCCACGACGTGGAGTTCGCCGCCGCCGCGGCAGGCCGGGCCGCCCTTATGGGTGACGGCGGCGTTATCGTGGACGGTCCCGCCGGCGAGGTGCTGAGCGATTCGCTTTTCTTCTCGCCACAGGTGAACAGACTGCTGGGACACCTGAACAGCGGGGTGCTGCGGGAGGAGGAGGCGGTGGAGATACTGAAGGGGATGCGAGGTCGATGAGAGCGGCGAGGGCGGCGAGATATATCCTGGTCGCTTCGGCGGCCCTCCTGGTCTACCTGGGCCTGGAGGGGATACCGCCCTTCGATAACTGGTCCTTGAACTCCCTGTTCCTGGCCATGCTCCTTCTGGCCGTGCTCTTTCTCCGCTTCGAGGAGGGAGATTACGGCTCGCGGGAGGTGGCGGTGGTGGGGACCCTGGCGGCGGTGGGAGTGGCTGGACGCGTGCTCTTCGCGGCCGTCCCCGGGGTGCAACCGGCCACCTTCATAGCCATTCTGGCGGGATACGTTTTCGGGGCGGAGCCGGGGTTCATGGTGGGGGCGCTTATCGCCCTGCTGAGCAACATATTCCTGGGACACGGGCCCTGGACGCCGTGGCAGATGCTGGCCTGGGGGCTGGCCGGGGCCAGCGGAGGCTTACTGGCGGCGGCGCTGCGGCATCGGGTGAGAATCGTTCCCGTAGCCGTGCTCTGCACGGCTTGGGGATTTCTCTTCGGGTGGATAATGAATTTCTGGTTCTGGCTGTCCTTCATCTATCCCCTGACCTTGAAGTCCTTTGTCGCCACATGCACGACGAGTATCTGGTTCGATTTCTTCCACGCCGCCGGCAATCTCGTCTTCGCCCTCCTGCTCACCTGGCCGGTGGCGGAGATGCTTTATCGTTTCCGGTCTCGTTTCGAGGTGGAGTACCTGCCCGCCTTGCCCGGGACCGATATGGAGGTACAATTATGAGGGTACAGGTGGTGATTTAATTGAGCGAGAAAGCGCTCGTGGCAGCGACTTTTATCCTGGCCGGCATCGCGGCCGTGTTCCTGCTGGCGGCGCCGCTGTCGGCCGGGGCCGCCCAGGGCGTGTCCTATATAAGGGATCACCAGAGCGGCGACGGGGGATTCGCGGAGCCGGGGGCCGGGACGTCGGGAAGCGATGCCACCACGGCCTGGTCCTTAATGGCCCTTTCCACAGCCGGCGTAAATCCCAGAGACGTCAGGAAAAACGGCAAATCGCCGGTGGATTTCCTGTCCACGCAATCGGGTAACTGGAAGAGCGTGACCGATTACGAGCGAACCCTTCTGGCCGTGACGGCGGCGGAGGCGAACCCGAGGTCCTTCGGGGGCGTGGACCTGGTGGCCAGGGTGCAGTCGTACGAGAGATCGGGCGGCAGAATCGGGGATGCCATAAACTCCAACGCCTTCGGCGTACTGGCCTACGTATCGGCGGGAGTCGGCGTTCCTCCCGGGGCGGTGCAGTGGCAGAAGGACGTCCAGAATGCCGACGGGGGCTGGGGAAACGACCCCGGCGGAGCGAGCAACCCCGACATGACGGCGGCCTCCGTCATGGCCCTGAGGGCGGCCGGCGTGGGAGCGGAGGACGCATCCATCAAGAGGGCTTTCGACTATCTTCGTTCCGTCCAGAACGACGACGGCGGCTTCTCCTTCCAGCCCGGAGCCTCGGACGTGGCCGCCACCTCCTGGTGCGTGATGGCCATCGTGGCCTGCGGGCAGGACCCGGGGGGAGGCGGATGGTCCAAAGGCGGCAACACACCCCGCGCTTTCCTGGTATCCATGCAGGCCCCGGACGGCCATTTCTACTGGGTCGCGGGCAGGGATATGAATCCGGTGTGGACCACCTCCTACGCTGTCTGCGCCCTGGCGGGAAAGCCCTTTCCCGTCAAGATCGCCTCCGCGCCCCCGGAAGATCAGCCCGACGATGCCGGGGAGGAGCAACCGGCTGAGGATCAGGATCCCGGCAAGGTCGCGGATGAGACTGATACATCGCAGGTAGAGGAGGTTGCGGAAGAAGAAGTATCCGGCGACACGGAGACACAGGGAGAAGAGGAATCGGGCCGGGAGCCCGTTGAGGAGGAGCTGGAGAAAGAGCCCGAAGAGGCTCTTTCGCTGGGAAAAAGGGATTCGGGAGCCAGGACCGGCGGCGATGAAGATGATACGGGAGGTTCCGGTTTTCCCTGGTGGTTGATACCCATCCTGGCGGCGCCGATCCTGCTGGGCCTGGGGGGTTGGTTGCTTTCCCGCAGGTACGCGATGGGATAAGCGCCGCACATCTCCAAAGGTGTCTGCGGCGGTGTGACCCGAGGCCGTCATTTCTCAGGGGGCGGGTACGGATCTCGCCGGCTTGACGGTTTTTCCTCTTGAGAGGGACGGAGGTGCTATACTTGGCGTTGACGCCCTGGCGGGTGCGGGGCAGGAAGGCCGCCTTGGCACGTTGAATGTCTAATATGGGGCGGTAATTTGTGAGTAGAACGCTGAACAACAAATTGAGAAAGATCAGGGCCAGACGACAAGCCCTTTTCCTGGTAACCGGATGTATAATGATAGCCCTGGTCATCGGCTTGGTCTTCGCTTTCACACCCACCAGTTCCCCTCGTGAGGAGGAGCCGGTCAGGACCTATTCGTATCAGCCCTATGCGAGTTCGCACGGGGAGGCGGAAGCCCTCGAAGAACCGGCCGTCCTGAGCCTTGGTATAGGGGGAGACGTCTGCCTGGGGTTGGAGGTGGCGGATCTCGTGCAAGGCGAGGATTCGGGGTATCTCTGGACGGAGGTAAGCGATCTCTTCGACGGCTACGACCTCGTGGCCGTCAATCTGGAGAGCCCCCTGTGCAGATACAGTGAGCCCCATGAGGACCAGCTCTCGGTACATATCCGGGGGGATGACGATTGCGCCTCGCCCATGGCCGAGGCGGGGGTGGACGCGGTATGCCTGGCCAACGATCATATCATGGACTTCGGTTCCCAGGGCCTGGAGGAGACCTTGAACGCCCTGCGCAGCGAGGAGATAGGGAGCTACGGGGCCGGCCCCTCGGCGAGTATGGCCAGCAAACCGCTGATCGAGGAGGGCGACAATGGCGCCAGCGTAGCGCTCCTGGCCTTCTGCGACGTGGCTCCCGCCTCATACGCAGCTGGTGAGGATTCCCCCGGCCTGGCGGCGGCGTCCAGCGAAGAGATGGCGTCAGCGGTGGACGACGCGGGGATGGAGGCCGATTACGTGGCGGTTATTCTGCATTGGGGGGATATGGGATCAAACGTGGTAACCGACCGCCAGAGGGAGCTGGCCCACACCTGCGTGGAGGCCGGGGCGGACTTGGTGGCGGGTTGCCATCCACACGTGATACAGGGATTGGAGGTCTGGCAGGGGGTGCCCATTATATACTCTCTTGGCAACCTGGTATATTATTCCCAGGGCGAGGAGGGGAAGTCGGGGCTCTTTGCGGGTTGTTATTTCGAGGATGGGAGCTTGGCGTCCCTGGAATTGATACCCATGCGGATCGAGGGGGCCAAGCCGGCTCAGGCCAGCGGGGACGAGGCTCAGCTAATACTGCAAGAGATGGCGGCCTTATGCCCGGAAGCGGATGTCGAGATAAGCTCCGACAGCGACAAAGCCTACCTTTATCTCGGCCGTTGACCCCCGGGCTAGATGATGGTACCCGAGGTCCGCTCGACGGTAACCACCAGCGAATTCTCGTTCTCTACCTGCCACCTGACCTCGCCATGATCGCCGGTGCTCATTTCGTAGAAGGCGGCGACCGAACCCGCCAGGATGCGGGGGAGGGCGGGGTTGTCTATCCGCATATACATCCTGGTGCTGTCGAACTCGAAATCCCTGAGATAACCCAGGCCCCTGAGGGAGAGAAGGCGGCGGTAGCCCTGCTGGCTCATGCGCATCTCCTCCTGTGAGAAGGACGACTTGACGAATTGGCGCTGGGCTGATACGAAAAGATCGCTCAAGTCATTGCCCAGCTCTCGCTCGATGCCGGCCAGTACGCTTTCCATATCCCTGACCTCGCATATGGTTATCCTGTGCGCGGTCAGCGGGTCGGTGATGATTCCTTTCTCCATGTTCCATTGATAGCGGGCTATCTCCAGCGGTACGTCGCATCTGTCGCACATCTTATACTCGATATCGCCGGGCAATCGGGGCGATACGGGGATGCTCGCCTTATCGTCGGAAGATCTCTCGAGATGCGAGGCGGCCGCTCTGTAGATATAGCGGTTCTGCTCGAGGGGTTCCCATGCGATTTTGACCGGACCCCTCAACGACACCTGGGAGGCGGCGGCGAAATCGCCCAGCGATATGGGTTGGAAATGAGGCCAGGAGACCTTTATCTCGGCGCTGCGAAGTCTTTTTACCTTGACGATCTTTATCTTACCGTATCCCAGCACCAGGGCCCTGTCGGAGAGATAGCGGAAGACGGGATGCATCCCCAGGAACTGCATGGCCTGAACGCTCAGTTCGCCGAACATACTCTGCATGTAATGGGTGGCCGACCTGCGCTTGGCGTCGACGATAATGGAATCCAGGGAAGTCTGCTTCTCCTCCCCTATGATCCCGAAGAGCATGGCCAGATTATCGGTCTCCAGGATGACAACCCTCCGCTCCGGGCTATCTTTCTCGGTTATGGTACCGTCGACGTTCCAGGTATATTTCCTGCCTATGGCCTCGGGTACGCCGCAATCCGAACACGGTCTTGTCTTCACGATCTAATACACCACCATTTCACCCCGCCGCCCTTCAGGCTAGCCCCGGGATAATGTTCCTGAGGCACACGGATAAAACCTATAGTATAAGTATATTGATAAATAATACACTGTCACGCCTGACGGGGGAACATGGCCGCGCCATTACGCGAGGGGAGAAGCGTCGTGAAATGGGAAAAGGAGCGGTTCGCGGTTATCCGCGGGGTAAGGGAGACCCTGCGCCGCTGGACCATGTTCCAGCCCGGCGAAACGGTGCTGCTTGCCGTCTCCGGTGGAGCCGATTCACTGGTACTGATGGATGTTATGGTGCAGATAGCGGGTGAGGAACAGGTTTACCTCGAGGTAGTGCACATCGATCACGGACTGCGACCGGAATCGGGGGATGAGGCGGACTTCGTGCGTAACGCGGCGGGCCATTACGGCTTGGCCTGCGCCGTAAAGAAGGTGAACGTGGGCAATTACGTGCGGGAAGAGGGAATGAGCCCCGAGGAAGCGGCCAGGGCCGCCAGATACGATGCCTTTCGGGAGGAGTTGCGGGAGAGCGGGGCCGGGCGCCTGGCCACCGGCCATACCGCCGACGACCGTGTCGAGACCCTGCTGCTGCGCATGATAGCCGGCGCCGGACCCCGGGGACTGGGCTCCATCCCACCGGTAAGGCTTCCCTACGTGAGGCCCCTTATCCGGGCCTGGAGGAGCGAGGTGGAGGCATATGCGCGACACCTTCCCTTTACCCCACGCAGGGATCCCACCAACATGGACGTATCCATACCCAGAAACCGCGTGCGCCACCGGCTGATACCCCTGCTCGAGAAGGAGTACAACCCGTCCGTCCGCCGCGCTTTATCGAGGGAGGCGGATATCATGTCCTCCGTAGATGAGCTGCTCGAGGGCTTGGCGGAGCGGGCTGAGGAGGAATCGGTCGAGGTAAATCCGCGGGGGGTGGAGATGGAGGTGAGCGGGTTGCTCCTCCATCCCGTGGCCGTGCGCCGGCAGGTGATCATCGGGGCGATAAGGAAGCTGGGCCTGAAGCCCGATTTCAGCTTGGTGGAGGATATCCGCCGCGGATTGCTGGAGGCGGATGGCAACGCCGGGCTGGATCTCGGCCCCGGCATGTCGGCCCGCAGGGTCTACGGGAGACTTATAATAGGTCCCAAGCCCGCCTTAAGGCGCTGCGAGGATATCAAGATTCCGGGAGAGGGATTTTACGAGCTTCCCCACGTGGGTGCGGTACTGGAGGTAAGCTTGCGGCCCAGCAGCGAGGAGGATACAAAAAAGGAGGCCGGTCACCCCGACTTGGCCTGGCTTGACGCCGACCGCCTCGAGTTCCCCCTCAAACTGAGGGGTATCAAGCCCGGGGATCGCTTCCATCCCCTGGGCGCCCCGGGCAGCAGGAAGATGCAGGATTTTCTGGTGGACGCGAAGATGCCCCGGGAGGAGAGGCCCGGAGTGGCCGTTCTGGAGTCGGGAGGTGAGATCGCCTGGGTAGTGGGCATGCGCGTCGACGACAGGTTCAAGGTGAGAGATGAAACCCGCCACGTGGCGGTACTGCGACTCCTTAAGGGGAGCGGGGAAAGCACGGATCAAGCGAGAACTTAAGGGAGAAGGTTTGAGGACGATAAGATAGTAGGGCATCGCGTGCCGGCGGCTGGAACAGATGCGGCAGGCGGAGCGTCCGTTGTTAGAGGCGGTACTTGCCTCGATGCCATACCGGGGAGGTCGACGCGGATCGGTCGCCACGGCGTTGGGAGGGAGCGGGATCCAGATCATGGAGATGAGGATTGAAAAGAGCTTTCTGAGCCGCGAACAGATATTGTCCCGCATCGGCGAGCTGGCGGAGATGATCACCAGTGATTATCTTGAACGTGAACTGGTGATGGTGGGAGTTCTCAAGGGGGCCTTCATATTCCTGGCCGACCTGGCGCGGCGCGTGGAATTGCCGGTGGAGATAGACTTCGTGGCCGTATCCAGTTACGGTTCGGACACCAAGTCCTCCGGGGTGGTTAAGATCGTAAAGGACCTGGATCTGGAGATAGACCGCAAGCACGTGCTGCTCGTGGAGGACATCGTGGATACCGGCCTGACCTTGAAATATCTTACTGGAATGCTGCGAGAGAGGGGGCCGGCGTCGGTGGAGATATGCGCCTTGCTTAATAAACCCGAGGCGCGTAAGGTGGATGTAGAAGTCAAATATTGCGGCTTCGACGCCCCCCCGCTATTCGTGGTCGGATACGGTCTCGACTACGCCGAGAGATATCGTCAATTACCATATGTAGGGATTCTGGTGGACGCCGAAAGGGGCGAGAGAAGAGATTGAACATGGGTAACAAGAGGCTGTGGAGAACGGCGATTTTCTATCTCATCATAGTTTTCATAGTTATCCTGGTGTGGACCAAGTCACCCACCATCTTCGGCGATGACAAGACACACGACTTGACCTGGTTCGAGGATCAGCTGGCGTCGGGGGAGATAGGAAGCATTACCCTCCTGGACAAGGACCACAGGCTGGAGGGAACCCTGCAGTCGGGCGAGGAGTTCGAGGTAAGCTTCCCGGCGGACTATACGACCGATCTGGTAAACGATATAAACGATTATCGCGCCATGGCCACCTCCGATGATTCGGATACCGCCGGCAAGTACGCGGCTTACGAGAACCTGACCGTCGAGGTGGATACCCAGGGAGGCTTGGATTTCTTCGGGATAGTACTTAACCTGCTCCCCTTCATTCTCATCGTGGTGCTGTTTTTCTTCCTCTTCCAGCAGATGCAGGGGGGCGGCAGCAAGGTGATGTCCTTCGGCAAGAGCAAGGCCAAGCTGATGAGCAAGGACTCGCCCCGCACTACCTTCAAGGACGTGGCGGGGGTCGAGGAGGCGGTGGAGGAGCTGGAGGAGATAAGGGATTTTCTGGCCAATCCGTCCAAGTTCCAGGCCCTGGGAGCGAAGATACCCAAGGGGGTACTGCTCTACGGTCCGCCCGGCTCCGGGAAGACGCTTCTGGCCAGGGCAGTGGCGGGGGAGGCGGGAGTGCCCTTCTTCTCCATCTCGGGGTCGGACTTCGTGGAGATGTTCGTAGGCGTCGGCGCTTCGCGCGTGAGGGACCTCTTCGAGCAGGCCAAGGCCGCGGCGCCGGCCATAGTCTTCATGGACGAGATAGACGCCGTAGGCCGCCATCGTGGCGCCGGTCTGGGCGGCGGCCATGACGAGAGAGAGCAGACCTTGAACCAGCTCCTGGTGGAGATGGACGGTTTCGATATGAAGATAGGCGTCATCCTCATAGCCGCCACCAACCGTCCCGATATCCTGGACCCCGCCCTTCTGCGCCCGGGGCGCTTCGACCGCCAGATAGTGGTGGACCGGCCCGACCTGCAGGGCCGCGTGGGCATACTCAAGGTACATACCCGGGAAAAGCCCCTGGACGACGACGTGGACCTGGAGGTCCTGGCCAGGAGGACTCCCGGTTTTACCGGGGCGGACCTGGCAAACCTGGTCAACGAGGCCGCCCTGCTGGCCGCCAGGCACGGCAAGAAGAAGCTGGACATGGAGGAGATGGAGGAGGCCATCGACAGGGTGGTGGCGGGACCGGAGCGCAAGACACGGCTGATAAGCGACAAGGAAAAACAGATCATAGCCTATCACGAGACGGGTCACGCCCTGGTAGCCCACATACTTCCCAACGCTGATCCCGTGCACAAGATATCCATCATCCCCAGGGGCAGGGCGCTGGGCTATACGCTGACCCTGCCCACGGAGGATAAATACCTGGTGACCAAGTCGGAACTGGTGGACGAGCTGGCCATGCTCCTGGGGGGCAGGGTGGCGGAGCAGATGGTATTCGGCGAGATCACCACCGGCGATCAGAACGATATCGATAAGGCCACCAAGCTGGCCAGGAAGATGGTCTGCGAGTTCGGCATGAGCGATAGGCTCGGGCCCCTCACCCTGGGCCAGAAACAAGGGGAGGTCTTTTTAGGGCGCGACCTAACCACCCAGCAGGACTACAGCGACCAGATCGCCTACGAGATAGATAGAGAGGTCAGGCGGCTGGTGGACGAGGCTTACGAGCGGGCGGAGGGAATCCTGTCGGAGAACCGGGACAAGCTGGACGCCATAGCCAAGGCGCTCATGGAGATGGAGACGCTCGAGAAAGAGGAGTTGCTAGCCCTCCTGGAGGGCGAGGAGATAGAGCTGAAGCCGAAACCCAAGCCCGAGAAGGCGACCGAGGAGGCTCACGAAGATCGGGAGGAGGAGGAAAGAGCACCCTCCCCCATCAAGGGCAGGCCCCTTCCCCAACCCGAATAAAGCCCGCGCTCTTTCAGACCGCCGCCACACAGCCTCTTTTCGCGACCGTAATTGCGATATAATATGCGGGAAACGCAGCAAGGAGGCGGAAAATGGATACGGATATGATTAAGCAAGGGGTAAGGCTGATCCTGGAGGGGATCGGCGAGGACCTCGATCGTGAGGGGCTGGTGGACACGCCGGACCGGGTGGCCAAGATGTACGAGGAGATCCTCAACGGTATGGACGTCGATCCCGCCGGCGTGGTGCAGGCCATGTTCACCGAGGAACACGACGAGATGATAGTTGTCAAGGACATCCCCTTGTACTCCATATGCGAGCATCACCTCATGCCCTTTCTAGGCAAGGCTCACGTCGCCTACATCCCCGGTCCCGAGGGCCAGATAACCGGCATCAGCAAGCTGGCCCGGGTGGTGGACGTGCTCTCCAAGCGTCTCCAGGTGCAGGAGAGACTGACCACCACGGTGGCCGATACCTTGGTCAGAGCCCTGAGGCCACGAGGTGTCCTGGTGGTCGTCGAGGCGGAACATCTGTGCATGTCCATGCGGGGAGTGAAGAAGCCGGGAACCCTGACTATCACCTCCGCGGTACGGGGTACATTTCACACCAACCCCGCCTCCAGGGCGGAGGCAATGGCGCTGATCCGGCGCAAAAGCTGAGGGGCGGACATGCGATTCGATCCCCGCCTGCTTTCCGTCAGCGGCCTGGACGATGCCCTGTCACATATAGACGACCTGGGCTCCAGCGACGAGGGCAGGAAAATTATGGCTCCGAAGATGGTACACGTGGCCGTCCATATAGACAACCTGGATGTGCGCGCAGCCCAGATACTCAAGCAGAACATGCTCTCGATCGGCGGCGAGGTCTCTCTGCCGCGCGAGGTGTTCGATTACGAACCCAAGAAGGTTTCCGCCGTACTCTCAGGCACCCTGAAGCACTACAGGGCGCTTACGGGAAAGCTGAAAATGCAGCCCTTCGGCCTGAAGGCCCTGGCCGCAGAACTGCAGGAGGTCATAGATACCGTTAAGTCGGGTGACGGGAGAGTGTTGAGCCTGGGAGGCCGGGACTACGACCTGGATGAGCGTACCCTGATCATGGGAATCGTCAACGTCACGCCCGACTCCTTCTCGGACGGTGGGCGGTTCTTCGATACCGGCAGGGCGGTGGAGCAAGCTTTGCGCATGGTTGAGGAGGGCGCGGATATCCTAGACGTGGGCGGCGAGTCGACGAGACCGGGTTCGGATTTCATCTCACAGGAGGAGGAGTTGGAGCGCGTCATGCCTGTGGTAGAGGAATTGGCCGGCAAGAGCCGGGCTCCCATATCCATAGACACCACCAAGACCGAGGTGGCGCGCCGGGCGCTGGAAGCCGGCTGCGCCATGGTCAACGATGTTAGCGCCATGCGCCTGGAGGAGGAGATGCTGCCCCTGGTGGTGTCCCGGGGGGTACCTTTCTGCCTCATGCATATGCAGGGAATGCCCAAGGACATGCAGGAGGATCCCCGGTACCAGGACGTGATAGGCGAGATAGCGTCCTTTCTGCGCCGCAGAACGGAGGCGGCCCTGGAGGCGGGAGCCGATCCCTCGAATATAATAGTGGACCCGGGGATAGGTTTCGGGAAGACCCTGGCCCACAACCTGGAGATACTGCGGCGCTTGCACGAGTTCAAGTCCCTGGGCTATGTGGTTATGCTGGGTTCATCCAGGAAGTCCTTCATCGGAGCGATAACGGGCTTGCCGGTGGACGACAGGGTGGAGGGTACGGCGGCAAGCGTGGCCTTGGGTATCGCCGACGGGGCCGATATAATCAGGGTTCACGACGTGAAGGAGATGGCCAGGGTGGCCATGGTGGCCGACGCCATCGTCGGAAAGGGGCAAGGGAGGAAATAAATTGGGTAGAGCCCAGAAGCTGAAGCAGCAGCGCAAGGAGGAGGAGAAGAAGCGCCAGGAGGAGGAGCGCAAGAAGGTCTACCGCAATATCTTCGTCGTGGTAGTATGCATCGTGGCCATAGGGGCGACGGTGGCACTGGTGCTGCTGGCCAACATCTTGAAGAAGGAGAAGGTGACAGTGAGGGAGATGGTCCTGGAGACCAGCAAGGGCGAGATAGTGATAGAGATGCTCGGCGATGACGCCCCAATGACCGTGGATCACATAGCAGGGCTTGTGGAAGAGGGCTTCTACGACGATATTCTGTGGTACAGGATCGAGGATTTCGTTGTTCAGACCGGAAGCCATGTGCAGTCCCTGCTGGCGCAGCAGGGTGAGGAGGAGCTGGATCAGGATCTGCTCAACCAGGCCCTGACCGAGGATCAGGAGGTCGGGGTGGTGCTGGACGAGATCAGCGCCTCCAACGTCAGGGGGGCGGTGGGCATGGCCAAGCCCAGCGATGAGGAAACCGGGGAACCCACCCCCAACTCAGCCACCTCGGAGTTCTACATACTCAAGCAAGACGTCCTTGGTCTCGATACCTACTTCACCGTCTTCGGCAACGTCGTTCGGGGGATGGAGGTCGTAGACAGCTTGGAGGATACCGATCTCCTCATCAAGGCCGAGATACGGGAAGTCGAGCGCGACAAGGAATGATATATGCCCGATAAAGCGACGCTATGCATACACGGCCTCGAGGTCTTCGCCTACCATGGCTGCACGCCGGAGGAGAGGGAAAAAGGTCAGCGCTTTTTCGTCGATATCGAGCTGGAGTACGATGTCTCCGGCGCCGCGGCCGGTGATGATCTGGAAAAAGCGGTGGATTACGACGGGTTGGCCTCGCGGGTATACGAGATAGTCAGGGATGAGAGATACAATCTCATCGAGACCCTGGCCGCCAGGATAGGCGGATATATCATGGATGCCACGCCGGCCCGGGCCTTGCGGGTGAGGGTCAGGAAACCAGAGGCCCCCATGGAGAGACAGGTGGACGAAGTGGTGGTGGAGATGTCCTTTGTAAGGGATGTATGAGAAGCGTATGCACCGGGTTTTTCTGGGACTGGGCAGCAACGTAGGTGACAGGCGGAAAAACCTTGTGTCCGCCCTGCGCATCCTCGACGGCATGCGGGATATGGAGATAAGGGCGGTCTCCTCGGTTTACGAAACCGAGCCCTGGGGGGTGCGTAATCAACCCGATTTTCTTAACATGGTAGCGATGGCGTTCACGGTCCGCGATCCCCGGGGCGTACTGGATGCCTGCAAGGAGGTGGAGAGAGAGCTCGGCCGGGTGAGAGGGGAAAGATGGGGCCCGAGGGTTATAGACGTCGACGTCCTCCTGTATGACGATGTGATATGGGAGGAAGACGATTTTATCATCCCCCACCCGCGTATGCTGGAGAGAGAGTTCGTAACGGTGCCGCTCCTGGAGTTGAGCCCGCGGGTGACCGTTCCAGGCAGTGGGGATCTGCAGGACAGCGCGGAGCTGCGTGGCGAGAACAAGGTGAGGAGAGCCTTCCGGTTTGACGAGGAGGAATGGCATGGCTAAGAGAAAAGACCGCTTCGTGATCATTGGAGCGGGAAGGGTCGGCACGGCGGTGGGTCACCTGCTACAGAAGTCGGGCGAGAACGTGCTGGCCGTGGCGTCCAGAAGCGAGCAGTCTCTGGAACAGGCAGGGAAATTCCTGGAGAGCGTCGTTCTCACGGCCGACGTGGTAAAGGCCGGTAAAAAGGGGAACGCCATCATAATCGCCACGCCTGACGACCTGATCGCCGATACCTGCCTCAGCCTGGTGAGCGGAGGCGGGGTGAAGAAAGGGGACTTCATCGTCCATATGAGCGGCGCGCTGGGGCTCGACGTATTGAGGGCGGCCGAGGATCTGGGGGCCAGGACGATATGCATACACCCTCTGCAGACCTTTGCCGACGTCAAGGGGGCGGTGAAGAGGATCCCGGGCTCGGTATTCGCCGTGACCGCCCGCGATGAATCCGCTCTAAAGTGGGCTGAAGACCTGGTACGCAGGTTAAAAGGGGAGCCGGTGCCCCTGGCGGAGAAGGACAAGATCCTCTATCACACCGGTGCGGTGTTGGCGTGCAACCTGCTGGTGGCGCTGGAGCATGCCGCGGAGCTCCTTTACCAAGAGATAGGGATGCATAGGGATCGGGCGTTGAAGGCCTTGATGCCTTTGGTCGAGGGAACGGTCGAGAATCTGAAGAAACATGGCACGGAGAAAGCGCTGACCGGACCCGTGGCCCGGGGAGATATTGGGGTGATCAGGCAGCATCTGGACAACATGGAGCGAGAGGAGCGTGACAAGCTGCTGAAGGTGTATGCCTCCTTGAGTCTGTACGCCCTGGACCTGGCCGAGGCCAATATGAGCAAGGCGCGTTGCGAGGAGATAGAGGAACTCCTCAACCATTACCTGTAGGGACGAGGGAAGGCCGATAGGGCATGAAGATCATCACCTCCATCAAGGAGATGAGAGGGATCGTCAAGAAGCACGGGGCCCGGGGAGACAGCGTGGGCCTGGTGCCTACTATGGGCTTCTTTCACCAGGGCCATATCTCTCTCATGGAGGCGGCGCGGAGGGACAACGACTGCGTCGTGGTCAGCTTGTTCGTCAATCCCACTCAGTTCGGTCCCCGGGAGGACCTTGAGTCATACCCCCGCGATCTGGACGCCGACACGGACAAGGCGGAGCGCGCGGGGGTGGATTATATCTTCCATCCAAGCGCGGAGGAGATGTATTCGTGGCCCCACCTCACCTACGTATACGTGGAGGAGATAACCACGCCGCTATGCGGGGCGGTCCGCCCCGGGCACTTTCGCGGTGTCGCCACCGTGGTCGCCAAGCTCTTCAACATCATCCCCGCCGACAGGGCCTATTTCGGCCTCAAGGACGCCCAGCAGGCCCTGGTTATCCGCAAGATGGTCGAGGACCTGGATTTCGACGTGGAGGTGGTGGTCTGTCCCACCGTCAGGGAGGAGGACGGGCTGGCCATGAGCTCCCGCAACATATACCTGGAGCCGGAGGAAAGGAACGCGGCCACGGTGCTGTATCGCTCGCTGAAGCTGGCCGGGGAACTGGTATCGGGAGGGGAGCGAGACACGGCCGTTGTCTTGGAGAGGGTGAGGGAACTCATAGGGAGTGAGCCCCTGGTGGAGCCTGAGTACGTGGAGGCGGTTGATTACCGTTTGCTGAAGCCGGTGCGCACGATGGAGGGCCGGGTCCTCATCGCCCTGGCGGCCCGGGTAGGCAAGGCCCGGCTCATCGATAATATACTGCTGGATATGGAACCCTGAAGCACTGCGTAACCTTCGCAGCCGCCTTTACGATTTAATACACCCACCCTGGGCACTATGGTGTCCGCACAGCCTTCCGCGTCGCATGAGGCCGGGTTTTTCAACTGGGTTACTCACGTGTAGACGAGCTGGACACCAAGGCTCAGGGATTTGGAGGCATGGCCTTCCGCGCAAATCGGAGCTGGACACCAAGCCTCCAGGAGATAAAGCAAGAACGTTTGAGCAAGAGAGCTTAAGCACGCGTAGGCGAGATGGACACCAAGGCTCAGGGAGTTACACATACAACATGGATGCAAGAATCCCTGGATCCGAAGGAGCCGATTCAAGAAAAGGGAACCCCCTTACCTAACTGGCAAATTGTGATATATTATTCTCGGAGGAGCTGGTTCACCAGTATTTACATGGTAAGGGAAGAGAGGAAAGAGAAAGAGGACGTGACGATTCAGAGGATAATGCTCAAGAGCAAGATTCATAGGGCGACGGTTACCGACGCCGATCTTCATTATGTGGGAAGCATTACCATAGACGAGGATCTCATGGGGGCCGCCGACTTCCTCCCTTACGAGAGAGTACAGGTCGTGGACATAGACAACGGCAGCCGCCTGGAGACCTATGTACTGGAGGGCAAGCCTGGCTCGGGAACCATTGGAATGAACGGCGCAGCGGCGCGACTCATCCACAAGGGGGACAAGATAATCATCTTCTCCTACAACGTGCTCGACGATGAAGAGGCGCGCCGGCTCAAGCCTAGAATAGTCTATGTCGACGATTTGAATCGCATCACCTTCGTGGACGACCACGTTACCGCCTCCGATATATGTTGAGGTGGCCTCATGTGAGGCGGGCGAGGGGGGCAACCCCCTATTTTTTTACCGGAAAGGCGGCGAAGCGGGGGGTATCTCGGTGAGTGGCGACCGGAAAACGCTGGAGAGAATCCAAGGCCTGAGAGAGGAACGCCAGGCTATAATCCTGGCCCATAATTACCAGAGGGCCGAGGTACAGGATATCGCCGATTTCGTGGGGGACTCGCTCGGCCTGGCCCGGAAGGCGGTCTCCGCCGACGCCGGGGTCATCGTTTTCTGCGGTGTTCATTTTATGGCCGAGACCTCAGCCATACTGAATCCTGATAAGAACACCCTGCTCCCCGATCCGGAGGCGGGATGCAACCTGGCCGACACCATTACGCCCGAGGGCCTTATCGCCCTCAAGGGAGAGCATCCCCGGGCCGTGGTGGTTACCTACGTCAACTCCCCCGCGGCCGTGAAAGCCGAGAGCGATTACTGCTGTACCTCCGGCAACGCGGTGCAGGTAGTCGAGGCAATAGACAACCCGGAGATCATTTTCACCCCCGACCGCAACCTCGGGAGGTACGTTCAGAAAGTCACCGGCAAGGAATTGATCATCTGGGAGGGATGCTGTTCCGTTCACGAGGGAATAACCGTGGAGCAGGTATTGAAGCTCAAGCGGCTTCATCCCTCCGCGGAGGTGGTGGCGCACCCCGAGTGCCGTGAGGAGGTGCTGGAACGCGCGGACGCGGTGGCCAGCACCTCCGGGATGTTCACCTTCGCCGAAAAGAGCGGCGCTGTGGAGATAATCGTGCTTACCGAGGTGGCCATGGAGCACCCCTTGGGCAAGAGATTTCCAGAGAAGAAATTCTATTTTCCCCGCCATGAGGAACCCGTTTGTGAGACCATGAAGATGATAACCCTGGATAAAGTGGAGAAGTCCCTGGCGGAACTGAAGCCGGTGGTCACGGTGCCGGAGGATATCCGCCTGCGGGCGCTGCGGGCGGTGGAGAGGATGTTGGAGATAGGATGACGGCCTCGTTTAACCCGCGGAGTAACCGGTGATCCCCCGCTATCTCACCAACTTCGAGTTGGAAGACCTTCCAGGCACCACTTTCGACGTGGTGGTGGTGGGAAGCGGAGTGGCGGGTCTGTCCACGGCGCTCGAGGCGGCACGGTGCTACGACGTCGCGCTTCTCACAAAGACCAGCCTGACCCTTACCACTACCAAGTTCGCCCAGGGGGGTATAGCCTCCGCCCTGTCCCCCGGCGACAGCCCGGAATTACATTTCGAGGACACGGTAAGGGTGGGCAAGGGGATGTGCGAGGAAGAAGCCGTGTGGTCTCTGGTACGGGAGGGTCCGGAGAGGGTCAGGGAGCTGGTGGAGGTCGTGGGCGCCGAGTTCGATATGGTCGACGGCCACCTTGACCTGACTACGGAGGGAGGCCATTCCCGGCCCAGGGTGGCCCACGCCCGGGGTGACGCCACCGGAAGCGAGGTGGAGGCCAGCCTCACCAGGCGTATCCTTTATAACAAGCGACTGTCGGTTTTCGAGAATTACTATGTTATAGACATACTCACCGTGAACGATCGCTGCGTTGGGGTCCTGGGCATGGATGTGGAGGAGGGCACGGTCAATTACTTCCTGTCGTCCGCCGTGGTGTTGTCCATGGGGGGTATGGGACAGCTTTACTCCGTTACCACCAACCCCGAGATATGCACCGGGGACGGCGTCTCCATGGCGCTCAGGGCCGGGGCCGAGGTGGCGGACGTAGAGTTTTTGCAGTTTCATCCCACCTCGCTTCACCTGCCGGAGACGCCGCGCTGGCTTATCAGCGAGGCTCTCAGGGGGGAGGGCGCGATACTGGTCGATCACGCCAGCAACAGGATCATGAAAGGAGTGCATCCCCTGGAGGACCTGGCGCCCAGGGATGCGGTGGTAAACGAGATGGTACGGGTAATGAGAAAGCAGGAGGAGGACCACCTCTTCCTGGACGCCACGCATATACCGTCGGAGAAGCTCAAAGAGCGCTTCCCAAGCATCTATCAGCACTGTCTGGAGGCGGGGGTGGATATCACCCAGGCATATATACCCGTTTCGCCCGCCGCCCATTATATGAGCGGCGGCGTGGTCACCGATTTAAGTGGAAGGACCCGGGTCAAGGGCTTGTACGCCTGCGGCGAGGTGGCCTGTACCGGGGTCCATGGGGCCAACCGCTTGGCCTCCAACTCGCTCCTGGAAGGCCTGGTGTTCAGCCGGCATATAACCGGCACCCTGGAGGCCGAGATGGAGAGAGGCGGGGAGCCGCCCGGCGAAGCCACCGGGCTGCTCCACAGGATGAAGAGGAGCCGCCCGCCGGTGGATATCCGGCTGGTGCGCCGCTTCCTGCAGCAGATGATGATGGATTGCGTGGGATTCAGGCGGAGCAGGAAGAAACTGGAGGAGGCGCTCGGATTCCTGCTCAAGAATATCGAGGTCCTGCAGGTGGAGTACCTCACCCCCCAGGGCTTCGAGCTGCAAAACATGCTCACCCTGGCCATGTTGATGGTCAGGTCGGCACTGCAGAGGGAGGAGAGCAGGGGGTGCCATTTCCGGATCGATTATCCCGGGCAGGCCGAGTTCTGGCGCAAGCATATCGTCTTCAGGACGAGAGACGGTCGCCTGGTTCGAGAGCTGAGACCGGTGGGCGAGTTGGTTTCAACCTCCCATCACGCATCGGGGCACGCCTTGGCTGACGAAAGGACCAGAGATGGACGATGATTTCAAACGACTGTGTATGGAGGCGGTTCAGAGGGCCCTGGACGAGGACTTGAAGAGCAAGGGGGATATCACCTCGCGGGCCCTGCTGGAGCAGGACGTCCAGGGGAGGGGTAGAATAGTTATGCGCGAGGAGGGCGTGGTGGCGGGATTGCCACTGGCCTCCATGGTCTTCCGTCTGCTGGACAACAAGGTTAACTTCCAGCCATTGGTAAAAGATGGAGATCACCTGGCGGCGGGCAGCGAGATCGCGGTGCTGTACGGACCCGTAGTTGCTATCCTGGAGGGGGAGAGAACCGCCCTGAACTTCCTGCAGAGGCTGTCCGGGATAGCCACGTCAACCTCGAGGTTCGTGGAGATCACCTCCCCCAACGGTGTCGATATACTGGATACGCGCAAGACCACGCCGGGACTGCGGGAGCTGGAGAAATACGCGGTGAGGGCGGGAGGGGGTAAGAATCACCGCTTCGGCCTCTATGACGCCGTCCTTATAAAGGACAATCACATAAGGGCCGTGGGAAGCGTTGGCGACGCGGTCCGGCGGACGAGGGAGGCCATGGGCGAGGAAGCCAGGATCGAGGTAGAGGTGGAACGCCTCGAGGACCTGGAGGAGGCCATGGAATCCGGCGCCGACGTGGTCATGCTGGATAACATGTCGGTGGAGGAAGTGAAGGCGGCGGTAAAGGCCGCCGGGGGTGGAGTGGAACTGGAGGTCTCGGGTGGTATCACCCTGGACAACCTCTCCGCCTATGCCGCTACCGGCGTGGATTATATCTCCACGGGAGCTCTTACCCACAGCGCGCCCGCCTTGGATATCGCTCTGGACCTGGACTGAGGATGGTTATCGGATCTCCCGTTGGAGATAACGCCGGAGGAATCGAGTACAATTACATTGGAGATAAGGCGGTATACGGGAGAGGACCGGGAAAAGGGCCGGTGAGGTAGTATCATGCTGCTGGCTATCGACGTAGGTAATACCCAGACGGTGATCGGCGCTTACAGGGAAAAGGACCTGGTGGGTCACTGGAGGATATATACGGATTCCAACAAAACCGGTGACGAACTGGCCTTTTATTACCAGGGCTTCCTGATGCTGAAGGGCCTTTCTTTCGCCAGCTTCGACGCGGTAATAATCTCCTCGGTGGTTCCATCGGCCACCATGGCCCTAGAGCAGATGACCAAGGAATACTGGGATTTCAAGCCTCTGATCATCGGGCACAACGTAAACGTGGGTATAGATATCCGCATGGATAACCCCACAGAGGTGGGACCGGACCGGTTGGTAAACGCCGTGGCCGGGTACGAGCGCTACGGGGGTCCCTGCGTAGTGGTGGATTTCGGGACCGCCACCACCTTCGATGCCATATCCACCCGCGGTGAGTACATGGGAGGGGTCATCGCCCCCGGGATAGAGATATCATCGCAGGCTCTCTTCGACGCCGCCGCCCGTCTCACCCGGGTGGAACTGCACAGGCCCCCTTCGGTTATCGGCAAGAACACCCTGTGGAGCATGCAATCGGGCATCATCTTCGGTTTTGCGGGGCAAGTGGACAGGATAGTGGAGCTCATGCGGGACGAACTGGACGGTAAGGTGACGGTGGTGGCCACGGGCGGGCTGGCCGAGGTGGTGGTCTCGGAATGCCGGACCATCCAGGTCCACGACCCGCTTCTGACCCTGCACGGCTTGCGGCTTATCTTCGAGAGGGAGGGCTCCAACCGAGAGGATTGATATCATTCTCCATAACCCGATTTTACCCGGCGTCAACCGCGCGGATACCGTTCCAGACCTTGCTTTGCTTGATAGCTTGATCCAAAAGCGGAAGGCCGGCCGCTTTTTTGTTTGACACGTTAAAGCCCTGAATATATTATGTTACGGGATTATGTTATAGAATAATTACATAAGTACTACCCGGTTCAGGTCAATAACGGAGACCGGCCAGAGTCGAAGCAAGAGGTCGAAACACAATGGCAGGATCGAAGCGGAAGGAAAAGAGAGACGAGAAGCGGAAGAGGAGGAAGGAAGAAAAGAAGTTCTCCGACCAACTCGAGGACAAATGGGTAGGGGCCAGGACCGAGGTTTTCAGCCGTATAACCGCTAAAGAGGCCGAGATACGCACCAAGACCAACGAGGAAAGAGTCAAGGCATCTCGTATCGTGGAGGATGCCAAGGGCCAGGCGGCGGCTTTGAAGCGGAAGGCCACTCTGGAGGAGATCGGGAAGGACGCCTACGATAAGATAGTAGCCGAGGCCCAGCAGGAAGCTGCAGATGTCGAGGCCTCCACCGCCAAGGATATTTCATCCGTCGAGAGGATAGGAGAGAGACACATGGATGAGGCGGTGGATTTTATCGTTAAGGCCGTGATCTCTTCGGGGAACTCCAATGCCTAAGAAAACCTGACCCATACTTTGGCGGTTAATCGTGTCACGAAAGGCTCATTATGGGAGGAATAGACCGTGACAGCAAGGAACGCAGCAGAACCGAGTGCACGGCCGATCTGCATGAGGCTCTAATGACAGGTTAGCAAAGGGGAGACTGACATGCAGGTGTTAATGTCGAAAGTGGAGATCGTGGGCTTGAAGAGCCTCTTCTTTCAGGTACTCGAGACCCTGCAGGATCTGGGCACCCTGCACCTCGAGGATATTACCAAGAAGAAGGGGCCCCGCTACGCCGATCTGATACCCATGGAAATGGACCCCGCCCTCGAGGAGGAGAGGAACCTTTTACAGAACCTGGCCATGCGAAACAAGGCCATCCTGTCGGAGATGGTGCCTCCGGTTGAAAGGGTGAAGCGGACCGAGATAGACGAGAAGTACAAGGAGTTCAAGGGCAAGAGCTTGGGCGATATCTCGGAGATGGTGGAGGAGGAGGAGAAATCCACCAAGGAGCTGCTGAATTACAAGAACGAACTCGACGTGGAGCTATCCCGCCTCTCCAAGTACGAGCCCATAATCAAGAAGGTCTATCCCCTGGCCAGCAAGGTCACCACGACCGAGAACTATACCTCCATCGCCCTCCTGATAGAGGAGAGGTACGCCAAGGTGCTCGAGTATATACAGGCCGAACTGGAAAAGATGACCAACGGACAGTGTGAGGTATATTCGGCGCGCGTGGACGATAATACCCAGGCCGCCATCCTGGTATTTCACAAGCGATTCTCGGAACAGGTCCATAACTTCCTGGCCACGGAGAACGTGAACCAGGTGCGTCTGCCCGCCGAGCTGGCCGATAAGCCTTACGACGAGGCCTTGAAGGAGATCGAGACTCGATACAAGGAGATTCCCCCCAAGCTGGAGAAGGTGCAGCAAGAACTGGAGGAGCTTTCCAAGGCGTGGTATACAACCCTGGTGGCTCTCAAGGAATACCTGGCTGATCGCATCGAATCCCTGAACAACATCCCCAAGTTCGGGCAAAGCGGCCATGTCTTTGTCATAACCGGCTGGATGCCCTCGGACAAGGTGCCGGAAACCAGGGATGTACTGGATGAGAAATACGAGGGCAAGATCGAGCTCACCGAGGAGGTACCCACCCACGAGGAACTGCAGGAAGCGCCGGTAGCCTTGAAAAACGTTCGGGCGGTGCACCCCTTCGAATTTATCTATATGCTGGTAAAGCCCACCAGGTACGGTAATATGGACCCCACCTTCCTGGTAGCCATCTTCTTCCCCATTCTCTTCGGCTTCATGCTTGGAGACATGGGTTACGCCCTTGTTATCATAGGGCTGAGCTTTCTGCTCAGGCGGATGTTAAAGAAGCAGCAGTCACAGAGCGTCTTCTTCTTCCTCTTCGCCGATGTCCTGTTGATTTGCGGGATATCGACGTTTATATTCGGGCTGCTGTACTTCGAATTTTTCGGAGACTTGCTCATACGCCTTTTCGGTTGGAAGGACGCGAACGGTCATCTGATCGTACAATGGGTTTGGGGCGTTACCCCCAATGGAGAACCGTGGGGCTGGCCGCTCGAGCGTATAGCTCAGGCAAACGCGGATCTTTTCCTCTACCTGCTTATCATAGTGATCGTCATCGGCGTGCTGCATATGAGCACAGGCCTTATTATCGGTATCATAGACGGCATCCGGCATCACGACCGCAAACACGCCATAGAGAAGGCGGGTTACCTGATGTTTATACTGGGGCTGGTAGTCACCTTCGGTACCCTATGGGGGCTCAAGAGCCTCAAGGGAGTAGGGGTTCCCCTGGGGGTGGCGATAGCCGTAATAGGGGTTGTTATGGCCGCCTACGGCGGAGGGTTCGGCGGCGGCCTGGAGGCGGCGCTGACCTTCGGGAACCTCCTTTCCTATGCCCGTCTCTACGGCATCGGGCTAGCCTCGGTGATTCTGGCCGAGGTCGCCAATGAGTTGGGCGCCGAGTTCGGCAGCGGGGCCATGATCTTTGTCGGCATAGTGGTCGCCGCGCTGCTTCATACCTTGAACATCGCCCTGGGAATATTAAGCCCATCCATCCAATCTCTCCGTCTCAATCTGGTCGAGACTTTTACGAAGTTCTACGAAGCAACAGACACGGTGTATGAGCCTTTCAAACGATCTGGAGGTGAATAGCTTGGAACTTGGAATAATCGCCTTGGCCGCTGCGCTGGCCGTGAGTCTGCCCGCGATAGCGACCGCATGGTCGCAGTCAAAGATAGGGGCGGCTATGGCAGGGGCGCTGGCCGAGAAGCCGGAGTTGGCGGGTAACGCCATCATCATGATCGCTATTCCAGAGACCATGGTGGTGTTGGGGTTCGTTATCGCGTTCCTCATCACCGGAATGGGAGAATAACAATAGAGCTGGCGGAGCGCGGCCCAGAGTGTGTTCCGAAATCGATAGGCGGGAAGTGAAGGAATGTCTATAGAGGACATCCTGGTGGCATTGGACGATCAGTGTCATGAGGAATGCCGGGAGATATTCGATAAGGCCCAGGAAGAAGCCAAGCAGATACTGGGGAAAGCCCAGCATGAAGCCGACGAAATGCGCAATATCCGCCTGGATAAGACAAGATCCGAGGCGGAAAGAGAGGCTGTCTCCATTATCTACTCCTCCAGGCTGAAGGCTAAAAACGCGGTCATAAGCGCAAGGGAGAAAATCGCGGAACGGGTGCTCAACAGGGCGGAGGAAGAGCTCCGCGACCTGAGGTCGTGGGAGGATTATACCTCTATCCTGGAAGGTTTACTGCGTGAGGCGACGGTTTCTTTTGGTGAAAGGATCATCGTACACGTGGATTGTTTGGATAAAGATCTGGCCGAGAGCATATTGAAGGGATGGGGAGCGGACTACGAGATTCGAAACGATATCGAGACCTCGGGAGGAGTCATCGTCTCGGACGGCCGGGAAGAGGTCCGAATAGTAAATACCGTGGAGGAGAGGTTGAACAGGGCGAGGGAGAGATTGCGCCTGGATGTTTACTCGATCCTCTTCGGCGAGGAGGATAAAGCGGCGACGGGAGGGGGGTAACCCCCTCTTTCGATGTACAGCGGAAGCGGTAAGAATGGTTCAGGTTCCACTCAAGGAATACACCTATGCCAACTCGAGAGTGCGGGCCATGGCCTCCCGCCTGCTCGACGAGACCACCTTTCAGCAGGTAATCGAGGCGTCCGACTACAACCGCGCCCTGGGTGTGCTGGAGGATACGGAATACGGCCCCGATATCGAGGAGGCCATACTGGAGGGATTTCGTCCCACAAGCATAGACCGCGCCTTCAACCACAATCTGATGAGGAATTTCAATAAGATAAAGGATTTCTTCATAGGACGGCCGGAGGAACTGCTCAAGGCCCTGCTCTCCCGCTGGGACCTGTATAATCTCAAGACCATACTAAGGGGCATGAGGGCGCTGGTTCCCAAGGCGGAGATAACGCGTAACCTGGTACCCATAGGGGCCCTGGACCTGGTGGTTTTGGAGGAGATACTGAATCAGCCGGACCTGCGGGCCTCCCTCGACGCAATCGTCATGTTCAGCCCCCAGTGGATGATACCCTACGGCCAGGCGATAACCGCCGTTATGCCCCGGTACCTGCAAAAGAACGATCTGGCCATGATCGAAACCAGCCTGGACGAGTTCCATTACAAACGCGTTTCGAGTGTGGTGAAAGGCGGAGACAGCAACTCCAAGCTGGTACGCAGGGTGGTGGATATGGAGATCGATATCATAAACATCACCACCCTGTTGCGCATCTGCGGCCTGGAACTGGAGGAAAAAGAGGCGGGATCCTACTACATACCCGGCGGCATTCTGAGCTCGGACGATTTCGACCGCATACTGCAACGCAAGCGGGTGGAGGACCTGGTGGACGTTCTGATCAGTGAGACCCCTTATGGTGAACCCCTTAGGCGCGCGGAGAAGTCCTTCGAGGAGAAAGGCGAGAGCGTTTTTCAGGACGAGCTGGACAAGTTCATGATCCGCAAATGCCTGCACATCACCGCGGAACCACTGGGGATAGGGATCATCATTATGTATATATGGAGGAAATACCTGGAAATCAAAAACCTACGAATAATAATACGCGGTAAGAGCATCGGGCTCATCGAGTCCCAGATTCGCAAGGAGCTCGTGCTGATGGACGAGGAAGAGAAATGATGCCGAGTGACGAAAGCAGAGGTAGAGAGGTTGTATAAAGCTATCGTGGTCACCGATCCCGAGACGGCGGACGGCTTTCGCCTGGCCGGGGTGGACGTGGTGGCGGCCGATACCCCGGAGGACGCGCAGGAACAGATAAAAATGCTCCTCGACGACGATTCCGCGGGGATACTGGCCGTGAACGAGAGCTTTTACGAAGCCATCGACGAGAAGACGAAGGAGAAGATAGACAGCATATACAGGCCTATCGTCATACCTCTCCCGGTAAAGGAGACGGTGGAGATGGTAGGGGAGCGGCGAGCCTACCTGGCCCGCCTCATCCATCGCGCCGTGGGCTTCGATATCACCCTGAGGGCCCGCGAGGGCGAGTAGGACGCGGAAGAAGGCCGGAGTCGAGGCTCGCCGGTAAATGGTAGATGATAACAGACAGGAGTGGGTGTAGATGATCGAAGGTGCCATAGTCAAAGTATCCGGACCTGTGGTTCACGCTGAGGGCATGACCGGCGCCAAGATGTACGATATCACCCGTGTGGGGGAGCTGGGCTTGATAGGCGAGGTGGTCCGCCTGGATGGAGAGACGGCCATAGTCCAGGTATACGAGGATACGGCGGGACTTCATATAGGCGAGATGGTGATGTGTACCGGGGAACCTCTTCTACTGGAACTGGGACCAGGGCTGCTGACCTCCATCTACGACGGCATCCAGAGAAGGCTGACGGATATCGCCGAGGAGTACGGCGATTTCGTGGTCAGAGGGGTGAGCACGGAGGCCATATCCAAGGATCGCCTGTGGGCCTTCGAGCCTATGATCGAGGAGGGCATGGACGTGGTGGAGGGCGACGTGGTGGGGGAGGTCCAGGAGACCACCCACATCACCCACCGCATCATGGTGCCCCCGGGTGTCTCCGGGAAGGTTGCCGAGGTCAGGGAGGGAGAGTTCACCGTGGATACGCCGGTGGTTATCCTGGAGAACGGCGGGGAGATAAAGCTCTACCAGACCTGGCCGGCCCGGGTGCCGCGTCCGGTGAAGAGGAAGGAGAATCCCACCGTACCGTTTATAACCGGAACCCGCATCCTGGATACCTTCTTTCCCATCGCCCAGGGTGGCTACAGCATAATTCCGGGAGGTTTCGGGACCGGTAAGACGGTAACCGAGCAGACTCTGGCCAAGTGGGCCGACGCCGACATAGTAATATATATAGGCTGCGGGGAGCGGGGCAACGAGATGACCGAGGTCCTATCGGAGTTCCCCAGCCTAATCGACCCCAAGACCGGTGTGCCGCTGATGCAGCGCACCATCCTGGTGGCCAACACCTCCAACATGCCGGTAGCGGCGAGGGAGGCATCCATCTACACCGGGATCACCCTGGCCGAGTACTACCGGGATATGGGTTACAACGTGGCCCTGATGGCCGATTCGACCTCGCGTTGGGGGGAGGCCTTACGCGAGGTTTCGGGGCGGCTGGAGGAGATGCCCGGCGAGGAGGGTTATCCCGCCTACCTGGCCACGCGGCTGGCCGACTTCTACGAGCGCTGCGGCCGCGCCATATGTTTGGGTGAAGACGAACGCGTGGGATCCATCACCGCCATAGGGGCGGTATCCCCCCCTGGCGGCGATTTCTCCGAGCCAATGACCCAGAACTCCCTGCGTATAACCGGGGCCTTCTGGGCCCTGGATACCTCGCTGGCACACCGCCGTCATTTCCCCGCCATAAGCTGGACCAAGAGTTACAGCCTCTACCTGGACCAGATCGGGGAATGGTATCTAAAGAACGTTGCCGACGACTGGAGGGCCCTGCGGGACAAGGCCATGAGCCTGCTGCAGAAAGAGGTGGAGCTGCAGGAGATCGTGCAGCTGGTGGGGCCGGACGCACTGCCCGATTTCGCCAAGGCGGTGCTGGAGACCACGCGCATGCTGCGGGAGGACTTCCTGCAGCAGTTCGCCTTCAGCGACGTGGATGCTTTCTGCTCGCTGCGCAAACAGTACCTGATGCTCAAGGTAATACTCACCTATTACGACTGCCTGGAGGAGGTCCTAGTGCAGGGCGTGCCCCTGCGGCAGGCCACCGAGCACCCCATAAAGAACGAGATCGCACGCATGAAGGACGTATCCTCCGAGGAGGCTGAGGATGTACTGAACGAACTGATGGAGAAGGTACAGCAATCACTGAGAGAGCTGAGCGAGTGGTAACCGTGAATTCGAACATGATACAGGAGAGCGAAGATGTCTGATGAGAGGGTTTCCCTGGCGACTACCGAATACCGTACCGTGGGTGAGGTGGCCGGACCCCTGGTCTTCGTAAGCAAGGTCAAGGGCGCCTCTTACAACGAGATGGTGGAGATCGAATACGCCGACGGCACCGTGAGGTACGGGCAGGTTATCGAGCTGTACGGCGAGCTGGCCGTGGTCCAGATCTTCGGTCCCACGGCAGGCCTTGACGTTGATCTGACCAAGGTGCGTTTTCGTGGAGCGGTGGCCCGCATGCCCTGTTCCGTCAACCTGCTGGGCCGGGTCCTCAACGGGCTGGGAGAGCCGATAGACGGGGGTCCCGACATATTTCCCGAGGAGATGAGAGAGATCGGGGGCTCGCCAATAAATCCCTGGACGAGGGACGAACCCCGCGACTTTATCCAGACGGGAGTATCGGCCATCGATGGTCTGAATACCCTGGTGCGAGGGCAGAAACTGCCCATCTTCTCAGGCGCCGGGCTGCCGGGCAACGAGCTGGCGGCGCAGATCGTGAAGAATGCCAAGATACTGGGAGGAGAGGAATTCGCCATCGTCTTCGGGGCCATGGGGATCACCCGCCGGGAGGCCTCGTTCTTTCAGGACAGCTTCGCCAGGTCCGGCGCCCTGGAGAGGGTTGTATTCTTCCTTAACCTGGCCGACGATCCCACGGTGGAACGCCTGCTGACTCCACGCTGCGCCCTCACCGTGGCCGAATTCCTAGCCTACACGCACGATATGCAGGTGCTGGTTATCCTGACCGACATGACCAATTACTGCGAGGCCCTGCGCGAGATCTCCACCGCCAGGGAAGAGGTGCCGGGCCGACGCGGCTACCCCGGCTATATGTATACCGACCTGGCCACCATCTACGAGCGGGCGGGTCGCATCAAGGGCAGGCCCGGATCGGTAACCCAGCTGCCCATACTGAGCATGCCCGACGACGATATCACCCATCCCATACCGGACCTCACCGGGTACATAACCGAGGGACAGATCGTCCTCTCCAGACAACTGCATCGCAAGGGCGTTTTTCCGCCCATCGACGTGCTTCCCTGCCTCTCACGCCTTATGAACATGGGTATCGGGGAGGGCAGGACCAGGCCCGACCACCGCGGAGTCGCCGATCAGCTCTACGCCTATTACGCGGAGGGCGTGGACCTGCGCCGCCTGGTGGCCATAGTGGGCGAGGAGGCCCTGACCGACACCGACCGCCTGGCCCTGAAATTCGCCGACGCCTTCGAGCAGAATTACCTGGATCAGAAGGACGAGAACCGCGAGTTGGATCAAACGCTCGAGCTGGGATGGAAGCTCATAAGCATGATGCCCGTGGAGTCGGTCAAGCGTATCAAGCAGGAGTATATAGACAAGTACTACAACCCCGAGACAGCGGCGGATATAACCGTGAGCGAGGATTAGCGGAATCGGGAACTAGCTGGAGTGTGCGATGGAACAGGTCAACCCGACCAGGAGCGAGCTGCTGAAGCTGAAGGCCAACCGCAGCCTGGCCGACCAGGGCATGAACCTGCTCAAGCGCAAGAGGGATGCCTTACTGCAGGAGTTCATGCCCATTATCGACGAGACCATGAGGCTCTCGTTGCGCCTGGAGAGGGTTACCGCCGACGCCCAGTTCGACCTGGCCATGGCCAAAGCCAAGGACGGCGGCCAGTCCGTGAGATCGACATCCTACGCGGCCCAGGGCGAGGTTCTGGTGGATATAACCGGAACCCATGTCATGGGGGTGCCCATCCCCGTGATACGCAAGGGCCAGAGCACCATGCGTTCGGCGCTCAAACGCGGCTATTCCATCACCGGCGTCTCCAGCCGGGTGGATTCGGCGGCGGAGAAGTTCGAGGAGATCATCGACGTGATTATCGAGAGCGCCGATATCGAGACCAGGCTGCGCAGGTTGGGGGAGGAGCTGAGGAAGACCAACCGGCGGGTAAACGCCCTGGAGAACGTGGTGGTCCCCGAGTTCGACGATCAGATCAAGTTCATCGAGATGAGCCTTGAGGAGCGCTTTCGGGAGGATATTTTCCGGCTCAAGAAAGTCAAGAAAGCCCTGGAACGCAAGTCGGAAGCCCGCATGGAACGCCTCAAGGGCTGAGATCCTCGCCCTCGACCCCACGCCGGCACCACGGTGTGCTATCATCGCCTTATCATGGGTGAGACGAAGTTCGTAATCAGTGGAGGCAACCCCCTGCGGGGCGAGGTGTGCGTGAGCGGCGCCAAGAACTCCGTGCTCAAGCTGATGGCGGCCAGCCTCCTGACATCCGAGGAATGCGTTATCAACAACGTGCCCCGCATCACCGACGTGGAGGTGATGGTGGACGTGCTGAGATATCTCGGGGTCGAGGTGGACTGGGAGGGAGAAACCCTGAGGATACGATCCGGGGAGTTCGACGTCAGGGAGGCTCCTTACCAGCTGGTACGCCGCATGCGCGCCTCCATCGTGGTGTTGGGGCCCATCGTCGCACGCTGGGGCGAGGCACGGGTGGCCATCCCCGGCGGATGCAACATCGGATCCAGAAAAATCGACATGCACCTCAAGGGCCTCGTGGACCTGGGAGCGGATATATCCTCCGAGCACGGCTATATCAAGGTCATGTCCTCCAGGCTGAGAGGGGCCCATATCCTTCTCGATTTCCCGAGCGTGGGGGCCACCGAGAACCTGATGATGGCCGCCTGCGGCGCGGAGGGCACGACGCGCATAGAAAACGCGGCCCGGGAGCCAGAGATACGGGACCTGGCCGATTTTCTCATCTCCATGGGGGCCGGTATACGTGGCGCGGGGACACCTGTAGTAGAGGTGGATGGGCCGGTGGAGCTGAGAGGTACGGAGCATGCCGCCATCGGGGACCGCATAGAGGCCGGGACCCTGGCCGTGGCCGCCGCCGTTACCCGTGGAGACGTGGGTATAGGCGGGGTGAACCCTGAGCATCTCAGCCTGGTACTGGAGAAGCTGCGCGAGATTGGGGTGGAGGTGGACGAGGGGGACGATCGCCTGCGGGTGGCGGGAAGAGGCGACTACCGTTCAGTAGACGCGGCCACGCTCCCCTTTCCAGGCTTTCCCACCGATCTGCAGCCGCAGATGATGGTATTGATGAGCCTGGCCGGGGGCACCAGCGTGATAACCGAGAACGTCTTCGAGAGCCGCTTCATGTTCGTGGACGAATTAAACCGCATGGGGTGCGATATCAAGATCGAGGGGCATCACGCCATCGTCAGGGGGGTGGGACGCTTGAGCGGGGCGGAGGTCTGCGCCCCCGATCTACGGGCCGGCGCCGCCCTGGTCCTGGCCGGCCTGGCGGCCGAAGGTGATACGCACCTGGTCGATATACATCACGTGGATAGGGGATACGAGGGCCTGGAGGATAAGCTGAGCGGCCTGGGGGCCGAGATAAGACGGGTTAGGATATCCGCGTAAACCCCCTCATGAAGCGTATCGTTTCGCCCCCCCCCTGTCCCGGGGCGGCGAAAGAAAGCCCACGATCCCTCGCCTTGAGTATAATAGTCCGGGAACCATGGTCCGTCGAAACGTTTAGAGAAGGAGGGGACAAACGCCGTCCCCTTCCCGAAAGCGGAGCGGGTATTCCGGGGGAAATAGTTATTATATCGGCTCGGGAACGTTTTATCGTTTGACGCAATCGGACGTTGCAGAGGTTCGAGAAAATACGGAGGTTCGTGAATTGCACCGTAGTAACAAGGCAGAATATATCCTACTCTTCCTCCTGCTTTTTCTCGCGGCGGGAGCGTTCGGAGGTCTCCCGCCACGGGTGGATTCCGCTAGGGCGGCCGTTCTCACCGAGGCCGAGCAGCTTCACATACAGCGCCTGAACTCCTCCGAGTACCCGCCGGGCACCTACGTACCCGGCGAGGTCGCCATCACCCTGGAGGAGCCCAGCCTGGAGGTGCTGGCGAAGGTGGCGCGGGAGTTCTCGCAGCTGATCGAGGTAGGCTTGGACGAGTTGGCGGCATCCTTTGCCTCCAAGCCCGCGAGCTTCATATCCCGGTTGCGGTTGAAGCCGGGAATAGACGAGCTGGAGGCGTCCAGGTTGCTCACGGCGTCCCCCCTGATAAAGCTGGCCGAGCCTAATGTCATCTTCAGCGCGGCCACGACCACCCCCGACGATCCCCTCTACGACCGGCAATGGAACCTCAATAGCAACAACGGGGTCCAGGCGGATCAGGCCTGGGACCTGCAGAGGGGCTCCGCCGGGCTTACCCTGGCGGTTATAGATACCGGCATGGATTACCTGCACGAGGATCTGCTGGGCCGCCGCGTCGACGGTTACGATTATTACAACAACGACGACGACCCCTGGGACGATAACGGGCACGGCACCCTTGTGGCCGGCGTGGCCTGCGCCAATACCGACAACACCATAGGCGTGGCCGGCCTGGACTGGTATGCCGGAGTGATGCCCCTCAAGGCCCTGGGGGCGGATGGGCAGGGCACCCTGGACGACGTGGTGAACTGCGTCTACCATGCCGCCGCCAACGGTGCCGACGTCATCAACATGAGCTTCACGTCCGGCACCTACTCCCAGCAACTGCAGGAGGCGGTTGAGTACGCATACAACAAGGGATGCGTGATAGCGGCGGCGGTGGGCAACGAGGGGGATTCACGCCTCAACTACCCCGCCGGTATGACCTACGTCATCGGAGTGGGCTCGACCAACGCGTCGGGGGATCACTCGCCTTCGTCCAACACTAACTCCTCGGTGGACCTGTCGGCTCCGGGGGATGTTATCTGGGGCCCCTCTCCCGACGATAAATACGACTGCGAGTCGGGCACATCGGACTCCTGCCCCCACGTGTCCGGCGCCGCCCTGCTGGCCCTGGCCGATAACCCGGGCGCCACGCCCGATGAGGTGTGGAGGATGCTGCGCGATGCGGCGGTGGACAAGGGCAGCCCGGGATACGACGTGGAATACGGCTGGGGGTTGTTGGATTGTTACTCCGCGCTGAGGGTGCCGCTGGTGGAGATCGCCTCACCCGCAGAGTTCAGCTATCCCTCCTCGGGCAAGGTATCCGTTCAGGCGGCGAGCAAGCACGTGGATATAAAATACCTGGAGCTCTGGGTCGACGGCGAACTCGAGGATAGCCACACCGTCACCCCGGCCTCTGGAGATGTCGACTATACTTTCATGGCCTGGGACCTGAGCGAGATGGCCGAGGGAACGCATACCATAACCGTGAAGGCCATAGATAACAGCGGTTTCCTGGAGGGAGAGCGGAGAATAACCGTTTACCGTAACCTCACCCAGCCCGAGCCAGCCAGGGACTGGTACATGGCCGAGGGCACCACCGCCTGGGGATTCGAGGAGTACGTGCTGGTGCAGAACCCCAACGCCGGGGGGGCGAGCATCGAGGTCACCTTCATGGAGCCCGGCGGGTCCACGCGGGAATTCGCGTTCTCCATGCCCGGAAACTCCAGGCTGACTATCACGGTGAACTCGCTGGTCCCGGAGAGAGACGTGTCCACTCATGTCCATTCCGACCTCCCGGTGGTGGCGGAGAGGGCCATGTACTGGGACGATAAGACCGGGGGTCACGTGGCCGTGGGCGCGAATGCGCCCGGCACTGACTGGTACATGGCCGAGGGCACAACCGCCTGGGGATTCGAGGAGTACGTGCTGGTGCAGAACCCCAACGCCGGGAGGGCGAGCATCGAGGTCACCTTCATGGAGCCCGGCGGGTCCACGCGGGAATTCGCGTTCTCCATGCCCGGCTACTCTCGACTCACCCTTGATGTGAACTCGCTGATTCCGGAGAGCGACGTATCCACCCACGTCCATTCCGACCTCCCGGTGGTGGCGGAGCGGGCCATGTACTGGGAAGGGAAGGAGGGTGGCCACGACACCCTGGGGGTGACCGGGGGATGCACCACCTGGCTCCTGGCCGAGGGCACCACGTCCTGGGGATTCGAGGAGTACGTGCTTATACAGAACCCCAACACCTCCGACGCCACCGTGACCTTCGATTTCTTGAAGCCGGAGGGCGAGAGGGTAAGGAGGGTCTTCACGGTGGGCCCGCTGGCCCGTTTCACCCTGAACGTCGCCGACGTGGTGCCGGGAAGCGACGTCTCAACTTACGTGCAGGCCGATCAGGCGGTGATCGCCGAGCGGGCCATGTACTGGCCCCGCGGATCCCGTTCCCGGGCGGGCGGTCACTGCAGCACAGGATCGGTTACCGCCGCGACGACGTGGTACTTGGCCGAGGGCACCACCGCGTGGGGGTTCGACGAGTACATACTTTTGGTGAATCCTACCGACCGGATCGCCCATGCCACCCTGGTGTTCATGCGTACGGACGGCAGCACTAAAAGCCACTCGGTTGACGTGGCGGGCGGCTCCAGGGTAACCGTGTTCGCCAACGAGGTGGACCCGGATCGAGACGCCTCGGTGCAGGTTATCTCGGACTGGCCCCTGGTGGTGGAGCGGGCTATGTACTGGTCGGACAAGGAGGGGGGTAGCGACGCCCTTGGCGTCCTGCAGGACGCATGAAAGCGATTATGTGCGCGGGATCGAAGGATCCGCGGAGGAAGACAGGGAATCGAGACAGCCCAGCATCGATGGAATTCGCTCAGAAGCATGTACGGAAATAGCGTACCCGTTGAAACGGTTGAGTCGGCGGGCGTATCGGATGTATACGGGCGCATAATTCCTAAGAAGAAGGTTGCGAACAAGACCTTTCCATGTCCATGGATTAAAACTTACTCTCGACAGGCCGTAGAGAGAGCAACGAGTCCTATGGCGGGACGGCTTTGCAAGCTGGTTCAATCTATATATATAATAATACTGTAATTATAGGGCTGAGGAGGAGGGCTAACGGCTGTAGACATCTAAATTAACCTCTATGTTACGAATATGTTACCAATCTGTTAAAAAGGTGCAAAAAAGGGGCTTTAGGGGTTTACGAATGCTTTATGCAGTATGAAAATATATATAGATTGGTAATTTGTATAATAGTAAGGGTTGGGTTAAACTATTAGCGGCGAATTAGATAGCAAGGCAATCCAGACGAAGGCAAAGCGAGGTCGAGCCAGGGAAGGATAGGGGGACGCTAATCAGTCAAGGGGGGCGGAAGCTTGACTGAAGGCTTGAAACGAGGAAAAGGATGCTAAGGACTTCAGTCCAGACGGTCATAAACGTAATCGTCATCATCCTCGTCGTCGGGGCTCTGGCGCTGGGGGCCATAGCCCTTATACCCGCGCACAACCCCATGGGCCCCATGCTCGGCAAGATGCTCACCACCAAGCAGATACTACACGGATTGCTGGCCAACCTGGACGTTGCGGCCCTGGCCGAGGCCATGGAGAAGAACCCGGAGATGATGTACGATCTCATCGTCGCCCTGGGGGAAGGCGGTGCCAAGCAGATAGCGGAGGCCGTAAATAAGAACCCTGAATTCATAGCGATATTCATATCCGAGATGGACCCCGCCGCACTGGCCAAGGTGGTAAACGACCCGGTGACCGGGGAGTTCACCGCCGAGCTCATGGGCTACCTCGACCCCGAGGCGGTGGCCGTGGTGGTCAACGAGAACGGCGGGGTGCTGACCGAGCTGGTGGGAGACCTGAACCCCGAGGTTTTGGCCGAGGCTATTAACGCCAACGGGGACTTCCTGACCGCTTCCACGGCCGCCATGGACCCGGCGGTGCTGGCCGGCGCGGTCAACGCCAATGGGCCCTTCGTAACCGAGCTCATCGGCTACCTCGATCCCGTTGTGCTGACCGGGGCCATAGACGCCAATCCCTCCCTGGTGGGCGACCTCATGGGGTATCTGGATACCGGTGTGGTGGCCGGGGTACTGAACGCCAACGGCTCCTTCATGACCCGGCTCATGGGCTACCTGGATCCCCAGGTGCTCACTGCGGGCATCAACGCCCATCCCACTTTTCTGTCCCGCTTGATGGCCTACCTTGATCCGCAGGTTATAGCGGGGGCGCTGAACCAGAACCCGGATATGACACCCGCGCTGGTCGACAACCTGTCCGACGAGCTCCTGACCAGCGTACTGGCGATAACGGTAAATGATACCTCCTGGATATCCCCGCTCCTGGCCTCCCTGGACCCGGCGGTGGCCGCGTCGGCCATGAACAACGGCTCGACCTTCACCTCCGGACTTATAAACGCCCTGGATCCCGCCTGGGCGGCGGGAGTGGCCAATGATAATCCCGACCTGGTCTACCAGGTCATGGACGCCATAGATCCCCAACTGGTGGCCACCATGGTCAACAACGAGAGCCTGCTCACCGGGGTGATGCCATTGATCGACACCGCGGCCGTCGGGGCGGCCTTAGCCGAGAACGCCGATCTGGTGACCCGACTCATCCCCCTCCTCGCCCCGGCCATAGCAGAGGTAACCAACCGGGCCCTGGAGGGCAACCCCGATCTTGTTTCGGCGGTGCTGGCCAACCTGGATGGGGCGAGCATCGCCGCGGCCCTGGCCCAGGCGCCCTCTTTTCTGACCGGCGTGGTCAAGGGCATCTCGCCCGATGTGGTAAAGGCGGCCCTGGCCGGTTCCAACGAAAACCCAAACCTTTTGATAAACGTTTTGAACAACCTGGACGGAGCGGCGGTTTCCGCCGCCCTGGACGCCTCGGGCAGCTTCCTGCCCACTCTGCTGGCCATGCTGCCGACCTCGGTGGCCAAGGCCGCGGCCGAGGGTATAAACGCCAACCTGGCGGTGATAGACGTCGCGCTGACCTACGCCGACCCCCAGGTTATAGCAGGCATTCTCAACTCGGGTGCCGCCGACGCCCTCATAGCCGGGCTCATACCACGGCTGTCTAAAAACGTGGCCCGGGCCATAGCGGAGGGCATGAACGCCGACGCCTCACAGCCAACGGCGCAGTCCATGGTAAAGAACTTGCTGGCCAACAGCGATCCCGTGGTCATAGCCGACGCGGTGAACAACAACCCCGATTTCGTGGCAGGCCTCGTGGGTCACCTGGACGTCGGAATCGCCGAGGCCATAGCCGACGGCATGAACGCCAACCCGGACACGGCCAGGGAGGTCTCACGCTACCTGGACGGTGCTACCGGCAAGCGGGTGGCCGAGGCCCTATCGGCCAATCCCGACATCATCGCCCCGCTGGTGGGCAAATTAGATGAAGAAGTGGGCAGGGCTATAGCCGAGGGGCTCAACCAGAACGGAACCGACCTATCGAAGCAGCTCATGGCCAACCTCTCCGCCGATGTAGGAGCGGAGCTGGCGGCGGGGCTCAACAACAACACCGAGCTGATCCTCAACCTTCTGCCCGAGCTGGATGGCAACACCGGCCTGGAAATAGCCGAGGGCCTCAACGCCAACTCGGTCGGTGGAACGAACACCTTCCTGGAGGCCATGTTGGGAGCCACCGGAGTGGGCACTGCGGGGGCGATAGTAGATGTCATAAACGGGCTGCCCGTCACCCCCCTGGAGGACAACTTAATGTACAAGCTGATATATGGCCTGGATACTGACACCGCCGCCGAAGTGGCCGAGGGACTCAACAACAACTCCGAGCTAGTGGAGTACCTATTGAGGAACATGGACGGAGCCAAAATGGCGGAGATCATGGGCACGGCCGATAACGAGGCCTGGATGATCGAGCTGGTGGGAGCCCTGGACGTCTCCAGCCTGGCCACGGCCATCAATGACGCCCTGGCCGATCCCGGAGGGCAGGCGTTCGTCTCGGACCTTTTGAGCACCCTGGACGGAAGCTTGGTGGCCAGCGCCATGAACGCCAACCCCCAGCTAACCGAGCAGCTGATGGACCAGGCGGCGGTCAACGGATTGGGCGCCACCATAGGCCAGGCCCTGGTGGATGCCAACAATAACTTCCTGACGGAGTTGTTGGGCTATCTGGATTGGAGTACCGTAACCGGCGCGTTGAACGACTCCCTGGACAACCATAGCGCCGATCTGCCTATTTCCGGGCACAACATGCTCGAATGTGCATGGTTTTACGTCGAGGCCAGGATAATAGGTTCGGTTTATGTACATTCATGGGCCAATTTCATAGGTTTCGAGGAATCGTATTCTCCGCACCCGTAGGAGGATTGTGACTATGCTGGTAAGAAAGCCCATACAGGTGGTAGTGAACATAGTGGTCATCGGGCTGCTGGTGGTCCTGCTGGTGGTGGGAGTGGCCATGTTCCTGCCAGTGAAGGGCCCCATAGGAACCCTGATGGGCAAGATGGTCAGCCAGCGCTACACCCTGGCGGGCATCATCTCAGGGCTGGACCCGGTGGAGGTGGCCCGGGCTATCAACGAAAACCCCGAATTTCTGGCCGTGCTTATCGCCGAGATACAGGATCCCGCCGACCTGGAGGCCACGGCCAAGGCTATCAACGGAAACCCGGAGTTCATCTCCGCCCTGATGGCCAACCTGGACCCGGAGCCCATAGCCGCGGCCATTAACGAAAACGGCGAGTTCATAACCCTGCTCATATCCGAGCTGGATCCCGAGGCCCTGGCCGATACCCTCAACCGGACCTCGGATTTCACCGCTGCCCTCTTACCAGAGCTGGACCCAGAGACAGTGGCGGACATAATCAACGAAAACGGCCCCTTCCTCACCGAGTTGGTCTCAATGCTGGACCCGGTAGTGCTAGCCGGGGCCATGAATGCCAACCCCGGTTTTACCTCAATCCTGGTGGGAGACCTGAACGCTGCGGTCATCGCCGGTGCGGTCAACGTCAACGGCGCCTGGCTGGCCAACCTGCTGGGGCTTCTGGATCCCACCCCCATCGCCCAGGCGCTCAACGCCAACCCCGGCTTCCTGTCCGGGCTGGTGAGAAACCTCAACGCGGCTGTGCTGGCCGGGGCCATGAACGCCAACGGCGCCTTCACGGCGGGGCTCATACGCTACCTGAACCCGGTCATCATAACCGACGCCCTGAACGGCAATAAGTCCTTTCTGATCGGTGTGGTCAACAATATGGACCCCCGCTCGGCGGCGGAGATGGCCTCCGACCAGGCCATGCTCACGCGCATCCTGGGGCTGCTGAATCCCGCGCCCATGGCGGCGGCGGTGAACGCCAACGCCTCTTTCCTAAAGGCGGTCATAGGGCAACTGGACCCCAAGGGCCTGGCGGATTCGCTCAACGGCACCGGGGACGCGGTGGCGGCCATCGTCACCAACTTAAACGACGATTACATAAAATACATAGCCGACGACGAGGAGTTTCTGAATCAGGTCATACCCCTTATCGATCTAGGGGCGCTGGCCGGTGCGCTCAACGCCAACTCCGCCTTCCTGACTTCGCTTATCCAGAACCTGCCGCCGGAGATAGGTAGGGCGGCGGCGGAGGGCTTGAACCTGGCCCCCGATTTCATAGATACCATGGTGGCCTCGTCAGATCCCGACTTCCTGGCCGGTGTCATGGCCGGGGCCGGTGACTTCCTGACCTCGCTGCTGGCTAACATGGACCCGGCTACGGCGAAAGCCATAGCCCAGGGCGTAAACGGCAATCCCGGCCTGGTGGATGCGGCCCTGGCCAATCTGGACGTGGACGTGATGATGGACATCATGGCCGTCACCACCGGCTTCACGGCCGATCTCTCGGCCCACCTGTCGCCCACGGCGGCGGCGGGCATAGCCATAGGCTTGAATAACAACATGGCCTTCCTGTCCACCCTGATCGGCAACCTCAACGCCACAGGGTTGGCCCAACTGCTCACCCTGCACCCTGAGACCACCCGACAGCTCTCCGCCTACCTGGAGGGATCGTTCGGGGAGGCCGTGGCCCAGGGGCTTAATAAAGGACAGAGTTTTCTGACCGATCTGATATCCTACCTTGACGCTGGGGTGATCGCCCAGGCCATGGAGGTCAATCCCACCATGATCAGGGATCTCCTGGCCAACCTGGACGGGGAGCTGGGCGAGGCCATAGCCGAGGCTATCAACTCGGACCCCTCCCTCTTGGTAGGGGTGCTCGGAAACCTTTCCTCCGCTGCGGGCGAGGCCATGGCCGAGGGCATGAACCTGAACGCCTCCGGCTTTATGGAGAGCCTCCTGGCCAACCTGGACACCAGCGTGGCCGAAGCGGCTGGTGCGGCCCTGGAGACCAACCCCGACCTGCTCGTACAGGTGCTGGGCAACCTTAACGCCACCACCGGCACCACCATGGGCGAGGCCGCCAACGAGAACCCCGATCTCATGCGGGTGCTCATGGCCAACATGGCACCGGCGACGGCGCAGGCCCTTGCCGAGGGCCTCAACGCCAGCGTAAGTGCGGAAAAGGATTTCTTGCCCATACTGATAGAAACCCTGGACGAGCATACCGGAGAGGCTATCGGTTTGGGCGTAAACGCCATGGCGGCGGGAGGAGCGGGGTCGGCGCTGTACGCGTCCCTGGTGAGAACCGGCCGGAATACGGCCGAGGCCCTCGCCTACGGCCTCAATAACAACAGCGACTTCCTGGATGGCCTGATAAAGGGCCTGGACGCGGGTGCCCTGGCGGACCAGCTGAACGCGGGCCTCGATTCAGATCCCATGTACTTCCTGCGCAATTACCTAAGCTATGCGGGATCCGTAACCCCGCCCATAGACAGCACGGCCGAGGCCATGGGCAAGCTGATGACCAGCCCCGAGGGGCAGAACCTCACCAATCAGCTGCTGGGGGGCTCAGTTCCACTGGATCCCGCCCTGGTGGCGGAGGCGCTGAACAGCGGTGCCGAGCCCCTGCTCACCGGCCTGCTGGGGGGTCTGGACGGAAAGCAAATGGCCTTGACGACTAACGTTCACGGCGACCAGATGCTGCTGGATCTGGTGAATACCCCAGATCTTTCAGTCGAGGTAACCGATGCTATAAATGCCAGTATCTCGGCCTACTCCGATGGCTTGATCAACAAGCTGGGTATAGGACTGGATCTGAGAGCAACGTATTACCTACTTGGTATACCCGTTGATTTAGCGATAATCGGATACGCCGTGTTCACGGACTCTGGGACGGGCCCGATGCCCTGATGATGGATAAAGGATGAGCCGAAAGATGTTTCTGCTAAAAAGACCGGTACAGCTGGTAGTGAACATCATAGTGGTGGTGCTCGTGGTGGCTTTCGTAGCCCTGGGCGCGGTTATGGTCATCCCCTCCCGCAGCCCCATGGGGGCCATGCTGGGCAAGATAGCCTCCGACGTGGACCTGTTGGCCAATATGTTGGCCAACACCGAGCCAGAGGCGGTGGCCCAGGCCTTAAACGAGAACCCTGAGTTCATATCAGAGCTGCTGGCGGCCATGGTGTCCGAGGGCACCATACCGGTCATCGCCCAGGTGATAAACGACAACCCCGAGTTCCTCATAGCCAGCACCGGCTACCTGGACTCCGAGGCCATAGCCGGGCCCGTAAACGAGAACGTCGACCTGCTGGTGGGGCTGGTCAAGGAGTTGGACCCCGAGGTTATCGCCGGAGCGGTCAACGCCAACGGCGAATTCGTGGCCGGACTTATAGAATACCTGGACGCCGAGGCCATGAGCGTGGCCATAAACTCCAACGGTGACTGGGTAGCCGGTATGCTCTCCTACCTGAACGCCCGGGTGATAGCGGGGATCATCAACGACAACGGTCTCTTCCTTGGCGAGCTGATGGGTCTGTTGGACCCGGCCGGCACCGCACAGGTGGTAAACGACAACGGCGCCTTCCTGGCCTCCCTGGTCTCCTACCTGGACCCGGCGGTGATAGCGAACGTGGTCAACGCCAACGGGCAGATGCTCTCGACCTCCATGGATTACCTGGACCCGGCGGTGGTGGCCTCGGTGGTCAACCGCAACGGCGCCTTCGTGGCCTCCATATTGTCCTACCTGGACCCGGCGGTGACCGCCCAGGCGCTGAACGCCAACGTGGCCATGGCGGTGAGGGTGGCCGGAGCGGTGACCCCCTCCTTCGTGACGGATATCCTGAACAACACCACCATGCTCTCGGCCACCATGCCCTACCTGGAGCCGGTGCCCATAGCCGGAGCGCTGCAGGCCTCGACGGCCTTCGTGAACGACCTCATCGCCCTGCTGGACCCGAACGTGGTGGCCGACATTATCAACTCCACCCTCCCGGTGGTGGAGGAGTCGTCCAAGTACATCGACCCCGCCTTCGTGGCCGACCTCGTATCAAACCAGGTCATGCTGTCGCGGGTGCTGGGTCTCATGAACGTCGAGGTGCTGGCGGACGTAACCAACGCCAACCCGGACCTGGTGACCGGACTCATACCCCTGCTCGACCCCAGCGTGGGAGCGGGCCTGGGGGCGGGAGTGGGAGATAACCCCGCCTTGCTGGTGGAGGCGCTAAACGCGCTGAACCCGGCCATTGTAACCAACGCCCTGAACGCCCACCCCGAGATCACCGAGGAACTCTCCAAGAAGCTTCCCGCCTACCTGGGGGGAGCGGTGGCAGAGGGCCTCAACCAGAACCCCGCCTTCTTAGGCGAGCTGCTGGCAAACCTGAACCCGGCCACGGTGACTCAAGCCCTGGCCGCCCATACCGACCTGGTCCGCGACCTGGTATCCAACCTGCCTCCATCGGTGGCCAAGGCGGCGGCTCAGGGCTCCAACCTCAACCCGGACTTCCTGGCCTCGCTAATCTCGCATCTGGACGCGGGTACCATAGCCGGAGCGGTAAACGCCAACCCCGACTTCCTGCGCGACCTCCTGACCAACCTGGGGGGACCGTTGGGGGAGGCGGCGGCCCTGGGCTTAAGGGATAACTGGCTGGCGGGAAGGGACTTCCTGCCCGAGCTCATCTCCGCCCTGGATCCTGCAGTGGTAGCCGGAGCGGTCAACGCCAACGGGGCTTTCCTCACGGATTTCCTGGCCAGTACCTCCGCGGCCACGGCACGCTACCTGGCGGAGGGCATTAATCGCAACGTAGCCACCCATCCCCTGGGGCAGGACCTGCTCTCGGTGCTGGTGACCAACCTCAACGCGGGCACGGCGGTGGCCTTGGCGGATGGCATTAACGCCAACGTGGCCGGCAGCGTCGATGACAACCTCCTTACCGGGCTTCTTGCCACAACCGACGGTAACTCCGGAGTGGCCCTGGCCGTAGGCATCAACAACAACCCCTCATTCGTAAGGGTGATGGTGGAGAACATAACGGCCGACACCGCCATAGCCCTGGCTCATGGGATAAATCTCAGCTGCTACAACGCGCAGCACGGTACCCTTGAACACCCGGCCGATTATTATTGGTTCCTGCGCAACCTTCTGGCCAATCTGGGGCCGGCAGTGGCCGTGGCATCGGCTGAGGGACTCGAGAACAACCCTGATCTGCATCCGCTTATCGCGGCCGTTATCAATAACCTCGATACCTCGGAGGTTATTCCGGTTATCACCGAAGCCCTGAACGAAAACGCCCGAACCCAGACCATGTTGAGGACGACGGTTGAGACACTGGACGCCACCACCGCCCAGACCATCGCCATGGCGCTCAATGCCAACCCCGACATGACCACCTGGATACTCGGGGTTCTGGATCCCACGGTGGTGGCCGGACTGCTCAACGACAATGTCCCCTTCCTCACCAACCTCGTCGCCAACCTGAACGGCGCCGTGGTGGCGGAGGCCGTGAACAACTCGGGCGCTTTCCTCACGGAATTGCTGGGTGAGATGAACGGGGCGGACTTGGCAAACACACTGAACGATTATGGTTATGATTTCTTAAAGGGACTCATCGATAACCTACATGGGGATGTGGTAGCCAACGCCATCAACGGCAATCCGGGAGCAAGAGCTTTCCTGGCGGACCTGATAGCCTACCTGGATCCTTATAAGACGGTTGCGCTGATTCAGAACAGCAATCCGACCGGTCTTCTAAAAGACATTTGGTTTAACACTTGGATCTACTGGTCAACCCTGCTCGGCAACGTAGGGTTACAACTCTACTTCAAGATAATGGATGCGGGAGTCTACGTACCGCCTGATTTGCCGCCCTTCCCCCGCTACTGACGCGGGAGGGATGGGCCATGCCTGCCGGCAAAGGAAGGGGATACAAAGGAACTTACGGGGGCATGACACTCATCCTGGTTATAGTTCTGGCGCTCTTTTGCATTTCTGTTATTTGTGCCCCCGTGTGTACATCCCCATACCACGATTCACATTACTGGTCGGACGATTTCGAGTACGATGACGCCGGGATGGCCCTCCTGGATAACGCGGTAAGAAACCCGGGGGACTACCATATCCGTGGCCAGGTGAACCTGCTGGGAAGGGCGGATTACAACTACAGCTTCGATACATGCGCGCTGGCATGCGACCCGGATAACGGCGTGATATATGGGGGTACGATGGGTAATCCGCCCAACGGCAAGGCGCTGCTGTTTCGTTACGACCCCGACAAGGCCTGGACGGACGACGACCACCAGCAGCCGGACAGCAATCCCCGCATCCTGGGGGAGCCTTTTTCACACGTCGATTGGGTGGACGGTAGCGATCTTTGGATATGGGACGTGCTGGTCCATGACGGCAAGGTCTACGGCGGGGCCTACAACTGGAAGGAGACGCCGGAGTATCACAACGAATGCCGGGCGAAGGGAGGCCGTGTCTTCGTCTACGATCCCAACCTTCCCTGGACGGACGATAACCACCAGCAGCCTGACAGCAACCCCAGGGACCTGGGACAGGCGGTACCAGGGCCGGATGGCCATCTGGAACTGGGAGAGGCCGGCGTGCTGGGTATGTGCGTGGGCAACGACGGCATGATCTACGGGGGCACCATCTCCAGCTCTATCAAGTACAAGGAGGCTCCACCCGCCGGAGTGGGGGGCCACATCTTCCGCTTCGATCCGGACAGCCCTGACCCCGAGATGGAGGACCTGGGTGAGATAGATGCGGCGAATGTGGAGATGGTGTGGTCCATGACCCCCCATCCCGATACGGACACCGACGTTCTATACGTCGGCACCGCCAACGGCGCCCGCGTTTACGAGCTGGATACCATAGCAGAGAGCGGTGTGTACCTGGGGAGGCTCGAGGAGGCGGATTACGGCTACGCCAGCGAGATGCTGACCGGACTGGACGGCCGTATATACATCGGAAGCTATCCCACCTGCCACCTGGGTATATACGATCCCGAGAGCCATGCGATGGTGTATAACGACACGGTTCTCGATAACCAGCGCGAGCTGCCGGGTCTCACCAACGGTAACGACGGATACATATACATGGCCACCTACGGTCATTCCCGCCTGAGCGGTTACGTGGACGGCTCACTGCTTCGCCTGGATCCCGGCTCGGACACCATCGAAAGCCTGGGTCCCGCCGTGTGCATAGATCCGGAATACGGTCCCTATACCCCCCTGTACTGGGTGGACGGGCTGTGCACCGGCGTTAACGGCCATATTTACGGGGCCGGTTACGGAACCTTCATGATGGAGTACGACCCGGCCCATGTCTACGACGGGGAGTGCGAGGCGACGTCGGTTTGCGTCTATCCGAGCGTGGCGGTCTGGGGACAGGTGATTCCCCGTCCCAACAGCGTCAACGCACGCCAGCGTATAACCGGATTGACACCGGCCTCTGACGGAAAGATCTACGGCGGCACTTTCGTGGAATGGTGGGGCCATCCCGAGCATTCCCTCGAGCGGGGAGGCCGGCTTTTCTACTATCGACCCGTGGACGAGCTGGGACAGGGGGATTATCAGGATCTCGGGCAGGCGATAGATACGGAATACGGCGTGTGGGCGCCTATCGAGGGACCGGATGGGGCCATATATTTCGGGACCGAGCCCAATGGTCATCTGGGAAGGTACCTGCCCAGCGGAGTTTTCGAGGACCTGGGGATTCCCCTGGATCAGGGGGAGTGCGTGAGGTCACTGACCTTTCATGGCGACGTTCTTTACGGGGGGACGGACCCCCTGGCGTACCTATTCTCCTACGATACCGGCAGCGGGGAGATGGAGATGCTAGGCCGGCCCATGTCGGGAAGGTCGGTGATCGGGGGCTTGCTGGAGGGCGAGGACGGGCTCATCTATGGCACCTGCGGTCCGGGGTTATATCTCTTCGTCTACGATCCGGACCGGGCCTGGGACCCCGGTGAGGAGGCGGCAAGCAACCCGCGCTGTTTGGACGTCCCGGGCGACGAAAGCCACTCCTACGCCCTGGCCTGGGGGCCGGATGATCAGGTGTACATATCCACGTATCCCGGAGGCCGCGTGTACGCCTACGATACGGCCACCGGGGTTATCGACGAAACGCCCGATTATACAAATCCCAACCCCGAAATATGTAAGGGCATCCTGGATATGGTTCGGGGGAGCGACGGCAAGCTTTACGGGGGGACGGAGTACGAGGACGTGTTCATGGAGGATCACGAGCTGTTGATCCGCTACGAGGACGGTACCTACTACACCATGCCCTGTGTGTGTGGATGGGAGGATGCCGTAACTGCCGTGACCTGCGGGGCCAACGGGCGTATTTACGGGGGGACGGGACCCTTTGGCTATCTCTTCGAGTACGATCCCGGCTTCATGTATGACTGGGACCAGGCGTCTTACACGGCGCAGACGCCTGGCGCCACCAACATCCAGGTGGACGTTCTGGACGTGGGAAGCAACACACTGAGAGAGAATATATCGGATGTGGAGGATATCTCGGCTCTTTCGCCCGACAGTCCCGCCCTGCGTTTGAGGGTTGGCATGTCGACGCTCGATGACGGGATGACCCCGCGCCTGGAATCCTGGACCCTGAGCTGGACTCCGAGCGAGGAGGAACCACAACTCTCCGCCATGGTGGAGGAGGACGGCGACGGCGACGTTTACTGGGGGGAACTGGTGGAACTGCAGGGGGACCACTTCGGTGCCGGGAAGGGAAGCAGCAGCGTGGAGTTCGCGGGTACCGCGGCGGTCGACTGCCGCAGTTGGTCCGACGAAAGCATAGAGATTGTAGTGCCCGAGGGTTGCGCAGGGGGCGACGTTACCGTGACCGTGATGGGTAACGCCTCCAACGGGATCCCGTATACCCTCACCGACCCGCCCCTGGACCATTTCCGGGTCGAGGCGCCGGCGGGAGCGGTGGCGGGAACGCCTTTCGATCTCACAGTCAGCGCCAGGGATATGTGGGATGGTCTGATACCCTCCTATTCCGGCCCCGCCGACCTCTCCGACACCACCGGCACAATATCCCCGGACTCCGCTACGGGCTTCTCCGGGGGTACCTGGAGCGGGCAGATGACCATAACCGAGGCCGC
>JAXHVT010000074.1:0-18647 GCA_034188985.1 Actinomycetota bacterium | reverse complement strand
TCCACGGTGAAAGGGGCGGGGTCGCCTTCGGGGAGCCAATCCCGCGTATCCTCCGGGAGCAGGAACGACTGGTCCCCGTGACGCTCGATGAAGTCGTAGCTCATAGCCCCCCCCTTTTTTTTGTCTTAGCTCTTATCTCCTTATCAGCTCTTTTGGCAATACGAGCCGATTTCCTGTTCGGAGAGGCGAGTTCACGTTGTTATCTATTTGGGGTTTATGCAATGGGCTGCTGACCCCGGTTTCTGACGTTTTCGATCAATCCGCGTGTTATCCTATTCATGGAAGGAGTACTGATAATGGAGTTGTCGGAGATGGATCTGGAGGCTATAACCCCCAAGCAGGTCCGCAAGTACCTCGAGGATAAGTTCGTGATCGTGGCCTCCAACCGGGGACCAGTGGAATTCAGGCGTGGTGAGAGCGGCGAAATGGAAGCCCATCGCGGGGCCGGCGGGGTGGTGACGGCCATGACCACCGCCCTGGTGGCCACCGACGCGGTGTGGATCTCCACGGCGCGCACCAAGGAGGACGCCATCAAGGCCCGTGAGGCGCCTCGCCGCCGCATCCCCATGCCCCCCAAGGACCCGCAGTACTTCGTACGCTTCATCGTGCCGGATAAAAAGGAGTTCGAGCAGTTCTACAACGTCATCAGCAACTCGCTGCTGTGGTACCTCAACCACTACCTATTCGACGTGGTGCAAAAACCGGTCATAGACGAGGATACGCACGATGCCTGGAACCATGGTTACCGCAAGGTCAACCGCCTCTTCGCGGACGAGATAGTAAAGGAGATACGGACCACCAGTAAACAACCACTTATTTTCCTGCAGGACTACCACCTTTACCTGTGCGCCGAGTACATCAGGCGGAAGGAGCCCGACGTTCTCATCCACCACTTCACCCACAGCCCCTGGGCGCAGCCGGACTACCTGAGGTTTCTCCCACAGCACATGCGCAAGGAGATCTTGCAGGGGATGCTGGCCAACGACGTGGTGGGCTTCCATACCCCCCACTACGCCGGCAACTTCCTGTTGTGCTGCCGCGAGGCCGAGGCGGTGAGGCCGGCGGTGGATAACAAGCGGCGTGTGGTCCGCCTGGGCGGGCATGAGACCTTCGTGAAGCACTACCCCATCTCCATAGACCACGAGGCCCTGGAGAGGTTGTCCCGGCGCGATGATGTCTCGGAGCAGCGCGAGCGACTGCGCCAGCTGACCGGGGACCGCAAGCTCCTGGTAAGGGTGGACCGCCTGGAGCTCTCTAAAAATATCCTGCGTGGCCTGCAGGGGTACGAGCATTTCCTCAGGCACAATCCCGACTGGCACGACAAGGTGGTCTTCGCCAACCTTCTCTACCCCTCCAGGGAGGCCTTGCAGGAGTACCGCGACCTCAGGCGCCAGATCGAGGAGCTGGCACACGCCGTCAACAAGGAATTCGGCACCCTGGAATGGGATCCCGTCTTCCTAGACATTGAGGATAATTACCCCCGCTCGGTTGCCGGCCTCATGGAGTTCGACGCTCTGCTGGTCAATCCGGTTATCGATGGCATGAACCTCGTATCCAAGGAGGGAGCGGTACTCAACCGCCGCAATGGATTGATCATCCTCTCGACTGGAGCCGGCTCATACATGGAGATGCGGGGCACGGTCGTCCCGTTGAATCCCCTGGATATTCTGGAGACCGCGGAGGCTATCCGCAAGGCCCTGGAGACGGGGGAGCGCAAACGCAGGAAGATGTCCAGGGAGGCCAGGGAGGTCGTGGAGGACAATACCTCCTTCAAGTGGTTCCTCAAACAAATGCGAGCCCTGCGCAAGGTGGAGAGCACCCATAATGAGCGCAAGAGCAAACAGGCACCACAGGTGGCCCCACCCCGTTACGAGCACATCGAGTAAGTCATACGACAAAGACGCCGTGGCCAAATCTCAAAACGTTAAAACAGTGCCTCGGCAGCCCCGCCGACTCATGCCTTACGTTCCTCCCTGACCTTCCATACTCGATCATCACCCCCGCCATCTCGGTCAGCCCCAGTGTCTCGTACAGCTCCCTCAGCGCCAACAACCCCGCGTCGGCGGTGACCCTGGCGCCCCTGAATTCCAGCCTCGGGTGCCCGTTTTCGCCTTCACCCATTGAGCCTTCTCCTCTCGAGGTAGCCATATCGCCATAAGTACTGTTATGATATTTTTCAAGCAAAGCTAGCTTCAAGTCCTTTGAGTTTCAATATGATAAATGCGGGATTAAGAAGACGATCGCGAGATGCGCTAAGGACTGGGAGGAAGTATTCAATGGCCAAGCAGTGTAAGAAATGTGGTGTACCTCCCACCATCCATAAAACCCACGTCTGGAGAGACGGCTGTATCGTGGACAAGGGAAACGGGGCCGCGAACTTCTGCGTCTACGAGGCTTCATTCCACAACGATCTCATGGATAAAGTGGGTGATCATCTCTGGCTGCCCATGGACGACGTCGTCTTCAACGTCGGACGCCATGCCTCCACACGAGTTATCAGGGATCTCCTCAGTTCCCACCCCCTGATGGAGAGAATCGCCTTCAAGGCACCCTTCTACCACCTCAGCCAGCAGATCCTGGTGGACTTCGGCAAGGCAATGGGAACGGGGGATATAGAGATCCTGGAGCACCGCAAGGGCAAGTACGGCAGCCTGATAGTGCGAGCTCCCTATAACCCGGCCCACGGCAAGGCTATAATCGCGGGGGCTATAGACGCCGTTTACGGCTATCCCGTATGCAGTTCAATCAACGAGGAAGCAGATAGCTTCACGCTTGAACTCGTACCGGACCGGGAAGATGTGAAGACCCTGGAGACCTTTTCGCTCCTGACCGCCGCCGGTCTCGCCCCGCAGAAGCTCGAGCCCGGCTATGAGATGCCCACCTGCAAACGCTGCGGCACCCCTCTGGTGATAGGAGACTCCTATGATTTCGATATCGAAAAAGGGGTTATCACGGAGAAAGCGAGCGGCGAGCGGACGGTCTTTATATGGGTCTATTCCCTCAACGCCATTATCAGAGAGTTCGGAAAAGAGCTGGGCCAGGATATCGAGGACCTCTTTATCGCCGTGGAAAGAGAGAATTTCGCCCGCAAGTTATCAAAGACCCTGTGGAATGAAGACCTCTGGGGTGAGGATAGAATCCGCCAGTACCTTGCCCAACGCGGTTTGGGCATGCTTCATGAAGTCTACATAGACGGAGATAAGATCAGTTTCATGGTGAAGAACTCCTTCATCGCCCCTATCGTTACCGGCCGCCTGCTTGCCTTGTGGGAGAGGGAACACCAGGCCGACGCGAGCTACAAACATACGGTTATCAATGACAACCTCAAACTTACCATCACCCCTAAATAAAAAACGCCAGAAGATGGGGTCAGGCACTGACATCGGACATTTTGCTGGTCAAGGGAATGCAGAAGATGGGGTCAGGCACTGACATCGGACATTTTCGGTTAATAGCCCCGCATCTTCACCCCATATGTTCGAGTAACTCATTACAAGGATTGAGAGGGAAGCTGAAGATTGCATCGGTATAATGTCACATGCTAGTGCTTGACCCCGTTCTTACGATCGCCGCCCTCCCCCGCGCCAATCCTTAAATATCTTCCCTATATAACCGATAAGTAACACTGAGTTGCTTTTATACCGATTTTCCCGTGTATCGCCCTAAAATGTTCTGGTTCAATAGGAAAACGGGGGAGCTATGCCTTCGATATGTAGGGAATGCGGAGTTCCCAAGATAATATCCAGGACGCACTCCTGGCGCGACGGTTGCATAACCAACAAAGGAGGGGGGGCCGACTTCAGCCTGTACGAGGTCTCCTTCCACAACACCCTCATCGAGGAGGTGGGCAAACGCCTCGGCGTCTCTATCGACTGGATCGTTTACATCGCGGGCAGGCACGCAGCCGCGCGTATCGTCAGGGACATGCTCGCCCCCTATCCCCGTATGGGTAAACTCATCTTCAAGAGACCTCTCTTCAGGCTGGGGCAGCGTTTCCTCCTGGAGTTCGCTCGAGCCATCGGCATGGGCGATATCGAGCTCATCGAGCACGTGAAGTGGAAACGGGGGTCGGTGCGCATCACCAACCCCTTCCACCTGGCCCACTGCACAGCAGTAATCCTGGGTGGTCTGGACGTGATGTACGGCTTCCCAGTGGCCTTCACGGCCGGGGTTGACGGGGACAGCTATATAGGCGAGTTGTTGCCGGGTGAAAAGGATGATATAGGCAGTGAGGATGCCTTTATACGCCTCACCACCGACGATCTCACCCCCGGCAAGCAGGACGAGGCTCAACGCTTCACCGCCTGTTCCGCTTGCGGAGCGCCCGCGGAGCTGGGAGAGAGGTTTCTCTTCGACCTGGAGGGAGGAATCATCACCGACCGCGAGAGCGGCGAGAGGTTCATCTTCTACGGCCATCACTCTCTCAACACCATCCTGCGCGAGTTCGAGAAAGAGCTGGGTCGGGACATAGGCGATCTATTCATGGAGGTGGAGAAGGAGAGCTTCGCGGCCAAGCTGGAGGGATCCCTTGGAGACCGGAACCTCTGGGATGAGGAAGAGATGCGCCGTTACCTGGCCCTGCAGGGATTAGGTACGCTCACCGCCCTGGAGAAGCGAGAGGATAATACCTATATAGAGGTTGCCAACGCCTTTGTCACTCCCCTGGTGGCCGGACGGCTGGCCGCTCTATGGGAAAGGGAACACGTGGCGGAGGGAAACTGCACATACCAGGCCTTCAAGAACACCCTGCGCCTCACCATCACAGCGCAATAATTCCGTAGGAGTTGGGACAGCTTCGGCTGCGGCGCTTTCGCACAAGGGACTTATCGGATATAGACGGACTTTGCTTCAAACAACCACCCGACCCGAATTTCCTGTGCAGGCTCACCCTTCCCGGGGAGATATCCCACTGGTTTCTCCGAAGCGTGCAGCTAAAGCTGATCAAGATGGTCGCAAGGATCGTAAGCCATGCTAGAAGGTCGGTCTTCAAGTGGCGGAGATGGCGGTTTCGGTGGAGCTCTTCGCCTAGGTCCTTGCCCGCATCATATCCCTGGCCGCCATTCCTGTCTGACTTTTAAGACAAAGAAGGCTGAGCGCTGATGAAAGAGAAACGCCGGTCTCCCGACTCCGGATATTGGCAAAGCGGCCTTTTCCCAGCCAATGGCAATAGAGCAAACCGACGGAAGGAGTGGAATCACTTTACGGGAGGGTTACCATTTTAATCACGGTAGAATATCGACACTAGGGGGTTCATATGGGAAATAACGGTTAATTCATCGCCATTATCTGCCGATAGTGAAAGAGGGAAATCGGTTGTTCCTTTCTTGTGAACCATCCAAGCTATTCACAATCTGCCTTGGCCCTCTTTGCGGCCAAGGCATAAAGCAGTACGAGCATTTTCTACCGAGTGTTATCAAGCGGTATTGAAAACCGTAAGAGTAACCTTCAGGAGCTGCCTGTGCTGGGGCCTATCTTCCACGGCCGATGGCCCGAAGAACGAGCCGGCGATCAAACCGATAAATCATAGAAAGGACCGTTATCCGCCTTGTCGATCCCGCCTCAGAGCACGTGCCGTGTGTCCACAACCGGCACCCCGGATCCGGCCACCAGGCCGTAGTCCACGCCGCTGTGAGCGGTAACGATAACCAGGCAGTCGCAGCTCGCCAGGGCCTCTTTGCTCAGCTCCACGCTGCCCAGTACCTCATCACCTACCCTAAACTCCGACACGTAGGGATCGTGATAGATAACATCCGCCCCCTCCCGGTCCAGCAGCTCTATCACCTTTGCCGCCGGGGTCTCCCGTGTATCGGCCACGTCGGGCTTGTAGGCCACCCCCAACACCATCACCCGCGAGCCCTTGAGGCTCTTCCCCGCCCGGTTTAATTTCCGGAATACCAGGTTGGCCACGAAATAGGGCATGTTGACGTTGACCTTGCCGGCCAACTCGATGAACTCGGTCTGGAAATCGTATTCCCGGGCCTTCCAGGCCAGGTAGAAAGGATCCACCGGGATACAATGCCCCCCCAGCCCGGGGCCGGGCCAGAAGGCCATATACCCGAAGGGTTTGGTATCGGCGGCTCGGATCACCTCCCATATATCCAGCCCCATGCGGTCGCAGAGCATCCACAGCTCGTTCACCAGGGCGATGTTCACGCCGCGGAAGATGTTCTCCAGCAGCTTGGTCATCTCAGCCGCCTCGGGAGAACTGACCGACACCGCCTCCTCCACGAAGGAGCCGTAGAATACCTCGGCCAGTTCCCTGCAGCAGGGATGCATGCCCCCCACCACCTTGGGGGTGTTGGCGATGGTCCAATCGCGGGAACCCGGGTCCACCCTCTCCGGGGAATAGGCCAGGTGAAAATCCGCGCACAGCTCCATTCCCCCGGCCTCCAGCAGAGGAAGGACCACCTCCCGTGTCGTTCCCGGGTAGGTGGTGGATTCCAGGATGACCAGCTTGGGCCCCTCCCCCTCCCGGACGGCACGCTCCACCTGCCATGCCGCTTCCTCCACGTAGGCCAGGTCCGGCTCCCGGGTCCTGGACAAGGGGGTGGGCACGCAAACGCATATAACCTGGCATCCGGAGAGGTCGGATACATCGCCGCTCATCTCGAGCCTGCCCTCGTCGATAAGGCTGAGGATGTCCGCGCCTCTGATGTTCTCGTAGACGGCCTCCCCCCTTACCAGCCTATCCCGCTTCGCGCCGTCTTTCTCCAGGCCTATAACCCTAAAACCGGCCCTGACGGCCACCAGGGCCAGGGGCAGTCCCACGTACCCCAACCCCACGACGCCTACCACAGCCTCTCTTTTTCCTATAGAATCCTTGAGGTCCATCCCTTCCCCCTATCCATTGTCCAAGCTCCATAAGTTCAGCCTTTGGCTTTCCCCATATGTTATCATTTGGGAGAAAAAAGCGCGCCTTACAAGGAGGTTTGCCCCATGCCCGAGGGTCCGACCATAGATCCCGAGGAGGTCCTGCCGAAGATCGTCGACTTCATACATGACAAAACCATAGCCGCCGGCAGGCACCGCCTGATACTTGGGCTCTCAGGCGGGCTGGACTCCTCCGTCTCCGCCTACCTGGGTGTGCGCGCCCTGGGAAAGGAGAACGTCAAGGCCTTTATCCTCCCCCACGCAACCTCCAGCAGGCGTAGCGCGGACGACGCCATGCTTGTGGCGGGCGAGCTGTGCATAGAATACGCCACCCTGGATATTACTCCCATTGTGGATGCCTACTTCAACACCTTCCCCGAGGCCGACCACAAGCGGCGTGGCAACTTCATGGCCCGCACGCGTATGGCCGTTCTCTACGATCAGTCCGATGCGGAGGTCGCCCTTGTGCTGGGGACGGGCAACCGCACCGAGGCCCTTCTGGGCTACACCACTCTGTGGGGGGACATGGCCTGCGCCTTCACCCCTATCGGAGGCCTGTATAAGACCCAGGTATGCATGCTGGCCACCTATCTGGGCGTGCCTCAGTTGATAATCGACAAACCCCCCTCCGCCGACCTCTGGGAGGGCCAGACCGACGAGGGAGAGATGGGTTTCACCTACGACGAGGTGGACCGCTTCCTCTACCACATGATCGACCTCGAGTACGACAACAAGGCCCTCAAGCAGGCCGGCTTCGACGGCGCTTTCATAAACCGGGTACGCCAAATGGTTGCCTCCGCCGCCTTCAAGCGCGCCATGCCACCTTATCCCAAGCATGGGGTTCAAGCCCAGCCTGATTCCTGAGATAGCGACCGGATAAAAACACCGGATGTGGTCAGCCATTGACATCGTACATTCTTATAAAAAATAGCGGGGGGACACACCCAGCTTCGGGCCTGAGGTTTACCACGGAACCCGAACACCATCGAGATCATCCGTTCCCCGGTCCACCAAAATGTCAGATTTCTGGGAGGACCCCGTATTCTGACACTCTCTTGACCAGCAAAATGTCCGATGTCAGTGCCTGACCCCCTCCTCTGACATTTTGGGTATGGATAACGAGAATGGTACCAAGGATGGTACTATAGGGCTGGCTGTAATCGGTTAGGATGGTAGTCCACGGACACAAGAAATCGCGTTCCCGGCTGCTAGAAATCACGGCATATACACAGCGGGTGCATGGCTTGCCAGATGCCACCATACATGATGTACCGGCAACGGCGACCAGGCTTAAAGATACGCGAGGCGGATATAAAGCTCAGCGGCAAAAGCGAAAGGGAGGAAAAGGCACCATGCGCAAGATAGGCGATTACCCCCATACATCCCGTGCTCACCTGGAGGTAGCAAGGAACTACTCCAGCCCCTTTATACTGGGGCCGCCCATTTGTGAAGAGCTGATAGCCCTGGTGGAGCACATGTTCACCGAGGAGGAAGCGGACGTCGTCCGGCACCTGAAACCCTGGCTGCCACGCACCGCCGCCGGTGTGGCCAAGGCGACCGACCTGCCCCTCCCGGAAGTGAAAGCCGTCCTCGACAGGCTGTCGCGCGACCTGCACGTCATCCTGTACTTCGGCGAAGAGGGCAAGGAGCGTTACACCATCCTTCCAATAGTCCCGGGGACATTCGAGATGACCATGATGCGAACCTCCACCGACAGCCTGACCCCCTGGCATCACCGTTTCGCCCAGCTCTTCGAGGCCCTGTACGAAACCGGGTACAGCACCAAGTACCTCAAGAAGCCCATCAACCCCGTTCGCTACCTGCCGGTTGGTGAGGTCATCAAGACCCAGCCCGCCGCCTATCCCTCCGACAGGCTGGAGGACATCCTGGACCGCTACGATAATTTCGCCGTGGGTCTTTGCCAGTGCCGCCTGGTCAAGAACCTCAACAACGAGGGCTGCGGCAGGATGCTGGAGACCTGCACCATAGTCGGCGATTGGGCCCCGGGCATGGTGAGCCGCGGGCTGATGCGTAAATCCACGAAAAAGGAGATCCTTGAGATAAAGGCGGCCGCCGAGCGCGAGGGACTGGTGACCTGGATGGTCAATGAGGAGAGCGGCAAACACACCAGCGGCCTCTGCTCGTGCTGCGGATGCTGCTGCGACGCCTTGCGCACCGTATCCCAGTTCAACACCCCGGGCTTCATAGCCACGCCGCATTTCATGCCCCGCACCGACGAGACAACCTGCACGCTGTGCGAGAAATGCGTGGAGGTCTGCCCCATGAAAGCCCTGTCTATCGTTGGCGAGGGCTCCGGACGGCGTCTAGTGCACGATGCCGCACGCTGCATAGGCTGTGGCCTGTGCGTTCTGGCCTGCGATACAGGAGCTATGACCCTTGGTGAGGTGCCGGACTACCGCAAACCCCCGGGCAACTGGGCTTCCTACTTCGCTAAGTACTTCCCCGGCTATCTGAGCGACCTCCTGGCCTCCCTGTCCGGCCGCATCCGCGCCTGACTCCCATACCCCCAAAACGTCAGAACCCGGGGTCGGCCCCGGAGATCCGATATTTTGGTGAACCGGGGAATGAGCGATCTCGACGGTGTTCAGGTCCCGTGGTAAACCTCAGGCCCGAAGCTGGGTGTGTCCCCCCGCTATTTTTTTAAGAATGTCAGATGTCAGTGCCTGACCCCATCCGGAGATGACCCCTGTATCTGACTCAGGGCCCGTCCATCAGGGCGAGAAACCGACTACGTCGTGCCCGCCCGGCCAGGCGCCTTGGTAGTTGAAGTACATAGGCCTCTCGACCAGTATCTCCCTGCCGTTGGTGCACTCCACCCTGGACGAGAAGTCGTAGGATTCGTTTTCACCCTGGCCCAGCACCCCGTTTACGAATACGGTGTGGCGGGAATGCGGTCCGACTACCAGGTTCTGGGTCTCGTTCTGACCGTCGCCCCTCATATAAGTGATAGTGATTTCCGCCGGGCCGAGTCCGGTGTTCTGTATGGTCAGGTAGGTTTCGAAACCCGGCCGACAGGTCCCCTCGGCGAAGTAGAAAACGCCGCCGTCGCTTATCGCTCCCGCCGTATCGGAACCGCCGGTCCACCGGCCCTGGTAATCGAAGTACATGGGGCGCTCCACGATGATATCGGTGTGATCGGCGGTCCACACCACGGCGGAGAAATCGTAGGATACGTCGTTGCCGCCGCCCAGTACGCTCTTGACCGCGACGGTGGCGCGCGAGTGGGACGGCACGGTCAGGGCCTGTTCCTGGATCTCGCCGTCGCCTCTCATGTAGGTGATAACCACGTCCGAATCGTGTTCCGCCGGATTCTGGATGGTGATATAGGGCTCGAAGTTGTCCCGGCAGGTCCCCTCCGCCAGGAAGAAGACCTCCATGGGCTCCGGGACGCCCATCACGCAGGTACCGCCCATGCACCAGCCGTTGTAGAGGAAGTACTGGGGCCGTTCCGCCACCGCCTCCGAGCCGCCGGCGCCCTCCACGGCGGTGGAGAAGTCAAAGGCGACGCTCTCTCCCCGCCCTATGACAGCGGTCGGATCGACCGTCAAGCGGGTGGTGGTGTTTATCACCTCGTCCTCCGCGGCCGTGGTCCCGTCCCCCTTCATGTAGACGAGTGTCTCCTCTATGACTGAATCGCCGGGGTTCTGGATGGTGATATAGGGCGTGAACAAGGGGCGGGTGGTACCCTCGGCGAAGTACTGCTCCTCCGAAGGGTCAAGCGACCCTGCGACGTCGGTTCCGCCCGGGATACTCCCGTTGTAGTTGAAGTACATGGGGCGCTCCACTATGATCTCCTCGCCGTTGACGCACGCCACCTCGGCCGAGAAATCGTAAGTGCTGTCGTTGCCCTCACCCAATATCCCCTTCACGTACACGGTCGAACGGGTGGTGCCCGGCACCAGCAGCATCTGCTCCTCGCTGGTCCCGTCCCCCCTCATGTAGCTTATTCTGACCTCCGCCGGCTCCTGCTCCGGGTTCTGTATGCAGAAATAAGGCTGGAAGTCCGGCCTGCAGGTACCCTCGGCGAAGTAGAACGCATAGTCATCGACGGCGAAATGGAGGCCGTTGGAGTTACCCCACGAGGTATCGACTTTTATCAGCCCGCTCGACGTGCCCAGGGGCACGGCGCACTCAACCTTGTTATCCTGCCACGAGATGTAATTGGTGGCGGGTACGCTGTCGAAGGTCACCACCGACGCGCCCTTCACGTCTCCCAGCCGTTCGCCGACGATTACCACCCGGCTGCCGACCCTCCCGTCGGTGGGATGCAGGCTTCTCAGCGACGGCGGCTGCGCGGGCCTCTCCATCACCCTGAACACGTTGGTCAGGGGCAGAGGCGTCTCTTCCCCCGTCACTACGTTTACCTCGCGCGTCCCCGGGGTGGCGCCGCCGGCCACGTTTATCTCGGCGTAGGCATGGTACGCGTCGTATACATTGGTGGCGCCCACCTGTATCCCGTCTCCGGATACGGTGATCCGGCTCACCCCCTCCTGGAAGTGGGTGAACTCCCCCCTCACGTCCAGGGTGACGGTGTTTCCCTGGTAGACCTTTATCGGATCGCAGTCCTCGATGTAGGGCTCGTGGACCGTGAACAACTTACCGCCGGACGTGCCCCCGGAAGTGGCCACGGTAACCGGACCGGTCGCAGCCCCGTCGGGCACTTTTGCCTCGATCTTGTCATCGGCCCAGGATACGTAGTCGGTGGCGGCCACGCCGTCGTAGAAGGTGACCGAGGAGCTGTCCCGGGCGGCCCCGAAATACTGCCCGCTCAGGGTAACTTTGTCCCCGTAATATCCCCAGTCGGGATCGATGCCGTCGAGCCTCGGCGGAGTGGTCTCGGATTTCTGCACCTTGAACCCGGGGTGAGGGGTGGGCCGCTCCGAACCGGTGACCACGGTCACGTCGCGATCCCCCAGGGTCGCTTCCGCGGCCACGTTAATTGTGACGGCTGCGTGGGTGGAATCCCTCACCTCGGTACCGACGACGGTTATGCCGTCCGTCGGCTCGAACACGGCATCGCTCCCGGCACCGAAATGGGTGTATTCGCCGGTGATATCGACCCGATAACCGATCTCGCCCTGATGAACGAAGTTGGGCGAAACGTCGCTTATGGCCGGCGTATGGGGCTCCTCGACCCTGAACACGCGGTCCTTGTTCGAGTCGGTCCAGGTGTGGACGTACACCACGCCGGTCGAGGCCCCCGACGGCACCTCGCAGACTATGCGCCCATCCGACCATTCAACATATTCGACCGCCTCGACCCCATCGTGGAACATCACGTAGGAGTCGCCGCGGGCGGCCCCGAAATGACTTCCATTTAAGGTAACCTTGGTACCCGTCGTCCCGTGGTCGGGATCGAGGCCGTCCACCTGGGGCGGGCTCTTGGGTTTTTCCAGCACGGTGAAGCCGTCCGCCAGTGGCGTGGGAGTCTCGCTACCGGTTATCACCTGGACGTCCCTCGGCCCGGTCTGGGCGCCATCCGCCACGGTTATCCCTACGTTTATCTCCGTGGGGCTCACCACGTGGGTGGAGCTTACCGATACCCCCGCGCCCAGATCCGGCACGCTCTCACCCTGCTCGAAATGGGTGTTGCTGCCCGTGATCTCCACCACCAACGTGTCGCCCTGATGCGCGGAGTCGGGGCTGCAGTCCATTATCTTGGGCTGGGGCGCATGATGGAGTACGGTCCCGTTGTCCCCCACCGCCCAGGCGTTCTCCGAATCCACGGCCCATACGCCGTTGAGGTTCTCGGCGGTGCCGGACGTCTCGACGGCCCAGTTGGCGCCGTCCTCGGTCTTGATGATGGTGCCGTCCTCGCCCACCGCCCAGGCCGTGTTGGCGTCCACGGCGCACACCGCGTGCAGGTTCTTGGCGGTCGGGGAGGCCTGCTGCTTCCACTGGGTGGCTCCGCCGTCGACGGTCTTGAGTATGGTGCCGTTCTCGCCCACCGCCCACGCCGTGTTGGCGTCCACGGCGGACACTCCCCTCAATATGATCATGTCGACCGGAGAGGACTGCGTGACCCACTCCCTCGACGTGCCCAGGTCCTGGCTGTAGGCTATGACGCCGTTCTCACCCACCGCCCAGGCCGTGAACTTACCGCCGGTTCCCCTGTAGGTGGAGGTTACCCCGTACATGTCCTTGCTCTTCGCCCATGAGACCCAGGGCCAGTTCTTGCCCCCGTCGATGGTGCGCCATGACTCGGCCTGCAGCCCGATCAGCACGCAGTGGTTGTGGGACGGCGAGGACACGCCCCTTACATGGCGGTAGAACCACAGGTCCTGTTTGGACCATTTGCTGCCGTCGAAGCAGATCACGTCCCTCAATCCGAAGGACGTGTTCCCGGCGGCCCATCCCTGGACGCCCTGTTCGTCGTTCATGGAGATGCCGTAGAGGTCGGTCGACATGCCGCTCTTCTGGGGAGACCAGGTATCACCCGAGTCGCAGGAGTAGAGTATGGTGCCGTTGTTTCCCACCGCCCATACCCGGCTGGTGCTTACAGCGCTTACGGCGTTGAGATTCCTGGTGGTTCCCGATTGCTGTGCGATCCATAGTCCCTCGCCCGCCGCCGCTTCCTCCACGGCCTGTGGAAGCGCTACATACGCGACAGAGGCCATCACGACTATCAGAGCCAGTACGATACACCGTCTGAGAGAGAACGCCTTAACCGCCATCTAAGCTTCCTCCTTTTTCGAGAACCTCGATACGCGTATGGGCAGCTCGACCCCCATCAGCTACCATCGGCCATATTGAAGTATTGAAGCAGCACTCCTCAATTCCCGGCCGGCCGTTTCCCATCTCCACCTCCCGGCAAAGACAGAAACGCTCCGTAATGCGCCGTTTTCAGCCGTTAACACTATTACTATTCTACTACCGTAGAGGCGGTTATCCCTTTCTTCAGGCACAGGGGTCAGGCCTCAAAATGTGCCTGGGCCATCATCCCCGCAAGATGCGCAAGATGGGGTCCCTACCTTTAGCCCCTATGACCCTTCTGTCCGGTCGCGGGATGTTACGGGATATTATCTCGAAAGCTGGCATAATAAGGTAATTGCTTCAAGATCAAAGATGTGACCCCACCTGTATAAGCCCGCGGTGTAGGGATTGACGCATCGCTGGTAAAATGTCGGGTGCCAGCGCCAGACCCCCTCTTCCGGCCCCCTCTTCGCTACCACCTCCCATCCCCCACCCCCTATAATCAAACCATGGCTAGAAAACTCAAGATACTCGAGATATGCAACCTGGACCGCTTCGCCGCCTCCCCCTACATACTTCCCTTCCTATCCAAACTGGTGGAACGGGGCCACGAGGTGCACCTGGCCTGCCGCGTGACCGCCTTCGCCCCCATGCTGGAGCAGGCCGGCATAAGCGTCCATGACATCCCCATCACCCGCAGCGTCACCCCCCTTAGGGACGCAAAGGCCTACCGCGCCATAAAGAGGCTCATACGCGAGGGCTCCTACGACCTGGTGCACACCCACAACCCCAAGGACGGCATCCTGGGGCGCAGGGCGGCCTGGAAGATAAAGGTACCCGCCGTGGTGCATACCTGTAACGGCTTCTACTTCTCCCACCGCTCCCCCACCCTGAAGAGGTGGATGGTGCTCAGGGCCGAGAAGTACGCCTCCAGGCGCTGCCACCGCATCATCTTCGTCAACTCCGAGGACCTCGCCCTGGCCGCCCGGAAAGGGATAGCCGGCCCCTCCAACGCCAGGCTCATCTACAATGGCGTGGAACTCGACCGCTTCCACCCCGGGGAGGAGCCCTCCCTCAGGGGCGAGCTGGGCATACCCCCCGACGCCACCGTGCTGGGATATGTAGGGGAGATACGGAAGGAGAGGAACCTCGAGGTCCTCGTCAAAGCGGCGTCATCGCTCGAAGGCAAGCACCCCGGCATCCACGTGGTGATGGTGGGGGATCACTCCCTGGAACCCGGGGAGCCCCGGCGTCTGTCCGGGCTGGCCTCGCGCCTCGGGATATCCGGACGCCTCACCTTCACCGGCTACCGCTCCGACCCCGAGCGCTTCTACCGCATGTTCGACCTCTACGTCCTGCCCTCCACGCGCGAGGGCTTCGGCGTCACCCTCATCGAGGCCATGGCGTCGCGGGTCCCGGTGATAGCCTGCCGTGTGAGGGGCCCCCGGGACATCATCTCGGACGGCATAGACGGCATCCTCATCGAGGACCGCGATCCCCGCGAGCTGGCCGACGCGGCAGCATTTCTACTGGAGACCCCCGAGGCCGTGAGTTCCTACACCGAAAAGGCACTGGACAAGGTGAGAAAGGACTTCGGGCACAAGCGCATGCGCTCGCTGCTCCTGGCCGAGTATAAACTCCTTACCCGCCAGAGGGATGCCTGAGCCGGCCGTTACGCGGTTGTACACAGGTCGTAGAAGTTGACTATCACTCCCTCTTTTGTAAGAATCGGCAGTTGATGCCATGGTAGACGCATTAGGCAAGCTACAAAACCTCAGAAGATGGGGTCAGGCACTGACATCGGACATTTCGCAGGTCAAGAGCATGTCTGAAGACAGGGTCAAACGTCGGAAGATGGGGTCAGGCACTGACATCGGACATTTTTACGGGTGCCGAAGGGGTGCCGAAGGGGAACAAGCCTCCGGGGTGGAAGGTCTTAAAACGGCGAAGAGGAAGCTATAAAACATGAAGCTGGTAAACAGTCTGTGGGGGAGATTCATATCCTTCCGAGCCCGCTACCCACGCTTCTCGGAGTGGATGGGCCGTTACGGCATCTTCATCCTCACCTTCTTCTTCATCTGCCTGTACTGCGCCATATCCCTCCTTAAACATATGAACTTTGCCTCCCACGGCTGGGACCTGGGCATATTCGACCAGCACGTGTGGCAGCTCTCCAACTTCGAGCTGGGCTTCAACACCGTGCGCCTGGTCCCCTCCCTGATCGGGGACCACTTTCACCCCATCCTATTTCTGGTAGCCCCCTTCTACTGGATATGGTCCGATGCCCGGATGCTCTTAATAGTGCAGGCGGTGGCGGTGGGCCTGGGGGCCCTGCCCATCTTCTACGCCGTGAGGTACGAGCTGAAGAGCCGATTCGCCGCTATCTCCATGGCCTTCGTCTACCTCTTCTTCTGGGGAACCATGGAGCTGATATTCTTCGACTTCCATCCCCTGGCCTTCGCCGGTCCTATCCTGGCCTTATCCTACCTGTTCATCCAGAGGGACAGATGGGCGGGCTTCCTGCTCACCATCCCCTTCCTGCTCATGATCAAGGAAACCATGGCCCTGCTGGTGTTTTTCTTGGGGCTGTACGTGATAATCTTCCGGCGCAAGTGGTTCGAGGGCATATCCACCTGCCTAATCTCCCTGGGATGGTTCTACTTCGTCACCCAGAAGATAATGCCCGAGCTGTCGGTGGGCACCGCCTACTTCTACTTCAAGTACTACTCCCACCTGGGGGATAACTGGGTGGAGGCCGGCAAATACCTTGTAACTCACCCCTGGGAGCTACCCAAGCAGCTCCTGTGGCCCTACCACAAGATGAAGCTGCTGGCGTTCATACTGCTGCCCTTTCTATTCCTGCCCCTGCTGGGGGGCTTCGCTATCGTGGCTATACCCCCCCTGCTGGAGAGGCTGCTCTCCAACTACTACCCCCACTGGGAGATACTCAGGCACTACAATGCTATCTTCGCCCCCATTTTCATCTTCGCCCTGCTGGACGCCTTCCCCCGCCTGCACCGCATCCTAGCCAGGAGGGGGAAGAAGATAAACTACCGCAAGATGGTCTTCACGCTGTGCCTGATAATCGTGCTGTTGCAGTTCCCCTTCACCCTGGCCCGGTCCACCAAGACCCTGTTCAACCCACATTTTTATCAGCTTGACCCTGCCATGGAGCAGTTGGGATACGACATCCTATCCATGATCCCGGTCGACGCTTCTGTGTGCGCCCAGGATCCCATCGTGCCCCACCTCAGTCAGAGGGACCTGATATATCAATACGATGGCAACACCTACGGGACCGAATACGTATTAGTGAACAAGTTCCTCGACTGCTACCCCCTGACCGACAGGGTGCTGGTGTGGGAGCTGGCCAAATTGTACAAGGACCCTCGCTACACCGCCCACCGCTTCGGCTACGGCTGGGTACTCTTCACCATCAAGCCCGAATACGACCTCGAGGGCAAGATGCAACCCCTCACCGAAACCTGACTCAGTCACCAGGCCCCTATCATTGCGAGGATGCGTCCTCGCCGACGAAGCGTCCCTGAAAAAAGCGGTTCCGTCAAGCCTGTGCCATCAATCACCCTTTCTTACTATCTTCTAACCGTATAGATAATTTGGCGGAAATGGTCCATGCATCCCTTCGTGCCCTCTCACAAGTATCACACAATATTACTCTGCTGACCGGGGCTGCCCAATCAATCTCACGGCTCTTAGGCCAGCTTCGTCACGAGCTCACCCCGAAAAGCCTCTTTCCGACATGACCTCATCGAAGGACTTGTTCTCTTTAAGCATGTGATAGATGTTGGCCAGGAGCTTCCTGGCCGTGGCCACCCTGGCTATGTTGGTGCCCTTCCTGGCCTTCATCCTCAGGTAATATTTCCTTATGGTACCGGGCCTTCCGACCGCTGTCACCACCGCCTCCACCATGGCCCACCTGAGCCAGTGCGAGCCCTGCTTGGTGATCCTGCCGTAATGTGTCTTGCCGCCGGAGGAGCGGGTGGAGGGGACCAGCCCCGCGTAGGAACAGAGGTGCTTGGCGGAGGGGAAGCGGGAGATGTCCCCGATGTCTGAGGCTATGAGCAGTCCAAAGCACCTGCCCACCTCCGGGACGGTCATGAGCAGCTGCGCCTCCTCGGACGCAGAGACCTCCTCCGCTATCCTCGCATCCACCTCCTTGATGCGGGCCCCGATCGCCTCGAGGAGCTCGAGCCAGTTATCCGGGGCGAAGCCCTGGGCAGGAGGGAGCTCCAACCACTTTAAAAGCTCAAGCCCCGCCTCCCCGAAGATGACCAAGAAGGGCAACCGTTACCTGAATCAGACCATCTACATGTGCGTTCTGGCGCAGGTATCACCCAACGCCCCCGACAATCCCATAAAGCACCACTATTGGAGAAAGATAGCCCAGGGCAAGGAAAGGATGGTGGCTATCGGCTCCTGCATGGGGAAACTCGTCGGCCTGATCTACGGGATACTTACGAGCGGGAAACCCTTCGATCCCGAATACGGTTTCGGCGATGGTAATTTCGATGTCAGGTTCGTAGATCGAAATACGGGTTGCGTGGTGCCGGAGGAAGAGGCCGTTTCCAGCGATGACGTGGTTGCTGTTCGCTGGAAGAGGGCCACCGCCCCAAGGTCTGATAGACCACAGAAAGAGGTTATGCGGCCCTCTTGACATAAGCTTACACCTTTCTTCCCCAATAGCAATTTTTAAGTTGAATGGGCAAGGGGGTTCAATAAACGGGGGTGTGCTTATGGGGACCTGAGGGGTTGACTTCTACCACGGCTTCTTTCGTTTTTGGAATGGGTGTTACAAGTTGCTTTTCTAGATTGGAAGGAAGTCCTCCTTTTTCATGTAATCAACATCGAGGTGCACCACCCGATCTTCCTTGCCCCTCCCCAGGCGCTTTCTGAGGGCTGACCCCATCTTTCGATATTCTCTTGACCTGCGAAATGGATTAATAAAAGACGGACGCCCCGACTATATACTCGGATTGTCACTATAGCCGAGCAGAAGGGAGGCGTCCGATGAGAAAAGTGTATGCAGGGATCGACCTGGGGTG
>JAXHVT010000073.1:0-30094 GCA_034188985.1 Actinomycetota bacterium | reverse complement strand
AAGCCCCGCACCCTCACAACGGCGGTGGGCGATTTATATCTCCTTGTCCCCCAGGACAGAGACGGCACCTTCTCCACCTCCCTTTTCGAGCGTTATCAGCGATCAGACAAAGCCCCGGTGCATTACCGGGAGGTCGGTAGCTTAAGCAACAAGACGAGGGTTTGCGTACTAAACTGGGATATGATACAGATGCGCGAGGAGTATCCCTGGGAGAATTTGACGAGTAGAGGCGCTATAGGCACATGCGGATATGCCCCGACCGAAAAGCAACCATACACCATAGACCTCAATGACGATAATGAATTCTGCATCAAGTCAGGCGAGAAAATAGTACTCGATAGTATTGCATTTCCCTCGAAACCGCGTTGGTATGGCAAGGAAACCAGATAGGGGAAAAGGATAGAGGGACTGGCCCGTATCAAAGGATTGTATTCCGTGCCGTTCATTCCGTACCGACATTGCACGTACTGGAACACCGGAGAGCGGTGTGTTTGCTGCGATATCGGCCAGCGGGCGAAATGATATCTCAACCTCGGACATAATTATCCCTTGGCGTGGGTCTACTATGACATCCATGAAAACGTTAGGGAAGTTGTAAGAGAAAAAGACAGGATTAGGTGCTGCATTATGTCGACTGGGGCCACCTGTAAGAGTTACGACGGCGCGGATATAGGCTGGTGGAGCAGGTTTGCCGAGACGGTGACTGATGCATGGTATGATGCGGATAGTAACATACCCCCCATTATCACCACCCAACTCGCCCCGTTGGAGACGGAACAGGACTATGAACGATTGAATGATGCGGGATTCGTGGCCTTCGGCCACGACATCGAGGTGCGGTCCGACTGGCAATGGCCCGTAACGATTCCCGGAAAGCATAAGTTCATCGGGCGGGAGAAGTGGCTGAAGCGAATGCAGATTGACACCGAGGTCTTCGGACCGGTGGCGATCAACAGCGAGTTCGTAGTAGGCGTAATCATGGCGACCAAACCTTATGGGCTCGAGCCTGACGCGGATGTGGATAAAGCGGTCGCTGAGACCATGGAGGGTTTTGAATGGTGTTGGGAAAACGGTATATCCTATGCTCCATCTATCTGGAGCATCTGCAGCGGAAGCAAGCCATACAAGATCGGAGCCAGTCAGGCGCCGCTTGAATTCTATCTCAAGGTCGCACTGCAATACCATAAGCTGTTCAGAAAACACATGGATAACCCGGAGAGCGGCGTAGGAGTGATTCTGGCACGGTGCTATGAAGACGAGGTAATCGGTATGGATAAGAACATAGCCGACTCATATACCCCGAGATGACATTGGCCATTCCACATTGGCGGGAGGAATTCCTGAAAAAATTCTCCAGAGAGCCAGCGCCCGTGATAGCAAAGAGCTGGAAGAGGCGGGGGATCGCAAATGAAGACGATAACAGAGCGTGTAGAAGCCCCGAAAGAGATCGAGAAAGTCATTGAGGAAGAGGATACGATTACCACCGTAACGACGGTGGATGATGCTGGAGTTCCCCACACCGTTATCAAGAGGCCTAGGCTACTACGCAACGGGAATCTCGCATGCATCGAGCAAATGCCTCTCTGCGTCGGCAGCTTAAACAGGTCGTTCTTGAGGGATCTCATCGAATACCACTGCTATGTGATGCTGGCGGTTGTCGAACTCGGGGCACAGAGGAATACACCCGAGGAGCTTGCGAAGTTGAGGGAACTAGTAGGAGCTCGCAGGCAGCTGAAGGATGATGAACAGGCGCTAACCAAGAACTTCCTGAGCATGGCACCGATCCTTGTGGGCTCCGCTCACAATAATTATTAATGATTATTATTACCTCATCTACACCACATTTCTCAGGATCACGTATCTAATGATAGGATTGGCGAAAACAATAGCGGTTATCGCCCAAGAAGCACAGGACTTCCTCGAAAGCCTCGTCGAAGCGTACGAGCGCAAGGATCCCGAAATAGCGGTATTGCTTACGAAAAGTATCTTTGATAAATGCATTCCCCTGTATCTGGAAACGGTCGAAGAGTTGTCATCCGAGTAGAAGAACGCGAACCGGAATCGATTCTTATCCGAATCCTGGTGTTATTGAGAATGAAGCTTCGGGTTCAATGCTACCTTACGGGCTATAGGAAGATCCACCCGGTGGACGCACCGGGTTATTTCGCTTAATCTTATATAGCAATACGGGGAATGTCGCGGTAGAGAGGAGAGGCTTACGGCGATGTGGTGGAGATATATCATATTGCGACCGCCATTCGCGTTGGTGGGGAAGAGAAAAAAATACAACCTCAAGGTATCGGGAGAGGAATACGTCCCACGCTATGGACCCTATATCGTTATATCCAACCATCAGAGCAGCGTAGATATCATTGCCATCGCGCTGGCCCTCAGGAGAGGACTGGTGAGAAACCACATGTGGCCCTGGGCCAAGACGGAGATCGAAGGCGGTGCGGAGGGATTTCTGGGCAAGATGCTGTGGAAGGTATTCGGGGTCATACCCATCGATCGCGAGCACGGTGATGCCAGGGAGCCCATCGACCTCAGCCTCAAGTACCTGAGGCGCGGCGAGCTTATATGCATATTCCCGGAGGGTACCAGGAGTAAAAACAAGCAATTGGGCTGGTTCGAGTACGGCGTGGCCAACCTGGCCAAGGCGGCGCCGGCCCCCATTCTCCCAGTGGCCGTATATCGGCGGGACAGCGACAGAGGGGTGCAGGTGAATATCGGAAAACCTTTCTTTCTGCCCCCCAAGAGACGGAGATACGAGATGCTGGAGGCGCTGGAGGAGAGGGTGGAGGATAAGTTCATACATCAGGTGGAGACCCTGAGGCAGTGGGCCGACGCCCTGCCCAAGGATAAAAAAGGCATGAAGATCATCGCCAACATGATCAAGATAATCGCCGATTTCGTATCCAGGCAGGACATCGTAGTCGACCGCTTCTATCGTATGGCCGAGAGCGATGACAGCGAGTTTATAAGGGAGAGGGTCTTCGAACTGCTGCCGGCCGATTGGATAAAGGCCGAACATGTGGGTAAGGGCCCCCTGTCCTTGATAAACAAGGAATAGGCCCCGGGACCGCCCGGCTGAAGCATTTAGGCCGGTACCGGCGGTCCTCTGATCGGAGATATCATATAAGTCCGAGGGTGGGGCGGAAACGTATCGATGATGCTTACATGCTGGTGATGGAGGGGAACGATATGCTCTGGACGATAAGTGCGGAAAACGATCACGATTATGGCTATAAAGCCGGCAGATCCAGGGAGAGGTTATTCAGGGCTGCGCTCAGGCTCGCCGCCGGGGGCCTGAGGCGATGCGGTGCCGATCCGGCTCGCGTGGCCGATAGGAGCAGGTGTCACCTGGACTTGCTGGAGAGCCGTTATCCGGCCTATGGGGAGAGGCTGAACGGCCTGGCGAGAGCCCTGGGCGTAGACCAGGGGGAGGTAACCGCAGCTGCGCTAGCCCTGCCGTGGATTCTCAAGGCGGGATGCACCAACTTCGCCGCCGTTCCTCCCGCCACGGCGGATGGACGTATTTACGTATCCTGGAACCTCGACCTCTCGCCTCTTTTCAGGCTGCTGATAGGCAGGATGCCGCTGTTTATAAGGGATGTCGAGGGCGCCAAACCCTACGTGTGTATAGGCCTGCCCATCCTTTTCGGCATAGGGGTAATGAACGGGGAGGGTCTGTGCGGCGCGGTGAATTCCGTTGGCGCCATGGACGGCGGGGAGGGACTCACCTTTTTCGAGCTGAATAACCTGGCTATGGAGACAAAGGGCACGGTACGGGGCGCGATAGAGGTATGGAAGGATAATCCCCGGGAGGTGGCCCCGGGCTTGGCCATCGCCATAATCCTCAACGCCAACAGCATCTTCGCGGACATGGAGGGTGAGGCGGTCGTCTTGGAGCACTCACATAACCATATAGCGGTTGAGGAGGCCTCAAGGCACGGCGGAATCCTGGCTTCGGCAAACCACCACCAGTTCCTCGACCGTTCGCTGTCGGGAGGGGCCGACCCGGGCATGGAACCCCTGATCGCGGGCTCGTTCGCCCGCCTGGCCCGCATGTGGGAACTGCTGGGAAAATTTCGGGGTGAGATCGAGCCGAGGACCATCAAGCTCATCGCCTCCGATCACGGTTTGAATTACATCAGCCTCGAGGAGTTCGGGTGCGGCAGGAAATGGTACGATGAGCGGGTGGACGACGCCACTATATGCTGCCACCCGTGGAACTTCTTCCACCATCTCAGGCGGTTGGAGTTGGAGGAAGCGGTGGTGGAGTTCAACATAGCCAAGACCCTAAACCACATACTCATGGATCCCCGGAGGTGCACCATATATATGACCCTGGGCAATCCCTGTCGCAAGCAGTACGTGCCCATCTGGCTCGGTGACGCACTGAGAATGGAATGGGCCGACCGGGCCAGGGAGGAGATAGGCTACGAACCCGGGATGAAGCCGCCTTCTCACAGCGTCAGGAAGGACGTGTTCCGGCGCCCGAATCCCAGTAGGAACAGCGAGTTCATACGCTCTATAGGGATCTCTCTTTTCGGCGCACTGGATCGGGCCATATCTGGAAGCCTGGTCCAGCAGAAATAAGAGCACGCGGCGCGAAGCGCTATGCGCAGCTCCATGAAAGCCCTGTATATGGATGCGTTTCTGGATGGGTTGGCACGGCTCGTACCGGTTTTCACCACCGGATGAGCTCCTGCGCCGATCCCGGCTCTCCCGTTATGTCTCGAGCCCGGCCTTCAATCGTTTGATAGCGTGGAAAGGTTGCGTACGAGAATTCGGATGTCGACCCCCCCCATTACTCAGGCTGATTCTTTAACCCTTCTATGTTCCCAGGCGCGGCCTGCCGAAAGCCCGCAGCGAGACCTTGCGCTCGAATGTGATCGTGTCTCCCCCCGGGATCGGTGAAAACGAAGTCATCCTGATATTCGTTCACCTCTATATCTCCTGCTCTCTCCTGCTCCGGACGCCCTGGCCATATCCACGGCGATCTTCCTTGCCATATCGAGGGCGGTGTTGATGGCCGAGGCCAGGTTGGCATGGTCGTAGCAGCCATTCGAGGCGAAGGCTCGATCGGGACTTTCGGGTTGCCTGCGGATAACCACTTCCTCGCAGTGGCTTACCACGCCCGCCACCGCGCCCACGGCGTTGGCCACCTCAATGTGGGTAAGGGTTATGCGGGCACAGGCAAGCCTGTTGGCAACGGGATGCAGAAAGAGGGCGGCCGGGGCCCCCGCAGCGAGGATATCGTTATCGAGATCGAGGCTGAGGTGAACGCCCTTGACCACGCGGCCCCTTATCCAGAATTCCAGGAGAGCTATTTCCTGTTTTTGCGGGTCGAGTAGAAAAGAGACAAACTCAAGGGTTATGGTTTCTTCCGCCCACCGCCTGACTTTACCTATAAGCTCCGAGGTCTGCAACCCCTAATAATTGTGATGCCGCATCGACCGCTGCTTTGGATAGGGCGGCATCGCCTATCTCGGAGTCTCCGGAGGCATTGAAGATATCGGTGGGGGTGAGAGATGCGCGGAAGACGGCCCCCTCGTTTTCCAGGCTGAGGATGCGAATGGAGGTGTCCGCCCAGGTTGAGTTCTCGCGAATGGTCTGGAGAAGGTCATCCTCATCCAGTGGCTCGGTCTCTTCTCCCCTGACATCGTGCCCATCTCTCAGGCGTACCACCCTGGCACTATATGGATCCAGCCTGGTAAGGGAGTCGTAGCCCAGTAGCAGCAGCAGGCATGTATTGCCCCCCTTTTCCTCCACTATGGCGTTGGTGGCCAGGGTGGTGGAAAGGCATATCAGCCTGGCCTCGCGTAGAAGATCGGGGGGAAGACCATCCAGCACGTCTTCTATGCAAAGCGTGAGATTCTGATGGGTCGTTGGGAACTTGGAGGAGGCTATTACCTTCTCCGAAACCAGATCGCATATCACGGTGTCTGTAAGGTGCCGGACAGGGTCCCGGTATGCCCCATGATCTATTATTTCGCCTCGCGGTACGCGGGGATAACCACATACGAGATGTGGTACGATCCGCGTAAGTACCGCATGGCTATCGAGAAATGTTACCGGAAACTGGGCTAATGAAACGTGGATTATCCTATGAATCCGGGTTACCCGGAGGTTTACACCTTCATCATGTCCATGAAGGCCAGATGGCCGGGAATCGACCCCCCCGACAGCATATGCCAGCTGCTGGAGGACGAGGTCATGTTGAAGGAGGATTACGACTGGATAGTGGGTTACCACGGCAAAGTCCCATGGCTGAGCTATCTGCCCTTTTTCGTGAAGATTATATCCCGGGTATAGGACGGTGTTGACGGCAACTGGAGGGGATACATACAAGTGGCCTACATGCTGGCTAGGCATATGAAGGGATGGAGGCTGGAGTTCGAGCGCTGGAAAAAAAGGGCATGGCGGTGCTATATGGATTCTGCCCCGAGGCCGCCTTAGATACCTTCTCGCTGGGTCGCGGTCTCATGCCCTTTATCAAGGACTGCATGAGATATCCGGATAAGGTCGAGCTGGCCGCCGACGACCTGACCGACAATTGCGCATTCGTATCCAGCCTGGTGGTACGCCTGATGGGGGTGAGGAGGATAAAGATCTTCGTACACCGTTCCTCCATGGATTTCATCTCGCCGAAGACCTTCAAGGAGGTGTCCGTCCCCAACCTCAAGAGGCTGGCGGAAGTGCTGGTGGCAAAGGGTATTGGCCCCATCCTGCATCTTGACGGCAATTGGGATCTCAACCTGGAGACCTTGAGGGAGCTGTCGGCTGGTTACTGTGTGGTTCAGTTCGACGATCCCACCGATATTTTTCTGGCCAAGGAGGTCATCGGCGACCGCATATGTATCATGGGAGATGTTCCCGCCGATATGCCGTGCCTGGATTCCACCAGCGAGGTGGACGAGTATTGTCACCGCCCCATAGAGGAGGTGGGTAAAGGCGGTGGATATGTAATGGGCGCTGGATACGAGATGCCGCCCAACGCCCGGCCTGAAAACTTCAGGACCATGATAGAATCGGTAAACAAGTACGGATAGTACCGCTGAAGCGGCAGTTCAACCGGTGGTCGGCGCGGTGTAAGGGCCTTCGGTGAAATCGGCGGGGGAAAGGATGGAGCGATGAAACTGGTCATACTCACGGGCTTTCTGGGAACCGGCAAGACGACCATGCTGCTGGCCGTTATCTGCTACCTCGTCTCCGAGAACGGCCGCAAGTTCGTGATCGTGGAAAGCGAGGTGGGAGAGATCGGGATAGACGGCACCCACCTGGTGAGCGAAGGCCTCGATGTTCGCGAGCTCTTCGCGGGTTGCGTATGCTGCCAGTTAGCCGGAATACTCGTATCGACACTCAACGAGATAAAGGATGCCATAGACCCGGACAGCGTCTTCGTCGAGACCCCCGGTATAGCCGTGCCCGTCAATTTCCTGAAAACCGTAGATAAGTACTGCAGGAGCGTGTAGGAGGTCATGGTGGTCTCCATCGTTGATGCGGAACGCTATGGCGTGCTGTTGGAATTGGGTATGCCCCTGGTGGTAAAGAAGATCGAGCTGGCGCATGTCGTGGCCATAAATAAGATGGACGTGGTGAGCGAGAAAGAGATCGAGGAGATGATCGGCAGGGTGTCCGAGATTAACCCGGAGGGGACCATCTACCAGGTGTCCGCCCCGGAGGGGACCAACATGGCGGCGCTCGTCGATCGCATAGGACAGCTATGGGATTAGATAATTTAACTGCCGTGGCCGGGGAATACGAACTCTCGGTGCCGGCGGAAGGTGAGCTGCGGCAGGCCCTCGGTGAGGCCATGTCCCATATGCTGAAGGGGCTGAGGGAGCGAGGGTGCACCATGATGGGGCATATCAAGGGAATACTGTCGGACGCCTCGAGCCCGCCCCTCTTCTTAAGTATTACCATTATGGAGAACAACCTCAGGTTCAAGGGTGGCCCCATCGGTGGCGAAGACCGCTTACCCCTGGCTCTAAACGTGATCGTGGCGGATGTGGACGAGGAGGTCATCGATGATATGCTGGGTTTGTCCCTCTCCCGTAAGTTCACTGTAATCCGAAACTGAACGGATGGATTATCCCTGGCATTCAAGTATTGTGCTCGGTGCGGACCGTAAGCACTTAAGGAAATAAGATGGATACTGATTCTACGCATAAAGCGGATTCGAGGCGGGAGCTGAGGCCTTTCTTCGAGCCCCGGGGTGTGGCTATAGTGGGGGCCACCCGCACGTTGGGCTTCGGTTATATCCTGCCCCTGGCGCTTAAGCGCCAGGGTTGGGGAGATCGCGTTTTCCTGATCAACCCGGCGGGAGGAGAGGTTCACGGTATGACCCGATACTTAGGGATGGGCGAGGTACCGGGGGATGTGGACCTTGCGGTGGTCATCGTCCCCGCGGCAGCTGTAGCCGGAACGCTGGATGAACTGGGCTCATATGGCATCCGCCACGCGATTATAGAGAGCGCCGGTTTCGCGGAGACGGACGAGTCGGGCAAGGCCATGCAGGAAGAGGTGTCAGAGGTAGCCTCCAGGCACCATATGAGGATAATCGGTCCCAATTGCGTGGGGGTTATCAATACCGCCAATCGCTTCTCTACCGTTGAGGTAGTGGACGAAGCCCTGAGGCCGGGTCCGCTGGCGGTGATCGCCCAGAGCGGGGTTTTCGGCAATATACTCCTAGACGGATTGCATCAGAGGGGGCTCTTCATATCCAAGGCTGTAACCCTGGGCAACCGTATGGACGTCGATGAATGCGAGGTGCTGGATTATTTTCATGGCGATCCGGACACCGAGGTGATCATAATGTATCTGGAGGGTGCGGCGGATGGGCGGAAGCTGCTTTCCACCATCAGGAGGGTTAGCAGGGACAAGCCGGTCCTGGTCCTCAAGAGTGGCCGTACCGCATCGGGTCGTCAGGCCACTTCATCTCACACGGGAAGCCTCTCCGGGGAGGATCTTCTCTACGAGGCCGCATTCAGGCAATCCGGTGCCGTGCGGGCCGAGAGCCTGGAGGAGATAGTGGAGATGGCCCGAGTCTTCGCCACCCAACCCCTGCCCGACGGTATGCGCCTGGGCATCCTGACCTCCAGCGGTAGCCTGGGGGCCCTTACAACAGACGCCGCGGTTGAGGCCGGCCTGGAGGTGCCGCCTCTTTCCACACGGACCGTGGAAATGGTGCGGGCCGGGGCCCCACAGTGGATGAACGTCAGGAATCCCCTGGACGTCGGGCCCTCGGGCCATTTTCTAACCGCTCTTGATGCTATTCTCCAGGATCCTGGAATCGACATGGTAATTGCTATCTCGGTGATGCCCTTCGCCGTCTTACGTGAGTTCGTGGAACAGGGAATATCGGTTGGAGATTGGTTGGGAGACGCCGCTGCTGTTCGCCAATGCGCGCCGCATAAGCCCATGCTGGTATGCTCTATTGGGGACGAGGGCTTCATCAAGGAGCTTAGCAGGGCCACCGGTCCCGAGACGCCGGTGCTGACGTCACCCGAGATGGCGGCCAGGGCTCTGGCAGCCCTTTGCCGTTACCGGTTAGTGAAAGAAGGTTAGTCCGGGCATGGGGCCTCACTTTTGGCTTATGGGCTATGCCCATTGGTCACTGGAGGGGAATGGTTGTAAGCGGATACGGACTTAAAGAATATCACTTCCTAAAGGTACGAGAAACCATAGAAATGTAATAAACATAGATGCTATATAATGGTATATATATTATATTATGGCAATTAGTTTGCAAATTAAGCCTAATATGTGATAATAGAATAGATTGGCGGTGTGGGTTAAATACCGGTTCTTATAGGCTTTTAACATAATGACCTGCTTTGACGGTGTTCCCCTACAAGACAGCAGAATGGTACTAAGTGGTAATATGGTAAATAATGTTGAAGATATCGCACGTAATGCGAAGAAGGCGGCCGCCATCCTGGGAACCGCCGCACCCCCGCGAAAAGATGCCGCCCTGATGGCTATGGCATGGCTCCTGGAAAGCGACAGGAAAGCAGTCGTGGAGGCGAACCGGCGGGATCTGGAGGGGGCGAGGAAGGCGGGCCTGGAGAAGAGGATGGTGGATCGGCTGATCTTCGACGATGCCAGGGTCGATTCCCGTATCAAGGCTCTCCATGCTATAGCTTCGCTTGAGGAACCGACGGGAGATATACAGAAATTGAGAAGAATGCCCAGCGGCCTGATGGTGGGGAGGATGAGGGTGCCCATAGGCGTTATAGGCATGGTGTACGAATCGCGTCCCCACGTAACGGTGAACGCGGGGGCGTTGTGTGTGAAGTCTGGAAACGCCGCGGTGTTGAGGGGAGGCTCGGAGGTTATAAATACCAACCGCTACTTGGGGAAGTTATGGAAGGAGGCCTTGGAGGAGGCGGGGCTTCCCGGGGAATGCGTTCAGGTGATACCGGTGACGGACAGGGCCGCGGTGAGGGAGATGTTGAGACTGGACCGCTTTATAGACCTGGTAATTCCCCGCGGAGGAGAGGGGCTCATAAACACTGTGGTGGAGTTATCCAGGATACCGGTTATCAAGCACCTCCACGGTATCTGTCACGTGTACGTCGATGGCGGGGCCGACCAGGATATGGCAATGAGGGTATGCTTGGATTCAAAGATATTCGCCCCCGAGGTATGCAACGCAGCGGAGACCTTTCTGGTGTCGGAGGGAGTCGCGGAGAGCTTACTCCCGGAACTGGCCCGGGAACTGGAGGATCATGGGGTGGAGATAAGGGGATGCGAGCGCACCCGGGATCTGGTTGAGGGGGCGTTAACGGTGATGGAGGAGGACTGGTCGACCGAGTACCTGGATCTGGTGGTGTCCGTCAAGGTAGTGAAAGACGTCGAGGAAGCCATGGCGCATATAAACCGCTATGGTTCCGGGCACACCGAATCCATCGTATCGGACAGCGCGGAGAGCATTGTCCGTTTTCTTGCCGGGGTGGACTCCGGCGTTCTGCTGGTAAACGCCTCTACTATGTATTGTGATGGCAGCGAGCTGGGGATGGGGGCGGAGATCGGCATATCCACGGATAAGATCCACGCCAGGGGCCCCATGGGAATCGAGGACCTGACCACGTACAAGACCCTCGTCTTTGGTCAGGGTCATTGCATGGGTTGAATCCCGCCGATGATCGAGGATTAATGTCATGGATGGAAGCATACTGGAATATTACCTGAGGAGATTCGAGGACAAGGGCCGTGTCCACAGCCTGAAGGGCCGGAGACAGGTGGGCATGGAGGCCAAGTTCTGCCTCACCGATTACCGGGGAGAGGCGGTTGAAAGGGAGGCCCTGGAGGATCTTTTCGGGCATCTTGAGGCAGCGGGGTGGGAGCTGCAGCGGGACGAAAACCTGGGGATAGCCACCGCCGCCGCCAGGCCATCCTCTACCTGTCCCGCCGTCGTCGCCACCGGGACCGGGCATTGTAAGATGGAGTTCTCGGTGCCCTACGGTAACACCCTGCTGGAATTGAAGTCGCATTTCGAGGAGATGGCGGAAGAGGTCAAAGCATATATGGACGGGGCCGGTGTCAGGTTGCTTTGCCTGGGCGTCCATCCGGTAACCGAGCCTCACCCCGGCCTGGTGCAGAGGACCGCCCGCCATATCTTCTGGGATCGCGCTTTCGAGACGGGCCTGGTGCACCTCTTCGCTCTCTCCGCTGATTGCCAGGTACATGTGGACGTGGATCCCTCGGAGGTTCACCAGGCGGTGAATGTCATGCAGGGTTTCGCGGGGGCGCAGATAGCCCTGACCGCCAACGCCACGGTCTGGAAAAGGAGGATCGACGAGGATTTCGTGGATGTAAAGGAGGCTTTCTGGGACTGGTGGTTGCCCGGGGAGGATCGCGCCGGGGTCGCATCGCGACCCTTCGAGTCGCTGGAGGAATACGTCGAACGATTATCCGGACTGAGGCCCGTGTTCGTGTCCAGGAATGGCTGTAATCTCGGAATCTATCAGTATAGGAATTTTCGGGAATACTACTCGGCTGGGGATGAAGCCAGGGGAATAACAAGCGGAGGGGATACGGTGGGCCTGCGCCCTTGTGAACAGGATATCGATCTGCACGACACGTTTAACTGGTTCGTGGCCAGGTTCAGCCGCTATTGCACTCTGGAGAACAGGGTCAACTGCCAGCAACCTCCGGAGGACATCATGGCCGTCCCGGCCCTGACCCTCGGTCTTATGGAGAACCTGGATGAGGGGGCTTCGTTTTTGGGGGATTATGATTGGGATGCCTTGCGCAGGAGCAGGATCGAGGCCATGCGGCGCGGGCCCGAAGCATCGGGTCGGGGTTTCGATATCGCGGAACTCGGCCGGTCCATGCTGGAGATAGCCGAGAAGGGGCTGACCTCCAGGGGCCGGGGCGAGGAGGCTTTCCTGGAGGCGTTGTGGCGTAGATCGCGTGGCGGTTTCTGTCCCGCTTTCGAAGGCCGCGAGCTTTTCGTGCAGGGGGGCGTGGAGGCCCTCCTGGAGCGGTATTCGCTGTAGCAGGGCTCGAATGATAACGAGAACACATAGCAAAGGGAGTTGGTTATGAACGGGGATCTGGCGAGATATCGTCCTCTCAGCGAGGAGGATATAAACGATATTCACCTTACCTCCCTGAGGGTGCTCGCGGAGGTGGGCGTGAAGATACCGGACCGTAAGACCGGGGAGATACTCGAGGAGGCTGGAGCCACGGTCGAGGCGGATGGCGATACGGCCCGCATTCCCGGGGAGGCGGTGATGCGCGCTATCGAACGTGCGCCCTCCTCCATCACGCTTTGTGGCCTGAACCCCGATAAGGATATCGTGCTGCGGGACGGCAATGTTTATTTCGGAACAGGGGGCACCGCCCTCAACATGCTGGATGCGGGGGACGCATCGCGCAGGTCAGCCAACTTGAAGGACCTGGTTGACGTGTCCAGGCTGGTTGACGGCCTGGACAATATCGATTTTCTCCTTCTACCCACCTATCCCAACGATCTCGCGGTGGAGGACGTCGACGTGAACCGCTTCTTCGCCGGCCTCCTTTACACCGGCAAGCACGTCATGGGAGGGGTCTATACAGAGGATGGGGTGGACAAGGTTATAAGCATGGCCCGGGATATCGCCGGTTCCCCGCAGGAGCTCAGGAGGAGACCCATCATATCCATCATAACCTGCATGATAAGCCCCTTGAAACCTGATAAAAACTACACCGCGATGATGACCCGTATCGCCCGGGAGGGAATACCGGTGGCAGTGCCGGCAGAGCCCCTTTGCGGGGCTACGGGTCCCGTTACCCTGGCCGGAAACCTGGTGATGCAGAACGTGGATTCCCTGACCGGTGTGGTCATTGTCCAGACGGTTAATCCCGGGACCCCCGTTCTCTACGGCAGCGTCGCCTCCAGCACCGACCTGAGGACCATGAAGTATCTCTGCGGTTCGGTGGAGATGGGTCTCCTCAACGCCGCCGGCGCCCAGATGGCGCGGTTCTACGGCCTTCCCTATTACGCTACGGCGGGTGCTACCGATTCCAAGACGCTGGACGTTCAATCCGCCTACGAGTCGTCCGTAACCGCCCTCCTGACCGCCCTGGCCGGCGCCCATTACATACATGACGCGGCCGGGTTGATGGAATTCGCTATGACCGCCTGTCTGGAGAAGTACGTGATAGACAACGAGATACTGGGCATGGTCAGGCGAGCCATCGAGGGAATCAGGGTCGACGAAAACACCCTGGCCTTCGAGGTTATCCGCAAGGTGGGAGCGGGTGGTGATTTTATCTCCCGGTCCCATACCAGGAAAAACATGCGTCGCGAACACTACCTGCCACAACTCAGCGATCGCAGGGACCGCGAGGACTGGGAGGCGGACGGCGGCAAGGATGCGGTGCAAAGGGCCGGGGAGAAGGTCGCGGAGATCCTCGACTGCGAGGGTCGGACTTACCTCCCGTGGGATACCGTGCGGAGCCTGAAATCGCGATTTCCAGAGATAGTCATTTGAAAACGGAGGTTGGAGATGATCGATACAACCGTGGGCAGACAGGGAGTGCTGGTGGACCCGGTGCGGCGGCTCGACGAGGGGCAGGTGCAGGCGGTTCATGAGGCGTCCCTTCGCATACTAGGAGATATTGGCATATTATGTTATAACCGCGAGGCATCCGCGCTGTACGGCGGGGCGGGGTGTCTGCTGAGCGAGGAACCCGATGGTTCCAGCCGCGTGAAGTTCCCACCGGACCTGGTCGAGGATTGCCTAGCCAACGCGCCCTCGCGGGTGGTGCTCGGTGCCCGCGAGCCGGACAACATGCTGGTGTTGGAGGCGGAGGAGCCGAGGGTCAGGTTCGGCAGCGGTTCCGAGGCCAACATTTATCTCGACATGCACATGGAGGAGTTTCGCAGGGTGGGTGGCGAAGAGGCTATACGCCACCCGGTTTACGAGAGGAGGAGGGGTTCGGTCGAGCTTCTCTGCCAGGCCGCCCGGCTGTGCCAGCAGCTCGAGAACCTTGATTTCTTCATCCGGACCGTGAACATACAGGACACGGATATCGCTGAGGAGGATAAGGACGCAAACAAGTTCTTCGCCAGCCTCAACAACATCGATAAACATGTCATGGCCGGTCTCACCGCCCTGGAAAGCCTGGATAAGGTCATACGCATGGGCGAGATAATAGCTGGCGGAGAGGAAGAGCTGCGCTCCAATCCCGTGCTGTCCTTCATAACCTGTGTGGCCAAGAGCCCACTGCAGTTCGTAGACGATACCGCACAGAAGATGATGGAGATAGTAAAGCGGGGTCTTCCGGTGGTGGTCAGCAGCAGCCCGCAGGGGGGCTCCACAGCTCCCATAACCGAGGCGGGAATGGTATCGCAGATAAACGCGGAGATAATAGCCGGTATCACACTGAGCCAGCTGGTCAGGGCGGGGGCGCCTGTTCTCTACGGAAGCGTTCCCGTGCGGGCCCGCATGGATGACCTCAACGACCTCTACGGTGCGCCGGAGTTTTGCCAGTACAACATGGACTGCGTGCAGATGGCGCGCTTCTACCACTTGCCATGCTATTCCACCGCGGGGGTGGGAGACGCCGTGGTGCCGGGGGTGCAGGCCACGGTGGAGAAACTCCTCTCGCATGTGTCCATACCCATGTCGGGCGCGCAATACGTGCATTACGCTTTCGGCTTGCTGGAGAAGACCAACGTCTTCAGCCCCGATCAGGCGGTGCTGGACGACGCGCTGATCGGCGCAGTGAAGCATATGCTGGTGAAATCGCAAATCGACCGGCGAACCCTGGACGAGGCCTACTCGCAAATAGAGAGGGTAATGGACACCCCCCATAAATTGTACGCGCGCTACGCACGCAAGGGGATAAGGAGCGGGGAGATATTCCCGCCCTACTTTTTCGAGACCAGGGAGGATGTGGATATAGCCGTACTCAATGCGCACGAGAGGAGATTGGAGTTGCTGGAGAGGGAGCCCCATTATCTGGGCGAAGATGTAGTGAATACCATCTACGATGAGGTCCCGGGGCTTGTGGGCAGGATAAACCCCTATTCATAGAGGAGGCTAAGATGGGTAAAGATGAACTACTGGCCAGAATAGAGATCAACGTGATACAGGGGCGGAGAAACGGCGAGGACGAGGGATTGGATGAGGACCTGGCCGGCACACCCGGGGTTTCCGAGTTGGTAGAGCAGGCCCTTGAAGAAGGTATCAAGGCCAAGAACATACTGCTGGGTGCCCTGTCCACCGGGATGAACCAGGTCGGCGACAAATACGAATCGGGGGAGTATTTCCTCCCCGACATGCTTACCGCCGCCGAGGCGGTGGGGGCGGCTATGGAGATCCTGGAGCCGCATCTGTTAAGTTCCGGCGTCGAGTCTAAGGGAAGGGTGGTCCTGGCCACCGTCAAGGGCGACCTCCACGATATAGGCAAGAACATAGTGGGCCTGATGTTGAAGGGGGCCGGATACGATGTAGTGGACCTGGGCGCGGACGTTGACAGCGGGATGATAATCGAGGAACTGAAGAGGAACGACAGCGATCTACTAGGCCTCTCGGCGCTGTTGACGACCACTATGGCGGAGATGGGCAAGGTGCTGGGCGATCTGGACAGGGAGGGCATGCGCGACGGGATAAGGATCATGGTCGGTGGCGCGCCCCTCTCGGAGCAGTTCGCGGAGGAGATCGGGGCCGACGCCTATGGAAGGGACGCCATAGCCGCGGTGAAGATCGCCGATAGCCTGGTCTCGGATACTTGATGAGGGTTTTCGTGATTTCAAGGAGGCGGCGGGTTGGATAAGACCAAGGCGGTTTACAGAGAGGCCGCGAGCAGCGGGAAATACGAGAAGGTAACCGGCCTTCTCGGAAAATACGATAACGTGAGAAGATACTGGGAGGACGAACTGACCAGGATAACCATCAGGCCCTACCTGGAGAGCCTGATAAGAGAGAAGTTGAGATTCATGGAGAGGCTTCGCATCCTTGATCTGGGATGTGGGAGCGGCGACGGTTTCGAGCTGCTGAGCGATGTCTCGGCCAGAGAGCCCAGCTTGATAGATTATCAGGTCAACCTTATCAGCCCGGAGATTCTGGGGATTTATCGCGGTGTGGACATCAGCGAGCCCTTGCTCGAGCAAGCGCGGGAATACCACGGCATAAATGGCAAAATGACCTTCGAAATCGGCGATTTCTCCCAAGGGCTGCCGGTCGAGCAGGGAGACAGGCCTTACGATATTTACTTCACCTCCTATGGCACCCTTTCCCATCTAAAGGACGAGCAGCTGGTCGAGCTCCTGGCCGACATCGCCGGTCACAGCGGGAGGCATGCCATCCTGATCTGTGACTGGCTGGGGCGCTATTCCTACGAGTGGCAGGAACTCTGGGAATTAGAAGAAGAGGCTGACTACACCATGGATTACGTGGTTTCATATATCTATCAGGAGGAGGAGCGAGCGGGCAAGGAGCTGGACCATCTCATCCTGCGGCTGATGAGCCCGCGGGAGGTAAACAACCTGGTGGACAGGGCTTCCAGCAAAGCCGGCAGGGAGATAAAACCGTTGTTGATGTTCGACCGCTCCATCTTCGTCGGCCGCCACGTGGACACCGGCGACTACAATCGCCATTGTCAGCCCCTGCGTACCGCCGTCAACTCCCTCTTCGAGACCAACGTCAGGACCAACCTGGAAACGTTGATCGCGGACTATCATCCTCTGGCTGGATTCGATGAGATCAATTCCTTCTATGAGAAGTACCAGATGAGCTGGAACGCGCTGGTGCAATATACCATAGATCTGCTCTATCATTATGATTCCCAGGCTCTCGACAACGGTATGCCGGAGATACCAGAGTGCTACCCGGATGTGGTACGCGAGATGATGCAGTATCTCAAAAACATTGTGGAGAGCTGTCACTGGATAAGGGTGGGAGATACCAGGGCCAATATCATCGAGCCCCAGTTGGGATATGCCCTGCGGGAGCTGGAACTCAAGACCCAGCGCGGCATGGGTTGCGGGCATGGACTGGTGGGAGTGTATGTTATAAAAAAGTGACGGTTTTCCGTTGTTTTTATCCGCCAAGTGGGTATATTAAATAATTAAGAGAAAAGATACCAGTACAAGGTCACCCACGGCTACCCATCACGGATACCGCTTATCCGAACGGCATCACCTTTGCAGCCAGTAAATCCAGGCGGTGATGCATATTACTCGTTAGTGGGGTGAGAGTAATGATAGGCGTCACCATCGATGGTCGCGATCTACGCGTTCCGGAGGGAATCACCTGCCTGGAGGCCGCGGAGGCGGCGGGGCTGCGGGTACCCACTCTCTGCCACCATCCCGCCGTGGAGGACAGCGGAAACTGCCGGGTCTGCCTGGTGGAGGACGAGGATAGCGGCAGGCTGATCACCGCCTGTGATACCCCGGTGGAGGAGGGGATGAACCTGCGCCTGAACACCACCAGGGTCCTGGAGTCCAGGAGGTTGATGCTGGAGCTGATATTCACGGGCCATCCCCTCAACTGCGAGGTGTGCGAGCGCAACAACTCCTGCGAACTCAAGAAGCTGGCCCTGGAGGCCGGGATAACGGGTACGGAGCTGCCTTTCTCGCAGGGTTATCGCCCCATCGTGGACGCCAACCCATTTTTCTACCGCGACCTCTCCAAGTGCATATCCTGCGGCCTTTGCGTCAGGGCCTGCCAGCAGGTGCAGGGCGCGGGCGTCTACGAGCTGCAGGGGGAGGGCGGGAACGCCAGACCGGCCGTGGCCATGGACGCGAGCCTGGATGTCTCGGTATGCGATTATTGCGGCCTTTGCGCTTCCATATGCCCGGTTGGCGCCCTGGTGGAGAAGCCGTTTCTGCACCGGGGCAGGGAGAGCGACAGGGTGGTTACCACCTGTCCTTACTGCGGCGTGGGATGCTCCCTCGAGCTGTGCACGAGGGACAACCGCGTCGTGGGGGTAAGGGCCGGAGTCGCCGGCTCGCTGAACGCCTTCAGCCTGTGCGTGAAGGGGCGCTTCGGCCTGGATTTCGTACACCATCCCGATCGCCTGCGGCGGCCGATGTCGCGCCGGGACGGAGAGCTGGTCGAGGTATCGTGGGAGGAGGCGCTGGAAGAGGTGGCCTCCAGGCTGGGAGGCATCAGGGATAAGAGCGGTCCCGATTCCATTGCCTTGCTCTCCTCCGCCAAGGCGACCAACGAGGACAACTACCTCTTGCAGAAATTCGCACGCGCGGTGATCGGAACCAACAACGTCGATCACTGCGCGCGATTATGACACAGCCCCACGGTCGCCGGTCTGGCGGCAGCCTTCGGAAGCGGAGCGATGACCAACTCCATCGCGGATATCATGCAGGCCGGCGTGATCCTGCTGGTGGGCACCAATACGGCCGAGAATCACCCGGTGATAGGGGAGAGGATAAAGCAGGCGGTTCTGTCGGGCGGCGCCAGGCTCGTGATCATAGACCCGCGCGAGCTCTCCCTGTCACGCTATGCCTCCCTGCAGCTGAGGCCGAGACCCGGAACCGATGTGGCGTTGATCAACGGCCTGGCCGGGATCATAGTGGACGAAGGACTTCACGACGGTCGGTTCATAGCGGAGCGGACCGATGGATTCGACGCCTTCAGGAAATCGCTGGCCGATTATCCCCCCCATACGGTGGAGGCCATCACCGGCGTGGCGGCGGCGGAGCTCGAGGAGGCGGCCCGCCTTTACGCGGGCGCCGAAAAAGCGGCCATCCTCTACGCCATGGGCATCACCCAGCACGTTACGGGAACCGATAACGTCGCCGGGCTGGCAAACCTGGCCATGCTCTGCGGGAACCTGGGCAGGGAGGGAACGGGCGTAAACCCGCTGCGCGGCCAGAACAACGTACAGGGCGCATGCGACATGGGGGCCCTTCCCAACGTATACACCGGGTATCAGAAAGTGCAGGATCCCGAGGCCAGGGACAGGTTCTCGCGGGCCTGGGGCAGGGAGCTTCCGGAGCGCCCGGGCCTCTCGGTCATGGAGATGATGGACGGCGCCCTGGCGGGAGACGTCCGCGCCCTGTTCGTCCTGGGCGAGAATCCCATGATCACGGATCCCGATATCGGCCACGTGGAGAAGGCCCTGAGGTCCCTGGATCTGCTGGTGGTCCAGGATATCTTCCTGACGGAGACGGCGGCCCTGGCCGATATAGTGCTTCCGGGAGCCTGTTTCGCGGAGAAGGACGGGACCTTCACCAACACGGAGCGAAGGGTGCAGAGGGTACGCAAGGCGGTGGACCCTCCGGGCGAGGCCAGGGAGGATGGTGCGATACTGGTGGAGCTGGCGGCCTGGCTCGGCATGGCCATGACCCGGACCGAGCCGGAGGAGATAATGAACGAGATCGCCGAACTCACCCCCTCCTACGCGGGAATAGCATATGACCGCCTGGATGAAGGAGGCCTGCAGTGGCCCTGTCCCGACGCCCGCCATCCCGGAACCCCGATTCTTCACGTGGAGGGTTTCCCCATAGGGAGAGGCAGGTTCAACCCCGTGTGGTATCTGCCTCCGGATGAATTACCCGACGAGGACTACCCTTTTCTTTTCTCCACCGGCCGCATCCTCTATCATTTCCACTCCGGCTCCATGACCAGGCGGTGCGGGAGCCTGGCGAGCAAGGTGGAGCGGGGATCAGTGGTCATGAACCCGGAAGACGCCGCCGGCATGGGGCTGGAGGAAGGTCAGAAAGTGCGTTTGACCTCCAGGCGGGGTACGATGGTAAGCCACGCCCATATCTCACCCCGGCTGCAGCCCGGGTTCGTTTTCGCCACCTTTCATTTCGGCGAGGAGGCGGCTAACCTGCTCACCAACCCGGCTCTGGATCCCAAGAGCAAGATACCGGATCTCAAGGTGTGCGCGGTAAGGCTGGAGAAGGAGTAGGGGGGGATGGGGTATGAGATTACGCCCTCGCCACGAGCTGATCGACCTGGCCATAGCCTCGATTTGTGAAAATGGATATGTCGGAGAAGCGCAGGTGGAGGAGATCGCCTCGCGACTCAAGCTTCCCTCCAGCCGTGTCTACGGCTTCCTCACCCAGTTCGGGGAATTGCCCGGGAAAGCTTCCCGCAAGGTGGTGAGGGTCTGCGCGGGCCCGGCCTGCTACCTGAACGGGGCCGATGATCTCTACGCCGCCCTGAAGGATAAGGCGCATGCGGGGACGGATGTGATACGCGATCCGGGCCTGGGGAGTTGGCACCGCTCACCCGCGGTGAGGGTCGAATACCCGGACGGCAAGGCCGTTCTGATGGAGGGATCGTCCGCGTGGCAAGCGTTCGATGCCCTGCCGGGGCCGGAGAACCCCGGGGAAGATGAAAGGGGAGGCACGGGGGACGGAGCGGCTTCAGCAATACAGGCCATGCCCGGGTCGCGGCTGTCTCCGTGGTGCGAGGCGATGGCCGCGGGTTCTATGCCGGAGGGCTGGAATCCGGGGCTGTTCGGCTGGGCGAGCGAACATCGCGTAGAGGCGCTGCGGAGTATAGGCGAAGGCGGGACCCCAAAGAATTCGGCTTACGGCGGTTTGCCGCGGATGCTAGGGGCCGCGGCCGCCACACAATCCCCCACCCTCATATGCGATGCGGTGGGGGAGGAGGTGGAGAATAATGCCGGGAACACCGTTACCGCGCTCAACGCGAGGGCCGTGGCGGCGGGGGCCCTGCTGGCCGGAGCCATTTGCGGAGCCGGTGAGATCCTTTTATACGTGCGCTGGAACGAGGGGGCGACGACGGCAGCGATGGAGGATTCACTGCGCGAGTTTCTCCCCTCGAGCGGCATGAATGCATCCGTACATGCGGGGCCGGCGCACATTCCATCGTCTTTCGATATAGGGCGAGCGGGAGTAATGCAGGGAATCATGCTCTGGCAGGCGGCCTCCAAGTACGGGTGGGACGAGGTGCTCTACGACGACCACCCCCTCTTCATCCTGCCCGCGGACATAATCTACAAGCTGCCCTGGTTGATATCGAGGGATGGAAGCGAGGTCGCACCGTGGGCGCACAACAGGATGGTGAAGGTCGGCGGATGCCTGGCCTTCCCCAGGTTGGTGGAGGCGCCGGAGGACCTCGCGGTGACCGATATCGTATCCGGATTGGGCCTGCGGCCCGAGCGGGGCCGATCATTCAAGGCTTTTCATTGCGGGAGGTCCGCGCCGGGACCCGTGCCCTTCGGCGTCGCGATGGAAGGACCTAGGGAGGAGGGGGCGGAGATCCTGCTTCTGGATTCCTCCGTCTGCATGGTGCGCTGGGCTCTGTACCTGGCGCGGCGAGCGGAGAAGGGATGCTGCGGAGGATGTACACCGGGCCGTCTCGCGCCTAAGGTGGCCGTGGAGACGATACGAGCGGTCCTCGAGGGAGACACAAGGGGATCGGAGTGGCCCGGTCTGGCATCGCTGCTCGAGAAAGCGGCCGGGCTCGCCCTCTGCCCGGCCTTGAAGAGGGGCATCGACCCGGTGCTCTACTGCCTGGCGAACTTCGGTGAAGAATTCGTGGCCCATTGCGATGAGGGAAGGTGTATGGCGGGCGCCTGTACCACCGGGAGCACGGTAACGGGGTAGAAGGGGGTTGAGATGAAAAGCATCACGCAGCAGAAGGATCTCGATGAGATCGTCGACAGCCTGGGAAGGGTGAACAGGGTGACCCTGGTCGGCTGCGGAACCTGTCCCACCATGGCCGGCACAGGGGGCGTATACGAGGTGAAAGAGATGGCATCCGGGCTTGAGCGTGAGGGATTCAAGGTGATCGCCGATACCGTCATACCCGTAGCCTGCGAGCCGTTGACAAGCGAGGGGCTGATAGAATTCAAGGAGGTTCTGGAGGGGGCGGCGGCGGTCCTCGTATTATCCTGTTCTCTGGGCGTGAGGGCGGTGGCCGATTACACAGAGCTTCCAGTGCTTCCGGCCCTCAACACCCTTTTCATAGGGCGGGAGACCGAACCGGGCTTCTTCGTGGAGGAATGCGCGCAATGCGGCGATTGCGTCATGGCCTACACCGGCGGCATCTGCCCCATAGTGGATTGCGCGAAAAGCCTCTTCAACGGGCCCTGTGGGGGTTCGGTGGAGGGAAAGTGCGAGATAGACCCCAACATTCCCTGCGGCTGGCAGCTCATATACGACAGGATGAAGGCCCTGGGAAAGCTGGACGAACTTCTGGAGATCATGCCGCTCAAGGATTGGAGCAAATCGATGAGCGGCGGGGCCAGGCGTATGCGCATACCGGTGCAGTCTCCCCCCGGCAAGGATAAGGAAACATGAGAAGAGAGCTTCTCTACGAGATCTCGAAACCGGTCATCGCCGCCGTAGGCGTTCAAAACGTCCTGCGCGCCATCGTCGAGTCCATAACCAAGGGTACGGGGGCGGCGGGTTGTTCCCTACTCGTCCTCAGCCCCGACGGCAGGAACCTGGTTCACCGCATCAGCTACGGCATAAGCGATGAATACCTCAAGAAGGGACCCATTCTCATAGACGACGCGGTGGAGAAGGTGCTGAAGGGGCAGGCGGAGTCCATCCCCGATGTAGCGGTAGACCCCTGCGTTCAATATCCGGAGGAGGCCAGGCGGGAGGGGATAGCCTCAATGCTCTCCATACCCATGCGCTCGAGGGCGGGCATAAGGGGGTTGATGAGGGTCTACACCGGGGAGCGCCGCGATTTCAGCAAGGACGAGATAGATTTCCTGGATTCCATAGCCGAGCTAAGCGGACTTGTCCTGGAGAAAGCCGAGGAGCGTGAGAGGATCGCCGAGGAGGCGGACCGCGCGCGGGAGGAACTCTCGCGCATGAGCGATGAGAGGGAGCGATTCCTCTATTTCCTTAGCATGGTGGCCCACGATCTCAAAGCCCCCCTGGCGGCGGTGCAAAGCTATATGAAAGTTATGTTGCGGGGCAGCACCGGGGACCTGAGCGATAAGCAGATCACGTGGATCAACCGCAGCATCAAGCGCATAGACGGTATGCTGGAGCTGATAAGCGACCTCATCGATATATCCCGCCTGGAGACGGGGTTGATAGCGCCCGAGCTGTGCACGGTCTCCATGCGCCAGGAACTGGGCAATTGCGCCGAGGTGGCCAGGGGCCTCCTGGAACCGAGGGGCATCGACCTCGTCGTGGATATCGATCCGCGATTGCCGGATATATTCGGCTCCGGCATTCGCATCTGCCAGCTCGTAAACAACCTGGTAGCGAACTCGGCGCGCTATACCTCCAGCGGCGGGCGGGTGTCCATTGTGGCCGGTCAGGATGAGGAAAGCGTTATGGTATACGTGGAGGATGACGGCAGCGGCATCAAGCCGGATATCCTTCCCCGCATCTTCGACGATTTCTTCAAGGGTGACCCTGATTCGCAGGAGAGTACCGGCCTCGGCCTGTCCATATGCAGGAGGATCGTGCATATGCACAACGGAAGGATATGGGCGGAGAGCCCGCCACCCGGTTGCGGCGGGGGGACCAGGGTTACCTTCACCGTTCCGAAGGGGGCTATCTGCGATTTGACTTACTGGGAGAAGAAGGAGGGGGGGAAGCAATGAAATCCGGCAGCAACCTGGAGAGGGTTCTCGAAGCGGGCCATTTCGCGGTGACGGCCGAGATAGGTCCACCCAAGGGGGGATCGCCGAGGGTTATCGAGGCCAAGGGCGAGGAGATAGGTTTCGCCGCGGATGCTTTCAACATCACGGACAACCAGACCGCCGTGGTGCGCATGTGCAGCCTGTCCGCCTGTGCTTTGCTGCGCCGCATGGGTCTCGATGCCGTGCTGCAGATGCTGTGCAGGGACGCCAACCGTATTAGGCTGCAGAGCGATGTGCTGGGGGCGGTGGCCCTGGGGATAGGCAATATCCTGTGTCTCTCGGGGGACCATGTGAAATTCGGCAATCATCCCGGATCCAAGGGGGTATTCGACATAGACTCCCTGCAGCTGTTGCGGACGGTGAAGATGATGCGCGACGAGGGCAAGTTCATATGCGGCGAGGAGGTGGCGGGTGACGTTCCCCTGTATATAGGGGCGGTGGAAAATCCCTATGCCGATCCCTTCGAATTCCGCACCGCCAGGTTGGCGAAGAAGATGAAGGCCGGGGCCGATTTTATCCAGACCCAGGCGATATACGACGTCCCCAAATTCAAGCTCTGGATGGAGGAGGTTTTCGAGGAGGGCCTGGACCAGAAGGCCCACATTCTGGCGGGAATAATCCCCGTGAAGTCGGTGGGCATGGCGCGCTACATGAAGAACTACGTGTCCGGCGTGGAGATCCCCGGCTGGATGATCGAGAGGTTGGAGGGGGCCAGTGACGTGAAGGGCGAAGGTATCGAGATCATATTGGAGATCATAGAGCAGGTAAAGGAGATACCGGGCGTACACGGCATTCATGTCCAGGCGGTGGGATGGGAGGAGATAGTGCCGGAAATCATGGACAGGGCCGGGTTGCTGCCTCGGCCGGTTTTATAAGGAGGTGCTGGGATATGGCGGCAAAGATCTTGATCGTGGACGACGATCCGGACATCCTCGATGCGATATCCGTGCTTTTGGACGGCGAGGGCTACGAGGTGGTAACCGCCCGGGACGGCGAAGAGGGATTGGAGAACATCAGGAACGAAAACCCCGATCTAATAATACTCGATCTCCTCATGCCCAAGCTGGACGGTTTCGGGGTATGCAAGACGCTGCAGGACCCAAGATGGTCTAAATGGAAGAATATACCTATATTGGTCCTTACATCGGTGCGCGAGGAGGCCAGCCAGCAGCGCTATGAGCTGGAGACCGGCATGCGCATGGAGGTCGATGATTACGTGGAAAAACCCATCAATCCCGAGATCGTGCTGGAGAGGGTGGGCAAGATCCTGGCCAGAAAGAGGTGATGCCGTTATGTGCCGGGAGAATCCGGGAACATAATATAGTAGAGGCAGTATCGTTAATGGGGCAAAAGGGGGTAGGTCATGAAAAGGATATTGCTCGTCGACGACGACAAGGACTTCGTGGAGGCCACGCGTACGGTTTTGGAGGAGAAATACGAGGTCATTGTGGCCTACGATGGAGATGAGGGTGTGAAGAAGGCGAGGGAGGCGGGCCCAGACCTGATAATCCTTGACGTTATAATGCCCGTCGAGGACGGTTTCACCGCGGCTGAGGAGATAGCGGCGGACGACGCGCTCAGGAAGATCCCCCTCATGTTGCTTACCAGCTTCGGTTCCCGCATGGCGGAGACCAACATACCGAGAAGCAGGGGCATGGAGGTCTCGGGGGATGAATACATCGAGAAGCCGGTGGAGCCGGACAATCTGCTGGCCAGTGTGAAGAACCTGGTCGGCGAATAGGGGAGGCACCGCTTCTTCGGTGCCGGCCGGTTTCGATCAACTTAACAGGAGGGCATCCAGGCAGAAGATTCGCGCTGCCCTCGTTTTTATTGTGAAATCAGAGCGTCATACGAAGAGCCCGGAAATACCCCGGCTCTGAGCGCGGGCGTATACCGTGTGTTATTCTATTACGAAATCTATGGCTAGCAGGCCGTAAGAATCAGGGAGTGATGGTTTTGGAGCCGACCAAGAGGCCGACCAGGGATTACCCTTCCTATTCCGGTACGCCGTGGAATCTGTGGGAGGTTATGTACGCCCGGAGGTCGCACCGCAAGTATCTCCTCATGCGGATTGACACCGAGACGGTCGCTTCCCTCGAAGGCATGATACGCCTGGCCTTCAGGGTGAGGGGAGCGGTGGAGGGCAGCCTGACGGCCGTTACCGAGCCCGACGGGGTAGAAGAGATAAGGAGGCGCGTCTACCGGGGCCTGCAGGGGAAGATCAACCTCTGGCTTACCAGGAGCAGCCCGGCCGGTTTCCTGGTGCTGACCGTGCCGGATGGGGATTACCGGGCGGACCGGCCCAGGCTCATGCCGGCCATAGCCATGGCGGCCGAGGACTGCGTGCTGTGGTTGACGGAGGCCGGCCTGGCCACCTGCTGGCTGGGCGGGATAAGCCAGAGGGAGACCAGGAAAGCACTGGGGCTTGAAAGGCATACCGCGCTGCCTGCGGTGATAGCCATAGGCGGCCCCAAGCCCAAAATCAAGGCAAGGGACATGGATCATATGGTCTACCGCAGGCTATCCAGGCACAGGAAACCGCTTTCCAGCATAGCTTCGCTGGAATCGAAACCCCACTCGTATGCCGTGGGAGAGCTGCCCCATACCGCCTTCCAGGCGTCTCCGGTACAGGATATCGCCGGCCTCCTGGAGAAACTGGCCGAGGGACGGCCCGGAGAAGACGATGTACCCATGGAGCTGGCCGTCGATGCCTGCCTGGAGGCGGCCAGGATAGCGCCCAACGGGGGTAACCTTCAGAACTGGCATTTCACAGTCGTTATGCGCCTGGATAACCTCGAAAAACTTCAGGAAGCCTGCGGTGGGAGAGAGGGGTGGAGGGCGGCCATAGTGGCCGCCGGGCACCCCGGGGGAATCGAGGCGGCGATGCTGGACAAGCCTTTCTGGATGCTGGACGTGCCCATAGCGCTCTCGCACATGTCGATCATGGCCGCCTCCATGGGGTGTGGTGTAGATGTGCATATCGACGGATACGACGAGACCGAGGTCAACGAGCTGGTCGATCTGGGTTCCGGGCTGAGGACAGTCGGGGTGCTGGGTATAAGATAGGTCCCTTCCATCTGTTAACAGGGGAGGTCCGTTACCGGCGATAGCCTGCCGGTTCGCGGTTTTCATATGCGCCTGGTGGTGGCGCACGTGATCGGCCAAGTGATTCCTGGAGATGCGATCATCTTAACCCTGAAATCCGCGTGGATAAATAGTTCCCGACCCGACGCGTATTTGTGTCCATCCGTAAATAAAAGTATAATTTTCAAGGTTGTCGAGCTAATGGAAAAAAGGAGGGAACATGAGTAGGAAAGGGATCCTGAACGTACTGGTGCTCCTTTTCGCCGTGACCCTGGTAGCAGCGCTTTTCGTTGCCGGATGTGGCGAGGAGGAGGAAACCAAGACCGAGGATATGACGGAGGAGACCGAGGTAACAACCAATGAAGAGGGTAAGCTCCTGGTGGGGAGCGATACCACTTACCCGCCATTCGAGAGCATCGATGCCGGTGAGGCGGTGGGCTTCGACATCGATATCGCCGCCGAGATAGCCGATCGGCTGGGCCTGGAGCTGCAGGTTGAGACGGTTGCCTGGGAGGGCATCATCTCGGGATTGAAGACGGGTAAGTATGACATATTGATGTCCGCTATGACCATCACCCCTGAGAGGGAGGATGAGATCGACTTCTGCGATCCCTACATAGACTCGAACCAGTCCATCTGCGTTGCCATGGATAATGAGGATATCACAGGCCCGGAGGACCTGGTGGACAAGATCGTGGGGGTCCAGGTGGAGACCACCGGACAGTACACGGCGGAGGAGATCGAAGGGATAGCCGAGATCCGCAAGTACGAGACCATCCTGTTGGCCTTCGAGGACCTGGAGCTGGGCAGGATAGATGCCATTATGAACGATTTCCCCGTGAACGCGTGGTTGAGCGGTGAGCGCGGAAAGACCAAGGTTGTGGATACCATCCAGACCGACGAGTCGTACGGTATCGGCGTTAAGAAGGGCAACGATGCGCTCAAGGACGCCATCAACGAAGCCCTCGAGGACATGAAGGCTGACGGCACCTATGACGAGATCTACGAGAAGTGGTTCGGGACCGAGGAAACCACTGGCTAATAGTCTTGAGAGGAGAAATGCTATAATCCTGGCTTATATCCGTATGGCACGGAGAGGAAATAAAGGGCCTGCATCGGACGCGATGCAGGCCCTCGAACTTAACGAAGGAGGTGATGGGAATCGATAGAAACAGCAGTTGGCTTCGCTGGGCGATAGGGCTGACGATCACCGCGGCGGTGATAGCTTTTATAGCCGTTTATCTCACCACTTTCGAGGGTGGTAAGAACTTCGCTCACGAGTTCTTCAACTGGGAAGTGTTCGGAAAGACCATGCCCTACATACTTGGCGGATTCGTTCGTACGTTGCAGCTGGCCCTGGTGTCCGAGGTATGCATACTGGTCCTGGGGTTGGTCGTCTCCCTGGTCAGGATATCTAGGATCAAACCCTTGCGTCTTCTGGCGGCCGTATATATCGACATCATAAGAGGAATGCCGCTTATACTGCACATATTTATCATATATTTCGGCCTGGCCTACCTGGGCCTCAATCTGAGCCAGTTTATGTCGGGGGTGGTGGCGCTGACGATCTGTTACTCCGCCTACGAGGCGGAGATATTCAGGGCCGGCATCGAGTCCATCCATAAGGGGCAGATGGAGGCGGCTCGCTCCCTGGGCATGGGTTACTTCAAGGCCATGCGTTACGTTATCCTGCCCCAAGCCATACGCAACGTAATACCTCCCCTGTCCAACGAGTTCATCGCCCTGGTCAAGGATACCTCCCTGGTGGCGTTCATCGGCTACGCCGAGGTTTTCAGGCGGGGTTCGGAGATGATGACACGCTACGCGAGCATAACGCCACTGGTAGGAGTGGCCTTGTGCTACCTGATGATAACCATACCCATGATGCGGATAGTACAGTACCTGGACAGGAGGATGTCTTTCGAGCAGTAAGAGGGATAACGCCGGTGATAGCCGCTGCCCCTCTCGGCTTAACCGTGGGTATGTCCCCGGCTGGCAATGAGTTACTATAGGGTTAATAAGAAAGTGCGGCGGCGAGGCGCCGCCTGGAGAGCGCCGTCGTTGGGAGCGGGATATGAACGAAACCTACATGGTCGATATCGTGGACCTCTACAAGAAGTTCGGGCACCACGAGGTCTTGTGCGGAGTAGACCTCAAGGTAGTCCCCTCCGAGGTGCTGGTGATAGTGGGTCCCAGCGGTTCCGGCAAGAGCACCCTGCTCAGGTGCATAAACGGCTTGGAGCATGCCACCAGCGGCCATATTTACATAGAGGGCGTCGATGTAACCGATCATAACTCGGATATCAACGAGATACGCCAGAAGGTGGGTATTGTCTTTCAAAGCTTCAATCTTTTCCCCCACATGACGACTTTACGAAACGTTACCCTGGCTCCGACAAAGGTCAGGAAGGTGAGCCAGGGTGAGGCCGAGGATAAGGCGCTGCGTATGCTGGAGAGGGTTGGATTGTTGGAGAAGGCCGATTCATACCCCGGCCAGCTCTCCGGGGGTCAGCAACAGCGGGTGGCCATAGCCCGCGCCCTGGCCATGGACCCCGATCTTATGCTCTTCGACGAGGTTACCTCTGCCCTGGACCCCGAGCTGGTGAAGGAGGTCCTGGACGTGATGAAGGATCTGGCCCGGGAGGGGATGACCATGCTGGTTGTTACCCACGAGATGGGCTTCGCACGCGAGGTTGGAGACCGCCTTATATTCATGGACGAGGGGATCATCATCGAGGAGGGTAATCCTGCGGAGATATTCACCAACTCCACCAATCCCAGGGCCAGGGATTTCTTCTCAAAGATCCTTTCCCACATGTAACACGGATTCCCTACTGCAACGTCGGAATCCGGGGTCTACCATCGGATTTATCGGCGGAATGATATCTCTTAAAAGGATAACATGGTGTGGTGGCGGAGATGTGGCTCTTGGGGTCCGCGGCTCCTTCACGGGAAACCG
>JAXHVT010000072.1:0-20947 GCA_034188985.1 Actinomycetota bacterium | reverse complement strand
GGGTTGGGTTTTACGCCTATGCTCTTGTAGGCGGTAATCGTACCGTTTTCAACCAGCACCGCCTGTGCCGTCAGGGAGCCAACGTCGATACCCCCGAATGTCATTGTTCACCCCCAAAGCCTCTCGTATTTTCACCCAAAGAATCCTCGAGTCACCTGGAAATCTTGCGACGTGAAGATCTTAGCCTGGATACCGTGTGTTTAATAAACCTCTCCATCTCTCCCTGGAACACGCTCATGGGAGCCGTCCTCTTATCAAAAGCATCTCCATCCATGCACAAGGTCGGGATCTGGGCCCGTATCATCAATTCCCTGCGTATGAAGGAATGAGCCCCAGAGGCGCGCTTGTATGCATTGGGCCCACAGTAGACGGCGGCATCGGCGTCCAGTTCATTTATCGCCCAGAGTATGTCATCCAGCCACTTCACCGATATCGAGGTCGCTCCCATCTGCCTGGTCATGTGATAATCGAAAGCAATGTCGAAGATACCTCGGAGCATGCTTTCCCTGGACGTGGTATCAATTGGAGGAAGGAAATGTATCTGCAATACATCGCCTAAGACCGATATTCCCCTCTGCTCCAGCCAGCTAAATACAGGTCAAACCGCCAGTATATGTAGGTCCAGTAAAGTCTCAGTACCTCCTCGTGGGCTGTATACTCCTTGTTTTTCCACCTTTTCTTGGTTACGTCGACCATCTTCTCCAGACAGTCTATTCCCTCCTGCCTCCCCCACAAACTAGCCCTCATCACTATGAGATCCACCCCGAAAATATTAAGGACCGGGCCTGGTTTTGCTTTATGCATCTCCCAAAACTCGTTATGCAACTCTGCCATGTTGTTGCATTTCCGGACAACCCCGCGTATCCATTCCTCCGAGAGCTTTTCACCGGCAAACTCCTCCAATTGCTCTATCAACCTGACCAGATACTTATGATATTGCCCGAATCCCCTATCCGAATCGTCAGACGGCTTCTCCCAAACGAAACGGGGAATCCCCAAATAATCCGCGGCGAAAGCATGTATCTTGGCATTGGATTGCATCTCCTCACCATATTCGAGATTATCATGTCGGGCTTAAGGCCCGGTCCCATGCAGAGTGAGGCCACGTTCTCTCTCTCACGTGCCTGTTCCGGGGTAACGATATCCCTGTTCATCTCCCTGGCGATTCTCGCCACCCTGGCCACCACCTCAGCGTTGTTCATTATCCTTCTGCCCCTTGCGTAATATACGTTATCCTACATACCTGCTCTCACGTGCCCACCCAGCATAATCGACATCACGTTCATGGGTATCTGGAAATGGTTGACTCCAATCGTAAAGAATATAATCTGGGAAGGTGGTTCGTTTATCAGCGACAGCAGGTTGGCCGGTGTGGGAAACGATCCCGTCTGAAATCCCATCACGAACTGAATATCGTAAGGAGGCTCCACGAGCCCCTGTAATATCAGATCCTTTGCCACCCAGTACATACCCGGGTGATACAGCTCCATCTCCGGTTTGATGCCCTTCTCTTTCATGGTTTTGGCGAAGCTCGAGATATCCGAATAGCTCGCGGGAAGACACCTGTCGAAAAGCATCTCCGGCCTAGGGTTGGACAGCGGCTCCTTCCTCTCCCTCATCTTCAGCTTCAGGACGAATGTCCCCAGGTTGAGGGTGCACAGCTCCGGGTTGGCATAGATGCTGGCCATCCTCTTCTCCATGCTCAATTCCGGTCCGCCACCAGTTGTATTGTTGATAATAATGTCCGGACACTTTTCTCTAATCAGGGTGTTTATATTCAGGTAGTCATCGGGGTTACTCCATGTCAACCACCAGCATTCCAGGTTCCTCGCATGAAGTGGACGATGCTGGCGCCAGCCTCGCAAGAGTCATGGGCTTGCTCGGCCTGCTCCTCGGGGGTCTCGGGCAGGTTCTCGTTGTATTCCTTGCCATGTACACCCCCAGTGATGGCGACGGAGATAATAAGGTGCGGCAAGCCCTCCCTGAGTCTCTCCATCCATTTATATGGATTGCGGTAATCCCAGACGCACTCCTTAATAACCATAATATACCTCCACTATTGCTTGGTTATTATCTGTAATGCAAACGCCATTCGGGTTGAGTGTCTAATGCCTGGGGCACATGGGCTAAGCCTGGTCGAGTTTAGCGATAGATGTGATTGCTTGCACGAGGGCTATTCCTCCGCTGTCTTCAGGTACAAATTCCCGCCGGTGAATTTCCCCGGCTCATCCCTTAGTGAGAATACGCCCTCCAGTATCCCAAGTTTTAAATAACCTTGTACCTTGTACGCTTTGGATAGTCCGCGTCAGCTCCGATTACCTGAAGGCCATCAAGGCTACCAGCGATTCCCAGAAATAGACGCCGTCGAGAATCCCCGAATGACTCAGGTCTACGTTCTTCCTCAAGGACAACCCTTTCGAGCGTCTGTTATAGGAATCGTCCTTACTTGTAGCTAATCTTTTTGCGTTAAAGCACCTCATCAGCAAGTAGGCGCGTTCAGCGGAGCGCATCGGGTGGTCTTCATCCGTCTCCAGGTCGGTAGCCCGCCGGTAGGCCCCTGACAGCAGGGGAGCGTCCATATGCCCGGTATTGATGAGCATAGTGGCGGCAAACAGGCAGATACCAAGGGAATCGGCCAGGATCTTGCGGTTCTCATTGAGCCAGATAAGACGGCCCTTGTCGCGATGCGAGAAAGGAATCATGGACCATGCGGTGGCATCACAGAGTTCCCTCGCTTCTTTCCTGAGTAAAAGGTTAAAGCCGTAGATGGGCCATCCCGGGGGAAATCGCCTCCGCGGGCTGAGAACGCAAAGGCTCCTATGAGCAAGGGAGGCTTGTTGTTGCTTATGTACATTCCCTTGATATCATAAGCGTACTCGTCGGCCCCCTTCCCAATCCTCGTGGCGGCTCCCCTTGCCCCTTCCGCCATAATATCCCCGAAACCCCTACGACCAGCGGTGGCATATATTAAGTACTCGGCTGCATCTACGTTCCCCCATACCGGCAATTCACCCTCCAGGTCCCCAGGGGAAAGGATTCCTCGCTCCAGGCATTCAATAATCAGTCCCAGGGTGCCGTTGGTACCCTTTCTCGCTGGAGCCGCAATACGCATAACCTGGCTCTCGTATGCCGAATTCCTTAACAACCCGGAACGTGCCGCGGAAGCATATTACGCGGTAACCCAAGTCATCGGCGGAGACGTTGTCTTTTGTTTCGGCGATCTATCCATAGAAGCCGTGGACTTCGGTCAAGACATGGTCTATCCGCCCAACGATACCGCCCATCCCGATTATAGTAAGCCGCGGATAGCAACCACCGTAGACTATTAACGCTTTGAGCCCATCGACCCACGCAAATCCCCCCGAATGAGCGTGATTATCAAACAAGCCGGGATAATCTGCGAAAAAGCCGGAAGGCGTTACCCGGTGGCGGGGCATAGCTTCGGTCCACTTAGGGTTTTGGGGAATGATGCGTGGCGCCTAGCTACTTTTTTATCGATTGCCTGAAGTGCCCGGAAAAGGTTAAAGCAAGGTTGGAGGTAGCCACCGAGGTGCTGCGTAGTTATGCAAGGGCTTCATATGATACCGGGTCTACCACGGTCGGGCTGGACACTCTCTTCGCCTCGCAATCGGGGTTGTCCAGGGAGCTCTGGGAATAAATCGAGGTGCCTTACACCAAGGTAGTCACGGATGAGATAAGGAAATGCGGCGCCATGGTATCCCTTCATAATTGCGGCACCAGGCCTTACTTGGACCTCCAGATCAAATACATGAATCCGTATATTTACTCTTTCGCGGACCTACCGGATGATTGCCTGAACATGGAGGAACTCAAGGAGAAATACGGCCATAAGGCCGCGCTGGTTGGGTTCGTAAGAACGGATGACATCATGCTCCAGGACCCTTGGAGGATAATGGAAAGCGCCGAAGAGCAGATAAGAGTGCTGGCGCCCGGCGGTGGCTTCGCTCCGGCCCCGGGTTGCGAATACCCTCCCAATCACGAATTGATCAACGCCGTGGCTATCTCTAAAGCCGCCCAGGTTTATGGAAGATATCCCATTAATGGGAGGTGAGCTGATATGAATGAACATGCCGTCCTGATGGAACCCATCGCCGCGCGGTGATGAAGGGGGCAGAGAAAAAAGCAGCCGCCACACAGATCGCATCGATCGGTGATAAACATGTCGCCTCCATTCTATTGCCCGGTTGCTTGCGCGTCACCTTCGAGATCGGAACCCGTAAAGCGTACTTCCGGATGTCTGGTGCTCTCTTTACCTCCTATGCTCTCCACTACGGAGGTAATCGCGCGATCCTGTTTCTAAATAACACTATATACGAATATTGATTCTTGATATTCGGATATTCAATATCTTTCACACGTGGCGGCTTCCCTCTTCCCTAACCTGATTCACCGACTTGTTATTCGGGTGTATGATGATCGCCATGCCTGTGTCGCTTCTCTATCATGTATAATCACACGCCCAAAGAATAGCGTGGTCGTTCCTTTGCATTCCTTTTATCTGAAGCTTATCCTTCATACAGCCTTTACATGATATGTGCCTATGCGTTCAACCCCGGTAACCCTGGCATGCATCCTCCTTTTTAACCGGAGTAAGTTGAACGCCCGGCCGAGGTGGACGATAATTAGTCGGGAAACCGGCTCGGGTATATCGGCGAAGATATCGGCTTTATTACGCAAGCATAATTTCCAAAGGAGGTAGAAGCGGATGGATTTCTCCCTGAGCGACGAACAGAAAGCATTACGGAAGACGGTACACGATTTCGCGGAAAACGAGATAAGGCCAATCGCCTTGGAGCTTGACGAAAAAGGCGAGTTCGACTGGGAGATAGTGCGCAAGGCCGCAAAGCTCGAGCTTACCTGCTCCGGGGTTCCGGAGGAATACGGCGGCCCGGGGCTGGATATGCTGGATAACGTGATAATCATCGAGGAGCTGGGCTGGGGCTGCGTGGGAGTCGCCTCCGCAATCGCCCTCAACCAGATCGCTATCCTGCCGGTGATGCTGGGTGGATCCGAAGAGCAGAAGAATGAATACCTTCCCCGCCTTACAGATCCGGACAATGCCAAGCTCTGCGCCTTCGGCCTCACCGAGCCGGAGGCGGGCTCGGACGCCGCGTCCCTCAAGACCAAGGCGGTGCGCGACGGGGGTAACTACGTCATCAACGGCCAGAAGTGCTTCATCACCAACGGCGGTGTTTCGGACTTCTATACAATATTCGCCACCATGGACCCGGGAAAGAAATATCACGGCATCACCGCTTTCCTGATGGAGGCGGATACCCCCGGTTTCTCCATCGGCAATATAGAGCACAAGATGGGGATGCGAGCCTCCCAGACCGCCGAGCTCATACTGGAAGATGTACGTTTGCCGGCGCAGAACATTCTGCGCGGCGAAGGCCAGGGGTTCTACGTAGCTATGGAGACCTTGGATACCTCGCGTCCCGGGGTGGGAGCTATCGGGGTGGGGCTGGCCAGGGCCGCCTTCGAGGAAGCCCTGGAATATTCCAAGCAGAGGGTGCAGTTCGGCAAGCCCATCTGCCGGCAGCAGAGCATAGCCTTCATGCTGGCGGACATGGCCACTAAGATAGACTACGCCCGCCTTCTCTGCTACCGTGCCGCCTGGATGCTGGACAATGACATAGAGGGCATCAAGGAATCATCCATGGCCAAGTACGTGGGAACGGACGTGGCCATGGAGGTATGCACCGACGCCGTACAGATACACGGCGGCTACGGCTACATGAAAGAGTACCTGGTGGAGAAGTGCTTCCGCGACGCCAAGATATTGCAGATTGTGGAGGGAACCAACCAGATACAGCGCCTGGTTCTCTCGGCCCAGCTTACAGCCTAGGCTGCCAGGCTATTTGCCGACCGTGATCTCCGTTACGGACAGGGCGGGCAGGTCGAAGTAGACGCGGACCATCTCCCAGTCCGGCTGGTCCGGCAGCTGGACGACCTGGAAATCGTCCGCGCCCGTGACCTGGTAGCCACCCTCGCCCGCCGCTGGCATGTAGAACTCCAGACGTGCGCCGGAGAAGTCCTTCTCCAGGCGGTTGGCGACGGTGCAGGTAACGCTGTCCTCCGCCGTCGACCAATCGCCCCCGTTGGAGAATTCCACCGCTATGGCCGGGTCGAACAGCGGGTCCAGATCGTTGACCTCCCCCACCACGATGCCGTCGTAATAGGGGTACGACCACTTGGGTTCCTTGTAATTATAGGAGAGAACCTCACCGTCACTTATCTCTAGTATTCGGTAGCCGGAGTATTCCTCGGTTATGCCGCACTTGGGCTCTATGCAGGTGGTATTGGCGTAGACGGTCGAACCCTGGCCGTCACTCCAGGGCATCACGGTCACCAGGTCGTGGTGCTCGTGGCCGCTTAGCAGCATGTCCACCCGGTAGTCGGCACACAGGGCCTGCAGGGCCAGCCTGCCCTCGCCCTGGCCCCCTATCATGTAACCCATGTAATCGACGTCGTCCCAGGAGATGACCTGGGCGGGGTCGTGGTGGCAGAAACCTATCCTCAGCCCCGCCTCCTGCGCGTCAGCCAGGTCGTCGCGTATCCACGCCAACTGGCCGGTGTAGCTGTCCGCGGGAGGGGTCTCGGCGGCCCCGAACTCGCCCCCGCCGGATTGAGCCTGCCCCTGCCACTTCGCCGGCTCCAGGATCTGCGAGAAGCTGTAGAACTGGCCCTTATCGAGCAGGCGATCTTCCTGGCTCCAGTCCATGGTGTTGAATATGGTGTAATGATCGTTGCCATAATCGAAGGAATAGAAGAGGGGGCCGAAGCTCTCCGTCCACCACTCGTAACCGTCCTTCACGGTATCGTAATACCCATCATGGTTGCCGATGACGTAGAAGCATGGGATATCCAGTTCGGTCATGGCCTCGTAGGCCCACAGGTATTCGTACTCGTATTCCGTGCTGCCGCCGCGCTCATCGCCGGGAGGCCAGTCGTCCGGCATGTACCTCTGGCCGAAAATGAGGTCGCCTGAGAAAACCACTATGTCCGGATCTATGATGTTTATCTGCTCGATGGCCTTTCTCAGATAGACGGCGTCGTGAAGCTCACGGTCGTGCATGCAAGAGGTCATGGATTCCACGTCGTAGACGTGGATATCGGTAAACTGCAGGACGGCATATTCATCCTTTATCTCCTCCACCACCGCAAGGGCGTTGGGCTGGGAATCCGTTACCTCATCTCCATCGGCCTTCACGCTGACCTCCAGGTCGTAGAGGTCCGGGTGGATATCCCCGGGTACGGCCACCGATACCAGGTAGACGTCGTAGACGTCCCGCCCCGAGTCCTCCGGCCAGCGCAGGCTGGCGCCCTGCTCGGTCCCCGTTACCTCCAGGTCGGCGGTATAGGGGGCGTAGTCGTTGCTGGAACGTATGCTAACCTTCCAGTTCTCCGCACTCGACGGCTGGGACACCTCGGGATCGTCCTGGGTGAAGTCGTACTCCAGGGTGAATTCCTCGCCCGCCTGCACTATCTGAGGATACCCCATGGTGGGATATATGATCTCCTGTATCTTGGGGAAGACCTCCTCGCTGGCCTTGTCCTCCGCTGCCGCGGACGTATCCTTCTCACCGCAGCCTGGCAGCAACAACGCGGCCAGAAGGAAGCTTGCGGCCAGGATGAAGATGATCGTCATGGTCTTTTTCGAGGCGGATTGAACACGCATCACGTACCCCCTAAGCAATCGGCGCCCAAGCGCATTTTCTCGACTCTATAGATATTGTATCAAGCGACGGGGTCAAAAGGTTGAGTCAGCGATCGGATGGGGTCGGGCACCGGCGCCTACCCGTGAGTACAGGCGTGGCCGAATCCAGATATGGCGAAGGGCGGGGGTAAGAGCGGCTTCTCCCTTTCGGTGAGATGCATGACCTTGTTCACGCGCTTCCACCCCCAACAGGCGGACGTTCCTCTCCATATGGGATACGTAGGGCCTCACCAGGCGCTTCCAGACCTCCTTGATGTAGAAGCTTCTCCTGAAGCCGCCGAGATTTCTGTCGAACTCCCTCTGGGCCCCCTCGGGGTCGGTGACCGCTGTGGCCGCCACCTTTCCCGTTACCAGGACGCCGCCGATGCCGAAACCCATAAAGGGATCTATAGTCCCGGACATGGTACCGCACATGATCAACCCGTCGCGGAAGAGGCGGTAATTGTCCATTGCGGCCAGCGGCACCGCGCCGGTCTGGAAATCCCAGTTGTCGTGCTCTATTCCCTGATTGCGGATCATGAATTACTTGTAGCGGTCCGGCGAGTCGTCGCGATTGGGCTTGCCGAAGGAGAAAAGCAGGTTGAAGTAATAATGGTTGACGGCGGACAGGTAGGCTTAATCGGCGCAGGGGGCCTCGCCCCGCGATATCCACATGTATACCTGCAGGAAGGGCACCCCCACCATGCGGTAGGCCTCGGGGATGAGGCCGCAGGCGATGATGGTTCCCGGCTTAAGACCGGGGATGTCCTCCTCCCGCAGCGGCGAGGAGAACTCGAAATCGACCCCCAGGTCAAGGCACTGTTTGCAGAGAAGGGTGTCCAGGCTGCCGGGCCGGTTGCCCCTCTCCACCTCGTAGACCTCGTAGACGGGAAAATAGACCATGGTGTCGTGGAAGCAGGCGGGGCACTCCCGCACGGGATGGAAAACCGGGGTCACGTCGATACCTATGTACTACGATGTCTTTTCCACGTCTATGGGGGTTACGTGGGTGGATGGGCTATATATCCTCGAGCCCCCGTACTTTTCCTGCGAATCGTGGACGATAACGCGATGCCCCTCATGGGCCAGGTTGATGGCGGCCACCAGGCCGCTCATGCCCACGCCGTAGATGGTGATCTCCTTGCCTGGTATTTTTATGCCCCCAGTCGCTTCGCCACCCCTCCATGCCAGACGGAAATAATCCGTTTGTACGATAATACCTCTCGTCCTCGAGGTCAAACCGGGTATTGATGCCGCACCCGCGGGCTTGCGATGTATCTGCATTATCTATATATAGTATACCCCTGAAAAACAAGGATCACCGTGCCATCCCTTTTTCGTGTGCAAGTCGAAGACATGGAAAAATGTCCTCCGTGGCGATATCGGGAGCAGCCTGACTACTCGAGCCTATTCCATTCTTACCGTCCAGCCCTTGCCGATATGATTTGGGATATCCCGAAAATCATAGCATCGCCGTAAAAGGAGAGGATCCTTTCCGCCACCCCCCAAACCCCCCATTTTTTTTCATTAAACACGGCGCTTCTACCTCTCCAAAGCATGTCACCGTCCATTATCTCCGCTCGATCTACCAGCAACCGGCATTATATTCCAGCCGGGAAGGGAAGCCGTTACTCCCGCGACCTTCAACAGGTCCGCCACCAGGAATGGCTTGATCCCGATCTCCCAAGCTGCCGAGGCCGACGAGATCTGCACGCTGAGCCAGGAAAAGCCGCATATATATATTGCCGCCAGCCCCGCCAATCCCGCCACAAAGGTTGGAGCACCGCGACGAGCCAGATGCCCGGATATATACGAGGCGATCACGAAACCCAACAGATACCCACCCGTCGGTCCCAGCAACACCGCCGGACCCGCATGGGGAGGAGATGCGAAGAACGGAGCCCCCACGAGCCCCGCGACTATAAAGGCAAGCTGGCTCGCCGCTCCCTCCATCGGGCCCAGGACCAGGCCGGAGAGGATAACGAAGAAGACCTGCATGGTGAAAGGAACGGGGGACAGAGGCAGCTTTATATGGGAGCCCAGAGCGGTAAGCGCGGCGAAGAGCACTATACCGGCTACAGTCGCTGCACCCCTATTCGTACAAGTCCACTCCTGGCTTCGCAAGCTTATTAACCTCCTGATCGTGAACATCTTCCCTGTCACAATCCACCAGACTACTTTTCTTGGATCAAGAGCTGGCCGCGGGCCGGATCAACAGCCTTCCCGAAACCACTTGGATGATCTTTCCGTCTGCTTCCACAACCAGATCCCCTTCCACGCTTACCCCCCTCAGGATACCCCGCAGCAATCCGCTATCTTGTATGGAGCCCCGTACCGCTATGGGAGGCAGTACCGCAATCGGCTCCCCTCTATATGCGAGAAGTTCGTTGTATTCGTCGAACAGCACAGCCGGGCCACGCATCGCGCGAAGGTCGATCTCCTCCATAATCACCTCCAGGAGGCGTCGAGGCCCGGGTGGCCTCAAGCCGACCGAGGCCAGTGAGGCAGCCCGACCGCGCAACGCCCAGGGGAATTCCTCGGCTTGGTAACCCAGGTTTATCCCCACTCCCACTACCATCCATTCCCGCCCATGAGCCTCGAAACCCTCCGCCAGTATGCCCCCTGCCTTACGTATCCCGAACACCAGGTCGTTAGGCCACTTGATACGGGGCGCCCTGCCGCAGAGCACTGATATGGCGGAGGAACAGGCTGTGGAGAAAAGCGCGACATGTTCGAAGGAGAGCCGTCCTTTAAGTCCGAAACTGGCCAGAAAGCTCTTTCCCTCTTTGCTCCACCACCGGTGATCTCCTCGCCCTCGTCCCCCCGTCTGACGGGACGCGATAATCACAAGCCCCTCCCGCTCTCCTGATTCTATGCGCCGTCTCACCTCATTATTTGTGGAATCCACCACATTCATCTCGACCGGCTTCCAACATGCCGGGGTTCTGACGGACTTGTCATGATATGAGTCTCCACGTCGGGTAAAGGCGTGAAGACAATACCGGCTACAATGCCTACGGGGAAGAGGCAATTTCCTTAATCCCCCCCCCAGGATCTCATCGCCAGGCAAGCATTATGGCCTCCGAAGCCGAAGGAGTTATTTAGAGCCACCGCGACCTCGCATTTACGGGCTTCTCCGGCCACGTAATCCAAGTCGCACTCAGGGTCAGCTTCATCGAGGTTGATGGTGGGTGGCAGGATGCCTTCATGCAGCGCCATCGCGGTTACGATACTCTCAACTCCTCCAGCCGCTCCAAGCAGGTGCCCGGTCATCGACTTGGTGGATGAGACCGCCAGGGAATAGGCGTGCTTCCCGAAAAGCTCCTTTATGGCCTTAGTCTCGATGCGATCGTTGAATAGAGTTGAGGTCCCATGGGCGTTGATGTATCCCACATCTTCGGTGGAGACGTCCGCTGATCTCAGGGCTTCCCGCATGCAGAGGTAAGCTCCCGTCGCCTCCGGGTTAGGAGCGGTGATGTGATAGGCGTCGGAGCTCATGCCGAATCCGATTATCTCGGCATAGACAGGCGCTCCCCTGTCCAGCGCCTTCTCCAGGGACTCCAAGACCACCAGGCCGGCTCCCTCCGACATGACGAAGCCGTCCCTGTGTGCATCGAAAGGACGGCTCGCGGCCTCCGGGTCGTCATTGCGGGTGGATAGGGCGCGCATTGAGCAGAAACCCGCAAGCGCTATGGGGGTGATACACGCTTCCGCACCTCCCGCCAGGCAGAGGTCGGCCTGGTCGGCAGCTATCAATTGGCAAGCGGAGCCGATAGCATGAGTGCCCGCGGCACATGCGGTGACGGTGCTGTAATTCGGCCCCTGGAAACCGAAGAGGATCGACAGCCAACCCGCCGCCATATTGGGTATGATCATGGGGATGGTGAAAGGACTGACGCGGGAGTGGCCTCGATCGAGCAGCACCCGATGCTGCTCCTCCAAGGTAGAGATCCCTCCGATGCCCGAACCGACTACGATCGCCGCCCGGTGGGACTCGATGCCGCATGCTTCGAGTTCCCTCCCCTCGGACAGTCCGGCGTCGGAGAAGGCGAGGCGGGCGGCGGCAACGGCGAAATGGCAGAAGCGGTCCATACGCTGTGCTTCCTTGCGGTCCATATAATCGCCGGGCTCGAAGCTCGTGATTTCCCCGGCTATACGGCTGGGGAATTCGGAGGCGTCAAAGGAGGTGATGCCGGAGATTCCGGAACGACCCTCCTTCAATCCCCGCCGGAGCTCTTCCTTTCCAGCGCCTATTGAAGTCAGCGGCCCAAGACCGGTTACCACCACTCTGCGTTTCATTATCGGCGCATCCTCTCCCTAGCTCTTAACGCCCAGTTTGGCCTGGATCAGTTCCACTGTGTCACCGACCGTTCTTATCTCGCCCAATTGGTCGTCGGGGATCTCCACCCCGAATTCCTCTTCCATCATTATTGCCAGCTCCACCAGATCCAAGGAGTCCGCTTCCAGGTCTTCCTGCAGCAGGGAATCCCATCCCACATCATCAATGGTGACCGCCAGTCTTCCCGAAAGGGTCTGCCTTACCTTCTCTAATATCCGTTCTCGATTCATTTCCATACCTCCATCCGCCTCCTGAAGAGCCGGGTATTGATTATCCCTTATCGATCAACCAGCATAAGCCGGCTTATTCCCGAAAATGCCGGTCTATTATCTCTATTCAATCACCTCCTCCGGCGATAGAAACCCGATCAAGCCCTGCAAGATCCGTCGCTGCCCGGAGCGTGGAACCACCATGTCCACGAAGCCACGCTCGAACAGCGATTCCGCACTGCAGAATCCGGGCGGAAGGCGCATCCCGGTGGTCTGTTCCACCACTCTCGGGCCGCTGAAACAGATAAGCGCCCCGGGCTCTGCCAATATCACATCGGCGGCGGTGGCGAAGCTCGCGGTGACGCCCCCGCAGGTGGGATCGCATAACAGGGAGATTGAAGGTATACCCTCCTCGGACATCACCTGCAATGCCGCCATGGTCTTGGCCATCTGCAGCAGCGCCGGGGTTCCTTCCTGCATGCGTGCGCCACCGGAGGTGGTTACCACCAGCAGGGGCAGGCGCTTTTCCATGCTAAGCTCGCAGGCACGGCAGTAGATCTCTCCCGCAACCGCTCCCATGGATCCGCCGAAGGAAGTGAAATCCATAAGCGCCGCCACGCATGGTTTTCCCGCGATCTTGCCCGTTCCGTAGACCATCGCCTCCCGTCCAAGCGCGCGAGCTTCCCGGAGATACTCCCCGGACCCGAAATCCAGGGGATCCGAGGAACGCAATTCCCTCCCTTGTGGTTTAAAGCTGCCCGAGTCAAACAGGTACGCGGCGCGTTCCTCCACGCCCATGCGGTGGTGATGTCCGCAATTGGGGCATACCCCCAGACGGAATTGAAGCCTCTCCCTTTCCAATGCCAACCGGCATCCAGAACAGTGAACCCATAACTTCTGAGCCCTGCCTCTCAATTCCAGCATTCGCATCCTAGCTCAACATCCCCCCGTCCACGCAGATAACCTGGCCCGTGATATAGGAGGCGCCCTCCGAGGCCAGAAAAGCCACTACCTCGGCCACCTCACGTGGTTCTCCCGCTCTCCCCATGGGGACGGTCCCCATCAACGAATCAAGGGTATCTCCGGAAAGATCTTCAAGCATATCGGTGGAGATAATTCCTGGAGCTACTGCGTTAACCGTGATATTGCGTCCGGCGACCTCGCGTGCCAGGCTACGAGTCAAGCCCAGTATCCCCGCCTTGGAGGCGCAGTAGTTGACTTGACCGGGGTTGCCGGCGATCCCCGCCACCGAGGATACGTTTATCACCCGCCCCCAGCGTTTGCGTAGCATGTTGCGTAGCACCGTACGCATGCAGTTGAAGGCGCCGCTCAGGTTGGTTTCGAGAACCGAGTGCCAATCCTCGTCGCTCAAGCGGATCAGCAAGCCGTCTCGGCGTATCCCGGCGTTATTTACCAGGATATCCGGCCCTTCCCATTCCTTTTCTATCATCCCTGTCATCTCCTCTACCGCTCGAGGATCTCCGACGTCCGCCGCCAGAGCCATTGCCTCAACACCCCTGTCGCGCAGTAGTCGCAAGCACTCCTCCGCCGCTTCGCGATTGCCGCGGTAATTGATGGCGATGTGGGAACAATGATCCGCCAGCCGCAGGGCAATGGCGCGCCCGATGCCACGTGACCCCCCGGTTACCAGCGCGGTCTTCCTCTCAACGTGCACTCTTCACCTCCATGGGTTTCTCGCCTTCTTTCTCCATCCGGCTTCTCGCTTCATCCGCCCAACGCAACAGCACGCCCCCCCAGGTCAATCCGGCCCCGAACCCGGCCAATATAACGAGGTCCCCGGTCTCGATCCTACCCATGGACAATGCCTCGTCCATGGCTATGGGTATGGAGGCCGCGGAGGTATTGCCATAGCGCTCGATATTCATGAAGAAGCGCTCCACCGGTAATCTCAGCTTTCGCGCCGTCGCCTCGATTATGCGGTTATTCGCCTGATGGGGTACGATCAGTTTGACATCTTCGGGAACAACACCTACCTCGGCGCTCAGGTCTTCAACTATCCCGCTGAGCTTGCCGACCGCGAACCGGAATACCTCCTTACCATCCATACGCACGAAGGGGTAAATACCGGACCAGCGATCATCAAGAAAGGGGAGCAGGGATTTCAATTTCCCGTTCCGTCCATCCAATCCACCACCCAGGGAAGCCATCATGCACGCACCTCCCCCTGCGGCATGGATATGCCGGTCTCCCTCTCCCCATGCTCCCAAGCACGCGGAGAGCATTCCCTCTCCAGACAAGCATTGATCGAGTAGCGCCACCCCGGCTCCGTCGCCGAACAGGACGCAGGTGGAGCGGTCCCTCCAGTCCACGATTCGAGTCATGGTCTCCGTCCCCACCACCGCGGCGCGTTTCGCCATACCCCCACGCATGAGATGAAGGGCGACGATTAACCCATAGACAAACCCCGAGCAACCGGCGCTTATGTCCAGTGCGGGACCCTTCGCACCGAGCTCTTTCTGCAGGCTGCAGGCGATGGCCGGGCACATGCGGTCGGCGGTGGTTGTGGCGACAATGATCAGATCGATATCCTCCCCCCTCCGGCCGGCGCGAGAAAGCGCATCGCGACATGCCCGCAGGGACAGGTTCAGGTTGTCCTCATCGGGTCCCGCTACCCGCCTCTCTTCGATTCCGGTACGTTCCTTGATCCAGGCATGGCTGGTGTCCAGGATATCCTCCAGTTCCCTGTTGTGGAGCACGTGGGGTGGTACATACTTACCACATGCTGAGATGGTTACATTATCCAATCAGATCTCCGCCTTCCTCACCCGCATTATCGCCTGACCTTGAGCCACCGCTTCGCCATCCACGCACAGTACATCCTCGACCATGAGGTCGAACTCGGCGTAAACCTCGTTGATACGCTTCATCGCCTCTATGTAGAAAAGAACTTCCCCGCGTCTTTTCCGATCGCCTGCATCGGCGAAGAGCGAATTTTCGGTGGATGATCGCAGGCGGAGAATGCCCTGCAAAGGCGAGGTAACCAGGTCCTTCTCCACCCCGTCCTGGCCGGTCTCGCGGCTTTCCGCCGCGCCGCGGCGCAGGACGATAAGGCAGTCTCCATCCGATATCTCGAGCTCGGCTACACCTTCACGCTCCATGAAATCGCTTATATCCTTTAAGAAATCCAAATCCTATTACCCCATCAGCCGCTGCAAGGAGAGGAGGTCGTATTCCCCTCGCAGGAAATCGTCGCTTTCCACCACGGTGCGCAAGTATTTCAAATTGGTAGGCATCCCTGAAACCTCCGCTTCATCCAGGGCTCTTCTTATCCTGGCAACGGCAAGCTTCCTTTCAGGTGATACGGTACATATCTTCGCCAGGAGGGAATCATAGCGAAGGCAGGACGGCTGGATTTCCCCAGCGGGGGCATCGATCCGTATGCCCTGCCCTCCAGGCAACAGAAGCCGGAGCTTTCCTTCTCCGCCGTGAGGAAAGGCGTATAGCCGTGCCTCGATCGCATGACCATTGAAGACCATGGTATCGCCTAGCTTCTCGCCCGCGGCCAGCCTCAGCTGCTCGCGCACCAGGTCCCAGCCGCTGATCATCTCGGTAATGGTGTGTTCCACCTGTAGCCGCGGATTCACCTCCATGAAAAAGTATTCCTCCCCGCGTACCAGGTATTCCACCGTGGCTATCCCAGCCAGGTCGCAGCTCCCGGCTATGCGGGCGGCGTCATCCAAAAGCTTGAGTTTCATAACCTCTGGACATATCGGAGGAGGGGTCTCCTCTATCCACTTCTGGAACCTGTATTGCATGGAGCACTCGCGCGGAGGAAAGGTGACGGCCCTCCCCGTGACATCGCGCGCAACTTGCACCTCGATATGTCGGGCACCTGGAAGATAGCGCTCGATATAGATCCCGTCATCATGAAAAGAAGCCGGTATCTCCATGTGGGCCTGCCTCCAGGCCAAGCCGAGCTGGTCATGGTTGTATGCTATTCGAATACCCTTTCCTCCGCCCCCCGTCACGGGTTTCAGCATTACCGGATAGCCCGACCTCTCCGCTATCTGCGAGGCCTGTCCCTCGCTTCGCGCTAATCCCAGGTAAAGAACGGGTATATCAAGCTCCCCGGCCAGGCGGCATGCGATCGCCTTGTTGCTTAATTTCCGCATCACCGACGGCGTGGGACCGATGAACTTGACTCCCATCTCGTGACAGAGTTCTGAGAACGATGCGCTCTCGGATAGAAATCCATACCCCGGATGGATGGCATCCACCCCGCAGGCTATCGCCGCGCTGAGAAGCTGGTGCGAATTGAGATAACTCAGTTCCGGTTCTCCGGGTCCTATGCATATCACCCGATCGGCGAGGGCTACCGGCCCCCGCATGTCGGTAGCCGAACACGCCAGAACGCTCTCTATCTCCATCTCGCGCAGGGTCCTGAGGATACGCAAGGCAACCTCCCCTCGGTTGGCAACCATTACTCTCTTGAACAAGGCAACCCCCAATTACCCGGCGACAATATCTGAGACATGGCAGGTGTTCAGATCCGCATAATCCCTGCGAGCCATGTTGTTCAAAGTCCTGCCGGGGCCAACTTCAACTTGCGGGTCCGCGCCCAGCTTGTAGAGAGAGCTCTGTATATCATGCCAACGCACCGTGGCGGTGATGCCCCCCGTCAACGACCGGGCGACTTGGGCTGCATCGCATACTTCCTTCCCAGTCAGGCCGGAAAACAAGGTAACCGAGGGATCCCTCGGGGGAATATTTTCGAGATATTCCGCGACGGGTTCTTTCGCCTCGGACATGGCGGGAGTATGAAAAGCGCCACCAACATCAAGGGGGATGGCGCGGGCTCCCAATCCGACGGCAACATCTATCGCGGTTTTCAGGTAGCGGTCCTCCCCTGCCAGGACAACTTGTTTGCTGCTGTTATGGTTGGCCAGATACACGAATTCACTATCATCTATGCCGTGGAGCATGGCCGATACCTCCTCGATCCCGGCCCCTATCAGAGCGAGCATGAAGCCGGAGACATTTTCTGCGCACCTCAGCATGGCTCGGCCGCGTACCCAGATCAATCTCAAGGTCTCCTCGACCGTCATACACCCCGCGGCACAAGCCGCACAATATTCCCCCAAGCTGTGCCCGGCCACCGCCATAGGGTGACATCCGTGTTCGCGAAGGAGTCCCATCCAGGCCAGGGAGGTAGCGGCCACGCTTATCTGGCATAGATCCGTTCGGGAGAGAGACGCGGGGTCGCCACTCGTGCATAAATCGAGAACGTCCATCCCGGCTATCTCAGAGGCCGATTCGTAGACCCGCCTGGAGCCGGCATCCTCTCTCAATATGTCGGCGACCATACCCGGATGCTGGCTTCCCTGTCCGGAAAAGACGAATACCATTTCCACCTCAGATCACCTCCCAGATTACCAGCGGATCGTTAAAGCCCACTACCTCTCCTTCAACGACCAACCACTTTCCCACTTTCCCCCTGCACGGGGCCAAAAGCGGCTCGTCACCAAGCAGAGCTTGTATCTTGCCTATGCATACGCCCTCATCCGCTATAGGAGCGTCTTTCTCCCATTCCGTTCCGGTTGACCATCTCCCCACTCCCGGTGAGCGTAAGAGCATCAGGCGTTTAATAGATTCGGGCCCTCCGGAGCGGATATCGTCGCCATACCTTGATCCCGGAGACGACTCATCGTTCCTGACGAATCCCCCTTCCGCGTGGAAGCCGCATGACGAAGCCTCGGAAGCGCGCGCGCGCAAATCGCCGGCTGCGCTGTAGAATCGCAGCTCCGCTATCCTCGAATCCCTCAGGGATCGTAGGATATCCTCCAGATCAATTGCGAGCTCCCGCACCCAGTTCATCCTTCTCTCCTGTCTTTTCCGTGAAGAATCCCAAGCCACGGTAACGCCGCCTGCGCCGGTCGATCAGGGCCGGTATGGGGACGGCTTTTAATACATTCAGGTGTTCGATTATCGCCTGGCGCAGAAGCAGCGCGGTGAATTTCGGGTCGCCGTGGGCTCCTTGAGGCATCTCCTCGATGATGTCGTCAGCCAGGCCTAATGCGACGAGTTCCCGGGGGGTCATGCGCAACATGGAAGCCGCTTGAGGAGCCCTGGATGCGTCCCTCCACAGAATGGATGCACAACCCTCCGGGCTGATGACCGAGAAGCAGGCGTTCTCCAGCATGAGAACAGCGTCCCCCACCCCCAGGGCCAGGGCCCCGCCGCTTCCCCCCTCGCCTATAAAGACGACCAATATCGGAACCCGCAGCGAAGTAAGCATGGCGAGGTTGCGGGATATTGCCCACGCCTGCCCTCCCTCTTCAGCCTCCAACCCCGGGAAGGCACCAGGAGTGTCCACCATGCATACCAGTGGGAGCAAGAGTTTCTCCGCCAGCGAGAATATGCGCCTTGCCTTGCGGAAACCCTGGGGGTGCGTCATTCCAAAGTTGCAGCGACAACGCCCCGCAGATCCTTTTCCCCTATCGTGAGCCACCAGCGAGAAACGATGACCGGCGATTCTCGCCAGACCGGCAACGATGGAAGGGTCGTCACCTCCGCATCGATCGCCCCTCAACTCTAAGAAGTAATCGCAGGACAAGCCCATGTAGTCTCTGGCGGTAGGCCTATCGGGATGTCGGGTGGTCAGTACCGATTCCCATTCTTCCTTCTTCCCATTCATGTTTCAGCCGTGTCCTCCTCGGTATAGCCCCAAGAACCTTTATGACTTTAACCTCTATAAACCATGACTTCGAGGATTGGTTACGAATGGGATATATTGGTATACTGTGTATACTAGTGAACTTCCAATTTGATACGCCTAAAACCGGCTAATGGGCAGCCCCTTGCCGAATGCTCCCTGTTCCGCCAGGTCAGGTACCTGCCGGTCCTTTTCCTGCGCTCATCATGACTCATGTCGTCGCTGTTGCTCAAGACCAGCTTCTTGAGGAAGGCGAAGTGGGCCTCTTTGGCGTTTAGCCAGGAGGCATACGTCGGGGTCCAAGCCACCTCCATATTGTTATCCTCGATAAAGGAGGCCACACCCCTATGCTTGTGGGAAGGCAAGTTGCCCATGATAAGGTAGATGCGGGTTTCTTGCGGATAGCAGGCGCGCAGCCTGCGCAAGGCCGACAGCAAATCGCCCGACGTCTTCCTCTTACACACCGTCCCCTGCAGCCAGTCGGCGTGGACATCGTAGAAGGAGAGCAGCTGCTCGGCGCCCGAAAGCCTGCGGTATGTGACCCGCAACCTCGAGCGCTTCTGCTTGGCGAACCATCCTGTCCCGTGGATGGGACGAAGCTCCATGGGGCCGAACTCGTCGTAACAGACCACCACGCCTCCCTCGGGCAACCTCTCGTACAACTCTTGGATGCAGTTTTTACCTCGAAATCCGGATCGGGGTTCCTCTTCCAAGTGCCGGTCCTCTGGTGGGGAATCCCCTCCCTGCGCAGAAGCCTTCTGACCCACTCGTCGGTGACCCGAGGCAGGATGCCCACGGAGCGGCAGTAGTCGTTGAGCTTCCTCGCCGACCAGGTAGCGAAAGGCAACCCCAGGTCCTCGGGGCGGGATAGCGCCACTCTACGGAAAAGGCCCAAGCCTTCCTTGGTGAGATAGACGAACAGGAATTCGAGGATGATGAACGAACGGCATTTTCCGTTATCAGGGTACTTGAAATGGCCGGGGAAGCGGCACGCCATATCCCAGAGGACATTACCAAAAGATATCCTAAGGTCCCCTGGAGCGATATGATCGGTATGAGAAATGTGTTGATCCACGACTACATTGAGGTGGATCTTGAGGCGGTATGATTGACTGTCAAGGATGATCTCCCGGAAGCCGAAGTGGAGATGAGGCGGATCATCGAGGAGTTGGGTGATGACTGATCTGGAAGGGTTTAAAAAGACGCTGAATGAGCATATGGGGGAACTCGAGAAGGAGTACTCGGTAAACAGCATTGGCTTGTTCGGTTCCTACGTGCGCGAAGGTCAGAGCGCCGAAAGCGATCTGGATATACTGGTGGAGTTCTCGCAGCCGATAAGCTTGCTGAGGTTCGTGAACCTGAAACGCAGGCTGAGCCAGCTCCTCGGTGTTGATCTAGATCTTGTAATGAAGAAAGCGCTGAAGCCGAGGGTCGGTGAACGCATTCTCTCCGAGGTCGTTTATCTTTAACGCGCATCTCATCTCCTGCTAATGTTGTTTTTCGGCATATGGCATTCGTTATCTAGACTGGAAATATAGCCGGAATCGGCACTACAAGGTGTTGAAAACAGGCACATGTTGGACACAGCGGAGAATTCGGTGGTTTACAGGCGTCCTCACAAATAGCAGCGTTCGACGGTAAAACCGCAGCTTAAGATACAGATTAGCGGAGAAGAGAGGGTGCTGTTCCACCAGGTCCCTTTCAAAGCGCAGCGCCTTTCGAGAGCGCGGTACCAGTTTTCAGGAATATGCTGGTAAATGCACGTCTTCCTGACCTGCAAGCTTACATATAGTGTGTATGATATGCAACTACATGGAATGATGATATTGAACGATGCAATGGACACCACAATTCAGGCACAATGATGTTTAAGCGCTTATTATAGTGGACATTTCCCCATATGCACCTCCCGATGCCAATATTCTATCATTCAGCGGGCAAGCTGGTGTATCTAAGCAGCAGTTTCCTCCTCCCCCTCAAGAATCCTACCTGCCGTGACGTTTAAA
>JAXHVT010000071.1:0-44914 GCA_034188985.1 Actinomycetota bacterium | reverse complement strand
GTCGAGGGATGCGCGGGCCTGAGCCGCCTTGGCCGCTTCGATGACCACGAATCCCTCGACGAATGCTACCTCGTAGCCGAGGAAGCTTCACATAAGGTGGATCTATACGCTTATATATCCACCTTCGATTACCTCAAGAAAAGCGGCCGTGTCACCGCCGTTAAGGCATTCGCCGCCAATGCCCTATCCATCAAACCGGTTTTCCGCTTCAAGGGAAGTGAAGCGGTTCTGGCATCAAAGAAAAGGTCTACCTCCAAGGCCCGTGATTATATCGCCTATCAGGTGGAGAGGCACTACCGTAGAACCGGGCTTACACAGATTTCGGTCTTCCACGCCGCGGCCCCCGATGAGGCAAGGGACTTAACGGACATGATCCTCCAGCGTATCGAGATCGAAGATGATATCCTACAGACCGAGTTCACTCCGGTCATGGGTTGCCATACCGGTCCCGGCGTGGTAGGAGCGGCGTTTCTCTGACCTGGCCTTTCATCCCCTTTTCTCCTCAACCGGCAGATCCCGCCCGTCTCTATGGGAGTACACCCCTTTCTCCTGCTCCTCGATTCTCTCCCTTATGGGAAGAAAGGTTACGGAAGCTATGAGTATACCCGACGCGAACATGACGATGGTCACGCCCCATACATGCAGGTTGTAAAAACCTAGGTTAATATGGAAATCGCTCACAGTTCCTGCAAGCGCTGCGGCAACCGCCGCACCTATTAACAAAAATATTCGTGATATGGAATGAAATACGGCAAAGGCCTTCCCCCTGTTCTCATCCTCAATCATCTCCTGGACCAGAGTTATTCCCGTGAGGAATATCAGGGAGAATGCTGCCCCAAACACAAGCGCGGCTATATAGCCCATGAACATAACCGTGATCAAAGACATCCATATCAATGTTCCTCCCGCCACCAGTAATCCTACCTTGAATATGAACCACTTGGCCCTTACCCTGGATATGAACTGCAGCCCTATCAAACCCGCCAGCATGCCAAGCCCGAATAACGCCATGAGAAATCCGAATTCGGTGTCGTTGCCTTTCAGCACCTCGTGAACGTATACCACGCCCACCGCGAAGAGGGCGCCTCCGCCCAGGGTTCCTGTAGCCAGGGCTACCGTTAACGTTCGCATAAACCTGTTGCGAAAGGCGAAGGCTATCGATGAGAGAAACGACTCCTTCTTGCCCTCCCCTCCCTCAGCCTCTCGCTTGGATGGTATATAGAGTATGAGCGGTTTTCGTATCCTGGATATCATAAAAGCCGAGGCGAAAAAGGTCAGCGCATCTATTATAAACGAGAAGGAATAGGGGTGGGTCGCGAAGAACGATACTTGCTCCAGGCCCCTCAAGAACGGCGACTGCCCTACCACTAGCAAAGCGAAAAACGCCGCGGCTAGGGGAATGGAGCCGTACGAGCTTCCCATGGTCATGGAGTTGGCCATGGTCAGCTTGTTATCTCCCTCCACCAGGTTGGGCAGACTCGCATCCCTGGCGGCCATATACACCACCGAGAAAAACTCCATGAAAAAGATGATTATGTACAGGTATACCAGGGAATCCAGGATCGCCACCCACAGGATCATGATACCGCGGATGATATCGCAGTATATCATTATCTTCTTGCGATCCCATCGATCGCTTATCCAGGTGGCCAACGCCCCGGAAAAGGCGGAGGGAATAATGCGCAATACCAGCAGCCCAGCTACGGCCGCCGCCGACCCGCTGCGGTTCCACACAAGTGCCAGAAGAGCGAAGGTGGCGACCCAATCCCCTACGGCCGATATGGACTGGCCAACCCAGAGCCGGCGGAAATCGAAATTCGTCCACAAGATCTTGAGATCCGACTTTACGTCCCCCGCCAGTTCCGCCCTCCCTGCGCTTTCGGCTTTGCGTGAGTTTCCCTTTCCGGTAAGGTCGTTCATTTGACTTTGCCCGCCATAACTCTCGTTTTTGGTTATCTTATCTCTTTTTGGGCAACCACGATCTCCGCTTAACGGATATGACCCCGGGTTGTTTCCCCTCCTTCCTCATCTCCATAACCTACTTGCTCTCCCGATCGTATATCAAGCGGTTCCAGAGAAGCGGCTTTTTATCACCCTCCTCTTCCCCGCCTTCAAGTCCTGGGCTTCCCTGCAGTCGCCTGAGAACGCCTACCAGCAGAAGCCCCAGCGTGAAGAGAACCAGGCTGAGGGGCCTTCCCAGACGCCAGGCAAGAATGGGGGTTAAAAAGAGTGCCATGAGATTGAATTCGGGCGTGTGATGGGTAGCGCCTCCCAGAGTCAGCAAACCCACCATCACCAGGCCCTCCCAGGGGAGCAATATCAGCGTTCCGGTCAGGGTCATGGACATGCCCCTGCCGCCCTGAAATCCCAGGAATATCGGCCAGTTGTGTCCTATTATCACGGACAATCCCGCCGCGGCCTGCCAGGCCAGATCCGCCCCCAGCAACCGCAGTACCAGTATGGCCGCCGCCTCCTTGCCGCAATCGGCGAAGAAGACCGCTACGCCTATCCTCTTGCCCACCACGCGGTAGACGTTGACGGTGCCCAGATTCCCGCTCCTCACCTGCCGGAGATCCAGCCCTTTCGACCATTTCCCCGCCCAATAGGCGAGGTTGAACGATCCCAGGAAGTATGCACCCATGACTATCAAGACGTAAAGGAAATCTCTCATAATCCCCCCTGCGATGGACGAGGATTCCTCACATGGTATCATCTCGAGGAAGAACTGGTCTCTATAACGTATGGCGAGCAAAAACTGCGGTGGCCGCCTTCCCGTTTCGTCCTTCAAAAGATCTGGTACCCCTCGAGTTCTTTCTGTCTTCGTCCTCGGTATCATTCCGCCCGGAAGGCCAGATCGAGCATCCATATATCGGTGAGAGATCCTTTGCCATCGATCCCCGCCAGCAGACAGTCGGCGGCCTTTACTACCAGCACCCTTCCCTCGCTCAGTTTGATACGCAAAGTGCGGCTTTCCTCGTTGAAGCGAAAGACCGGAGATACGGTAAGATATGCGAAATCCTTATCTCCGAAGCAATACCCGATCAATAGAGCTCCCTCGATATCGGGGTTCGGATGTAGTTCAACACCCTCCATACGCCATCTCGCCGTCTTCACGAAGGACTGCAATCCTAACAGCTCACCGTTCTCACGGTCCAGGGAAAGGATCATCTTGCCGGCGCCGAGGTTGCGGACACTCCTGATACCTGTATCCAGACGGCGATACTCGACCGATCCTGGGATGGCTTTATAGATATTCTCTCCCGATGCTGCCTTTATGGATGTGTCTACCCGAGCTTCAGGCAGCTTTTGCCCCGGCATGGCTCTCCTTTCGACAGTCGCTTTCTTCCGCCAAGCCTATCCCCGGCTTTTTACCTCCCACGTACGAGGATATACTCAAGCCGCATACTTTAAAAGAGCTTTCGCCGGGCGGACTTCCCGCTTTTAATCTCTCGACCAAACCTATAACGAAATCCTTTGTGAATACCCGTCGCCCTGCACCATAAACTGGCCTCGGGGGTGGAGATTCTATCTCCCTTGTACATCCTTTCCGCCACTTTCGGATCGGGGCGTTTGTCTCTCAACCGGCTATCTTCGACCCCGCTTGTCGCTTGGGCTTTTTCTATTGCAGATATGTCTTTTTCTACTATCATCTCTCGTATCGCCTCCATCAGCAATCCTCCTTCTCGCCCCCTTCTACCTTACATTAGGTTTCTCACTAACGTTGGCACAGAGGGAAACGGGAATACGGTACTCTGGAGGCGATTCACGCTGATATCCGTCATCCGTTACACAACGCTTCAACCCGCCCCCTGCTGCGAATAAGTCATGCGACGAATCGTTACGGGTTCCGGTATTCACATCGACGGTTAACGGTTTTGTTACCGGGGAATAATCTTAAAAGGACGGGGTCGTCCAACGATCCATGCCGATAACGTTCACGCTACATCCCGGAGACCGCTTCACGGGTGACGTGAGAAAGGAGTGATCCTATGCTAACCGAATCCGCGTGGAGACACGAATACGCGCATGTCAACAACATCCGCATGCATTATGTGACCGCGGGCGAGGGTCCCCTGATGCTTATGCTGCACGGATTCCCCGAGTTCTGGTATTCCTGGAGACACCAGATAGATGTCATGGCGGAGCGCTTCAAGGTCGTGGCGCCGGACATGCGCGGTTACAATCAGACCGAAAAGCCGGTCGGGGTCGACAACTACCAATTGAGCTCTCTTATGGATGATGTCGCCGGCCTTATAAGGGCACTTGGCTTCGAAAACGCCGTAATCGTGGCTCACGACTGGGGCGGCGGAGTAGCCTGGTCTTTCGCGGCTCATTACAGTCACATGGTAAGACGCCTCATCATTCTGAATTGCCCTCCGCCCGCCGTGCTTATGCGCCACCTCATGAACAACCCGGTACAGCGGCGCCGCTCCTACTACATGTTCCTCTTCCAGGTTCCCCTTCTGCCGGAGATGGCCATCAGGGCCGTCAACTATCGCTTTATCGAAAGGATTTTCCGGGGCTGGGCCATAGATAAGAGCTCTTTCAGCGATCACGACATAAAGATGTTCAAGGAAGCCGCATCCAAACCGGGTGCCCTTACCGGTGGAATCAATTATTATCGCGCCGCCTTTCGTTCATTCCTCAAGTCTCCGTCCTCGTACACCCGAGGTGACGTCAAGGTAATATGTCCTACGCTGGTCATATGGGGGGAGGAAGACAGAGCCCTGGGCAAGGAGCTCATCAACGATTTCCATAACGAGGTTGATGGAGAGCTTACAATCAAATATATTCCCCACTGTAGCCACTGGGTGCAGCAGGAGAAACCGGAGCTTGTCAACTCCTTCATCCTCGGATTCCTGGACGATTCAGGAACATAAGGTAGCTATGCGGAATTACATTCTTAAGGCGCGTCATATTGTCCCGGCCTAGTGCCGGGACACTCTGGAGCGCGAACTCCTCCATGCGTTATCAAGTACCAAAAAATCCGGCCATGGGCCGGGATTTTTTGGTGTCGGAGGGGGGACTTGAACCCCCATGAGGAAAAATCCTCACTAGGCCCTCAACCTAGCGCGTCTACCGATTCCGCCACTCCGACTCGCTCTCAGTTGGACCCGCTATCGGCGGGAGCCTCCTCGCTTTCTTGTAATTCCTTTTCCTTTATCTTGCGATTGCGAAATCCAGTATATACCCTCTTTCTCCTCTGGTCTATTATCCTCGAAGCGTAGAATATATCCTTTGACACACGACCGAATTTGCCTATAACCTCGACCCGGTCACCGTCGTCCAGGGGCGGTGGAAAGCGAAATCCCCTGTAAAACCACACTTTGGTGCTCCCGCTATCATCCTCGACGAGGTCGAAGTTGATATCGAAGGTGAGTGTCTTCGATTTCCGGTTGCTCTTTTTCGGTAAAAGGGTGGGTAGGGGATAGCTGGATACATTCAAGATAATCCCCCTCTTCTTGAGCTTAGCCAATTCTCCATCCTTCCAAGCTTCGCGCGTCGCCACACCTCTTTATGCAGAATACTGCTTCTTTATCGACTTAGGATAATGCCTGCTTGAGATTCGTTTATAAGTCTTTTACCCCATTAGATCGGCGGCCGCCTCCCAGATTATCCTGGCCAGATCCCGTTTGGGTATCAGGTCGAGTTCCATCTCTCCTCCGTCACTGAAAAAGATCGTGGCCCGGTTGTAATCGGAAGCGAAGCCTGCATCATCGCTGCTGACGTCGTTGGCCACCATGATATCCACCTTCTTGGCCTTCATCTTTCTGCGGGCATGCTCTTCAATCTCCTTCGTCTCCGCCGCGAAGCCCACCAGCACCTGGTCCTTTTGCTTCATCTTACCCAATTCCGCGAGTATATCCCTGGTCCTCGTCAATCTCAGATCGAGTTCCTCTATATTATCCTTTTTCACTTTATGCCTACTGACCTCCGAGGGTGTGAAATCGGCTACCGCCGCCGCCATGACTATTACGTCACAATCTTTCGCCAGCCTTACGACCTCCTCCCTCATCTCCTCTGCCCTGAGCACATCGATCAGTTCCACCCCTTTGGGCGCCTGCAGCCCTGTCGGTCCGCTTACCAGGATTACGTCGGCACCCATGTTCACAGCTATCTCGGCCAGTGCATATCCCATTCTGCCGCTGGAGCGATTGCCTATAAACCGCACCGGGTCTATCGGCTCCCTGGTACCGCCGGCCGTCACTAGAACCTTTCGTCCCCGCAACCGCCTGGTCATCCCCATTATGCGAAGGGCCGATTCGACGATTTCGTCGGGCTCGACCATCCTTCCACTGCCTTCCTCTCCACAGGCCAACGAACCGCTTGCCGGCCCAAGAACATGGACGCCTCTGCTCTCGAGTTCCCTGATATTGGACAGGGTGGCCGGGTGATTGTACATGTTACTGTTCATAGCCGGGGCCACCAGGATGGGGGCCTTAGTAGCCAGGAGCGTGGTCGACAGAAGGTCATCCGCCAGTCCGCTGGCCATCTTAGCAAGGATGTTCGCGGTTGCCGGAGCTACGACGACCAGTTCAGCCTCACGGGAAAGAGAGATATGCTTCATTGAACCATGAGGGCCTTCGAAGAGCTCGAGCGCAACGGGGTTTCCGGTTATCGCCCCGAATGTGACCGGGCTCACCAGCCGGGTGGCATTCTCGGTCATAACAACCTTGACCATGTGCCCGAGCAAGATCAGCTGGCGCGCTACCTCCACCGCTTTATAGGCGGCTATGCCGCCTGTAATTCCTAAAACTATGTGTCCCATGTACAAATATTTACAGGCCCTCTATTCATTCTCTTCTTCCGGCGGCGATTCGTATTCCAGTTTGTCCGCCGCTATCTCCTCCAGGGCCATGGTCAGCGATTTATTGGAGACCGTCTTGATCTGTGGCCCTGCTTCCTGGCCCAAGCCCTCGCCCAGGTGACGGAAATAGCTGTTTATCTGGCGGGCTCTTTTCGCCGCCAGTATAGTTAAGCCGAATCTCGAGTTATCCATCCAGTTTAGGAGATCGTCGATCCTGGTTCTCATTAACACTTATCCGTATCCTCCCGTCTAGTTAGCTGGCATCCTTTCTAAAAGGGCTCTCCCTGACATATATAGCACAAAGCTCACCGGCCGCGCGATCAAGATCGTCATTGATTATAATGTAATCGAAATCGTCTTTCGCCTTGCTCTCCTCACGGGCGTTGCGCATTCTTCTTTTCAGTTCCTCCTCCCCTTCCGTCCCACGTTTCCGCAATCTTCGCTCCAGCACTTTCATGGAGGGCGGCATAACGAAAACGTTTACGGCATCCGGCTCCCTGGCTCTTACCTGTTCCGCTCCTTCCACGTCGATCTCGAGAATAACATCCCTCCCCCGGGATCTCTTTTCTTTCACGCTGGAAAGAGGTGTACCGTAGAGATTACCGTGCACTTCCGCCCACTCCAGGAATTCGCCCCTTCCGGCTCTCCTCTCGAAATCCTCGCGTTCAAGGAAATAATACTGCATTCCTTCCTTTTCGTCAGACCTCGGTTTTCTGGTGGTGGCGGAAATCGAGATCCAAACCTGAGGGTAACGTTCCTCCAGCTCGGCGATGAGAGTTCCTTTTCCCGCGCCAGAAGGACCGGCCACGACGAAAAGGCGTCCTTTGGACATTATCTCACCCGCTGGCGATCAATTCGTCCGCTTCCGGATATCTATATGGGTTCCTCGAATATAAAATACCTATGCGAACCTCTCTCTCAATGCCTTGGTCTGCTTGGGACCCAGGCCCTTTACACGTCGGGAGGGGCTTATGCCTATCTCCTCCATTATTTTGGTCGCCCGGAGCTTTCCCACGCCTGGCACCGACTCGATAACCGATTTCACGGTCATCTTTCCATATATCTCATCATCAGCCCGGTTCAATACGTCTCCCACCTTGAGGTGGCCCGCCTTAAGTCTTTTCTTGATCTCCGCCCTCTCTTTCCTGACTCTTGCTGCTTTCTCTAAGGCTGCTTTACGTTGTTCGGCCGTCAATTCCGGTAGCTTTTGCGTAGCCATATTAACCCTCCTTGAATCTGGGCCTACCCTACAGCAACAATTGTGTTAAGTATAAACCTCCTGCTAACTGTGGACAAGCCAGCTGTTTCATTCAAACCATGCCCTTTATCTGCGATAACATCCTTTTCAGATCAGTCGTCTGCTTCCAGGTACTACCAGTTTCACCCCCTTCCGACATAGAGGACAGTCCGACTTGTCCCAGGCCGCGGCTTCAACCCTCAGAAGCACTTTCTTGGGTACGCCGAAATCCATATCCTTTTCTCTTTCGATCAAAGCCCCCAAGCCTGCGGTCCTACCTTCCAGCGCCTTAACCAGATCCATTATCTCCTTTACGGAGCCACCGGTAGTAATTACGTCCTCCACCATCAGCGCTCTCTCCTTCTTCCTAAGACCCTGACCACGTCGAAGAGCCAGTTTTCCCTGCTCCCTCTCCGCGAAGATCATCCTCTTACCCAGCGCCAATGCCACCATGTAGCCGATAATGATTCCTCCCAACGCGGGACTTATAACCACGTCCACCTCGTTCCCATCGAATCCACTAGCCAGCTCGTCGGCCAGGCTCTCCGACAAGTGCGGGTGCTGCAAAACCCTTGTACACTGCACGTATGTATCGCTGTGCAATCCCGATGACAGAAGGAAGTGTCCTTTCTCTATCGCCTTCTCTCTCTCGAACAAGTCGTATATTTCCCACTGGTTCATCAACCGCTACCCTCCCGGAGCACTTGCCCAGAACCGCCCTGCTCGAGCCATTATAGGGGCTTTTTCACATATTTCTTTAAAAGAAACTTATTTCCTCTACTACCCGGTGTGCTACGGACTTCTCGCCCTCTCTTCCGCACCCCCTTCTTGCTTATAAACCACTTCGCGATGGTCTTCCATTGTTGTCTGTTTCCGCCTGCTTCTTCTGTATATCCCCCTATATCCGCAGCAAGCGGTCCGCCTCGTACCGTATTTCACGGTTTATTCCACTCTGCAGCTTACCCTCTATCTAAATGCTTGATATCTGCGTACTTCCGCCAGTGCCGACACGGGGTCTCCTGCCGCTGTGATCGTTCTTCCCACGACTATATAGTCCGCACCGGAGGCCAGGGCACGCGAGGGGGTCTCCACCCTTGATTGATCCTGTGTTGAGTCATCCGGGAGCCGTATGCCGGGTGTTACTATTACGATATCGCTGCCGAATTCATCCCTCAATACCTCCGATTCCCGTGCCGAGGCCACCACCCCATCCAGGCCGCTTTCCAATCCTACCCTGGCCAGGTTCAAGACCAATTCCCGCATCCCCGTCTCCATGCCCATGTCCTTGAGTTCCGGTTCATCGAGGCTAGTCAACACGGTGACTCCCAGGAGCAGCGGAGGCTCAATACCCTTATCCACGGCCTGCTCGCCGCAGGCTTCCACCGCTTCCATCAGCATCCTCCTCCCACCCATAGCGTGAAGGGTTATCATGTCAACATCCCTTTCAACCAGGCCTTTTACTGCTCCCTGGACGGTATTCGGTATATCCAGCAGTTTCAAATCCGCGAACACCTTGAACCCTCTTTGCTTCATCTCTTCAAGCACTTCAGGTCCCAAGCTTATGAAGGCCTCCAAGCCTATCTTGACCGTCTTCACCAGGCTTTGCAGCTGGTCCGCCAACCGTCGCATGATAAACCAATCGCTCGTATCCAGGGCAACAATCAGGGGGTCCTCGACACGACTCATCCTAGTTCCCCTTCAACAAGGTGATCGACCCCTCCACCTGGCGGCGCACCGTCGACGCAAGTTCGGATACCATTCGATTTGGGATTTCCTCCAGTTCCGATATATTCTTCCCTATCATCTCCATTGTCCGCACGTCCTCCAGTGACTCCACGAGATGAGCCAGTGCCCGCAGCGTGACCATCACCACAGAGGGTCGGGGATCGCTCAACAACTCCATAAGTTTTCCCACCATTTCGAACCGCCCGAATATGCTTCCCAGAGCCCCCAGTACGTCGACGGCCGCCGAGCGTACCTTGAAATCGGGATAATTCAGGTAAGGCACCAGCTCCGCGATCGCCTCCTCCTTCGGCCTGTACAGAAAAACCATAATGATATCGAAAACTACCTCGGGATCCTTCTCCGTGGTCAGAGCCAGAAGCGCCACGTCAGCCACCAGATCTTTCCTGATTCCCCGTAGCGCAGTAGCCGCCTTACGCCTTATGTCCGGATTGAGGTGATAAAGGGAGGCTACTATATACGGTAAATAGATTTCCTCCCGCGTCGTGGTGACTTCCTCCAGCGCCCCGGCCCTCAACACGTCATCCCCCGATTCCAGCCTGTCTATCAGACTGGAATCCTCTACTCTAGCCCCCGGCATTATCTTTACCCTCATATTCACCGCCAGGACGAGGCACCTCCATCCTCCTCGCCATACCGACCAGCTGTTCCGCCTTCTCGATACCTTTGCGTCTCATGAATCCTCGCATGCCATCTATTATCCCCAGGGGTGCACCCGGCTCAACGAAATTGAGGGTGCCTACCGCCACCGCCACCGCACCCGCCATCATCATTTCCACCGCGTCCCTCCATGACCAGATCCCCCCCATCCCGATAATCGGCAGGTCAACCGCCCCTGCCACTTCCCATACCGCCATAACCGCTATGGGATGAAGCGCTGGACCCGATAGTCCTCCGGTTACGTTAGCGAGCCTCGGCCTCGCCGTTTCGATATCCAGAGCCATAGCCGGGAAGGTGTTTACCATGCTTAGACCATCCGCTCCGGCCTCCTGCATCATAATAGCCATCTCCTTTATGTCGGAAGAACGAGGTGAAAGCTTCACGTACAGTGGGATATCCACCATCTCTCTTACCGACGACACCAGCATCGCTGCATCCCGCGGGTTGTTGGAAAAATACATGCCTCCCTTCTCCACGTTGGGACATGAGATGTTCAGCTCCAAAGCCGCGGCCAGACTCGACCTGGAAACCTCCGAGGCCACCTTCACATACTCCTCTCGGCTGAATCCCGCCACGTTCACCCAGACGGGAAGGCCCATTTCGTGAAGCCATGGAAGGTCGTCCTCCAGAAACCGTTTAAGGCCCCGGTTTTCGAGACCTATTGAGTTCAAGAGCCCGCAGGGCACCTCCCAGAGACGCGGTGTTGGATTCCCGGCACAGGGTTTGAGGGTTACCGCCTTGGTCATCAAGGCGCCCAGCTCCCTCGGGTCCATCCAATCGGAATATTCCCTTCCCACGCCGTAAGTACCCGAGCATACCATTACGGGATTCTTGAGGCGTATTCCCGTAAGCTCTACGCCGATATCGATTCCCTTATCCTCCGCCAATCGACTTCCCCTTCATCGAAAACCGGCCCGTCCCTGCAAGCCGACAGGTATCCTCCCGTTGGCGTCGAGCATGGTATCACGCAACCCCTGCACGCGCCTACCCCGCATGCCATGCGCTCCTCCAGAGATACCTGGAAGAGCGTAAAGCCCATATCCCGCGCTCGATCTGTCAAGCTCAGAAGCATAGGCCTGGGCCCGCAGGCGTATAGAGCGGTGCACCCTTCCTCGCGGCACGCCTCCAGTAGATCGACGGCGCTTCCCCTGATTCCACGCTTCCCATCCATGGAGGAAAGGCGAAGATCGAAACGATCCGCGATGATATTCGGCAGTTCCCCATATTCGTCTCCACCCTCCATACCCCATAGGAGAAAAGCGCATAACCCCCTCTCCTTCATGCATCCGGCCAGAAAATGCAACGGCGCTATACCCGTGCCCCCCGCGACCAGGATGCTTCTTTGCCCGTCCCCTACCGCGAAACCTCTCCCCAGTGGACCCATGAGATCGAGTATGTCGCCTGTCTTCCTGGCGCTCAGCCACGCCGACCCCCTTCCCACATCCTTCACCAGAAACGAAATCGTATTTTCAGCAGCGTCGAATACGCTGTATGGCCGGCGCATTATCACTCCATCACGGCCATCACATTTTATATGCATGAACTGTCCCGGAACAGCTCCTGCGGCGTTGGGGGCCTCCACGAGCAGTTCCGTCGCGTAACCATGAAACCTCTTGCCTACTACGATCGCTTCAAACCTAGCAGGTTCCAAATCACATTCCTCCCACGCCATCCCTCAAGCGGTAATATTCCCCCCATGGCCGCACCTCCCATCGTTCAGGTTCCGCGTTGCGCATGCCCCTGGCCAAGGCCAGTGCCACCTCCATATTCGTTATGCATGGTACACCGTGACGGGCCGATGCCGCCCTTATGTAAAATCCGTCCGAGTGTGGGGTTTTTCCCCTGGGGATATTGACAACCAGCCTTATATCGCCATTACGTATGTGATCGGAGACGTTAGGCCTTCCTTCCCTGAGTTTATAAATGGTTTCCACCTTTATGCCCGCTGTACCAAGCGTGTGTGCCGTGCCCCTGGTAGCGGTAAGGACATATCCCGCCGCCAGCAACTCCCGGGCCAGCAGAACCGCCCGCCTCTTCTCACGGTTAGCGACGCTCAAGAAAGCCTTTCCACCCGGTTGAGGCCTCATGCCTTCGCTCCACAGGGCTTTGGCCAGGGCCGTGGAGGTAGATGAGGCTATACCCAGCACCGAGCCCGTGGAACGCCGCCGCGGAGATGGCAGAATATCCTCCGAGGATGCGATAGCCCCATAGGGTATCACGGCGTTCCTCACCACCCCGCAGGTTGCTTCCGTGGATTCATACTCCGCTTTCACGCCGCCAAGCGAAAGTACACCCAACTCCGCTAGCGGTATTCCGCTGGCCCTGTGCAGGAAAGGCAGGTGCGAGGACGGCACCGGCTTTATATCCCAGATGTGTATGTCACCGTTATTCAACAGCATCCTCATGGATATATTGCCTTTCCATAGCAATGTCTCCAGGATTCTTCCCGCCGTTTTCCCGACCTCCTCGGATTGTCCGGTGGTTAGGTAGCACGGTGGGTACATGGCCAGCCCGTCGCTGGAGCTAATACCGACTTCATCCAGCTGCTCCCATACCAGCATTAGCGGATCGCCTTGTTCCAGGACAACTGCCTCCACCTCGATCTCCTGCCATTCCTCCCTGATCTCTCGCCAGAGAATCCTTTTCCCATCATGTTTTGCCGCATATTCCTGAGCGTCTTCGCGGCTATATAGAAGCCGCCTATCTTCTTCATGGTCTCGTCTGGTTACGGCAGCCAGCACGGGGTACATGAATCCATCCAGTTCCCTTTGCCCTCCCTCTAGGTCATCGCTGCAGGCGAATTCCACCACCCGCAGTCCCGCATCTTTCAGTTTCCCCAACGTAATCGCCGGCCTGTCGGCCTCCCTTAAGCTGTCTAATTCCCATACCTGAAATCCTCGTGAGGCCAGCGCCCGCGCGCATGCCCTCGCCCTCGATCCACCGAAATGCGCGACCACACTACCAGCCCCGGTCTCGGAAGCCGCCGTCGTGACAGCCGGAACCATCATGGGTCCCATATAAACCGCGTCAGCCTGTGAAGCGGCCATGAGTGCCATGCAGGGGTTCTCCGTGAACAGAATGGCTTTTCCTCCCGTTCTCCTCCAGGCGGCCAGGGCTTGTATGCAATTCACCTCATCCTCGTAACCACCACCTGGAACGTCATCATCGCCCGCCAGAAAGATTGCTCCCTCCTTCACGTCCCCCTCCGCGGAACGAGACATGCATATGGCGTCGTCCGGGCCACCACCGCCCGCCGATACCTCCAATACCGTATGACCTTCACCCGACCCGAAATCCTCGAACCCACCGACAAGCCGCCTCAGAGCCTTCGAGATATCATTTGCCCCACCAATACCCTTATCCCATCCCGATAAGCCCTTCAGAGCCTTCTCAGTGGCTTCACAGGTGTCTTTTCCTGTGAATAGTTTCCTGCCCAATGACCTGCACCCCAGAATCATGCGTCCATTCTCTTGAGCGTCCCGTATACCGGCCATCCGGGGTACCGCCACTACGGCGCTTTCCATGTCCCCCGAATGCATCTTCTCGCCCTCGCCTCCGAGGCTCCCACCCATTATCAAATTGATATGAACGCTCAGCAGGTCTCTTCCCTGTGCCGTCTCCAGTAAGGGCATGGTTCTCCAGGGCCATGGATTGACGTCCATCACGTATACCGACTCCCAGCCCGGCTGTACGGCCAGCTTGACCTCCGCCAGTCCCATCAGCCCCAGAGCCTCCGAGACCTCCCTCACCATCTCCGTTATTCCGTATACCTCCTCGTCTCCTACACCGCATGCTGGGTATAGCAGTATGGCGTCTTGGTCATGCCTGGGAATGTAATCGACCTGCTCGACGATTCCACAAAGCTGGAATCCTCCCGTGCCGTCTCTGAGTGATATTGCTATATACTTGTGCCAGCCCTCGAGCGCCTCCTCCACCAGCACCTCCCCGTTCAAGCTCTCCCGCAATGCCTCCTCCAGTAATAGTGGATACTCCTCGAGATTATAGGCCATGAAGGACCCCCATCCTCCACTGGAAAAATGAGGCCGTATCACCAGGGGCAATCCGAGAGCTTCGGCCGCCTTATGACCCTCATGAAGATCGGCAACGGCTTGAAAAGAGGGGTTCCCGAAACCGCTGGACTCCAAGGTTTCCCTTAAAAGAGAGCGGTCACCGCACAGCCACATTATCCTTTCCTCGTTTCCGGTTTCCGCCAACCCAAATCTCTTGTACCATCCCTCGCCAGCAAGCCGCAGCGCCAGCGACCATCCCCTTCTGCCCCCCAGGCCATACAATACGGATCCGGCCCCGCTCCTCTTCACGATACACTCGACCACCTCCGGAGCTGGTGGTTCCATGTACAGATCCTCCTCCCCGCCCTCCATATCCATGAGCGTGGCCGGATTGTCCTCCAGAACCAGCACCCTCTTTCCCATTCTGCGCATTAACCTGCATGCCCGGGCGGCCGTATACTGAAAACAGGACCCTTGTCCCAGGGTGACGGGTCCCGGTCCAATCACCACAATGGTCCTGTTTCCTGACATCCCTTAACTCCTTACCGCTCCGTTCAAGTTGTACTTCACCTTGCCATTCTTGATGGTAAGGTGAACCCTTCCCCTCACTTTTCTATTCTGAAAAGGGCAGTTCCTTCCCTTGGAAGCGAAGGAATTAGCATCCAGTATCCATTCCTCGTCGAGATCCAAAAGGACCATGTCGGCACGGCCTCCCTCCCGTATCTCGGTCGCATACTCCCGGTCCTCGAGTTTTAAAACCCTCGCCGGCCCCCGGGTAAGCAGCTCCATAAGCTTCGGCAGCCTGAGAATCCCCGGGACCACCAACTCCGTGTACAGAACGGGGAAGGCGCTCTCCATTCCCACCACCCCGAAGGGAGCATAGTCGAATTCTTTATCCTTGTCCTCGAGGGTATGGGGAGCGTGATCCGTCGCTACCGCGTCAATGGTACCGTCCACCAACCCCTTCCTCAGGGCTTCGACGTCCCGCGGTGTACGCAGCGGTGGATTGACCTTGAAATTGGTATCGTATCCAGGGATATCCTCTTCGCTCAGAACCAGGTGGTGGGGGGTGGCCTCCGCGGTCACGGCGACTCCCCTGGACTTCGCCTCGGCTATCATCCGTACCACATTCGCCGTGCTGACATGGGCCAGATGCAGCCTGCATCCCGTGGCCTCGGCCAAGATGATATCCCTGGCCACCATGACCTCCTCCGCCATCGCCGGTATACCCTTCAGGCCCATCTCCGCTGAAACCCTTCCCTCGTTTACCTGCCCTTCACCCGAAAGGGCGGGATCCTCCGGGTGGGATATTATCAATCCGCCAAAAAATGTTACGTACTCCATGGCCATTCTCATAAGCCCCGAGTCTACCACGCCTTCTCCATCGTCGGAGAAAGCCCTCACCCCGGCCTCGCTGAGATGCATCAAGGCCATCTCCGACAACTCCCGGCCTCCTCTCGCCCGTGTGATGCATCCCACGGGGAAGAGATCCGCGAGCCCGAGGCTACGAGCCTTGCGGTATACTCCCTCCATCACGGAGGCGTGGTCTAACGGAGGCTGGGTATTCGGCATACAGCAAACCGCTGTATATCCTCCCCTCAGCGCGGCCTCCAGTCCGCTGGCAATGGTCTCAGCATCCTCCCGGCCCGGTTCCCTCAAATGCACGTGGAGATCCAGAAAGCCCGGCGTCAACAGCCTGCCCTCCGCCGTTATGACCATACGGTCGTCCTGCGGCAGCCCTTTAGCCATCTCCGATATACGGCTCCTGGAGACCAGCACGTCAAGAGTCTCCTCCCAGCCGAGCGAGGGATTTATCACCCTCGCCCCCTTTATAAGGAGATCAGGCACCTATCCCACCTCCCTTGGCCCCTCCCAGAAGTAGAAAGAGCATAGCCATGCGCATGGCAACCCCCGACGCAACCTGTGCCGTTACCATGGAGACGGGCGAATCGGCCACCTCGGAGGTTATCTCCACGCCCCTGTTCATGGGCCCCGGGTGCATGACCGCCACCATCGGCTTCGCCATCCCAAGCCTGCGAAAATCTAGTTGATAAAGCCGCTTATACTCCTCCAGCGATGGAAATCCCCCCTCTTTCTGCCTCTCCTCTTGTATACGAAGCATGTACAAGACGTCGCAAGCGGGTATCACCTCGTCGAAATCGCTGCTTGCCTCCACCCCGGGGGGCAACACCGGGGGGAGCAGGGTTGGTGGTGCAACGAGTATTACCTTCATGCCCATAGTTTGGCACGCCTTAACGCCGGAGCGAGCCACTCGGGAATGCCTGATGTCTCCAACGTAGGCGATGGTCTTTCCCGTCAATTGCTCCATCCTCTCCCACAGCGTGAAAAGATCCAGGAGAGCCTGGGTCGGATGGGCATGCATGCCGTCCCCGGCGTTCAATATGGAAGCTTTCAGCCACTGGCTCAGCAACCACGGGGCGCCCGCCACGGGATGGCGTACAACCACCGCGTCCACTCCCATTGATTCAAGTGTAAGAGCCGTATCCTTGAAGCTCTCCCCTTTGGCCACGCTCGATGAAGCGGCCGTGAAGTTCAAGACATCGGCGCTCAACCTCTTCGCCGCTACCTCAAAAGACATGCGAGTACGCGTTGACGGCTCGTAGAAAAGGTTGACCACCGTCTTGCCGCGCAGGGCGGGGACTTTTTTTATCGGGCGCCTCAATACCTCCGAGAATGACCGTGCCATCTCCAAAATCCGCTGGATATCATCCCGGCTGAGAAGATCGACGTCCAGAAGATTTCTCCTCTCCACCACTTCCTGCCTCCTTTCAACCAGCGTCTCCGTCGCTATGCACGCCCCGCGAGCCACCGGGAACAAGCAGCCCATATCGCCAGATGACGCTTATTCCTCCTTGCCTATGTACACGGCGTCCTCCCCATCAACCTCCTCGAGCATCACCCTTATCTTTTCCCCTGGAGAGGTAGGAATGTTCTTGCCCACGTAATCCGCCCTTATGGGAAGCTCCCGGTGCCCGCGGTCCACCAGTACCGCCAGCTGGATATTGTCGGGTCGGCCGAAGTCGATTATCGCGTCCATGGCCGCCCTCACACTACGGCCCGTGAAGAGTACGTCATCAACGATAACCACATTCCTGCCCGTGATGTCCATAGGCAGCCGGGTCTCCTTCACCACGGGCTTGCTGAGGGTATGTAGGTCGTCCCTGTATAGCGTTATATCCAGGGTGCCGGTGGGAACCTCCACGCCCTCGATCTCGGCTATTATCCCTGCGATTCGACGTGAAAGGGGGGCTCCCCTGGTCCTTATGCCCACCAGCACAAGCTCCGCGGCCCCCTTATTACGCTCGACGATCTCGTGGGATATCCGCCTCACCGCACGCCTGATATCCGTATCCTCCATTACCTTCATGCGCTCTCTCAAGGACATCCCCACCTTCTGCATCAAAAAACCTTCCCGCAGGCCAGCTCGGGAAGGCTATCTTCTCTTGCTATTATATCCGCCTTGCCAGCCTCACAGGACTGATTTAAAGGTCGTATAAAGAATACCATCGTCCCGAGTCACAAGGCAATACCACAACATATAGTATATCTGTGATCGATAACGGCAATTCAGCCTCTAAGCGCCCGGTAGGCTCGGCTTTATGGCCGCTTCTTCCATTTCCCCATGCCCGGGAACGGCATACGTTCATCCTTTTCCGTTATTTACTGGTTCACTTCGCCGTCGAGGCCCTTATCGTCGACCAGCTTTCCCATAACACCGTTAATGAATTTTCCGGAATCCTCGGTTGAGAAAGCCTTGGCGAGTTCAAGGTATTCGTTGATGGTCACGTTTGTCGGTATGTCCTCCTTATAGAGCAACTCCGTGAATCCGAGGCGGAGTAGGTTGCGGTCAACCATGGGCATGCGCTGCAGCGACCAGCGATCGGCGTAGGATGAGATCAGATCCTCGATCTCGGAACGATTGCCGAGAAAAAGTTCCACGAGCCGCAGCGAGAACTCCGGTATGTCCCGTGGCGGCTCCCATGAAAAATACTGCGGGGGTTCCAGACTCTTAATCTCGGAGCCATCACCAAGAAATACCCTGAGCAATTCCTCCGAGGTTTCGGATATACCTTCAGCCGAGGCGAGCGTTTCCTCTATTCCCTCCCTCAGCATACGCCGATAACCCTTCGTGACCTCCTCCAGATCCTCCCCCGTCAGATCCATCTGGTAAAGGATATCGCATGCCAGCTTCCTGGCCAGGGTACGTTTGCTCAGCGGATGGGACGCTTTCACCTAGGTGGTATTCACCCCCACCACGTTCACGTCAACCGTGTCAACCCTCCAACCGGTCATGGCCTCCACGGCCCCCTTGACATCCCGCTGTATCATTATTCCTATCTCGTTGAAGTCCTTTCCATAATCCAGGTTTACCTCGATCTCGTATCCCAACCGTTCTTCCTCGACTTCGACCTTGATGCCCTTCGTGAGATACTTACGCTTCCTCGTATCTTCGGGATGATCGCTCCTGAAACCGACTCCGGAGGCTCCCTCCACCCTGGACAGGGCGATACCGGCGATCAACTCGAGAACTCCAGGTCTCATCTTGAATTGCGCAGCGTTGATCATGGTCTTCTCACCCCGACCTCTCTACGTACTCCCCGGTGCGTGAATCAACTTTTATAACATTACCGGCCTCTATGAACAGCGGCACGTTCAATACCAAGCCCGTCTCCAGGGTGGCCGGCTTGCTGCCTCCGCTGGCCGTATCCCCCTTGACTCCGGGGGCAGTCTCGGTTACCTCCAGCTTCACGAAAACGGGCAGCTCGACCCCCACCGGATCACCCTCGTACAGCGGGATGTCGACCGTTACTCCCTCCTTGATAAGGCTGGCCGACTCACCAATTATCTCTTCCGATACCACCATCTGCTCATAGGTCTCCATATCCATAAAAACTAAGTTGCCCCCCTCGCGATAAAGGAACTGCATCTTGCGTTTGTCCAGTACGGCCAGCTCCACTTTTTCTCCAGCCCTGAACGTCTTGTCCGTAACCTGGCCGGTCTTGAGGTTCTTCAACTTGGTCCGGACGAAGGCACCTCCCTTTCCCGGCTTTACGTGTTGGAAATAGACTATGTTGAAAAGGTTACCGTCTATCTCTATGGTCATTCCGTTGCGGAAATCCGCGGTGCTTATCATCTTCTATCATCCTCCGCTACATCCATGCCAATTCAGATAATAACACAATTCCCCACCAGGTAGATTATCTGGGTTTTTAAGCGTCTTCATCGCTTGACGGCAGCCCGTCCACGCCCGAATTCTCACGACCTGGAGCCAGCATCCGTCCGGTGAAATGACACCTTTCAGTAATCCGAGGGATCCATGCCACGTGGGAGGGTGGTCAGCAGTTCGGGGCCTTGCTTCTTCACCAGAACCATGTCCTCCACGCGCACTCCCCCCTCGCCGGGTATATATATCCCCGGCTCCACCGTGAAAACCATCCCTTCCTCGAGCGTTTCATGGCTTCCCCCGCTCACGTGTGGCCTCTCGTGTACTTCCAACCCCACACCATGACCCAATCCATGCCCGAAATTGAGCCCGAAGCCCGCCCTCTCAACTGTTTCACGAGCCGCCGCGTCCACCTCGCCGGCTCTCGCTCCCGGCTTTATCCTCTCCAGGGCTCTCTCCTGTGCCTCCAGGACTATCTGATGGGCCTTCCTCAACACGGTAGGCGTCCTTCCCAGGGCCAGGGTCCGGCTGGTATCCGAGTTGTATCCACCGTGGTTAACCCCCCAGTCCACAACCGTAGCCCCTCGCAATTTCCTCGTAGAGGGTTGTGCATGTACCAGTGCTCCTCGCGGACCACTGGCGACTATGGTATCGAAAGCCCGGTCGTCCGCTCCCCTTTTTCTGGCCTCCATGTCCAGTTCAAAGGCCAGTTCCATCTCGGTTGTATCGCTCCCCAGCCCGGCAACCACTTCCCGGAAGGATTGCTCCGCGATCTCGATGCATCTCCTGATTTTTTCCAGCTCACCCGCATCCTTACGAGCTCTCAACGATGCCAGTGATCCCTTGAAGGGTACCAGCCGGGCTTTTCCCTTGAGTTGCCCCCTCAGGGAAAGTACCTCCGCGTAAGAAACGGCTTCTGGGTCGAAACCCAGCCCTATCTTCCCATTGGCGTCGAGGATCTTGCGCAGGCCTTCACCCGGTCCTTCTCTGTAGATCAGAACCTCGAGCCCCTTCACCTCCTCCGCGGACTGCTCACGGTAACGGGAATCCGTAAGAAAGTAACCTCTTCTCCTCAGGAGCAACACCGTGGCGCTGGAACCGGAAAAACCGCATATGTATCTGATGTCGGCCATGCGGGTGAGCAGCAGGCCCTCCAGCTTCCAATCCGCCATGAGAAGCCGCGACCTCCTCCTCCTTTGAGCGAAAACCCCATATTCCATCATGACGTGAGAACTTGGTCCGAGAAGCCGGCGTCGGCTTATTCCGCGTTGGCAACTTCCGTCCGTCGTGAGCTTTTAGCTCCTAGTTTCACGAGGAATACCGCCATTATTCCCAGGATAGCGGCCCATACCACGTAGGCCATGAACTCGAATATATACCAGTCTATCCACGATAGCGTGCCCACCCTGGCCTCGTGCGATATGAAGAAAATACGGTCAATCCCCAAGGTGAACAGGAAAATGGATACCAGGGCCAGGTATGCCCCCAGCATACGTGCCTTGAAGATGGATACAGGCAGTTTATCCTCATCCTTAGCGGTCATCACGTAGCCGATGGCGAAAAAGATAGCTCCCAGGACGATATAATTTGCGTTGACCGCCATCCACGGCCCGAATACAGCCACCCATCCCGAAACGCCGTGCAGGACTGCCACTTCCGCCTTGCTTACCTGCGTGCCATCCTCGTACACGGCGTCCTTGATAACCACGCTGACCCCCTTGCCGGCCAGGTCCGCCCCATAGATGAAATTTATAATCATGTTCAGGGTAAAAAATACGATCAATACTGCCCCTATGATCATCAGAAACCAGAAGAATCCCCCCTTCACCGTATCAACCCTTACGAGCTTCCCTGCTTTCTTATCATCCACCGCCATTCCTTTCTCTCGCCCTTCCGCGTATCCCGCTATCGTCACGTCCGCTCAACCACGAAACTCCCGCATAATATCATTCCCCGCCCCCCAGCCGTTACCCTCTAATCGCCGTTTCAAAGCTTGCATCTACCCCTGCCCTACATCGCGACGGGCGGAACGCCTCCGCCATCTCCCTGTTTTCATCGTTAAAAAGAGGACGCGCACGTGCGCGTCCTCTTCTGTCCGTTTCCGTCTATCGTCAGGTCTCTTTCCAGTATTTCACGGTGAATGGAATCCTGAAAGCATCTCCCAGAACCGATGGATTCTTATACTTTATCCTGTGTATCGCGAGCCCGGTGAAGGCAAAAGGATGCGAGCTTATCACGATGTCCCCCCTGGCGGTTACCTGCATCCACACGTCCCTGAACCAACCCATCTCGTAGTTTACGCTCACCCTTTCGTTCGGGTCGTCGGGATCGTAATCCTCGTGTCCTGCGTATATGAATATCCTGTCATCATCCGACACGGAAAAGTTGAAACCGGGCCCGAAATCCACCTTTCCATTGCTTATCAGCTGGCACTCCGCCTCCTGGGCATCGTCTCCAAGTCGCATTATATCGCTAAGATGGATGTCTCCCGTGGCCACGAAGACGCCTACTGTATCCAACGGTACCTCCACCGTCTGTAAGGTCATCTCGCCGTCCACGAAAACCACGTGAGTCGCGGACTTGAACGCGTCGAAATCCGCTTCATTGAGAGTGATAGTCGTATCTCCTTGATAGTAATGATGACCCGGATCCGTAAGCTCCTGCTCCCTGGCTTTCTGGCGATAGTAATCGAAATCGCACTCCGGCATCAGTACCTCCGGGTGATCTATGTCTTCGCTATCAAGCTGAGGCGCCGTGGCCGAGGGAACGGTAAAGGAACCCACCTCCGGCGTGGTCGTCCCCTCCTGCACGTCCCCGCCGTCGATCTCCGTTATACTGGGAGTGCCAGACGACCTCCTGGCGTTTGGCTGTACCCTGGTGATGGCCTTGTCGTGTACAAACAAATGAAAGTTTTCTTGAGCCGACAGGCTCATCGTGCCGCCCGCGAACCCGCCTGCAAGGTTGGGGGGATCGATCACGCCTCCACCGCCGTTTACGTAGGCCCTGGATTGTCCGACCAAGAATCCCCCGCCGTTCGCCCTGCTGCTCATGTCGAAATCTCCCAGGGAGTATGCGCTCCCCGATACGATTGCATCACACGTAGCACTCGGGCCGGCATAGCTGCTGAGGGAGAAATCCCCACGGGCATAAACGCTGCCGCCCACGGCATTGCTGATATTCCCGACCGCGATCAGTTGGCTTTCGAGATCCACGTTCCTGCCGTAGATGCTTCCTCCCACTGAATATCCCCCACCGTTGGTGATCCCACCGAAACCCTGGTATATGTTCACGTCCCCTGCGCTATGTATGCCGCCGCCCACCGTGCTCGCAACGTAACCCCCGGCTGCACCGCTTCCATATATATCCACATCTCCCCCAGCGTAAATACTGCCGCTTATATCGGTATCCATAATGGCGATAACAAACATTTCGTTCCTGAACTCGACATCTCCAGCGCAGTGGATGTTTCCGTCAATATCGATTTCAGTTGTTGCCCCTAAAATATCTAAGTTGTTCGCTCCATAGATATCCTCAATCGACCTTATCGAGCCGCCTATATGGGTCGTCGCACCCCCAGCGGCCACAACGCTATTGCTAATCCGCACCCCATACGGATAATCATTCAATCTTCCCTGCGCTTTAATGGGCGCATCGATCTCTATAACGTGTAATCCTGCTACACTTATGTCGCTCTCCAAGTTCACCCCTCCGCCCACGCCGCCGGGGTTGAGTATACCAGAGTAAATGCCGGCTCCCTCTATATAAACATTGGAAGCGCCTACCAGCCCGGTAGCATTCCTCACCAGAACGTCGCCGTACTCCGTGACTATCTTGCCATAGACCTCAAGGCCGCCGGCTGCCACAAAAACTTTGGCGGAGTCGGCCAGGGTGATATCCCCTCCCGCATACAGGTTGCTGGGTAAGGGCGCTCCCTCTTCCCCGATGGATACGTACTCCAATTTTAAGGCGCTGAAATCGCCGTCCAGGTTCAGGTCGATATCGCCTTCCTTGGAGAACATGATGTAATCCAGGGCCGTATAGTAAGAACCGCCAGCGAAGCTTATAACCTCCTCCACCCCGCGGTAGAAGGTGCGCTCAACCCCCTCTACATATGACTTATACTCCCCGTTCGATTCCACTTTCCAGTCGTACGGATCCCCGTCACCCTCATCGGGATTCCTGGTCACGGTGACATCGAAGGTGCCGTTCCCGCTCCACAGAGAGCCTTGCGGCAGGGTATAGCTTTCATGCTCTCCCAGGTTCATAAGCTCCGGTTCCTCGGCCGCCAGCATGGCGTGGGCGACGTCCAGGCCGGCCTCAGCCGCCGCAAGCGCCCTCGAGGATGGGGTTACCCCCACCGAGTTGCGCAGCATTATGGTGGCGAAGAGCATGGTCGCCGCGCCGAGTATACCGATAACCATTATGGCGAAGATAACGAAGAGCATGGCGAAGCCGTCCTCGCCGCAACCGCGCCCGCCATCCGTCCGCAAGCGCCGCATCGCAAACCTACTACTGCCCTTCGCGTGTTGCCCTTGATTCTTTGCAATCATCTTCAACCACTCCCGATTATGCCTTCACCGGAAACCGTTACGTACCGTGGCTTCACTTTCTCACCTTCACCGTCGTGATAGCCGTCTCGTCTATATCCTGCGCGATCGCGTCAATGGTCAGCTCTATCCTTACCTCCGCGATCGTTTCCAGGTTATCGTTCGGATCGCCGATGAGAGTCCCCGTGGTATCGTAATAGCTCATATTCAGGGTGGCTACGTTCTTAGCCAGAAGGCTCTGATCTATACCCAGATCCGCGCATGTGAAATAAAGATCGCCGCCGCTCAGGTAAAATCGTGCCGTCTGCATCACGGTACCGCCCGTGAGGTATCCCCGAAAGGTTACTTCGCTGCCCTGCGCGTCGCTGAAGGAGTTGGCTGCTCGTATCTGCGTAACCATGGTGTCCAAGGTTGACCTGAGCTCCTGTGCCAGCTCCGCTTTTGCCGTGAACATTCTCCCGGCGTCCAGGTTGGCATTAAGCACCTGGAATACCGCGAATACCAGTGCCGCCAGTATTATCACGGATATCAGCAATTCCGCGAGGGAAAAACCCTCCTCACCCCTGCCGCGCCGGATTATAAACCTCATGCCGGAAGCACCGCCTTATCCCTCGGACCGTATCCTGATACGGTTGATGTACCAGTCGCACCAGGTGCTGTTGGCCGAGTTATAGAGCCTTATCCTGGCATAACCGCCCTCGTCCGGCCCGGTCGTCCTCTTATCAGTGTCCGGGTCGTCCATCTCCACCCAGACCTTAGGCGCCGTCCTGTCCATCATCACCGTCAGGTTGTTCCAATCCGCGTCCATACCAGGACCCTGGGGGGCATCGTTATTCTTCACCTGGACGCTTATGGTGCCGTCCTTGTTGAAGCCCATACCCCTTATCTCCTCGAAGTACATTTCTCCCTCGGTTCTCCACTGCACTTCGATATCGGGATCGTTCTCCCAAATCCAGGCGTTGTAAGAGCCGCCGAACAGGGTGCCCTCAACGCTGGGGTACCAGTCGCTCCAGTCGCTCCAGACGCCTGCATTATCGCAGCCGCGGTAACGGCTCTGGGTCATCAGGGAATAGTCCAGGGGGTCGGTGGGCACCCCGTCCGTGAGCAGACGCGGCGCACCCATCGTGATTTCTATCAAGGTACGGTAATCATGAGCGGGGCTCGCAAGGTCGTCCACGTGATCGCACTCGGTGGTGCCAGCCGGCTGGTCCAAGGCATATAGCCACCAGACACCCGTGTCGCATTCCACCAGGTTGACTGCGCAGTCGAGCTGCCTGCCAAAATCGGATGACACGGGGTCCGTCATGGCCTCGTTGGCCAGCCAGTCGTTCGCCGGAACGCTCTCCTCCCTGATCATCACATCGATGTACTCTCCATTCAGAGCGTCGGTGTTGAAACATTCCCCGATGAGCTGCACGTCGACGTCGAAGTAATTCTGCCAGAACCCATAGCTCTCCACACTGTAGTCGTAGATTATGGGCGCCGGCTCCAGGATATCGAAGGCGTTCTCCAGGACATATCCAAAACCGTTACTGTTCCGGACGTAAAGCCACCAGCGACCGTAATTACCCCCCGTCTTGGCATCGGTGAACGTAAAATCAGCGCGCAAGGTGTTTTCGTCCACGACTAACGAGGAATCCGGCCCTATCTCCACCAATCCCACCGGAGGATCCGACGATATATCTCCGGCATAGCCCAACTTGATATCCAGAGGGCTGATAAGGTTGTCGAAATTGTATCCCTTGATCTCCAGCGTGTACGGGTACTCCCGGCTGTCGAAGGCGAAGTGGCGTTCATCCGTGGTAACCGGTACCTCTTCGTAGACATAGGCGCTATCAACCCTCGGCGGGCCTTGCAGTTCATAATAGGTGTCGGGGTCGTCGGGGTCGTATTCCACCTCGAAATAGGTGTTTCCGGGTGTGTTGATACTCGGGTTGGAACGATCAATGCAATTGATGACCCTTACCTTGTATTTGCCCCCGATATGACCGGTAAAATCGAAATGCGCGCTGACCTCGAGATCGGTCTGGTATCCGTAACTGCTATCCGGATCTATGATAAGGCTGTCGATTTTTCCGTTGATTACGTCGAGAGGGTCCCCCGTGTCGACGTCGGCCTGGCTGTGCACCAGCTGTATTATGACCCCCACGCTCCCGTACTGGATGGGGTCGAATTGTATACAGTAGTCCACCGCTGCGAAGGTTATCACCTCGTCCGTTTCGCTCTCCAGCCCCTCCTTGTCTCCATCGGAATCATTGAAATCGGATGCGCCCGCATGGTAGACGGGGCTGGGATACTCCACTACGAAGACGTCCTCACGCACGGAGATGACGTGGTCCACCACCAGCCACCCGTCCCAGTACTCCGGCCTCCTGCATTGCCACAACGCCCATGGGTCGGCGGAGGACAGTGCGTCGTGAAGGTCTATGTTTCCCTCGATATACCCTCCAACCACGTCATACGCCGTCGCCGGATCGAAGTCGAGGTCGACGTCCACATCGTCCAAGACAACCAGCTTCACGTCCACCAGGCCGCCCTGTACATCCGTTTCCGTAAAGCCCTGGCCATAGACCCTGACGGTGATATCATTCTTGTTGTGAGGGGCGCTTATACACTCGTCCAGATCGTTGTAGCGTGTCCCCTGCTTGGTGCTGTCGGCTGATACGTTGATGATCTTATCTATATATACATTGGAGAGAATGCCCGTCGGCGCGGCATACATCTTCACGTCGCTGACTGTCCCCCCCTTCTGCGAGGTTACCAGAATCTCGTAAATGATGAGGTTGAGGGGTTTTCCCCCCGGCGTTATGGGCTTATCGCTTCCATAGGCGTCACGTGGCGTCCAGACGGTGTCGAGTTGAGTCAAATTCGCGGCCTCCTCCAGCGATCGCCCCTCCACCAGGGAATCGTCCAGGTATGCCATCCTTATCTCTACCTTTAAATCGGGGTAGGGATCCGTCCCGTAGTCCTTCGCCAGCACGTGGGGGGCGTCGGACCACGTGTTATCGTATATGGGGCTGCGCGAACCCCAGTAATGATCGTCCACGTCCAGGGCGACCCCTAGATCACTTTCGTCATGCGCCTGGTAGAATGGGATGTTCAAGACCTGCTCCGCGTAAAGCCTCATGCATTCCTGCGAGAGGTTCAGATCGTAGGCGGCCTGGGAGGCCTGGAAAGCACCATCGAACATACCCGTCATGGGGAGAACGGCGATAACCAGGATTAATCCTGCCATCATAACTTCGGCGAGGGAAAAACCTCCCTCCCCATGAGACGAGATTCTTATCCTTGTAAAGAATTTCACTCCCCGCGCCTCCTTTTGCGACCCCGATATTGGCCTCGCCCGCATTATTCCGGCTCCACTACCTCTCCTATATCGTTCACCGCTATCCTTCCCTGATCTCCACCCAGAAATATACCGATCGTCCACTGCGTCCCACTGCCCGGTCCGGACACGTTGATCACCGTTCCACGCCTCTGGAAATACAGGGTAATAGAGTTCTCCACCTGAACCTTTCCCTCCGCGAGCTTGAACCAGTAATGCCCTTCACCATCCGTAGTATGGGCTCCTCCCGGGATAGGTGGTTCGGTGGGTTGATCGTCGTCTTGCTCGTTAAATCCGCTCGGATAACTTCTATATATCGTATACTGATCGGGGTGAGCACCTCCACTGTCCCAGAATTGCAGATATACATCCACTCCCTCTTGCATACAGATATCATAACTTCTTCTTATCGCCGCCTCGATCTCCTCTCCTCCGCTCTTGAGGGCCATCCTTCTCCTTGTGTAATGCCAGCTCACGGTTATCGTCGACATTATGATGACCAGGATGACGATGGTCATAGCCAACTCGATCACGGTAAACCCTTGCTCCTGGTTTCTGGCCCCTGTGATCGTCCTCATCATCTTCACTTCAACACTTCCGTTTCCTTGTTTTCATCCCTTAACCCTTAATAAGCCTCTCTCCCTTTTCTTGCGTTCCCTAATAACTTCGAAAAGGCACATATTTATCTTAAGACATTTTCGCCATATATAAAGTCAAATTGTTGCAAACCATGTTACGATAATGTTACGATAACTCTTTGAGCAGGCCTTATATTATTTGAAGGGCATTGAATACCCTCGTCTTTTCTTTCTTATTCAGTGAAGCATCGTACGTGCCAGCCACCACAGGGCAAGATCGTACACATCGGTGCCCAACCCCGATATCACTCCTTCCACCACGGGTGAAATCACCGAGATGGCCCTCCACTCCTCCCTGGCGTATATATTTGTTATATGGACCTCTACCGCCGTCAACTCCACGGACGCAATGGCATCCCTGAGCGAATAACTGTAATGGGTCAATGCCCCTGGGTTGATAATCATACCCCGGGTACGGCCGGCAAGGTCCTGAATATAATCTATTATCGCTCCCTCGTGGTTGCTCTGGAAGAACTCCAGCTCCAATCCGAGATCCCTGGCCCTGTCCTCGAGGCCGGCCCTCATGTCTCTCCAGGCAACGCCTCCATAGATCCCGGGTTCCCGGCTTCCAAGAAGATTCAGGTTGGGGCCGTTAACTACCGCTATCAATTCCATCTATAAATCCTCCCCTATGCGTTGCATTATCTCCTCGAGAGCCTTTCCGGCCACATGCAGCGACAGCGATTCCACCAAGCGTGGCCTTTGCGGCCCCTCCAGCAATACGAAGCGCATATCCCTGCCCCTCTTTTTATCCTTGCCCATATCCTCGACTATCCTTCCCAGGCCCGGATATGTCTGCATTTCAACGCCCTTTAAGAGGGGCATCAACACCTCCATGTGCATATCTAGCAAGCCCGCCTCAGCCAGCCCGTGCAGCTCCGAGGCTCTCGCCGCCGCCATCATTCCCAGGGCAACAGCCTCGCCATGGCGAAGAACGCCGTATCCTGTGGCCGATTCCAGCGCATGCCCGAACGTATGGCCGTAATTCAGAAGTGCGCGCTTTCCCGTCAGGTCCCTCTCGTCCTGGTATACGACCTCCGCCTTCAAGGCCACGCACCTGGCCACTACTTCGGTGGCTGCCTCCAAGACATCCTCCTGGTCCACCCCTAGCTCTCTCATCTCCCTCAGCAGTTGACCGTCGTATAGAAACCCGTACTTCACAACTTCCGCAAGGCCGCTTTTCAACTCTCTTACCGGCAATGTGGCGAGAACCTCCGTATCGCAGATAACGGCCGCTGGTTGGTAAAAGGAACCAACCGCGTTCTTGGCGCCAGGTAAATCGAGACCCACCTTCCCCCCTATGCTGGAATCCACCATTGCCATAAGAGACGTGGGCAGTTGCGTGTATCGCATACCGCGTTGATAGGAAGATGCCAGATAGCCAGCCAGATCCCCGACCACCCCTCCACCGAAAGCGATAAGCAGGTCCTCCCTGGTAAATCCCTTTTCCAAGAGATAGAAAAGGCCTTTCTCAAAATAATGCAGGTTCTTGTTGCCCTCCCCCTCGGGAAACACAAAATAAGCAGCTTTTCCGCCTCGATGTATCCAGTTGCGCAATGCTTCCTCGACCCTGGACGCATGAAGTTCCATGATCGATGGATGGCTCACTATCACCACTTTAGGCGGGTTAACCTTTTCGAGGATAGTTCCCAGTACCTTCGCGTATATTCTCCGGCCTATGCTTACCGGATAATCCCCGCCCGCCGTCCTTACCTTGATCTCCTCCATAACCTAGCGATATCCTCCACTATTTCCCCCGGCTCCCTTGTCCCGACCTTTACCACTTCGTGTGCGGTCTTCCTGTATCTTTCAGCTCTTTCATGCATTAATCTTCTTATCCTGTCTTCGCGCCCTTCCCCCTTCAACAGAGGTCGTTGATCACCTTCCGCCAGCCGCCCTATGGCCTCGTCCTCCGATATCTCCAGCAGGAATACGCGGCATCTCGAGCGTAACAATCGCGCGTTATCGCCCCTCAACACTACTCCGCCCCCACAGGATACCACCTTGTTATCGCCTTTCAGAACATCTCTAAGTGCTTCGCTTTCCCTTACCCTGAATCCCTCCTCTCCTTCATTCACGAATATCTCCTCTATGGTCGTCCCTGCCCGCGACGCTATCAACTCGTCGAGGTCAACGAATTCCATTCCCAGTTTCGATGAAAGAACGGACCCTATGGTGCTCTTTCCCGCCCCCATGAAACCTATTATCGCCAAAAGACCCCGCCTTTCCTCCTCGAATACCATCTTTCTTCACCCGTAACCAGTGATCAGAATTTCGCCTGCTCCGCCTTCATCTTCTTGAATGCGAGGTTTATCTCCTCCATCCTGTCTCCCCCCAGTTTTTCCATAAGCGCATCAGCGATAACTAGTGCCACCACGGATTCTGCAATAACCGCCGCTGCCGGAACGGCGCAGACATCCGCTCTCTCCGTTGCGGCTTCCACCCTTTCTTTGCTCTCGATATCGACGGATTCCACCGCCCTGGCCATGGTTGGAATAGGCTTCATTGCCGCTCTCAATACCAGGGTCTCACCATTCGTTATTCCTCCTTCAATACCCCCCGCGTGATTGGACAAACGGAAAAATCCCCTTCCATCCTCGTGCCGGATGATATCCACGGCCCCGGAACCCCTCATACCAGCCAGGTTAAAACCGTCTCCTATCTCCACCCCCTTTATTGCCTGGATGGCCATAACAGAGGCCGCCAGGCGAGAATCGAGGCGTTTGTCCCAGTGAACATGGCTGCCCAATCCGGCTGGCAGACCGTAAGCCAGAACCTCGAAAGTTCCCCCGAGGCTGTCTCCACTCTTTCCAGCGGAATTTATCTCATCTATCATCCTTCTCGATACCGAGCCTCTCAAACAGCGTAATTCATCCTCGTCAGCCTTTTCGACTTCCTTCATATTCGGCGTTCTCCCGCCTGTCTCATAGCTTACTCCGCCAATTCTTATCACGTGTGACCACACCTGCATATCCATTTCACGCAGCATTACCTTTGCCACGGCTCCCGCGCACACTCTACCAACAGTCTCTCTCGCCGATGCCCTCTCCAGAATGTCTCTTATATCCTTCGTGCCGTATTTCAACGCGCCTGCAATATCGGCATGGCCCGGTCTCGGCCGAGTCAGCTTTTCCCGCCCTTCCCCTCCATCAATTCCCATTGTTTCGCTCCATTTTCCATATTCCGCGTTTCTCACCATCATAGCCAACGGGCTTCCCAGCGTCTTTCCCAACCTTATACCGCTTAATATCTCCACCTCGTCTCTTTCCAGCTTCATACGTGCGCCTCTCCCGTATCCAAGACGTCTCCTTGAAAGTTCCTCCTCGATATCCTCAGCCCTTATCTTCAAGCCGTATGGAATCCCCTCGATTATGGTAACCATTCCCTTCCCATGCGACTCTCCGGCATCAAGGAATCTCAGCATCCTCACTCATCTCCCCAGTCTTTTTGCCTTTTCAACTTGAATACTGCCGCCGTTCTATACATCTATCATTGCATCGTCGTTAAATTATTTGCTTTTCCTGTTTCCAGAGCTTCAATCGCCCCCTCCATTCTCTACTCCTTCCGAAATAATCCATTTGCCCTTTTATTATCCTTCTTATCTCTGATGTTTACCTTCATAATCTTCCTCATGATATCTAAAAATAAAGGGGCGGCATTTCTGCCGCCCCTTCAATCATTCATTTCTCTTAGAGCTTCCTTAGCTGATTCACCTGCAATTCATATGATTCGTCACCACAAGTCATAATCACTATATCGTTATCCCTTATCTCCTCTAACTTGAACACCTCCGCGAATTCACTTCCTGCCTTGAGCTTGTCGTAGGTCTCTTCGTTTACCGTTATTTTCGCGTATCTTATACCCCGCACCTCGTATACCTCTTCGACCATCACCACCCTTTCCTTTATCCCGGTGGTAACAGGCAGCGAACTTGATGGTTGCGATGACACAGGTGCCCCAGCCGTCGTCCCTTCCTGATCGCTCTCGTAATTCGGGAATCCGATCATCTGCCATTCCTTGCTTGCTAGAACGCCTTCATTGTTCCTCAGGGTTCCCACTTCGCCCATCAGCGGATAGAATGGGTCATTCAATACCCACACCTCCACGTAGGGTATCTCTCCGATCTCCTGATCGTTCTCCTCCATGTGTATCTGGAACTTCTGCTCCAGCACCCTGTCTGCTAGGTTGGCAGAATCTATATTCACCTCCGCACTATCGGAGATCATAGCCTGTGAAAGCGCTGTTCCTTCATCCCCCTGCAAGCCGGGCTCCAGCGCCATCATCAACACCGCCGCAACAAGCAGAGCACACGCAAGTCCCATTAACAATCGTACATTCCTCGCTGGTATTATCTCCCCTATGTGCTTTTTCCCAAAGCTCTTCTTCTCCGGCATACCAACCCTCTCCAACTCGTACAGCCCGTTTCATCCTTCCTATAATATCCTGCCTATCCTCCGCTCTGAAGCAGTAACTCCACTCCTTGTTCCACGGTGAAGAAGCATCTGAAATTTATCTTTATTTGCAGGTAGGGTAATCCGGCATCCGATTCGATCAGATCCAGGTACACAACCTTCACCGTTCTCGGCAGTCTTTCAACCTGGTTGAAAAACTCGACCAGGTTGAAATAACGCCCGTGGAATATGCCCTCACATGTTACGGTATAGTAGCTTCCGCTCGATACCGGCAGGCTTGGTATAAAGGAGTAGAAATCCAACCCCGCCTCCTCGGCGGCGTGGTCCACCTGCTGGATGATATCGGCCAGCTCCACCGTCTCCGGAATATGTTCGCTCAGCGCCTCTATCTGCCTCGTGAACTGCTGAGGATCCTTTTCGTACTGCTTCAATTGATTCAACTTGTTCCGTTCCTGCTGGATGCTGGTTTCCGCATCGTCTATATCCGCTTGAACCTCACTCACATTGTCCCTCTGGGGGAACACTATCAAGAATAGTCCAAGCACCAGAATTACAACACATATAACTACGCCCACTACAAGCCATATTCCGGGACTGACCTTTATCCTCACTGCTGGTCACCTCCCATAGCTTGTGCCCCCTCGGCATCAACAGACCATATAGCGTTTTCCGGGTTCCACTTTCCGTTGATTATGAAATTGATTGCCCAGTCAGAGTAACTCTGTTCCACGAGCTGCATCTGGCCGTCACCTGCATCCTCGTATACCATCCTGAACTCGGATATGGTCGTCTGAGTGGAGCTTTGTATCCACAAGTTTGTCCATTCCTCCATGTTCTGAAGCCTAACGAAAAACTCCGCCACCTTGGGATGTCCTCTGAAATAATAATAATAAGGGTAAGCATCCAGAAATCCCTTTGCCTTGAAATCGCTCGCTCTCGGCAGCCATGTCTGTATGCACAACCACGCGGGAGTAGCGTATCCCTCCATTTCAATGGGCGTTCCACCCACAACCGCAGTTCCTCCGCCACCGGCCATTGTCTCCAGTGACTGCGCATCTATAACCAACCGTGTAAGCCATATAGCCGGCGCCCTGGGATTCGATGCCGTAGCCAACCCCTCAGGCACGTACATGGCTAGGTCATTGAGCATCTGCGCCCAGGCCACGCGTCCGGCGTTGGCCTGCTGGTAAAGATCCTCCATGGCACCAAGTTCGCTTTGCTGTGCTTCGAATTTCTCAATCGGTTTTGTCTGTTTCTGCAGATCCGATAGATCGGCCTGTTTCTCCTTCAGGGTATCTTCTTTACCAGATTTCTGGGCATTAAAGAGGATGAACAGGCCTACCAGGACAGCTATGGTCACCACGCCCATCAGTATGAACCAAGGTGCGAGATGTGGCCGCTCAGCCTTTTCCTTTACTTCCGGTGGTAACAGGTTTATCCTGGTCATTCCATTACCTCCCGAAGAGCAAGTCCTACACATACCGCTACGGAGGGCTCGATCTCAACCAGCTCTTCCGGCGTGTAGGGAAGCTTGCCCAATTGCAGATTCTGCAGTGGCTTTCCGATCTCCACCGGAAGCCTCAGCCCCCGATTCATCTCCTGGGACAGGTTCACCGTTACGGAACCGCTGCCGCTGAGAATTATCTTCTCGAAAGCCCTCTCCTGGGTCTGTGCTATATAGTAATCTATTGATCTCCTTATCTCACCCACGAAATTAAATATCTCCTGCTGAAGGACGTTAATAGCCTCTGGGTTGGGCTGCTTTCCTTCCTTTACCTCCTCCGCCTCACCCCATTCCATATCCATACGATTCATTATAACTCGTATGAAATCATCTCCTCCCCTGAGCAGGAAACGGGCGAAACGTGGGATATTATCTTTCAGGATAGTAATGTTTGTAATACCCGCCCCCACATTTACCAGGCATACAGCGGCCTCGCTTTCCTCGTAACCCGCCAGAAGCTGATCCCTTGGAACAAGTGAACGCGGCAGGGCGAAGGCCTTGAGGTCTATTGCCGCTGCGGAAAGGCCGGCGCTCCTCAATACCTCCACGAAGCTTTGGATCATATCTTTATGGGCGGCCACCAGGAGCACGGTCAGCATCCTCTCCTCATCCGCGGTCATGAACTCCTCGATGACGTCGAAGTCCAGGATGGCTTCCTCGATGGGTATGGGTATGAACTCCTGTACCTGGAAGCGGAGGGCGCTATCCAATTCCTCCTTCTCCATGTAGGGAAGCTCGATCGGCCTGACGATAACCTTCTGATTGGCTATCCCCAGTATCACCTTGCGCTCCTTGGAACCCGTCTTGCCCCATAATTCCTTAAGGGATTCGGCAAGGGTTACGCCGTCTTCCACCTCGCCGTCCCTGATTACTCCTTCTGGTATATTCACAATGCCTAGATTGGTCAATACTGGCGCGTCCTTACCCAGGCTAATCTCGGCCATCTTCACGGAATTTGTACTTATGTCCAGCCCTACAGCCGCATTCGATTTCCTCTGGCTCATCCGCTACCCCCTGGGCTATTAATTCTCCGTCCTCTGGCTTCCGCGGGAAAGATAGTCGTTGACGTCGCTCTCCTTGATACGATAATTTTTCCCAACCCTTATAGCCGGTATCTGCCCGCTCTTGACCAAGCGATACACAGTCATGTTCGAAACTCTTAGTATATCGGCTACTTCGTTTACTGTCAGGAGCTTGTTACTGAACCTCTCCCCCAAGTCAACCCTCCAGCTTCCGCCTAGTTCTTCGAGACTCCAATCTTAACAATACAATACTTCTCGGTCAATATAAATCATCGCCAACATCAGCATTCAACTTTAGCGCTATTTTAATATTTTCACATTCTTATAAAATATAATATATTGTTAATTATAATTGTCAATAATGAACTCTACTAACATACCTCACAACAATACAAATTGCGAATTCCCTTACATTATCAGAATCCTTCTATGTCCCCGTCTAAATTCCTCGTCTGTAGCCATTAAAAATAACGACCGGATCCTTGGATAAGCAACGGAAGGGATCGTGGGCGAAAATGCTTTTGTAGTTTTTCCAGCTGCTGTTTCCCTGCCAAAGGCCTTGTTCGCTCTCCTGACACCTCGCTTCCTAAAGTGCTCAAGAGCCAGCTACGCCTCAGGCGCGCTTTCGATAATATAACATTAACCTTGAGAGAACTGGGAAACCATCGAGAATATCGGCATGTAAAGCGCGACTACTATGGTACCTACGACCACACCCAGGAATACGATGAGTATCGGCTCCAATAGAGAGGTCAGCGCATCCACTGTAGTGGAAACCTCGGAGTCATAAAAGTCAGAAACCTTGTTCAACATTGTATCCAGGGCTCCCGTTTCCTCCCCGATAGCCAGCATCTGGGTGACCATGGGCGGGAACAGCGGGCTTTGGGACAAGGGCCTGGCGATGGAATCACCCTCCTTGACCCCCGCTCTGACGTTCTCCACAGCCTCCGCCATCAATACGTTCCCAACCGTGTTCGAGGTTATCTCCAGGGCCTGTAGTATGGGAACTCCACTGGCAACCAGGGTTCCCAGCGTCCTTGAGAATCGGGAAAGCGCCATCTTATGTATGAGCATGCCGAACACAGGAATCTTCAGCTTCAATCCGTCCACTTTTCTCCTGCCGTTTGACGTCTTCATCCACCGGCGCAGGAATATTATGCCAGCTATCAACATTATTATAAAGATGAGTCCATACAGGCTGACCAGGAAGTGGCTTATGGCCATAATTCCTTTTGTTAACGCCGGCATAGTCGCGCCTATATCAGCGAACATGTTCTCGAAGGTGGGCACCACGAAAACCAGCATTACGACCAGCAGCAGTATTGATATAGCAAACATAGCCATGGGATATGTCATGGCCGATTTGATCTTTCGTCTAATCTCCGCATCGCTCTCCAGGGTGGTCGCGATGCGTAGAAGCACGTCGTCCAGAACACCGCCGATCTCTCCCGCTTTCACCATGCTGGTGTAGAGCTCCTTGAATACATCCGGGTGTTTTGACAGTGCCTCCGAGAGGGACCTTCCCATCTCTACCTCGTGTTGCACGTCGGATATAATCTCGGTAAGCACCGGGCTCTCGGTTTGCTCGGACAGGATGCTCAGGCATTTTACCAGAGGTAGCCCGGCGTTTATCATTGTGGCGAACTGGCGGGTGAAAACGGTGAGATCTTTAGATTTAACCTTGGGCTTGAGGAGATGGAGCTCTTTTTTACGTAGAGAGGGTTTCTCCTCTTCTACGCCTATGACGAAGTATCCCATCTCGCGCAATCGCTGGGATACGGTGGCTTCGTTTTCTGCCTCCAGTTTGCCAGTTATTATCTTGCCCTGCCGGTCCCTTACCCTGTAAGAATAGGTTTGAGCCACAGCCCTCTCTCCTCTTAACCCAGAAGTATAAGGTTTACAAACAAACTAACTTTAAACTACATATATAACATTTTCAACAAAAAAGTCAAACAAACCACTTTATTAACATACCATAGAGGTATCATCAGTTATTTATCGTTACCAAAGCCCGAATACTTTATCCTTTCTTTGTATCTTTCTTAAAAAATCAGCCTCATGCGATGCCGCCACCTACTCAGTTCCTCCACCGCTGCCTTCAGGAATGGCCGAGTTCAATTCGGTGTTTACCATATAAACCAATTGTGCTCTTAATTCATCGTCGATATCCTGATCGTAGATGCTCATTTGGTTGTATATGGCTTGTTCCATTAGGATCTTTCTCGCCATCACATCATCTCCTGTTGCGTGATAGGCCGCCGAAATCCCTGAGAGAATGAGGTTTCTGTTCACGATTTTCGGCTCGTACTTCATGGCCTCTTCGAAAGCATCTCTGGCATCCTCGTATCGCTTCTCCTGTAGATAAAGATCCGCCAGGCTTACATAGAGATCCGCCGATTCCGGGTTGGCCCTTATACCCTGTAGGTTGAACTCTATGGCCTGCTCTCTCAATCCCTGTGCATATATGATCGCGGACCCCTCGAAATACGCGTGTACATAGTGGGGATCCAGTAGTGCGATAAGCATGAAATAAGGTACCAATTCCGCTTCCTTATCGAAGCTGCCGTAATAAGCATGGTGCAGATTGTCGGTCTTTATATATAGCGTATAAGCGATATACTGCCTTATTCCGCCGAGAAATTCCAGGAGGCTGGCGGCGGCCGGGAAATCCTCTTTCATCTCTCCCGCCTCCCCCAGGGGAGTGGAATCGAAACCCCACTGCAAAAACCCCGCCGTCATGATCATCAAAACTATGATGATGAGGATGAGAGCCGTCTTTTTCATATCATACAATCTTTTTCATTGTATTTGACTTTCACGGTATTTATTATATACACGGTAGCTGCGACGTATCTCAGTTGTTCGTCATGCATAATTGCGACCGCGCTACGGTGCCGTTAAAGATCTCCGGTTTCGCTGTCATGTTCCTGAATCTTCCTCCATCCGTGCACAAAGCGTTCGCGCTGTGTCAACGGCAACAAAAGCGACCTGGATCTCATAGATCCCTCCGCTTCAGCATAAAAACACCCGCGCACGTAAAAACCGCCGTGAAGATCACGGCTACTCCAGCAAGCAGCATTAGCTCCCTGGCCCCGACCCCGTAAACTCTCTCACCATGTGCGATGGCCTCGTTAACATTGAGGCGCTCCAGGTTTGGCAGCACGTAATACCCAATGCCGGCGAGTCCCCTCACAAACAGATTGTTGCCCGCCTCGGTCATCGCCTTGTACAGAAAGTCGCCCTTGACATGACATATCACGTAGAAAAGACCGGTCAAGAATATACAGACTACGGGCCCGAGATTGACGGAGAAGGCCATGGCCACCGCGGCCAGTATGCCGGCCTCCAGGTACATGGTCAAAAACGCCTTCGCCAACCCCGGGTTGAACAAACCGAACTTGGCCAGGATGAAGAGCAGGAATATCATAAAGGTAAAAATCATCACCACGGCCAGTACGAGCATTATGCCCAGGAGCTTTCCGATAAAATATTCCCAGCGGCGAACCGGCCTTGAGAGCGTGTTGTATATGGTGCGTTTATTTATTTCACCCGGGATGATAGTTGATCCGAGAACCACCGCCAGCAGGAAGACCATGATACTCGCCATTCCCAGGCCCGCCTCTCGCATCAAGTCTATCTGTATACCGACTTCCGCACTGGGAAGCAGAGGAATCAGCATAATTAGTATTATGGTGATGGCCAGTATTACGTAGAATACCTTGCGGTGGAAAGCGTCCTGAACCACGCTCCATGAAAAAGACGATAATGCCTTCATTCACTTTCACCCGTCCCCTTGCCTACCCTTGCCAGGAAGAACTCCTCTAAAGTCATGCGCCTCTGGACCACCCCCCCTATAACCGCGCCAGCCTCTACCAGCGCCTTCAGTGCCGGGTTCAAATCCCGCTTGTGCAGGATTATCCTGTCTTCATCATCGCCTGCCCAGGCCGCCGAGGATGGCAGCTTTTCGATTGCATGTGGTGGCGCGTCCTCCAGGACTATCTCCATTTCCTCCTTCGATTCTAGAAGCTCGTCCAGGGATCCAGAAGCGATATTGCGGCCCTGGTCTATCAAAGCTACTCCGTCACATATCTCTTCTATGTCCGATAACTGATGAGAGCTCAAGAGAATGGAGGTTCCTCCTCCCCTCAGATCCTCCAGGAGATCCCTGACCCGTACTTTTCCCAGGGGATCCAGACCCGCCGAGGGTTCGTCGAGTATCAGGAAATCCGGCTCAGAAAGAAGCGCCTGAGCGAAACCCAGTCTTTGCAGCATACCCTTGGATAACTTTACCATAGGGATGTCCGTTTCCTCCTCCAGGCTCACCAAACCCAGTAGATGGGAAATCCTCGATCTTATCGACCGCGCATCTATGCCCGCCAGACGCCCGTAATACATGAGTAGTTTGCGGGGTGTCAGATAGAGATCGAAATAAGGCTGCTCGGGCAGGAAGCCCATTTTTCGGCGGGATTCGGCGGTTACGCCATCCTCGTCGAATACCCGAATCCTGCCTTCCTCGGGTCGCACCAGGCCTATTGCGGACTTAAGGGTAGTGGTCTTACCGGCCCCATTGGGCCCGAGGAGCCCCACGATGCTTCCCCTGGAAACCTCCAGGTTCAATCCGTTAAGGGCTTCTCTCCTTGGCTTACGCCATCCGATATAATAGCTCTTCCTGAGGCTCTCTACCCTTAGTACCGCCTCCATCGACCCTCACCCTATAAGCCTCTCCATCTCATCCCGATTGTTGCAACGAGACATGGCAACCTCGTAGGATACGATGCCCCTCTTGAAAAGGGCCGCGATGGAGTGATCCATTGTCTGCATCTTGTACTGCCCCCCAGCCTGCATGGCGGAGTATATCTGGTGCGCCTTGGCCTCACGTATGAGGTTCCTGATGCCGGCCGTCGCCACCATTACCTCCACCGCCGGTATGCGATTCTGTCCATCCTTGGCGGGCATTAATTGCTGGGTTACGATAGCCTGTATGGTGCTGGCCAACTGCATGCGTACCTGCTGCTGTTGATAGGTGGGGAAAACATCTATTATACGGTCTATAGTCTGTGGCGCATCCTGAGTATGCAGAGTGGCGAAAACCAGGTGTCCGGTCTCAGCGGCGGTTAGGGCCGTGGATATGGTTTCCAGGTCCCTCATCTCCCCCACCAGTATCACGTCCGGATCCTGGCGCAACACGTACTTGAGGGCGTTGGAGAAGGAGTGGGTATCACCTCCCACCTCCCTTTGGTTTACGATACATTTCTTATGCACATGCAGAAATTCTATGGGGTCCTCAACGGTGATTATATGTAGGTTGCGGTCCTCATTTATGATATTAATCATGGATGCGAGGGTGGTTGACTTACCCTGACCCGTAGGACCGGTTACCAGGATGAAGCCGCGCGGAAGCATGCAGAAATCCTTCAAGACCAGCGGCAGGTTCAACTCCTCCACCGTTTTTATGCGGTATGGTATGATGCGAAACGCCGCCCCCAGGCTGTTTCTCTGAAAGTACGCGTTTACCCTGAATCTCGCGCTTCCTGGAACCGAGTATGACAGGTCGTATTCGAGATTGCTCTCCAACTGTTCTCTCTGGCGCGCTGTGAGTATACTGTAAATCATATCCCTTGTATCGTTAGAGGTCAGACGCTGGTATTCATCGAGCCTCACCAGCATGCCGTTAATACGCATCACCGGAGGAGCGCCCACAGTGATATGGAGATCCGATGCCCCTCTAACCAGCACCTCTTCCAACAGCTCGTTAATATCCAGCTTGGTAGCCAAATCCCTACCCCCTCTCAGCCTTACCTACATTTCTTAGTATATTTCGTCGTTTTACATGATAACCCTGAGCACTTCTTCGATTGATGTTACTCCTTCCCTCGCCTTTGACAGTCCTTCCTGCCGTAAGGTTCTCATACCCTTGCTTGTAGCCGCCTCCGCAATCTCCACGTGCGGTGCGTTTCTCGCCACCAGGCGCTCGATATCCTCTGTCATCTCCAACACCTCGAAGATACCTATCCTGCCCTTGAACCCGGTATTGTTGCAGGCGGGGCAGCCCCTGGTGCGAAACAGTACGTGCTCCTGGCCATCATCCCATTCGAATCCCAGCTTGTCTAGAAACTCCTCTTCGGGTTCGTAGGGCTCCTTGCAGCGTTCGCAGAGTTTTCTGGCCAGTCTCTGGGAGCTTATACAGTCCATTGCGGAGGCTATTAAAAAGGGCTCGATGCCCATTTCAAGGAGGCGAGTCAGCGCACTCGGAGCATCGTTGGTATGTAGTGTGGATAGCACCAGGTGACCGGTCAATGCGGACTCGATAGCGATCTGCGCCGATTCGGGATCTCGTATCTCGCCTATCATTACTATATCCGGATCGCAACGCAATATGGAACGCAGAGCTGAAGCGAAGGTAAGGCCCGCACGATAATGAACCTGTACCTGGTTTATCAAGGGCAAGCGGTACTCCACCGGGTCCTCGATAGTAATGATGTTCTTACCCACGCTGTTCAAGACGTTAAGCGTCGCATACATGGTGGTGGTCTTGCCGCTTCCTGTCGGCCCGGTTACCATTATGGTACCGTAAGGCTTGTTGAAGCTGTGGGAATACTTTTCCATTATTTCCTCGGTGAAGCCCAGGTCCTCCAAGCCCATGAGGCTGGCGCTTTTATCCAGTATCCTGAGAACTATTTTCTCGCCGTATATCGTGGGCAGCGACGCGGCGCGGATGTCTATAGACTTGCCCCTTATATCCACCGATGCCCTTCCATCCTGCGGAAGACGCTTCTCCGCTATATTCATGTCCGACATCACCTTTATCCTGGCCACGACTCCGGGGTGGATCTGTCTGGGGTTGCGTCTTATCTCATGTAGAACACCGTCAATCCGGAAGCGTACCCTAACATCGGTCTCCATGGGCTCTATGTGCACGTCGCTGGCGCGGTCGGTAACCGCCTCCGAGATAAGCAGATTGACGTACTTTACGATAGGTGCGTCATCGGCCTCGGCCTCATCTCCTGCGTCTTTAATTTCACCGGCCACCTCGTCCACGCTTATATCCATATCCGCCTCGGTACGGCAGTACCTGTTTATGGCGGAGGTTATATCCTCCTTTGTCGCGACCATTGGCTCGATCTGCATACCGGTCATGATACGTACGTCGTCCAGGGCGAAAACGTTGGTGGGATCAGCCATAGCCACCATCAGCTTGTCCCCGTCGAAACCGACCGGAATCAGGTTGTAGCGCCGGGCCACCTCGGCGTCTACCAAGGAGGAGGCGGAGATATCCACATCGTAGTTGGCCAGATCCACGTATTTCAAGCCGATCTGGCGTGCAAGGATAGAGGTCAGGGCGCCCTCGCTCACCATCTTCATATCGATGAGTACCCTGCCGAGAGATTCTCCCGAATCCCTCTGCTTATCGAGTGCCTCCTGTAATTGTTCCTCGGATATTATCTTGTGCTTAACAAGTATCTGTCCCAGTTTCTCTTTCTTCGGCTTCTGCATACCGGCCTTCCTCGTTATCGATCGCCTTTGATCGTCTCGATAAAAACCTCTCTCATGTCATCCAGGGGTGGCTCCATTCCCGTCCACAGCCGGAACGAGGCGGCGGCTTGAAAGAGTAGCATATCCTCCCCGTTGGCACCGCTCGCGCCTCTTTTACACGCCTCCTCCAGGAAAGCCGTCCTTCGCCGTGAATAATTGAGATCCACTGCCCATTGTCCATCGCCGAAATCATCGTAGTGGATGGGTATCTCCTCCGCGTCCTCTACGGCTAACGGCGTACAGTTTATCACCAGGTCGCACTCTCTTATAACCCGCAAACCGGATTCATCGAACTCCTCAACTGATATCTCGGAATGCCCTGTTGCCCCCTTTAACATGGAGCGCAGCACCTCCGCCCTGCCGGGGGTACGATTAGCGATCGCAATCTTTGAAGCTCCCCCTCTAGCTAGAGCCAGAGCTACCGCCCTTGCTGCACCCCCCGCGCCTATGAGCAAGGCTGATACGCTCGCAAGCCCTATACCGCGTTTAAACGTAAAATCGGTGAAGCCCCTTACGTCAGTATTGTAGCCTATCAAATCGCGCCCTTCTTTTACCACGGTGTTTACCGCCTCGAGAATCCGGGCTTCCTCCCTCAAGTCGTCCATGAAACGGACGGTTTCTACCTTATGCGGAATGGTTACATTGACCCCGCTGAAATCCAGCCATCGCAAGCCCTCCAAGGCCGGCCCCAGCGAACCGGGATGTACACGTAAGGGAACGTAAACCCAGTTGAGACGCAGACTATCGAAAGCGGCATTGTGTATCATGGGAGACAGGGTATGCTCTATGGGATAACCTACCAACCCTACTAGACGCGATACTCCATCGATACGCAAATAGAGCCACCTCCGATTTGGCTTAAGAATTGTTCAAGCGATATTGCGCTGTCTATCGCTTTCTCGTCCTTAATTATATTTGTTGTGACACCACATACGTTCGCGCTCAACCACCCACCATTATTTTCATTCCACCTATGGCCAATTTCATTATTGTCCCTGACGTGACCGGTTTCCAATCCATCCGGCTCGTACACCAGTGGATATTATCTGGGCTAGCTTACGGGAGAATCCAGCCCTTTTATGGAATCACCCCGCCGATAACTCGGGGGTTGCCTCCGGCTTGGAATATTGTATGAGTTCCTATGCCCTCGACTATTTGTCGAGGGTCTTGAGGATGTCATAGAGAAGACCTAGTAATACCTTCTTTACGTCTTCTTTCTCAAGCGCATTGCATGGAATTATCTGCTTATCTCCATCTATGCTCAAGTCCTCCCTGATCTTTTCCAACGTATTATTGGAATCGCTGTCGGGTATCCTCGTCGCCCCGACAACGTAAGGTGCATCGGAGAGAGTCGCAAAGAATTCGAGGATCCGTTTCCCCTCAGCGAAGGTTTCCGGCCGGCTGCCATCCAGCATCAATATATAACCGAGCATCCCCTCGGATAGTATCTGCCACATGAAATCAAAACGTTCCTGTCCCGGCGTACCGAAAAGGTAGAGCACTATATCCTTGGAAATGGTAATCCTGCCAAAATCCATGGCCACGGTCGTCTCCGCCTTTACCCTGCGGGTGGAGTCGGATATAGACCTCTCGGTAGAAACGATGGATATCTCGCTGATGCTCTTGATAAACGTCGTCTTGCCGGCGCTGAAAGGACCCGTAACGACTATTTTGAAGGATCTCACCTGGCTATGCACCCCTTACAATCTCTTGATACCGTCGATAATGCGCATGATGATACCCTTGGTTACCGTCTTGTCTCTCTTAACCTTGGGAACAGGTTTCTTACTATCTACTTCCTCCATCCCCTTTTCTTCTCCTTTGGGTTTTACGGGAATTTTTATTTTCTTCGTCGGCTGCGGCATCGATGCTCCCGTCAGCTCCGCCAGTTCTCTCTCCAGGGAGTAATTGCCCATATCGAATCCGGACGGCTCTTCCTCCGGACCCGCCGGTGCAGCCTCTATCTTATCTTCGCCCTCCACTACCTGGGGCTCGGGTGCGGCGGGCTGTATCGTATCGGACCACGGGGCCTGTGCCGCCTCCGGGGTTATTCTCTCCTTGAGCGCCTGTGGTGGTGTTTCCACGACGGCCTCCGGGGTTATCTCCTCCACAACCTTGGGCGCGGCCTCGGGTACGGCGGGTTGTACCGTATCCGGCCACGGGGCCTGAGGGGTTTCCTCGCCGGGAACGATCTCCTCGGGGGTCTCCGCCAACTGCTCCAGGAGCTCTATGGGCTCAGCCGCCTCGGCTTCCTCGGTACGTGGCGCCTCCCGGACGGGGGTTTCCTCGC
>JAXHVT010000070.1:0-92701 GCA_034188985.1 Actinomycetota bacterium | reverse complement strand
CCTGGCCAACGACCCCGACATCATCCTGGCCGACGAGCCCACCGGCAACCTGGACACCGCCACCGGCAAGGTGGTGGTGGACATACTGGTGGAGCTGGCCAAAAAGGACGGCAAGTGCGTGCTGATAGTCACCCACGACGAGTCCATCCTGGATTCGGCCGACTGGGCCTACCACATGCAGGACGGCAAGCTGAACGGTATCGAAAACGGGAGATGATGACATGAGAAAGATCGCGGCCCTCTTTATGGTAGCATGCCTGGGCCTTGCGCTGGTGGGTACGCTCGGTGGTTGCGGGGGTGGAGACAACGAGGCGGACAGGGCCGAGGCGAAGGAACTGATGGTAATAGGCGACGCTTGGATGGATGAGGCGGAAGCGAACTTCGAGATCCTCAACGAGGCGAGGCAGGAGATGAGAGGAGCGATGCCCGGCGGAGAGGAAAGCGAGGAAAGCGAGGAAAGCAACGGGGATATAGACGAGGAAGAGATGGAGAAATTCATGGAGGAGATGGAGGCCACCTCCGAGAGTATGGTCGAATCCCTGGAGGGGGCCGAGGCGTCGTTCCAGGCCATCATGGATCTGGATGACGCCGCGGATTACAAGGAATACGCCGGGGTGATGCTGGAGCTGATCGCCGAGTACGAGCAGTTCGCCTCCATGCAGGGTAACATGGGGGGTCGTCCGGGGGAGGAAGGAATGCCCCGGATGGGGGACGGGCCGCCCTCCGATGGGACGCCACCCGAGGATATGGGATTCCCGGAGGGCATGGAGCCCCCCGAGGATGGAGAAGCAGGCGGCTTCCGCGGGAATATGACGGAGCAAATCGAAAGCCTCAAAGCCGAGGCCGCGGACATAAAGAAGGGGAAGAATCTATAGATTACAAGGTGGAAGCAAGCTCCCAGGAATGCTTGACGGAAGCCGGCGAAGTGGTGACCGGGACATGTAACCCCAAGGCAAGGTGATTGATATGGCGAATACGGCGAAGGATATCGACTTACAGGGCGTTCCCCCCGCTCCACCCGGCCTGCCGCCCCCCCCGGATAGGCGCGGGGGCGGGAGGCGGATCGTGTTCACGGCCGTGATCGCGGCCGTGAACGCGGCGGTTGCGGCGCTGTTCGTGGTGCCCCTCTTTTTCGGGACCAATCCCGTGGACGTGCTCAGCAACAGGCAGGAGGATCAGGTAAGGGAGGTCCAGGAGGTAACCACGGTCGAGGAGAGGGTGATAAAGGCCGACCAGGAGGCGGTCGCGGAAGCGGCGCAAAAGGCCTTGCCCTGCACGGTCAACCTGGAGGTTGAGATAGGCAGGGTTGGAGTGGGTATCGGCTCGGGATTCATATACAGCCCGGACGGTTACATCGTCACCAACAACCACGTGGTCGAGGACGCCACTTCCATAACGGTGGCCCTGCAGGACGGCACCACCTTCGAGGCCGGGATAGTGGGCACCGACCCGGAGACGGACCTGGCGGTGATCAAGATCGACGCCACGGGCCTGCCCGCCGTGGAGCTCGGGACCTCTTCGGACCTGGCGGTGGGGGAGCTGGCCATGGCTATCGGCAGCCCGGAGGGCTTTCAGGGCAGCGTCACCTCGGGCATCATCAGCGCCCTCAACCGTAACGTCTACGTATCGGACAGCACGCCCCTGCTGGACGTGATCCAGACCGACGCGGCCATCAACCCGGGAAATTCCGGCGGTCCACTCTGCAATATCAAGGGCGAGGTGGTCGGAATCAATACCGCCATCTACTCGGAGAGCGGCGGATATGACGGCCTGGGATTCGCCATACCCATCGACGGCGCCAGGCCGGTGATCGAACAGCTGATAGAAACCGGGGTCGCCGTTCATCCCTGGCTCGGTTTCACCGGCAGCACCCTCGAGACCGAGGTGGCCGAGCGCTACGGCCTGCCGGTGGACGAGGGGGCTATCGTGCGCAGCGTGGTCGAGGACGCTCCCGCGCAGAAGGCCGGCCTGGAGGCCGGCGACATCATCACGGCCATCGACGGTACCGTCGTGGAGTCCATGGACCAGCTTATGCTGGAGCTGCGCAAGCACCAGGTAGGCGACACCGTGACCGTCGATTTCTACCGCGGCGACGAGGCGATGCAGGCGCGGGCCACCCTGGAGGAGAAGCCCGCCACCTAAGGCAAGAGGGGCCGTGTCTTCGATCTTCGGTTCTAGACCCATCCGGCTGTCTCGTCGGGGTAGATTCAAACTCATGGGGTACTAATGGGGTTATCTGGTGCATGCTGAGAGATGGGCGTAGTTACGAAATCCGTTAATGCATGAGAAGGGAGAGGAGAGAGGCTTGAGAATTCCAGCGTGATGTTCACATCTTTGATCTTGAATTAGTTACCATTATCAGACAGTTTGTCCAAGATCAAAGATGTGACCCCCATCAAGATTAGGCGCTGTAGAGACCGATGGTCTCCGCCTCGTCCAGCACGTGGCCCTCCATGGCGCCGTAAAGCTCGTCGACGGAGCTGCCGGCCGGGAGGTTCAGCTCCGTGTCCAGGGCGAAGGTCTTGAAGAAATAGCGGTGGGTGCCGGATGGAGGGGCCGGACCGCCGTAGCCGGTATCGCCGAAACTGGTGGTGCCCTCCACCGCTCCCCGCGGCAGCGAGCCCTCGTCGATCCTCGCCGTGCCGGGATCGATGTTCCAGGCCGTCCAGTGGATCCAGGGCGGCCTGGGAATGGGCGCGTCGGGATCGTCGACCACGATGACCAGGGACGCGGCATTCACCGGGATGCCGCCTATCTCCAGGGGCGGATTGACGTTTTCCTTCCTGTAGCCGTACTTCCCGGGTATGGGCTGGTTGTTCGGGAACGACGGGCTGGAGATATTCATGATCTGCCTCCCTTCCTCGACTTATGCTCACCGTAGTATTCTAACCAGTTTCCACTCCTCCGAATCACACGGATCCCGGGCCGCCGCGGCTCGAGACGCCCCCTGGCGCACTTAAAGGACCTCGACGACGCTCACCATCGCCCCCACGAGGTTGATGTGGGTGAGAGGCGGTGAGCGTATTCTCTCTGGTGGCGGACCATATCTTTATGCTATTAATAGGCATGGTGTTCGAGCAGAGCAGCAGGATCTGTAACGCCGGAAAGGAGAGGGTTTGAGGGTCCTATTCGTTCACGCCGAGGAAGATCATTACTCCCGCGAGAAGCCCCTGGAGGGATACGCGAGGATGCAGTTCGGCATCTCCTATATCTCCTCCCTTCTCAAGAGCGAGGGTCACGAGACCCGGCTGGTGGTGCCGACGCGGGAGTCGGACGAAGCGGTCTTCGAGTATATTAGGGATTTCGACCCGGGGCTGGTCTGTTTCACCTCCGTGTACACCGTTTTCGACTTCTTATCCGAGGTGGCCGGGCGCGTGAAGGCGCGCCACCCCGACCTCTTCCTGGTGGTGGGCGGCCCCCACGCCTCCCTGAGGCCGGAAGATTGCCTGGAGAGGGCTTTCGACGCCGTATGCGTGGGGGAGGGGGAGTACCCCACCCTGGAGCTGGCCGAGCAGCTGGATGGCGGGCGGTTCCCCGGGGGGATAGCCAACCTCTTCATCAAGCGTGACGGCGTGGTCGAGAAAAACCCCACCCGTCCCTTCATGGAGGATATCGACCACCTGCCCTTCCCCGACCGGGACATGTGGATACCCTGGCTGGCCAATCCCCTCTCGCGGCCCTCGTTCCTGGGAAGCCGGGGCTGCCCCTTCCAGTGCACCTACTGCTGTAATCACGCCCTGAGGCGCCTGGCCGAGGGAAAGTACGTGCGCATGCGGTCCCCCGAGAACATCGCCGAGGAGGTCCTCAGCGTCAAGAGCGTGTATACCCTGCTGCAGGAGGCCTACCTGGAGGTGGAGACCCTGGGGGCCGACCAGCAGTGGGCGCTCGAGGTCTGCTCCCGGCTGGAGAGTATAAACGCGGAGTACGAGGTGCCCATATCCTGGGGCTCAAACCTGAGGGTAACGCCCAACTCCGAGTATGGGGAGCTGTTCGAGGCCTTCGCCAGGAGCAATTTCGAGTTCATCAATATCGGCCTGGAGTCGGGTAGCGAGAGGATAAGGAGGGATGTCCTGAAGAGGATATACTCCAACCGGGATGTTATCGGAGCCGTCGAGGCCGCCAGGAAGAACGGTCTCAAGGTGGGGTTCTACAACCTCATCGGTCTGCCCGGCGAGACGAGGAAGGATTTCCGCGAAACCGCTCGCCTCAACCGTATCTGCCGGCCGGACTGGTACCTGCTGAGCGCTTTCTTCCCATACCCGGGCACCGAGCTGCACCGCGTCAGCCGGGAGCAAGGCCTGCTCGAGGGTCCCCTGGACACCGACCTCGAGCGCAGGAGGCCGGTACTGGACCTGCCGGATTTCAGCAAGAGGCAGATCAAGCGCAGGCTCACCTGGTCACCCCTGCTCTTCAACTGGGGCAATAAGTCCCTCAAGGAGATAATACGGCGTGTCGTGCTGGGTAAGATATTCTCCGAGCCCAGGCTGCTCGGCCTGTACCGGGCCTGGAGGGAGAGGTCTTCCCCCTACAAGGTGTTCGATTCCGAATCATCGACCGCGGGGTAAGGCTCTCGACCACCCCGCCGCCGCGCCGCGCCCGGCCGTTCAGGAGATCATGAGGGCTTGTCTTCCCGTGCCAGCCGTTCCATCTCATCCGTAGGGGGCTCACGCCTGGGACCGGTCCAGTCGAAGTCCTCCAGAACCTCCGCGTTGAGGACGTATTCGGGCTTCTTGCCGGCGCCGAGCTTCCTCAACTGGTCGGCGGCGATCGCACCCTGATGGGCCCCTTTCTCGGCGGTGTCACCGCCGATATGCGGGGTGGCGATGACGTCCTCCCTGATTACCAGCCTGTCGTCGGAGGCCGGCGGCTCCACGGGAAAGACGTCCAGGGCGGCCCCGGCGAGCCTGCCCGATTCCAGGGCCTCCGCCAGGGCCCGCTCATCGACCAGCGACGCCCGCGCGGTGTTGATGAAGAACGACCCCTCCTTCATCCTGGAGAAGGCTCGAGCGTCCATCATGTTCCGGGTGGCCTCCACATCGGGGGCATGGATACTCACGAAATCGCTCCGGGCGAGCAATTCCTCGAAGGGCACCTTCTCGGCGCCCGCCAGAGCCCCCCCGCCCCTCGCTCACGGCGGGGTCGAAGAAGAGCACCCGCGCCCCGAAGGGCCGCGGCCTGCGCGCCCACGTTGCCCAGGCCTACCAGGCCCACGGTCTTGCGCCACAGCTCGACCCCGCGGTAGGTGAAATAGGCCTCGCCCATGCTGGCCATGTCCCCGGCCCGGCCGCCCTCCATCTCGAGGAAGCGTGAGGCCCCGCTCAGCTTGCGGGCCAGCATTATCATGAAGCCCACGGCGAGGTCGGCCACGGCTTCCGCGTTCCTGCCCGGGGTATTGATCACCGGCACGCCGAAGGCGGTGGCCGCCTCGAGGTCGACGTTAACGGCGTTGACGCGGCAGCAAACGATGACCTTGAGATACGGTGAGTACCTCAAGGCCTCGAAGTCCACCACGTCCATCTCGGTTACGAAGACGTTGAAATCCCGCAGCGCTTCAACCAGGGATTGCCCTCCGTCCAGCACACTCATCTCCTCCCGCCAGGAGGCGTAGGTGACCTCGCCCAGTTCCCGTAGGGCATCGTGGTCGAGGGAGGCGGTCACCAGGATCTTGGGGCTCACGCCGGCTCCGGCCGCTTCCGCGCCCCGGGACTGTCGCTCCAGCAGGGCTACGGTCATCTGGCCTGCCACCAGGTCATCGCATGCGGCGCGCAAGTCGTAGGCCTCCCTCCAACCGGCGTAGAGCCCTTCGTACCTCTCGCGCTCCACGCCGGGACGGTGCTCCCTTCCCAGGCCGGAAAGGCGCCTGGCGCCATCCACCATGTCGGTGAAGACCCCGGCGCCCGCGCTGGCGCAGACGGTCGCCCCCAGCGCGGATACCTCGGGGGTGGAGGGAACCCTGACCGCCTTGCCCGTGACGTTGCCGACTATACGCGTCCAGAGTTCGCTCCTGGTCATCCCCCCGGCCACGGTGACCGTATCGGGGTAGTCGCTGGTCACCTCGACCACCTGCTCGATGTTGGCCCGCGCCGAGTATGCGATACCCTCCAACAGCGCCCGGGCTATATGCCGGCGGCAGGTGGAGGCGTCGGGAGTAAGCATGTGGGACATGACCATTTTGCCCAGAAGGATGTTGATGGTGCGGGCGTCGAAGACGTGCGAGCCTTAGATTGAGTAAACACCCTCAGCGCCGGGCTCCGACTCCGAGGCCTCCTGCATGAGCGCCTGCAGGGCTTCGACGCCGTCCGGGTGGAGAATGTGTGAGAATCACTCCAGGACCGTGCCGGTGGGCGGGCAGTTGCTCTCCAGGACGTATAAACCCGGGTATGACGTGGCGGCCGCTCCACAGCCGGCCCTCGCCGTCCGGCGTGTAGCCGCCGGTCACCCTCTGTACCGGCGTGCCCGTGCCGGCTATCATGCCGATATCTCCCACCGCCGTGCAGTCCGCCCCCAGCAGACCGCACCGGGTGTCCGCGCCGCCGGTGGCGATCGCCGTTCCCGGCGACAGGCCCAGGTGGGTAGCCTCGAACATGGTTGTGTAGCTCTCCGCACGGCACCCGGGATGTATGGTATTGGACGAGCTGATAACGTATCCGCCCCCGGGGGCCGCCGCGGCGATGGTATCTCTAAGCGTTCTCTCCACTTCATCCTCGTCCCCGAAGGGGAGCAGGAAGGTGCGGTCCATGTTGCCGACGAGGCAGAGCCTGTCGCCGTATCCCGCCTTGAGCTCCCCGATATCCATGCACTGGGGCTGAACGGGGTGGAAACCCTCGAACCCGGCCTCGACCAGGTAATCCATGATAGGCCACATGTTGCCGTCGGAGTGCTTGAAGATGAACATGCCCAGCCCGTGGGCGTGCTCCACGATCTCCTTGTGATAGGGGAGTACGAGTTCACGGTAATGGCGCGGGGATATGAGCGTGGTCTGGTTGAAGGCGAAATCCTCGTCCAGGCAGATGATATCCGTCCCCAGCTTGCCGGCCATATCCAGCGACTCCATAACATAATCGGTGAACGTGCGCATCATGTCGTGGACGAAGGCCTGATCCTTGATGAAGCAGCGCAGGAACTTCTCCATGCCGCCGACCAGGTGGCGGCTGCCCATAAACGGGCCTGGCTGCGGAAAGACCTGGGATATGCTGTCGCCGAAGTGATCCCTGGCGGCCATGAGCATCAGATAATCCGACTCCCGCGGGTGGTGGGGCTTGTAATCCTCGAGGTCCCCGGGACCGGATATGGGGCCGCTCACCGTCACCGGCTCCCCCTCCTCGCTCAGGCGCCTGACCCTTCCCCAGCTGTCCCTGAACAATCCCCCGCCGAGGGGCTCAGTCTCCAGCAGGAGCATGGATGAGATAGCGTACATGTCCAGCTCCCGCACCACCAGGAACAGCGTCCGCAACATCTTCACCTTGTCCTCCAGGGTCATCTCCTGGACGTATTTCATCTCCGGAAGGTCATCGGTGAAGAAGCGGCCCAGTTTTATGATCGATTCCTCGTTGATGGCCATCTCCCACACCGGCACCCTGTCCGGCTCCCGCAGCGAGAAGGCCTGGTTCACCCTTTCCTTGCCCGCCATGATTGCACCCTCCCTCGATGGCGTCCGGTCCGGCGCGAAAGAGATACTTCCTGAATCTAATCCTAAATGGGAGCAAGCCCCCGATCAATCATCTCGTGGATTCAATCCGTCAACCGGTTGCGGAGGTCGAAGGCAGCGGGCCGGAACGCGCTACCCGGTCCGTTAAAATCCATTAGAAGCCTGGCCACAGGGTTATGGATTGCCCGGGATCGCACCCTGCCGGTCGCCGCCGCCGTTCATGTTCCGTACCGGCCCGCCGAATATATTATCGACGGTCGGACAATGTACACGCCGGATTGTCGCATATTCAATCGACGGTGATATATGGAGGATGCCGGGCCCGGACCGGCCGCGGTCGTCGAGGTGAAAGGAGATCGGGATGGTCGATCATTTCTCTCCGTCGTATCTGGAGGAACAATATGACTCGATGGCGCAGTCGTACAACGACCACCGCCATCTCTTCGACAACTCCGCCCAGCTGGCGGAGCTGGGGAAACTGGTGGGGAAGGAAGACAGGGTGCTCGACGCCGGCTGCGGATCGGGCATACCCGTGGCGAAGTACTTCGTGGAACGGGGATGCGAGGTGGTCGGCGTGGATATCTCCGGCGAGATGATCAAGCTGGCCAGAAAAAACGTCCCGGGTGCGGAATTCCACAAGGCCGACATATTGAAGCTGGACTACCCGGAGGGCGACTTCGACCTGATAGCCTCCTTTTATTGCATCTTCCATATCAGGAAGAGTTCCCAGAACCGGGTCTTTACGGATTTCCACCGTTCCCTGAAGCCGGGGGGATACGCCTATTTCACCCTGGCGTGCGAGGGGTACACCGGCGAGAAGGAGTACGAGGGGCCCATGAAATTCGGCGACCATATCCTGCCCTACGCCCATTTCTCCGAGGAGGAGTACCGCCGCATGATCTCGGGCGACGGCTTCGACGTCCTCTCCATGCAGGACCTCACCATTGGCGGTGAGACCATGCTCTGGGTCCTGGTGAGAAAGTGATGCGAGGCGGGAGGATGTAACCGGGTAATCGGATTACCCCGACCGGGTACACGAGATCGGCGGAGTCGGCGGCTTTACGGACATCGACCGCTACGCTGCGGCCGTTCACTGTAAGAATGGGGGTCGACGCCGGTGTCGCGCTTCAAGGGGATAAGCTGAAACCGTACACGGATCTCTCCGTCACCACCGGCTGGTCAGAGGTTATGCGGGACGCAACCTCCCAGGGGCTTCCCATGGTATCGGCCACGTTGAAGGTGGCCCTGGTGCCGGCCTCGATCGTCGCCTGCGGCCCCGGTACCTCGCAGTCGCCGGTCATGTAGGTGATATCAACGTTGGCGTCGGTATCCCCGGGGTTCTGCAGCAGTACCCAGGTCTCGAAGCCGCCGGCGGTGCAGCCCTCGGCCAGTAGCCACTCGTCCGAGGCCTGGGGGGTGCCTATGGTGTTGTGGGCCCAGGTGCGGTCCTCGCAGACCGCGGAGCCCGCGGCTACGGCATGATACCAGAGGTTGTTACCGTACTGCGACTTGTGGACCTCCACCGCGACTCCGTTATCTCCCACGGTGACCGAAGGACATTTACCGAGGTCGTATTCTTGGCTCGCCCCCCCCAATCGACGGTGTCGCCTCCGAAAATGCCGACGTGGTACCATAGCGCGTCGGGATCCGTCATGTGTGAGGACTTGTGCACTTCCACGACCGTGCCATCCCCGGCAATCGATACGGAGGGCTCCTGTCCGGTGTCGTGCTGCCTGGATGGACCAAAGCTCTCCTCCGCCTCACTCGGGATACCGCAATCGGCGTTTTCCACGGGCAGGCCGAAGCTCAGGCTCGAGGCCGATAAGAGCAGCCCCGTAAGAAAGAAAGACAACGGCTTCGGTGATGTCTTGAGACATCCACTTCTCATCGTCGGTTCCTTTCCCTGGTTGAGCTTCGCGGGTAGATGCCTGTTCCGCTCGCGCTTTCGTTTTATAAAAACGGTGCCCCGACGGTATCTTTCAACGCAGTAATTCTAGCACTCGAGGGAAATGACATAACCGTGACGGGTTTCTTACTCTCCCTACATGCTCTTACCCAATGTTTTTCCTGAAGTAGAGTCCGGTTAACGACGGAATCAGAACGCTTCAGGCGGCGGAATGCCGCTCAGATACTGAACACGTGCACGTCGGTGGCCTTGAAGGTCAGGTACACTTTTTTGCCGATGCAGAGCTCCATATCGTCGTAGGAGCGGCGGGTGATGGCGGATATCAGGGGAACACCCACGTTCACCTCTATCTTAATAATGCTGCCCTCGTCCATTATCCTCTCTATATTTCCCTCCATGAGGTTCCTGGCGCTGGACTCCAGGGGGTGGAGGGAGACGAGTATGGATTCGGGTCTCAGCGTGGTATAGACGGGTCCCGATATGGCCTGTGAGGATAGGATATCGACCTGGTTCATGGAGATTCTGGACACGCCGTTTACTATCCTGGACTCACCCTGGTATATATTGGTGGTACCCACGAAATCGGCCACGAACTTGGAGTTGGGCCTGCGGAAAACCTCCCCCGTCTCGCCAACCTGCACTATCTTGCCCTTGTTCATGATGGCCATGCGGTTGCCGAGCAGGAAGGCCTCGTCGAAGCTGTGGGTCACGTGGATCATGATGGTTCTGGTCATATCGTGTATCCTCTGCAGTTCCTCGCGCAACCTGGCCCGGGTTTCGGCGTCCAGCGCGCTCAGGGGCTCGTCGAGCAGCAGGACGTCGGGCTTCACGATCAGGGCGCGGGCTATGGCTACCCTCTGCTGCTCGCCCCCGCTGAGGGTGCCGGGATAGCGGTGCAATAGATGGTCTATTCCCAGCATCTCGGCCATCTCACGGGACTTCTCCCTGGCCTGCTCCTTCTTGTCCTTGCGCGCCTTTAGCCCGAAGCGGATATTGGATTCCACGGTGAGATGGGGGAAGAGCATGTAGTCTTGGTACACCATGCCGATATTGCGCTTACGGGGCGGTATGTCGGTTACATCCTCCCCGTTGAGGTAGACCTTACCCCGGTCCGGGTTGTAGATACCGGCCACCGTCTCCAGCAGTATGGTCTTGCCGGCCCCGGTGGGGCCCAGGATTATAAGGTAGTCTCCGTCCTCTACGTCCAGGGTGACTCCCTTCAGGGCGAACTCTCCCAGGTCTTTGTACACGTCCTCGATGTGTATCATCTATACCGGTCCTTCCTCAGAACAAGCGCGCCGTCCCGCCCAGCTTCTCGAATATGAACAGCGATACCAGCGATATGACGATGAGGATGGTGGCCGCCGCTATGGCCAGGTCCAGGTCGCCGCAAGACATGTTGAGGTAGAGGGATATAGGCAGGGTCTCGGTTTTCATCCTTGTGGCCCCGGCCACCATCAGGGCGGCCCCGAACTCTCCGATGCCCCTACACCAGGTGATGATAGCCCCGGCAACCAGGCCGTTCTTGGCCATGGGAAGGGTCACCCGCCAGAAGGATTTGCCCTCGGTGCAGCCCAGCGTTTTGGCCACGTGTTCGTAGCGCGGGTTTATGCCCTCGAAGGTGGAGCGCAGCACGCGGAACATGAAGGGGACGTTGACGAAGAACTGGGCGATGACGATGCCCGCGGGGGTGAAGACGAACTCCAGCCCCATATCGGCCAGCCCCTTGCCGAAGGCGGTGGTGCCGAAGATTATCAGCAATCCCACCCCCGCCACCAGCGGAGGGAGGGCCAGCGGCGCGTCCAGGATGGTGTTCAGGATGTTCTTGCCCCAGAAGTTGTAACGGGCCATGGCGTAGGCCACAGGCAGGGAGATTAATATGCACATCAGGGTGGAGACCACCGAGGTTATCAGGCTCAGCCTTATGGCGAACCAGATCTCCTCCGAGCCCAGGCTGTCCCACAGGGCTTTGGGGGTGGTGTGGGTGATCACGCATATGAGAAGGGCCAGGATGAAGGCGCCCAGCAGCAGCGCGAAGGCGGAGGTTACTATCCTGAACCTGGATTCCTTGATCCTGGACCACATGTTATCACCTGCCAGTTATATGAAGCCGTCTTACATCCGTTTATAATGTGTTCTTCAACGTTGAGCCGGTGCGCCTCCCGCGCGGCGGCGGACCGGAGGTATCCCCGGCCCGCCGACCAGCGGAATCGTCGCCCGGGATGCCGGAGCGCGACCGTATCGCCGGGCATTCGGATCGTCGGATCAGGTCTCGGTCTCGTATTCGGGGTTGGGGTAGGCGGGGAAGCCGTAGCTCTCGAATATCTCCAGGGCCTCGTTGCTGGCGCAGAAATCCACGAAGGCCTCCGCGGTCTCCTTTTCCTCGGAGAAAGTCAGGCTGCCCACCGGTATCACCTTGATAATGTTCTGTTCCTTGGGGATGTCGATAACCAGGATATTCTCCACGTCCATGACTACGTCACCCCAGTTAATGGTGCCGTCGGCCTGGCCTTCGCTGATGTACACGATAAGCTCGTTCATGGTGGGCACGGTGGCCACTATATTCTCCCATGCGGTATCCTTGAGGCCGCTTTGCTCCATTATTTTATCCGCTATTCTGCCTATGGCGGCCGCCTCCGGGTCACCCCATACCAGCTCCATGCCGTCCTTGGTCATGTCCTCCAGGGTCTGTATGTTGGCCGGGTTGTCCTTAGGCACGGTTATCACCGGGATGTGATAGGCGATCAACTGCTGGTAGTCTATGAAGCCCTTCTCGTCGGCCACCTCAAGGTAATACGTCTCGCCGGGCATGTATACGTCTCCCTCCTGGGTGAGCTCCATCTGGCTCAGGAGGGCGTTTGAGCCGGCGTAGTTGTACTCCACCTTGGTGCCGTACTCCTCCTCGAAGAGGATGGCTATCTCGTCCATGGGCTTCCTCATGCCCGCGCCGCTGTAGACCATGATGGAATCGGCATAATCCACCTGATCCGTCTGCTGATCGGCCTCGGCATCGCTCGCCTCATCCGAGCCGCAGCCTACCGCCATTAAGCCCAGGGCGAGAATGGCTATTGTAATTACTGCTATTAGCGTCCATCTCCTGTGCATGATTCCTCCTTATCGTTGTCCGGTTATTTTTCGCGCACCGTGGTGATCGCGGGTCGCGAAAGAGCGGCTTTGCCTGGTAATAATGCTTAAGTGGGAGGGGGCAAGCGTGTTGATTCAACTGCGGTTTCGTATCCCTTCTGCATGACATTCTCCTTTCCAAACACGGGAGGCAGAGACGTTTCCAACTCTACCCTTTCGGCAGTCCCCCCTGGCCGGAGCTTTAGGGAGATCTGCTCGGAAAATCTGCATATACCGATGCAAAATATCACTATGCAGAGCATATGTCAAATAATTGCTTGGAGCCGGAATGCCCAAGGGAAAGCCCATACCGGCCGGTCTTTACTTACTCTCCCCATCCTACCGATACATATGGAGTACGGTTGTAGATATGCGTAAACCTGGGAGGTGGATGGTTTGCGGGGTACCTTTTCGAGGAGTTATTTGATCTTCAAGCAGAGTCTCGGCGTGCTCAGACAGGACAAGGAGCTGGTGCTGTTCCCCATCATATCCGGAGTGACCATGCTGGCCCTGCTGGCTGCCCTAGCCGTGCCCACGGTTTTTCTGACCGGTATCGCGGAGGGGAGAGCGGAGAACAGCCCCTGGTACTACGTCTTTTTCTTTGTCTTCTACCTGGTGGGATATTTCGTGGTCATATTCTTCAACACCGGCCTGATATCCTGCGCGCATATCCGCCTGAACGGGGGAGATCCGAGGTTTCGGGACGGTCTTCGCTTCGCCGCGGACAACCTGAGCAGGATAGCCGGATGGGCGCTAATCTCCGCCACGGTGGGGATGATCCTGCAGATGATCCGGGAGCGGGCCGGGATATTTGGGAGGATATTCGCGGGCATCCTGGGCCTGGCCTGGAACCTGGTGACCTTCTTCGTCATCCCGGTGATAGTGTTCGAGAGCCGGGGGGTGATCGACTCCATCAAGGGATCGGCCTCGCTCTTCAAGAGGACCTGGGGCGAGAACGTGGTGCTGCGTTTCTCCGTCAGTCTCATTCTGTTGCTCCTGGGGCTGGTTGGGGTGGTGCCCATAGTCCTGGCCGCCCTCACCAAGACGGCGGCGGTTATCGTACCGGTGGTTATCGTGATCCTGCTCTACTGGGTGGCCCTGGCCATCCTCGGCGCCAGCCTCAACGGCATATTCGCCGCCGCGTTGTATAACTATGCCATCACCGGACGGGTGCCCTCGGCCTACAGCCCCGATGTCATCGCCGGTGCCTTCGCTCAAAGGACGGGGAGGAACTGGTGGTCCTGAACCCGCGATCTTGAAAATACGAGCGTAAAGCGAATAGACCCGCCGTGGCGGGTCTATTTAACTCCGGCTGGCGCGGAAGGCGTCTTTCAAGGCGTGAATCCTATCACGTCCGTTCCGCCGTCCCACTGCCCCTGGTAGCTGAAGTACATGAGCCTCTCCGCCAGGATGGGCACGCCGTTGGTCGACTCCGCCCTGGCCGAGAAATCGTAGGCCGGGTCCTGCCCCTCGCCCAGGACGTCGTTGACGTTCACCGTATGCCTGGAGTTGGCGGGAACGCCCAGTTCCTGCGTCTGGTGGCACTGTCGCCCTTGAAATAGGTTATTCTCACGTAGGCCGATTGCGAACCGAAGTTGGCCAGCGAGAAATAGGACGTGAATCCCGGCCGGGTGGTCCCCTCGGCGAAGTAGAAGAAGGTGCCGGGCGAGCCGGCGCCTATAACGTCGGTTCCGCTCTTTGCCTGCCCCTGGTAGTCGAAGTACATGGCGCGTTCGGCCAGGGTCAGGCCTCCCTCCCAAAGAAAATTACCGCTGGCATCCACCCCTCCGGGCGTAAAGGCCGTCATGGGTCTGGGAGGCGTTCTTCTTGCCGTCCCAGGCTATACAACCGCGTCTCCGCCGCTGGGGGCTCTTCCCACCGCTATCTCGCCCACCGACCAGTCGCCGGAGGTGAAAGCGAAGGGCGTCAGCTCGAACGGTTCCTGCGCCGGCGCTGCCGGCATCATCGTGAACACCAGCATGGCGATCAGGATCGCCGCCAGGGCCACATTGAGGCCGCAATGTCTGAGAGTATCGGCTCGAGAACGATCTGGAGATTTCATATCCACCACCCTTAATAATTAAGCGTCTTGGTTTATCTCAAGTCATCCATGCTCTTTACACGAATAAATTGCCCGACATCCCTGCAGCCGTAACTTATCGATAATAACGGGAGTTTGTTTCTCATTCTGAAAGGCTTTGTACGCCGCCGATATGCGACATCGACGGGTAGGGGGAGGGAAGAGGTGGTGTTTCGCGCTTATGAAAGAGGAAAGGCATAACCCGTGAACGCCCATCTTCTTCAATGCTCCCCACGAGATCATGCCGGGAACATTATATACCAGGACCGGTGCCGACCGCTCATGGCCCGGTCCTGGTATTCGTAGCCGTACTTTCGCCAATACCATATGGTACTCTGGTTCCCGATGACTTACCTTAACTCTCCGGTCCCCCTCTCAAGCCTCCTTGCCCATGTACTTGAAGGAGACGTTGACCCGGGCGCGGTATTCCACGACCTTGTTGTCCTCGAGCCTCATGTCCAGCTCCTTGATCTCCGCGATGCGGAGGTCCTTAAGGCTCTTGGCGGCGGTTTCCACAGCGTTTTTCGCCGCATTCTCCCAGGAGTCCGGGCTGGAGCCCACCAACTCTATGATCTTGTAGACGCTTTCAGCCATACCTCTCACTCCTTTCAAGATATGATCCCGAATGCCGGTAATGTATCAAGCTGTATTCAGGGATGGGAATAAGAAAAGGTTCTTGGTGCTTTGAATCTAAATATACCCGCCGGCTATCCTTTTGAAACAGGTCCTCGACGATCCCTCACGGGCGAACGCATCAACGGTCAACGACTGTGCCCGGGCATGCTGTGCTGGTGGATTGTTGTAATAAAGCGTTTATGAACACAATGTATTAATATTAACAGAATGATAATATTAATATAAAGTTATTATAAGTTATTGATTTATATTAAAGGAGGTGAAAAGCGATGATGCACATGCACGAACATCTCGGCGAGAGGTTCTATCTTAGAAAAGCGGATCATCCTCCCGCAGGCGCGCCGTTCACCAGGCATCATGATTGGGCCTTCATGACCAGAAGGTTTTTACGCCCCGCCATACTGCTGCTCCTGGCCGAGGAGCCCTCCCACGGTTACGCCTTGCTGGACAAGCTGGCGGATATGGGAGTAGCGGACAAGAAGATGCCGCTGCCCATGGTCTACAGGGTTCTGCGCCATCTGGAGAAAGAGGGGATGGCCGTCTCGGATCAGGTGGAACAGGAGGGCAGAGGCCCCGCCCGCAAGGTGTATCGCCTGACCGATGAAGGGTATTGGACCCTCTCCTATATCGCGGAGAGGATGAAAGGCATTTTCGAGCTTCTTTCCGAGTTCCAGAGGCGTTACGAAGCCTTGGAACTGGAAGATGAGGGATAAGTCGCGGGATGCGGCTCGCGCCGGATAGTTTTTCGAGGGGTGCCTGAGATAGTGAAAAGCGGGGACGGAAGGATGGCGGAGGAGCCGGGGCGGAACGGTTCCCCGGCGCTGATGGAGACGGAGGAATCTCTTCTGTTTATACACCAGGGGTTGGAGCGAATAGACAGAACCGTAAGAGGCGCTCTCGATGCCCTGGCTCGAGAGCTTCGCAGGCCGGTAACAGTGATCGTGAGATACGCCGACTCCCCGCAATACGGCGATATGGGCGAACTTACGGCCCAGCAGTTGGAGAAAACCAAGATCATCAACGCCCGCGCCAGGCAGATAGGAGAGGCCGTCGGCGGCTTGCCCGGGGTGTCTCATCTGTATGGCGATGTTCTATAATGGGTCCGGCCGCTTACAGGCCTACGTTTGAGGTGAGGAGTATGAGGTTGAGCGAAAGGGAGCTGGAGTATATGAACGGCCCGTTGCAGGATTTCCATAATCTTTACTCCAAGTTCAAGCACTCCGAGAGGCTGCTGGAGAAGAACGGCGTCGATCTGAGGGGCAAGAAAGATACTCGAGGACCGATGCGGTTCCGGTTCCACCTGTCAGCCGATCCTGGAGAGGTTCGAGCCGGCCGCACTGAAGGCCTTCGACCTCATGCCGGAGCAGGTGTAACTGGCCCTTGCAAGAGAGCTGGCGGCCGATATCATCGTGGGAGATATCACGGATTCCGGCCTGCCCGCCGCCGAGTTCGACACCGTTTTCATCCAGGGTGTCCTGCATCACGTTCCCGCATGACACTCGGCCCTGGAGGAGATGAGCAGGATCCTCAAACCCGGAGGCGTACTATCGCTGGAGGAATCGAACTAGAGGTTCGTGGACTTCACGGAGCGCTTCTTGAAGATGGGGCATCCCCAGGAGTCCAGGTCCGAGTGGTCGGAGATGACCGCCGCGCTGACCGCCGCCGGTTTTCGCATCCTGCGCAGCAGGAAACAGGTTTTAAACGCGGGTACCTGTAGGATCTTCCTCTGTTCGAAGCTCGAGAGATAAGACCCCGCAGCCGGCGTTGAAGCCGCCAGAAAAATTTGAAGCCCTTTCCGCCACGACGATCGTTGTGTCTCAAGTCGAAGGATATTCGTCGGGCGGAAGTGAGGAAGGTTCTAGGCCGGACCCGCAGTGACGGCATTTCACGGCCTCGGATTTCACACTTTCCGCGCAAAAGGGGCAGGTCTTTACCTTGCTTTGAGCTCTCTCCAGGTTGATGACGGCCAGAAATGACATACCCAGGAGCAGGACGGCGCGCATCGACGCCAGAACCAGCGTGTATTTCAAGGCGATGTACATTTCCCGGTATCTCTCGAGGTCCGAGTCCACGTTCATTACCGCGACCCAGACCAGTGCGAAAACGGCCGGAGCTATGGCAACCGACACCACTATCTCAACCCAGAATAGAGGGCGAAAACGCCCCCAGTCCGTGGATGACATGCGGTAGAGCGACAAGATGTCGAGGACCTTGGTCAGAAGCATGAAGAAGGTGGCCACCGTGGTTATGGTCAACAGGCCCCAGAAGGAGTAGGAGGTCCTCAGCAGGTGCAGGGACACCACGAAGCAGTATATGAAATAGATACAGCAGTTGATACCCGCGGAAATCACCCACCAGATATACCGCCGGGCGTTGTCCATGTTCTCTATCCTGGAAAGGGCGGCGCCGTAGGCGAACTCCAGGGCTATTATCACCAGGCCGAACAGGACCGCGGACGCGTGCGCTATCGCCGATAGACCATCTTCCATGAGGGCTCCTTCCTTCATCGCTACCACAGGTCCTCGGCCGCCTTGCCGGGGTCTTTTCTCGAGTGGCTCGGAGTAATCATTCCTCCGCCCATGACCGTTGTGACTTCCCCGCACAAGGGAGCCCGCTGCAGATTTCTTCTTTCAAGGTCGGGTTTTTCCTGCTTCCGCCGTTATACGACCGTTTCAGGCCGGCCGCGCCTTATCGTATCCGGGATGTCCGGGGGAGGTGTGCGGCGCGACCGTGTAGAAGAGCAATAGGGAGTTTGGGAAAAACGCGTTGGAGAGGGGATAAGAGGACGGGTATGTTGCTCGGGGCCCCTGTTCTGCCCCGAGGATGTGGCGGTGATGTCTGCGATAGCGGAGGTTCTGGAGGAGGCCGGGTACTCCACTTTTCTCTCCCATCGTGATGGCGTGGAGGCCTTCGCACTGAACACAGTGGACAATCCCTTCGCCAATCTCATTATCTTCGATCTCGTAAGAAAGCTGGTGAAAAAGGCCGCCTTCGCCGTGGATATCTACCAGATAATCGAGGGGTATGACAGCCTGGTGTTCAATGTGAAAGGCCGGGTGCCGGACGAGGGTGGTTCCTTCAAAGCTTCCCTGGCATTTGCCGTGGGAAAGGCCGTGGTCATATATAGGAGGAACCATCACAGCGAGCTGCATGGAGACGATAACGCCATGATTAGCGGCTTGACCCGCGATTTCTCCACCGTGGGGAGGATAGAGCGCATTCCCGTCGAGCTCTCCGAGGCGGCCGCCGAACTGACGAGGCGCGGTGGGAGGTCTTACTCGGAGGCGGGCATGCCCCATAGGGTGGAACTGGTGGTTGAGCTGGGTCGCGAGGTTTGGGATACGATAAAGGAAGCGGTGCCTCCCGGGGCCCGCGGCCACGAAGCGGCATATGTATTGGAGCTGGTGTCCGAGAGGCTGCGTGCATCGGCAAGTATGAGGAGATTGAGCTGGCTTTAGGATTCCACCGGCGTCCCGCCGCATACCGGCGGGCTGGAAACCCCATGGAACGAGAATTATAATTAGTATTGCCCCATGTTTCGGGCGACCTGCCTGAAGGGGCGGACGGCTGTCGTGGAAGGGTGACCGAGCCGGCCTAAGGTGATCGCCTGCTAAGCGATTGTGCGGGTAAACCGCACCGTGGGTTCGAATCCCACCCCTTCCGCCACGGGCAAGGCTTGAAGGCTTGAGGGCCGAAGCCTATGATATTAGAGGGGCGCTCCGGCGCCCTTTTCGTTTTCCTCGAGGGTATGGCGGCGGGCGGGACAAAGCCCGGCGCCAGGCCAGCCGGTGTGTCCCGTGCCCCGGCGTAGGAAACGCGGCATCCGTTGCGCTACAGGTCGGCTTGCAGTGACTCCGTGCTTGTTTAACCTCATATTGAACGGGAAAACTGACTTAGCAGGGGATCAGGACACTCGAGGAGGGTAGAGCATTGCGTACCGAGTTAAAGAAGGAACCGCAAAACGAGGGTGATAGGGGCATGAGGTGGGAAAAGGGCATCTGCGGAGTCTGTCCGGCGGGATGCTGGGTGGAGGTAGGGCTCAGGGACGGGGTGCTGCTGGATATCAGGCGGGATCCGGATCATACCCTGGGTACGATATGCAGGCGCGGCGAACACGCTCCTGAGATAGTCTATTCCGAGCACCGGCTCTTACATCCCTTGCGAAGGGTGGGTCCCAAGGGCTCCCTCGATTTTCGCTGCATAAGCTGGGATGAAGCCTACGACGCCATCGCCAGCGAACTGGAGAGAATAAAAAGAGAATCGGGTCCGGAGGCGGTCTGCCTATATACGGGGCGGGGGGCGCAGGAGCAGTCCCTGTGCGACATGTTCCAGCCAAGGGGCGTGTCCGTATCCTCCGCCTCCAACGTGCTTTTCCCCTTTGGTTCCCCCAATACCACTGGCGTGGGGGCGTTGTGCTACGTCTCCCTGCACATGATAGCGCCCCACGTCACCATGGGCAGGATACAGATGGACATGTTTGTGGATATAGACAACGCGGAGATGGCGGTGATGTGGGGTACCAATCCGGCTACCGATTCCCCTCCGGTGGATATGAAGCGGCTGGAGGCCGCGGCTCGACGAGGAGCCGACATCGTGGCCATAGACCCGAGAAGGACGGAGGCGGCTATTCTAACCGGAGCCCAATGGGTGCCAATAAGGCCGGGTACCGACGGGGCCCTGGCCTTGAGCATGATCCAGGTACTGATCGAGGAGGACCTATACGACGAGGACTTCGCCGAGAACTGGTGCCACGGCTTCGAGGAGTTGATCACCTACGCCAATCATTTTCGACCCGAGATCGCGGAGGCTATCACCGGGGTTCCCGCCGCCGTTATCAGGGACCTCGCAGCGCGTATATGCAAGGCAAACGGGGCCTCCCTGTTTATGTATACCGGCCTGGAATACTCCAACAGCGGGGTTCAATCCGCGCGGGCGGTCCTGACCCTTTTTGCCCTGGCCGACCAGCTCGACGTACCGGGAGGGATCGGGCTTGCCATGCTGGACAACACCTTTCCTGTAAACCGCTCCTGCAACCTGGAGAATCCCAACCTTGGACTGGCCATAGGCCGCGAGGATTTCCCGGTCTACAGTGATTATCGTGGCGAATCCCATGCCATGGCCCTGGCCAGATCCGTGCTCGAGGAAGAACCCTACCCCATCAGGGCCCTCATCATCCAGGGCTCCTCCCTGCTGACCTCCTGGCCGCAGACGCCTGTATGGCGGGATACCCTTTCCGGGCTGGAATTTCTGGCCTGCATCGACCGCCAGCTCACCGCCGACGCGGCCTATGCCGATATAGTCCTACCGGCGACCACCATGTTCGAGAACCTATCCTACATGGTTTACGGGCCCGTGTTCCGGCTGCGCGAGAGGATGATCGAGCCGATGGGGGAGGCGCGCAACGACTACCTGATCATGACAGGGCTGGCTGAGTGTCTGGGCTATGGCTCGCTCTTTCCGCAGAGCGAGGAGGATATGGTAAGGCTCGCCCTCGAGGGTTCCGGTTACTCCCTGGAGGATGTCAGGGAGGCGGGAGGCTGGGTGAGGCTGGAGACCCCCATGATGGAGTACAAGAAATGGCAGAAAGGGGGCCTGCGTGAGGACGGCCGGCCGGGTTTCAATACCCCCACGGGCAAGTTCGAGATATGGTCCACTATTCTCGAGGACTACGGTTACGAACCTCTCCCAAAGTATATCGAGCCCAGGGAGGGACCGCTGGGCAGTCCCGGGGTCGCGAAGGAATACCCGTTGGTCTTCAACTCCGGAGCCCGCCCGCAGAACGATTTCCGCTCCCAGCATCACGGTATCGAGGGAATGGCGAAAGACCTTCCCGAGCCCACCGTGGATATCAACACCGCTGATGCCGGGGAGAGAGGTATCGCCGATGGCGACCTAGTGGAGGTGCGCAGTCCCCGGGGAGCGGTGAGATTCCGGGCCCGGGTGACCGATGACATAATGAGAGGCGCCGTGGAGTGTGTCATGGGAGGCGGTACCCCGGTTGGCCCAGAGGCCTGGCGGGAGTGGAACGTCAACCGGCTCACCGACCTGGGTAACTACGACGATATATCCGGGTTTCCCGTATACAAGGCCTTATTATGCGACGTGGCACTGGTGAAACCGGAAGGCTGGAAGGGCACGGGGACGGCTTTCGGGAAGGCGGAGGAAAGCGGCCCGGCTATGCCCGCCCGTCGGGCCGGATCGACGAGGCGTATCTACCTGGACAACAACGCAACAACCGCCGTGTCAAGCGAGGTCCGGGAGGCAATGCTGCCCTACCTGGGGCTGTCGTACGGGAATCCCTCCAGCATCCACGGAGAGGGCAAGGAAGCCAGGGATGCGCTAGAAAAGGCCAGGCGCCTGTTGGCCGGGCTGATCAATGCCCGTCCACGCGGTGTTATATTCACCGGCGGGGGTTCCGAGGCCGACAACCTGGCCCTGAAAGGCGTGGCCCTAGCCCTGCGCCACCGGGGCGATCACATCATAACCTCCGCCGTCGAACACCCCGCCGTATTGAATACCTGCCGGTTCCTGGAGAGCATGGGTTACAGGGTCAGCTATCTGGGGGTGGACGAGGAGGGCTGCATCTCCCCGACGAACCTGCTCGAAGAGATAACCGAACACACCATCCTTGTCTCCATCATGACCGCCAACAACGAGGTGGGGACCATTCTGCCCGTTAGAGAGCTATGCCGAGCGGCACATTCGAGGGATGTCCTCTTCCATACCGATGCAGTACAGGCGGTGGGCAAGATAGACGTGGATGTTCGGAGCCTGGACGTGGACCTACTCAGCATATCCGGTCACAAGATGCACGGCCCCAAGGGCGTCGGTGCTCTATACGTAAGGAAGGGCGTGGGGTTGGAACCGCTCATACACGGCGGCAGACAGGAAGGTGGAATGCGGTCGGGGACGGAGAACGTACCCGCCATCGTGGGAATGGGCAAGGCGGCCGACCTGGCCAGGCGGGACTTGGACGGCCTGGAGAGAGTGAAGGAGCTGAGGGACAAGCTTGAAAGCGGATTGAGGGAACTGCTCCCCCGGGCGAGGCTCAACGGGCATGCGCTGAGTCGGCTGCCCAATACCCTCAACATGAGTCTGCCGGGGATACGCGGCGAGTCGGTGGTTATAGCCATGGACCAACACGGCATCTCGATATCCTCGGGTTCGGCCTGCAAATCGGGCTCCCCCGAGCCGACCCATGTGTTACTGGCCATGGGTAGGAGCGAGGCGGAGGCTCATAGCTCGATCCGCTTCTCGCTCTCAATTTACAATACCGCGGAGGATGTGGAGGAGACGCTGCGGGCATTGGGGGAGGTCCTGGAGGAAAAAGATGTCGTGAGGCTCATACCCTGCAAATGACGCCGGCCCCGGTTCACCAGCCCCGGTTCACCAGGTATTGCACGCTGAACCAACGCCGCTCGTCCGTCCAGACCTTATCGACTTCGAAGCCGGCGCGGGTAACGAGTCGCTTGAAGTCCTCCAGTCCGTATTTATAGGAACTCTCCGTCCATATGCTCTCGCCCTCCTGGAAGTGGATGGTCTCGCCGTCCAGGTGAACATCCTGTTTCTCCAGGCTCACGAGGTGCATCTCCACCCTTCCCGCGGCCGGGTTGTAGAAAGCGTAATGGCCGAAGCGTTTCAGCTCGAAGTCCCCCTCCAGCTCGCGATTGATGCGCCGCAACATGTTGAGGTTGAAGGCCGCGGTTATGCCCTGGGAGTCGTTGTAGGCCCTGTGCAACATGTCTGGTTCTTTCTTGAGGTCTACTCCGATGAGAAGCGTGCCGCCCGGTCCGCATATATCGGCTGCCTGCTTCAGAAAATCGAAGGCCTGGAACGGCTCGAAGTTGCCTATGGTGGAGCCGGGGAAATATATCATCCTGCGCCGCACAGGCAGCTCCGGCTCGGGTAGATCGAAATCGCCTGTGTAGTCGGCGCAGACAGGCAGCAGCTCGAGCCGGGGATACTCCTCGGCCAGCTCGCTGGCCACGCGCGACAGCTGCTCCCGGGAGATGTCCAGCGGCACGAAGGCGGACAGATCATGCATGCCGTCCAGGAGTATGCGGGTCTTGGCGCAGTCCCCACAGCCGTACTCCAGCAGCAGAATGCCGCGCCCTATGCGGTCGGTCATCTCTCCTACGTGGCTTTCCATTATCTCTTTCTCGACTCTGGGTATGTAATACTCGCTCAGAGTGCAAATGCGTTCGAACAGGAAGGCCCCCAGCTCATCGTATAGATACTTGCAGGGAAGCTCTTTCCGATCCTTTCGTAGGCCGGCGAGCGCTTCCTCGCGAAAGCTCTCCTGGCCTGGCTTGAAATCGGCCGGCAGCACATTGTTTTCCGACTGCGATACCATTCCTCGACCTCAATAGATAGAGTTCACGTTACCCCGCTCTTTAAGATCGTTTTCTTTCCAGAGAGGCAAGTTTCAAGATATACTCTGGATAAAACCCTCCTATATATGTTTACCGATCCGCTGAAATATAAACGGATTAAGGGCAGCTAACCGTCCAAACGGGTTGTCCGCCGCCGCGGCGCGTTAATAATAGGAGAATCGCCGGCGGTGGAAAGGGCAATCACTCCCGCTTGACATGCAAGTCAGCGCAACAATATGATGGTTAAACCTTGATGAGCTGAGGTGATAGAGGTTGTCGGCTTGCATGGGTTCAGGCGTTGGCTCGCTGGGAATCCAGATATCTGGAAGCGAATAGCTCTACACACTCCGGGGGATAACAATCTCGTTCCCAACCGTTTCCGTGATAGGAGAGCCCGCGCGAGACGGGGTCGTGACAGTATCCCGATGACTCTATATGAGCGGTAGAGACTACGTGGACATGGCGTTTCCTTTTGAAAGGAGGGAATGGTGAGCATGAGAGGCAAGAGCGAAGCGGCATCACGGGGAGAGGCCCGCCGTTTGAGAGAGGAGAAAAAGAAGAGAAAGCGTAAGCGCAGGAGGAGGCTGGTATTCCTGGCCCTTCTAGCCCCGCCACTTATCGCCGCGGTTCAATACCTGCGCCGGACTCCCACCGGAAGCGGCGAGGTCACATTCGAGGACGAGGATCCGAGCGGCCTGGCCTTTATGATCGGGCAGATGTTGATGGCCTTTCTCAAGGATCCCTCGAAAAAGTCTATAGCCGACAGGATGAGATTAGTCTTGGCTATACAGGATATGGAAAACCCCGATATGGCCGTAACCTTGACCTTTAACGGAAGCGACGTGAATTTGAATAACGGCGTCAGCCCAGATGCCCAGGTATACCTGGGACTGGAATTGTCTCTCCTCCTCAAGATGGCCAATATGGGTCGGGGCCTGGAGGCGATCAAGTTCTTCCGCAGCGATGAGGGCAAAGAGATCATCGATGCCTACAAGAGCGGCAAAATACGGATGAGCGGTGTGATAACGTGCCCGGTGCAGATGATGCAGTTCGGCATGCTCATGGCGCCTCCACGGCAAAGCGCCTGATAGCAGCGGCGGAAATACGTATATCTCGATTCATTTGTCAGAAGCTTGGGGATTTTCACATGTAAGGCCTTGCACGAGATTCCGTAGGTTCTCGAGGCGAAAAGGCTTGGTTATATAGCCCGCTGCGCCCATTTCCTCGCTTTTCTTACGATCGTTGAGATGGGACTTGGCGGTGAGCATGATCACGGGAATATCCCTCGTATCCTCTCCTGCCTTCAGCCGCTGCATCAACTCATAGCCGTCCATACCGGGCATCATGATGTCCAGCAGTATGACATCCGGGTGCTCATCACGGGCCAGCCTCAATGCCTCGGGGCCTTCGTCACTGAGAAGGACCTCAATGCCCAGCTTCTTCAGGGTCAACTCCACCAGACGCAGCATGTCACAATCGTCGTCCACGATAAGGGCACAAGGCTTCATACAATAGCCACCCCCCATATGCATTTTATTATTCCCCTCGCCTATTCTGATAAACGTTTCCCGGCGAAGTGTCCGAAAACGGAGGACTCGATAGGATGGCGAGATCGTTATCGCCGTTCCTGGCGTCCGAGATACTCGGCTACTGATATTCTCAAACGCTTGACGGTAAGACCTCGCTCCATGCCAATCATATCTGAGCTCATCCCTGCCGGGGGAGCGGCGGTCGGAGCGCTTTATAAGAAAGGGTTTTATCGCTCTCGTTGACAGGATGGAAGCTTGATAATAGTATGTGACTGACTACTCAGTCGTTTAACCGATACATTTTTGCATTTCATATGACGCGACCGGGACGATGTTTGCAAAGGAAGCCTGAAAGCAATTATGAGCGACAAAGAAAACCTGTGGGACCTGGAAGGATTTATAAAGGCCTTTGAGGAGGATACCGGCTCCTACGTCACCCGGGCTCAGGTCCGACGCTACGTCAGAGAGGGGCTGCTACCGCAGCCGGAGGAGGGTGAACTCTTCGCCGGGCCTCACCTGGAAAGGCTGAGAATGGTAGAGCACCTGCGCTCGAAGTACGGTATGTCATCCGAGGATATATCCGGAATCTTCGGCGTGGTTGCTACCACCCCTCCGGAGGCCGTCGGGGGGGAGCCCGTGGAGAAACAGGCCATGGACCGCAAACAGCGGATAACCACCAACGCATCTCAGTTGTTCGCGGCCAGGGGCTATCACGGCACGACCATAGACGATATCGTGCAGGCGACGGGAATAGCCAAGGGAACATTCTATATCTATTTCGACAGTAAGGAGGCACTGCTGGTAGAGGTGATGAAACAGCTGGTGGAGAATACACTGTTGCAGATAGACCGCAAGCTCGAGAGCAGGAAAACGGATTCCATAACCAACATAGAGATCAAGGGCCGTGAATTTCTGGAACTCTACATGGGGAACAACGACCTCCTGTATGTGCTTTTCGGGGAGACAGTGGGCAATTCCCGCATCGCGGAGCAGCTAAAAGAGGTTTATCAGAAACTGGCAAAAACTGTGGAGGAGGACCTAAGGGAGGGGGTTGAGGAGGGTTTGATCTATCCTTACAAGGACTTGAAGACCATCTCCTACGCCCTGGTCGGGATGGGCCAGACCGTGGCGTTACTGCTGTCGGTCTCGGAGGAACTACAGTTGGATCAGGCCAGGAAGACGGTATATAAATTCATGCAACGCGCCTTTCACTTGGCCGACCGGTGATCGTGTTGCTGAAGGGCTGTGCCATCCGATCCCACGAGCTATGAGGCCGCTTCCCTGACATCGGGTAGATAGGACACCGCTGGCCGTAAAAGGTAATTAAGGAAGGAAATTGAGGACCCCGGTTTCCGGCAAACCGGGGTCAGCAGGGAGGGAGGTGCCCCGGTCCTCAGACCAGAGCACGGATGAGGTCACTTTAATATCCTTGCAATATCCTTGGGGCCGTGGTCATGGGATTCGGCCGCTGGACGAGAAAACAGGCTAACACTATCTAGAGAACCCCTCCTTGTTAACATACCTATTAAGCAGATATGCTACCATAAAGTAACCAGGGTATGCAAAGTCTGCCTTTCCCGGTTCCGCCGCTAGCGTCCACTTGTACTTATATTACCTCGTAAAGCGGTGTAATGTCTTGGGGGGCTGTGGGCGGAAGCGTCCGGATATGCTATTGAGAGTTGGGGATGAGGATTCTTCTGATATCGGCGAATCGCTCCAGCCTGATCATGCCGGCCTATCCCCTGGGATTGGCCTGGGTTTCCTCGGCTTTGAAGAAGGCGGGTCACAGCATTCGCGTGCTGGACCTTATGTTCAGCGAGAATCGGCGCCTGGACCTGGGGAGATCGTGTGGGCTTTTCGCCCCCATGTGGTAAGCGTATCACTTCGCAGTATCGATAACCAGAAAAAAGACCACTGCTCTTTCTGCCCGAGGCGACGGCGGTGATGCGTACGATCAAGAACCTCTCGGATATCCCGGTGGTCTTAAGGGGGAGCGCTCCTCGACATCCTGGAGGGAAAGGGGATTCGAGGATGTACAGGGCCTGTTGCTGTGGGAGAGTGGCGAGTTGAGAGACAACCCCCTTGCTTTCATCAAGGATATAGAGGGGCTGCCGGCCCCCGATCATGTCCAGATCGACCAGGATCTCTTTTGGCGGAGGCGGGGCACCGAGGGTCTCCCAGGCCTTACCGCCATGCAGGCCAGGAGGGGATGCGATCGCCGCTGTATCTATTTGTTCCACCCCGGGTCTGGAGGGCCGCAGGTTGAGGCTCAGGCCCAGTGAGGCTTTGCTGGAGGAGGTGGAGATGTTGACCCGCGACCGCGAAGACAGGGAGATACACTTCGTAGGCTCGCTTTTCAACCTGCCCCCCGATTACACGGTGGCCTTATGTCGGGATCTCGCTCACCGCTGTCCCGGTATAATCTGGAGGATCACCTATAATCCCTCCGTGATAGACGAGGAGCTTATCGTATCCATGGCCGGGGCGGGATGTCACCTTGTAATGTTGGGCAACGAGAGCGGATGTGACGCCATGTTGGATAACCTGGGCAAGGGAGTCCATATCGATCAGGTGAGGGAGGTGATACGCCTCATCTGCAGATATGGCATGAACGTGTATCTTTGCCTGCTACTGGGTGGGCAGGGGGAGACCAGGAGAATCGTGAGCGATAGCCTCGCTTTCCTGGAGGAGATGTCCCCGCGTTACGCTACTATAAGCGTGGGTATCAGGATCTACCTCGGCTGTATCCTCGAGGATGTGGCTATAAATAGAGGGACGATCGAATCCGACGAAGATCTCTTGAATCCTAGGTCTTTATCGAGGAGGGATTGTCTCCCTGGATCTTCTCGCATGTCGAGGAGGCGGCAAGCCGCCATGGCTGGTTCGTTTGAGCGAGCTGACCGGGGCAGGGCTTGGCTCTGTTATAATGTTTTTACTCTGGTAAAAAAGGCCGGACGCCGGGATTCATGGTTTCCATGCACGGGAACGAAACGCTTCTAACGCTTATTTAAGGGCACGATAAGGGGCTGGCGGGGGCCTATAGATTGTAATTAATAAGCGGTTTAACAGAGGTAGAAGGAGGACCGTTTGCCATGATAGGAGGAAACTGGGGCAAGATACTCAAGGTGGACCTGGGGGCTGGCACCACCGAGGACCTGGAGCTGGACGAGAAGCTATACCGCGACTACCTGGGCGGCAGCGGCCTGGCCGCCAAACTGTTCTTCGACGGACGGGGATGGGAGGCCGATCCCCTCTCACCTGATAACCCCCTGATGATCATGCTGGGCCCCCTCTCCGGCCTGAACCTCCCCGGGGCCTCGCGCTTGGAGATATGCGCCCATTCCCCCCTGACCGGCATCTGGGGGGAGGCCTGCATGGGCGGGCACTTCGCCCCCCAGCTCAAGCGCACGGGCTATGACGGCATCATCATCACCGGTGCCTCGGAAAAATCGGTCTACCTATACCTCACCGACGAGGGGGCGGAGATACGCGACGCCTCCGACCTTTGGGGCGTAGACACCTACGAGTGCGAGGACACTCTCAAGGCCGAAGTCGGGGACAAGCGGGCCCAGGTGATCTGCATAGGCCCGGCGGGTGAGAACCTGGTCAAGTACGCCAACGTCGTGAACGACCGCGGCTCCACCGCCGGCCGGGGCGGTATGGGGACGGTGATGGGCTCCAAGAAGCTCAAGGCGGTGGTGGCCCGGGGGAACAAGAAGCCTCCCATCGCAGACGAGGAAACTTATAAGAAGGCTCGCGAACATATGAACGAGATACTCAAGTTCAACCTGCTGGCCGAGGGCCTCTCCTCCTTCGGCTCCAACGTGCACATGGAATACGGCATGGCCATAGGCGATGTGCCCACCAAGAACTGGCGCGTGGCCTACTGGGAGGCCGGCCCGGAGAAGCTGGGCGGCACCACGGTGGCCGAGACCATCCTGACCAAGACCCGTTCCTGCTACGGCTGCCCGGTGGGCTGCAAGAGGATCGTGGAGGTCAAGGAGGGCGCCCATGCCCTGGAGGAGGGCCCCGGGAGCGAGTACGAGGCCGCCGCCGCCCTGGGCACCCTGCAGCTTATGGACGACATCGAGGCCAACCACAAGGCCAATGAGCTGTGCAACCGCTACGGCATGGACGTTATATCCTGCGGATCGACCATCGCCTACGCCACCGAGGCCTTCGAGGAGGGCCTGATCACCACCACAGACACCGGCGGCATCAAGCTGGGCTGGAATCAGCCCAAGACCCTGGTGGAGCTGATCGAGAAGACCGCTCACCGCGAGGGCTTCGGGGACGATTTGGCCGAGGGCACCCGGGCTATGTCCGCCAAGTACGGCGGGTCCGATTTCGCCATCCAGGTCAAGGGTATGGAATGCCCCATGCACGACCCCCGCTCCATGTGGGCCATGGCGCTCACTTACGCCACCTCCATCCGGGGGGCTTGCCATTGCGCCGACACCAACCTGTACACAGAGATGGGCCTGCTCGACAACAAGGACCTGGGGGTCAAGAGAACGTGGCCTTACCGGGCCAAGGGCAAGGCGGCCCAGACTATAGCAGGGCAGAAGAAGGGCGTGATAGCCAACTCCGCCGTGATATGTGAGTACTGCTGGAACTCGGAGGGAGGCGCCCTGCCCGAGATGGCCGAGATGCTCAATCCGGTGACCGGCTTCGGCTACACGGTGGAGGAGCTGGCCGACGTGGGCGACCGTATCTGGTACCTCAAGCGGGCCATAGGCAACCTCTGCGGGGCCACCCGAGAGGAGGACCGGCTACCCCATAGGATCCTGGAGCCCCACCTCGAGGGGGTTACACCCAACCTGCACATGGCCGTGTACCCCACCTTCATGTCCATGGGTCCTATGAGCAAGATGCGCCTTGAGAAGGTCAAAGACTTCACAGCTAAATTCATGGCCAAGTACGCTTACCCCAACATGGATAAGCTGCTGTCAACTATGAATAAGCTGCCCGGTTTCCAGGGACATATGAAGAGGCTGAAGGCGGGAGAGGCGGATGAGATCGCACGCAGCACCGTACCCTTCGACGAGATGATCGAGGAGTACTACCGCATGCGCGATATCGATGAAAAAGGAAGGCCCAGACGCAAGGTCCTGGAGAAGCTGGATATGAAGGATGTCGCCGACGCTCTTCACGGTTAGATATAGGGGACCGCGCTCAAGGGAAGGCGGCTGCCTTGGGGATTGCAAAGGATTGAAGATATGGTGACCGTCAAGTTCTTCGCCACCCTGCGGAAAGCGACCGGGGAGAAGGGCTACCAGAGTTCGGCTCGTAACGTGAGCGGCGTGCTGAAGGAAGTGGAGAGCTTATACGGCGACGGTATCAAGCGCTATCTGAAGTCATGCACCGTCCTGGTCAACGGGCGGAACGTCGCATACCTGAGGGGCAGGAGAACCAAGCTGACGCCCGGAGACGAGGTATCCCTTTTCCCACCGGTGGCCGGGGGATAGTCGGCGCGGACGTGGCGGTGGAGTTACATGGGGGTTATAGTGGCGCCCTGCCCGGTAGAGGTGGGGGCTTGAACCTGCATTTCGGCCAGGATATGTACGCTCTCGCGCAGCAGCTCTTCTCCCGCCGCTATTTTCTCCAACGCTTCCCGCAACCGGGATGATATATCCTCCAGGTTGACGTTGGCGGACAGGGCCGACCACTGCCGGAGATGATCGCCTTCCTGCCTTAACCTGTCAGCGCTATGCTTCAAGGCCACCTTGAGGGTGACCAGGTCCACTCCTTCACGGCACATAAATTTTCACCTCCCGTAGAAGATACTCGAGAAAAGATATAGGACTCTCAAACCTCACTGTCTAGATCTTGCCCAGATCGGTCATGGCCTTACGCAGGACCTCCTTGCCGCCTTTGGAGAGCTCCAGCAGGGGGGAGCGAAGACCGCCGACGGGCACCCCTATCCAGATGAGGGCCTGCTTGATGGCGGAGGGATTTGGCTCGCAGAAAAGCGCTCTGATTAGGGGGATGATGCTGAAATGAATATCCCGGGCCTCGTCCAGTCTCTGCTTCCAGACCAGGTCGCACATGCGCGAAAACTCCACCCCGAGGACATGGCCGACGGCGGCGATACAGCCGTGCCCGCCCAAGCAGAGCATGAGGAAGGTAACGGGATCCTCCCCCGAGTATACGTAGAGATCAAGGCCTTCCCTGCGTGTCTCCTCCAGTATGGCACTGGCCTGCAGAATATCGCCGGAAGCCTCTTTTATACCCACTATGTTGTCTATCCTTGCCAGTCGGATTATGGTGTCCACCTCGATATTCCTGCCGGTGCGGAAGGGGATGTTATAGAGTATCAGGGGAAGGGACGTACTTCCGGCGATGGCCCGGAAATGTTCGTAGATGCCTTGCTGACTGGGCCGGTTGTAATAAGGCGCCACTTGAAGGCTGCCGTCCACTCCCAGCTCCTCGGCGGCTACGGTCATCTCGATGGCCTCCGCGGTGCTGTTACTGCCGGTTCCGGCGATCACCGGTACGCGCCCCCCCGTCTCGTCCTTGACTATCCTTATAACCTTCATGTGTTCCTCGTGGCTCAGCGTGGGCGACTCCCCGGTGGTGCCGCAGGGGACCAGTGCCGCCGCCGCCTGTTCGTCGATAAGATAATTGACCAGCCCGCGCAGGGCGGCCTCATCGAGGTAGCCCTTCTCGTCGAAGGGGGTAACGATGGGTATCATGCAACCCTTGACCTTCCAGTCGACCATCCGTACCTCCTTGGTAATCCCCGCCCGTTTATCTATACTCATGATATCAGAAGGATGATAGTACGGCTTAGTTTATCATCCTGGAGGGGTCCGGGACCCGACATTTACATGGAATATTATGGTATATTGCCGATATTACCCCCTACCCTATTGACACCTGGATTGATAGTGATATTATTGAATCGTTCCGGCTGAAATCGGGGGAAAACCTGAATACAAGTGTATTTGGGCTTGCGCGTCCGGAACGTCGGTAGAAACCCAGGATGCTGAGTAGAAAACGTCGGGCCGATGTTCGACGGTCCCAAAGGTATCTTGGGTTTCTACTTTTCAACTTGGATTCACATCGTTTTATGAAAGCCGCGGGGTTTGAGAAAAATAACTATTAGTTCCCGGGAGGGGATGCTTCCCATACAGGGAGGTGCAAAGTGTCGGATGATCTGCATGGCAGAAGAGCGGTGGTAATAGGAACGGGGATAGGCGCTTCCGGTATAGCTCCCTTCATGGCCAAGGAGGGCGGCGAGGTTACAGTGCCGGAGAAGAACGGTTATCCGTGTGGGAAAGCGGCCAGCTTTGAGAGAGAGGTTTTATCTACGACACGGGGGTGCATTGGATCGCCAGGGACGAGAAGGGACCACTGAGGGAGATCGCCGACGTCAAATCCAAATCCCTGGAGCCGGCCGTGCTGTTCGCCATTGGAGGTAAAACGGCCACTTTGTACCAGAATATGGATGAAGATGACGCCCTTGACAAGTTATTCGAGGAGGCAGGCGTTCTGCCCGAGAATCGCTCGGGCGCCAAGGCCTTTTTTCAGGACATGAACAGGGAGAGGTCACCACAGGAGCTGAAAGAGCTGGACGATGTCTCTCTCGCGGATTATATGGCGTATTTCGTGAAGGAGGAGCAGCTGAACCGTCTCATCGACGGTTTCGCCGGTATGTACATGGTCATATCGCGGCGGGCGACCTCCGCCGCGGAGTTTACAATCTGCTTCTCCACCCAGGCCAGGGAGAAAAGCCTCTCCTATCCCCTGGGCGCCACGAGGGCCGTTCCCGTAGCTTATCTGGATGTCCTGGAGAAGATGGGGGAGAGATGCGCTATTCCACCGCTGTGGAACGCATAATCCTGGAGGGAAACAGGGTAAGAGGGGTGGATGCCGGTGGCTTATCCCGGCCGACCTGGTTATCAGTAACACCGGCATCAAGGAAACGGTGGACATGGTGGGCCGGCACAATTTCCTCGACGATTACCTGGCTATGGTGGACGGCCTGCGGTTGTCCTTCGGGGCGGTCAGCGTGAAGTACGCGCTGGACACCGAGTTGGTCAAGTCCCATCTCATGTGTTACTTCCCCGATTTCAATGACGAGAAGCTGGTGGAGAGGCAGGCCGCGATTTTGTGCTGGTGCCCTCGGCCGCGGATCCCTCCCTGGCTCTACCCGGCTGCCAATTAGTACTGGCGGGATCACTGGCGCCTCCGGGTCTGGAGGAACTGGAGCGGGCGGATGAGATATGCAAGGGTATCCTGGACCGTATAGTAAACACCATGAGTGATCTCTACCCCGATATCGAGAAGCACGTTATATGGAAGATACGCACCAATACCCAGTACATCGCGAACATCTAGGGCCGATGGACGGGCGAGGTGATCGGCATCGCCCAGAACCGGCACCAGGTAGGGGGATAACCGTCCGTCTCAGATCTCCCCGGTAGAGGGACTCTAATACGTGGGAGAGGATGTTGGGGGCAGGGGCGTAGGTACCGGAGATGGCCGCGGACAGCACCCTCAACCTTTGGAGATCGCTATGCACCGAATAAGATACCTTCATCCACCCGGTCTTCCCGGGCTTGGTACGTCCGTAGTTGTATGATATCCGCGGAATCTCCGAAAAGCTGCGCCGTCTTCGGGCGGGATTGCGGGGGCCTCGCCGCGCGAGATTCAGGACCACCCGGATGAAATACCCGGCAGCTTCGGGTTACGGGTGGCGGGAATGCCGCCCGGGCGCGGGGCTTGACCTCGACGCGAAGATCTCCTTCTCCGGACAGCTCCCATTGCACCTCGCTCTTCGCCTCGAAGGCCATCTCGTAGATGTCCTGTACCGGCCCCACGATCATGAGGTGCGCGGCGGCGTTGTCCAGGCGCATGCGCAGACCTTTCCCGTCCATCTCGAATTCCCTGAGTTTTCCCAGTCCCCGCAGGGCGAGCTGCTGGCGTAATTTGTCCACGTCGTTTATCTCGTTGGGAGAGTAAAGGCCGGCCTTGGTGAAATTTCGCTGGGCCTCAATCACCAACTCGGGTATGGTCTTTCCTAGTTCCCTCTCCAACTTACTGAAGACCGAATCGAGCATCGTGGGTGCGAAGAAGACCATGCGTCTTCCCGTTACGCTGCTGGCTATAATGACTTTGTAGAGGTTACAGTGGTAGGATGACAGCTTCTCGGGTACCCCGCAAGCGGGACAGTCCGCGAAGGTTATGTCTCCCTCGTGGTACTGGTAGGGCTTCATGATCAACCTGTTCTTCAGTTCCTCGGGGTGTTTCGATTTGAAGATCCGGATATCGTAGAGATCATCGGTTACCCGCTTGTACTCGAAACTGAGCTCTTCTCCGATAAGTGTTTCCATGGCCGCTACGGGATCGCACAGCCCAAGGGTTACCGAGAACGGCTTCTCCATACGGACAAATGCGTAATCGTCGTCATCCCGCCTGTAGCGTTAACCCACGAGCTCGAAGCAGCCTTATCCCAACACTTGCCCCACTATGAAGAAAGCCCCGATTATCTGTCCCATATCAATCTTCCCCTATTGCAGGAGATCCCTTACCCCCTTGGGTATCAGACGGTCCATGTAAGCACGCCCCGCCCTGTGACGCGTGGCGAGGGGGGTCCGCTCGATGCCCTCGAAAAGGGGATCCAGGTTTTCGCTCTTTCTAGAAACCACCACGTGCCGCTGGTCTCTCTTCTGTGCAATGAGACCGCTGTTGATCCACAGGTGTTCGGTGGAGATATACTCCGGGACTCTGCATAGTTCACAGTTATTAATGTGCATCTTGCCCTCCTCCCCTCGCAGGTAAGTCGACTGTCATAATAATATGCCATCCCCTTAACACTTGATTTATCGGAAAGCGGGCACATGGCACTTAACCTCTTTAGCCGCCACGCTGACACTTCCCGTGGCCCACAGCGATGAAGAGCGGACGGTTTCGAGTTGTGATCCGGGGCGATTCCGGTGCCGGTTAAGGGGAAATCTCAAGGGTAAAGCGTGGATTACTCCTTGAAGCAGACGCAGTTGCGGCCAGCCTCCTTGGCCTCGTAAAGGGCGCTATCGGCCTTGGCCACTATATCCGATCGCTTCTCTATATCGGAGGAGGGGTAACTGGTTACGCCCTGGCTGACGGTTACCTTCACCGTATCGCCGCGGGTCTCGGAGAACTCATGGTTTTCCACGGCGAGACGTATCCTCTCGGCCGTGCGGATAGCGTTGTCCAGGTTCGTCTCGGGAAGCAGGATGGCGAACTCCTCGCCGCCGTAGCGGGCCAGGATATCCATGCTCCTGAGGCAGCCCTTGATGAGGTTGGCTATCTCCTTGAGTATCACGTCGCCGTAGAGGTGGCCGTAAGTGTCGTTTATGCGTTTGAAAAAATCGATATCCAGCATGATGAAGGAGAAAATGGTGTTGTAGCGATCCGCGCGCTTGAATTCCCTGTCGAACAGCTCCTGGAAGAAACGATGATTGTAGATCCTGGTCAGACCATCGGTTATGGCCATACGCTTGGCACCCTCGTATAGGCGGGCGTTATCCATGATCATGGTTATCTCGTTGCAGACCATGTTGAGGATGCCTGGGGCGTCTCGCCTGAAGGCCGGGTTGGGGGGCCCGGCAACCAGCAATACGGCGAATACCATGTTGTGTGCGGTGAGAGGGATATGTACGTATGAGAACTGCGTCCCGTTTTCCAGGCATTCCTTCGATACCCTATCCTCGTTTATCAGAATCCGATTGATAGACTGTGGCTCCCTTTTCTCCCACGCGTATCCGGTGGCGGTATCCAGGATCTCTTTCAGCACATCATCCAGTGCGTTCTCGTTCACCGGGCGGTTGATATACAGGTATAGTTCCAGCTCCTCCAGGAGCAGGAGACCGCCCACCGTGTAGCCGAAGAGCTTGTTGAGAATTTCGAATACCGATTGTATGGTCTCACCGAAATCCTGCAGTGAGCCCGAGAGGGCGGCGATATCGTTGATTATGGTAGTCTCATACAGCTTCCTGTCCAGGAGATCGGTTATCTTGTCGATTATGTAGTCCTCGGTAACATCCCTTCGCCTCTTACGGGAGAGCTCCTTGGGCTCGTTGGATTCCCCGGAGCTGAAGAGGAGCTCGCGTGCCTTTTCCAGCAGATGCGTGGGCTCGAAACCCTTGGTTATATAGGCGTCCGCTCCGGTCTTCATCCCCCAGAACATATCGCTCTGGTGTTCTCTTCCCGTGAGCATGATTATGGGCATCCATGAAGTCATGGGGTCCTCTTTGAGCAAGCGGCATACCTGGTAGCCTTTTATCTTGGGCATCTCTACATCCAGGATCAACAGGTCCGGAAGAAGGGAATAGGCCTTGGTGGCCGCCTCTATCCCATCCCAGGCTACATCCACCTTGTAGCCGGCCTCCTCGAGGATGGATGAGGTTACCTTGACCACCAGTTTGTTGTCGTCGGCTAGGAGGATGAGTTCGTTACCCGCCATAGTATCTGCTCCACCTCGTCTTAGGATTTACGATTGCTTTATCGGCTTAACGACGCCCGAGGTTGAACCGGTGCCGACGGCGGTCGAAGCGACGTCTTATCCAACCGCGTGCTGGATTTACCGTGGCGGCCGGAGCATGAGCTCGACCTTTCCCTCCTCCATAGCCGCAGCCAGCAGGCAGGCTTCCTCGGCGGTAAGCTGCAGCAAAACGCATTCCTCGCCCACGTATGGCGCGGAGGAGAAGGTATCGCCTTCCGTTTGCATGTAGGAGGCGCCGGTTCCCGATACGCCCAGTACCTCGATGTTCTCCAGTATGGTTCTGCCCTGGCCATCCGCCAGGGCCAGGATATCCACGCAGCTGCCCTGCCACAGCTCCGCGGCGGGAAAGGAGATGGCGGAGGCCGGGAGGGGGAAGGCGCAGAACCCTTCCTCCAGCCGATCCTGTGTCGATCCTCCCGTTCCTGAGGTGAGAAGGGCGCTTACAAGCAGGGGCTCTCCGGCATGCAGGGAGTGACGCAGGGCTTCGCCGTTGACCTCCACGATATCGGTGAAGGTGCCCGGGAGCAGGTAGCGATCCGGGAAGTTCACCTGTTCCAGGCAGGAGGGATCGAGAACCTCCCCCGCCTCCAGGTCTCTCGCTGCTACCACGATCCGGACCAGATTTCCGCTCTCAGCTATACGGGAGCGCAGATTGTTCAGGCAGGCAAAGAGCATAGCGGCGGCAAGGGCTGCCGCGATGATGGAGAGAAGGAGATAGATCTTCGAGTTGCGCAAGGGAAGTCGCCTCAAGGTACGCTCCTTTCCCCCCCGGCGCTTGTGCCTATTCCAGGGGGATGAACTGATAGAGGTTGCTGGATGTGTCGATGAGAAGGAATCCGCGGCGAAGCGGTTCCCCGCCGCAGATTATCTTAACCGCTTCCGTAGCTTGAACGGAAGCCACCAGCGCGGGTGTGGTGGAGGGATTCCCCTCTATGGTTTCCACGCCCCGGTCATCTCCTGAGGAATAGATAATCTTGAGCCCCGGGTCGCCTGGAAAGATTGTCATAACCTGGCCCGAGTCACCGGCAATCGCCCCATGAACCATGGGAATCCCCAGCTCCGTACATCCTGCCTCCAGGGCGAACCTGGCGGAGACTGTGTCCAGCGCGTCGACAACCAGGTCGGTCTCCCCGTATATCTCGCGGACATCGCCCCCGGCCACGAAACGGCTGTGGGCGGCGACCCGGAGCGAGGAGTTTATGACACGCACCCTTTCGGCCGCCTCCTCGGCCTTGAGACGGCCCAGCGAGGACTCGGTGCACAGGTTCTGGCGATTGAGGTTATCCTCCTCGAAGATATCTCCATCCGCAAGGATCAGGTGTCCGACTCCTATTCTTGCCAGAAGCTCCACGACGTATCCACCCAGGCCGCCCAGGCCGCAGATACCCACGCAGGAGCGCAGGAGCTCGAGCTGGCCCGGGATCCCCAGGGTACCGATATTGCTCAGGTAACGCAGGGGAATGATCCCGGCCTGCAGGGCGGTGATCTCGATCCGCAGAGCTGGTATCTCGAACCGTGAGGCGATTCCGCGAATCCCATCAATGGTTATCACGGTCTCGCCGCTTCGCGGTGGTTTTGTGACCGAGGATTTTATAGCGGAAACGAGATCATCTTGCATGATAGAAGTATATAACATATTAATGTTATATACAACCCATCTTGATGATCGAACGGGCATCGGGTCGTGAAATGATCCCGTCGGTGTGAGATGACCCCGGTCTAACTGCTGCCCCCCTCACGATACTCCGGCCGTCCATGCTCTAGGAGACGTGGTTCGAGGTCTTGCGGCGGTCAAATCTCTGCTTGGACAGCCTCCTGGCGTCATCCCTGAGAATGACTCCGAGCAGCCTGCCCTCTTCCACCACCCATAGGAACTCCCTGCCCGAGCGCTCCATCCTCAGCAGGGCATCGAAGAGGGGAAGGCTCGGGGAGGCCGTGTCCTCGACGATCACCGGCCTGGATACCTGGACGGCCGGCGTTTCCGCCCACAAACGGTTGTCTACCGGCCTGAGGTCCGTTAGTTTGAGGAAGGCCGCGAGCTTGCCCTGTTTGAGCACGGGTACGATACTCAGCGGGGCTTTCTCCAGGTGTATCCTGTAGACCTCCTCCAGGGACGTGGAGGCCTCCACGGCCGGCACGCCGTACCTGGTTATATCGCCCACATTCTTGCCGGAGAGGGAGGAGCGCACCCGGACCTGACGGTAGCCGTTATATGCCGCCTGTACCAGGAAGGCCCCGATGAGCACGAACCACAGGCTGGCCAGCATCAGATCGTTCTGGGGCTGGAAGAGATCCAGGAAGAACATAACCACCCCACCCGCTATAAGCAGGAATCCCAGCCCCTCGCCGAGGCGGCTGGCGGTTCGGGTGCTCTTGAGAAGATCGCCGGAGTGATGCCAGAGAAGGGAGCGCAGGATCCTTCCTCCATCCAGGGGGAAGCCGGGTATGAGGTTGAACGTGCCCAGGCCGAAGTTAACCACCGATAGAAGCATGAGGCCGAAGGAAAGGGAGTCCGCACCCAGGACGTAGGCCAGGTAGGCCAGAGCCCCGAAGACGAGGCAGAGAGCGTAACTGCAGAGAGGTCCCGCTACCGCCATCTTGAACTCCACCCCGGGCGAGTTGACGTCCTTGGACATCTGAGCAACCCCCCCGAAGACGAAGAGGGTGATCTTTTTTATGGGGATACCGTTGCGGTTGGCAACGATGCTGTGGGAAAGCTCGTGCAGCAGGACGCTCGCGAAGAAGAGAAAAGTGGTTACAACGGACAGGGGTACGTATACGTGGGCGGGGGATTCCACGTTTACTTGAAAGAATTGTATTACCACCCATAGAAGCAGAAGAAATACTATGAACCAGCTCCAGTGCAGGTATATCTTAATGCCCCGAAACGAGCCGATCCGGAAACCTCTCTGGGGGATCAATATATCTCCGGAGCCGTTAGAACTCCTCCTCCAGGACTTGCGGGCTGATGACGGCTTCCTGCAATATGGCACCACTGTCGCATGGCTCCGCCCTTGCTATAACCGGTAGAAAGGCCTCCATGAGACGTTTCACGTTTGCGATATTGTTTTTAAAAACCCTCCCCACCTCTTCGGCGGTGACCGTCTTTATACCGGTCTGGCCGGCTATCCATACGTCCCAGTCGGTTACCAGGGAGACGTTCAAGTAACACATCCCAAGTTCCCGGGATAGAACCACCTCAGGATATTGGGTCATGTTCACCACCGACCATCCCATGGAGTGAAACCAGCTGCTCTCGGCCTTGGTGCTGAAGCGCGGACCTTGTACCACCACCGCCGTTCCTCCGTTGCGGCAAGGAACGCCTATCTGCTCCGCCGTTTCCTGGCATATCCGCCGCATTTGTGGGCAGTAAGGCTCCGCGCAGCTTATATGAACCGCGGTGGGGCCGTCGTAGAAAGTGAAATCCCGGCCGAATGTGCGGTCGATGAATTGGTCACAGAGCACGAAGGTCCCCAGTGGGATATCCCCCTGCAGGGAACCGCATGCGGCCGGAGCGATAATCCGCTCCACCCCCAGCTCCTTCATCCCCCATAAGTTCGCCCGGTAGTTGATGCTGTGGGGCGGGTACTGGTGATGCCTGCCGTGGCGGGGTAGAAACGCCACTTCTATGCCGTTGAACTCCCCGACGACATAACGATCGCTGGGGATGCCATAGGGAGTATGAATGGCGTAACTCCGGGCTTTTTTCAGCAATGAATAGAAACCCGAACCACCGAAGATGCCGATTTTCACTCGTGGTAATTCCATCGTTCCCCCTTTGCAGAGATATATCAGGTAGAAGCCTTATTTCCGCTTTCCTTGGCGGTCTTATCCTTGCCGTCAGTGTCCTTGTCCGTCTTCTTATCTTTTTCCTTGTCCTTGCGCTTCTCGTGTTCTTCCTCCAGCCTACCGGGGGCGGACTTCCTGCCGCCGTCGCCGGAGGAACGGCGGGAATCCGTGCTGTAGAATCCCGAACCCTTGAATATGATTCCCACGGGGTGAAAGACCCGCCTGACTTCCCCACCGCATTCGGGGCAGCTCTCCACGTTGTCGTCGAAGCCGTGCACCTCCTCGAAGATGTGGCCGCATTTATTGCACTTGTATTCGTATGTAGGCATCTGTCTTCCCTCTCTCCGGCTTTTTGCATTTGAAATATACCTGTAATCTCGTCTTTGTTCAACTTTAGCATTATTCGGGCATGGTAAAAATGACGCCACACATATGGTCTCCGCGTCGTATGGAGGGCGATATCCGGCCTCCCCGGAAACGGCGGCCGCGGCGGGTGGAGGTGACGCGAGCGGCGCTTTCACCTGTGATAGAATAGCCAAGAAACAGCGGAGGTGAAGATGAGAATCCTGGTAGTGGGTTCAGTGGCCCTGGATTCCGTACGAACACCTTTCGGCGAGGTGGAGGAAGTCCTGGGGGGTTCGGCGGTTTTTTTCAGCACGGCGGCCTCCTTTTTCGGTGACGTCGGCCTGGTGGCGGTGGTGGGAGAGGATTTTCCACGGAAGCATGTGGAATCCCTGGGTTCGAGGCGGGTGGACCTGCACGGCCTCAGGCGCGTGCCGGGCAAGACTTTTCGCTGGAAGGGGTACTACGATTATGATTTGAACGAGGCCCATACCCTGGATACGCAGCTCAACGTATTCGATGGTTTCAATCCGGAGATACCGGAGGAGTACAGGAATTCGGAATACGTTTTCCTCGCGAATATCGATCCGGATCTTCAGCTCAAGGTGCTGGAACAGGTTAGCTCCCCCCGGCTGACTATCTGCGATACCATGAATTATTGGATCAAGAACAAGCGGAGACAGCTGTTGGAGACGGTATCCCGCGTGGACTACCTGCTCCTTAATGACGCCGAGGCACGGCAACTGGCCGAGGAGCCTAACCTGATAATGGCGGGCAGAAAGTTGATGCAGATGGGCCCCCGTAAGGTTATCATCAAGAAAGGCGAGCACGGGGTGATGATGTTGGGTGAGGATTCCTACTTCTCGTTGCCGGCATATCCCCTGGAAACGGTCTTCGATCCCACCGGAGCGGGGGATTCTTTCGGCGGCGGTTTTCTGGGCTCGTTGTCGCGTTATCAGGAGATAGGCGAGGAGGACGTAAGGAGGTCCATAGTCTACGGCAGCGTCATAGCGTCCTTCGTGGTGGAATCCTTTTCATGCGACCGCCTGTTGGAATTGACCCATGAGGAGATAGGCTTGCGTTATCAGGAGTTTATGGACATTACCTGTTTCTAGCGGGAAGGGGATGTAGATGGGGGATTTTCTCGAGGACCACCTGGTGGAGGGCGAGGAGGTAATCTTCGATAAAAGGCACTCTCTCTGGGATATCTGGAAGAACTTCATCATAGGCGCGGGTTCAATAATGGCCCTGGTGCTCCTGCTGACCAAGTTCAAACCCGGCGTGGGGGATAGCACGGGTTACGTGGTGTTGATAAGCATACTGGCCGCGTTCTTCCTACTTTATTACGGCGCCTATCCGGCGTTCAAAAGGCGTTTTCTGAACGACGTATACGAGGGATCCGACTTCGTCGTACCTTTCCTGGTCATGTTGGTCGTGGTCGGGGCCTGGGCAGCCCTGATGTGGTTTCGCAACAGCGAAGGATTCGCTGATATATGGGCGACGCTGGCCTGGGTAGCCTTCTTCGTGGTTATACTGGGATGGCTGGTCTACCCCATGCTGCGCTGGTATTTCCAGCACTTCATCCTCACCGATCGCCGTCTCATACTGCACGAGGGGATTATCAACAAGAGATCTATAGACCTGCCCTTGGAGAAGGTAAACGATATCAAATTCAAGCAGAACCTCTTCGAGAGGATTTTTCGTTACGGGGATTTGGTTATAGAATCGGCCGGGGAATACGGCCAACAGCCCTTCACCAATATCGGTGATCCCGAGAAGATCAAACAGCTCATCGTGGGGCAGAGGGACCTGTCGGAGGACGAACAGGCGCGACGGCGGGGGCGGGACCTAGCCCAGGATATAGCCAGGTCAATGCGAGCCGGGAGCACCTCCACGGCGGCTCAGCCCGTTCCCCAAGCCGTCCAGCGGCCGGAGTTCAAGGCGGATGAGCTGGAAGTGGTGGAGGGCTTGAAGAAACTTGCCGATCTCCACCAGCAGGGTGCGCTGACCGACGAGGAGTTCCAGCGCGCCAAAGAGGAGCTGCTGGAACGCATGGAGAACGACTAGGGACATTCCCAAGAGAATACCCCTCCTCTATCTCCAATTCCGTTTCGAGAAGTCGGAAGGACCCGCACCTAAGCGAATCCTATTCCTTGGACTTCTTCTCCACTTTCTTGCTCAGCTTGTCGACTTTCTTCTGGCTCTTTGCCCCCTGCTTCTCCAACTTGGCCAGCTTCTTCTCCAGCTTGACCATCTGCTTTTCCGTCTTAGCCAGGCCTTTTTGAGCTTTCTTCAACTTCCTAGCCTTACCCATACCGACGTCCTCCTTTCATTGCAAAAGGCTTGTTATGCTATATACCCCAGAAGTATAACATCTATGCCTTGTGTTGTAAGGCCGATATTCAATGGACTATAATATCTTTGCCTTGTGTTGCAAGGCCGATATTCAATGGATCTTCGCGGGATACCTTCCGTCAGCCATTATCTGCTATCCTCAATAATAATGGAAACCAACGGATTGGTCGATTACCATCTCCATACCTACCGCTGTGGGCACGCCGACGGCTGCCTCGAGGACTACATCGGCGGTGCTTTACGGCTGGGCCTGAGCGAGATAGGTTTCTCAGACCATTTCCCCATGCTGGATATCCAGGATACCACCCTGGCCATGAGCCTGGAGGAGGTACCCGATTATGTAAAGGAGGCCCGGGAACTGGACGACCGTTTCGGTGACCTGGAGATCAAGCTGGGCATAGAGGTCGACTACTTGCCGGAGACCGTCGATCGCCTGGCTCCCCTGCTCGGGGAAAACGACTTCGATTACATCCTCGGCTCCATACATTTCGTGGATGGCTGGGGATTCGATGATCCCCGTTACCTCGATGGTTATCGGGGCTGCGATCTCTACCGTCTCTGGTCTCGTTATTTCGAGCTTCTAGCCGAGGCATCGGAGTGTGGTTTGTTCGACGTATTGGCTCACCCGGACCTGATAAAGAAATTCGGTTATCGCCCCGAGGAGGACGTGACGGAATTATATATTTCCTGTCTCGACAGAGTGGCCGCGACCGGGGTGGCGGTGGAGGTGAATACCGCGGGCCTGCGAAAACCGGTGGGAGAGATCTACCCGGGGAAGGAGTTCCTGCTTCTATGCCGCGAGAGGGAGATACCGGTCACCCTGGGCTCCGATGCCCACAGCCCCGGGGAGGTAGGAGCCGGATTCGAGGAAGCGCTGGGCTTGCTGCGGCGAGTCGGATACAGCGAGCTTGTCCTGTTTAGAGAGAGGAAGAGGGCGAGTATGCCTCTGCCCTAGGTGGATATCATTCGTTCTTCAGTACATGCAAGGTAATCTTCTCTACCTGATCTTTGGTAAAGGGTTTTTCCAGGTAATCGTCGACACCCTCCCGGCGTGCCTGCGCGATTGTCTGGGGGGACGAATAGGCGGTCATCAGTATGATCTTTATATACGGGTAGTCGCTTTTGATGATACGCGCCAGCTCTATGCCGTCTATCTTGGGCATGCGGATGTCGGCCAGTATTATCTCCGGCGGGTCCTCTTTGACCTTTTCAATCGCTTCGGCTCCGTCCTTGGCCTCGCGAACCATGAAACCGGCACGCTCCAGCCATCTTGATACCAGATGTCTGACGCCCTCGTTATCATCGACTATAAGAAGTTTTGCGCCGTCCTTATCCGCCATTGCTGACTCCTCGCATCGGCAGCTTAAGGATGAAGGTGGTGCCTATATCCTCTTGAGAGCGTACCTCTATGTCCCCTCCGATGTCCAGAAGGATTTTCTGGACTATGGACAGGCCCAACCCAGTGCCGCCCTCCTTGGTGGTGAAGAATGGTTCGAAGATGGACACCATGTTCTCTCCGCTGATACCGCTTCCGGTATCCTCGACCCGCATCTCGACGAAACCGTTGCCGGTATCGTGGGCGCGGATGGTTATGATTCCCCCCTCGGGCATGGCCTGGACCGCGTTCTCGAGCAGGTTGAAGAGGATATGGCGGATATTGTCGCGGCTTAACATGACGGGGGGAAGGCTCTCCTCGAAGTCCTTGATTATCTTGATGTTCTCCCTCCCGTTTGACCTCTGGAAGTCGTTGATCAGATCGGGTATGTTGGACTGCAGGGGTATGGAGACGGGTTCATCCCCGCTGGGGAAAGGGGATTTGCTGAATGACAGCATACCTGATATCCATTGGTTGGAGAGTGCAGCCTCCTTTTTGATCATGTCCAGCAGATACTTGCGATCGTCATCGCCCTCATCCTCCCGAAGTTCATCGACCAGGCCTATAATGGCGAATAGAGGGTTTTTAACCTCGTGGGCGATCTTAGCCGCCATCTGGCCCAGGATGGACAGGTGGTCCTGCTGCCGCAGCCTCGACTCCATATCCTTGATAGCCGATATATCCATGAATACGATGGAGGCTCCCATTCTCTCTCCCTTGGCGCGATGTAGGGGAAAAGCGCTGAAGTTGATGGTCATGCGTTTTCCCCGCGGTCCATCCACCACCAGTTCGTGTCTCCTGAAGGTGCGGTCCTCCTTCATGCACAGGTTGAGGATAGGCTTGAGAAAGGAGAGGGGTTTAAATTTTTCTCTTTCCTCCGTCAAGTCGGTGTAGTTAACTCCTATGATCTCCTTGGGTTCTATATCCAGGATATCTCCGGCTTCCCGGTTGAAGTAGATTATATCCCCCTCATTGTTCGTGACCAATACGCCGGCCAGCATCTCCGAGATGAAGTGCTCTGTGTATTCCTGGGTATCCGCCAGCCATTCCATGGTCCTCTGACTTTGCTGGTAAAGATCCACGTTGATCATGGCCACCGCCAGTTCGTGACACAGGCTGGAGAGCAATGCAACTTCCTCCGGCTTGAACTCGTGCTCATCGTAGGAAGCGGTTACGGCCATGCCTACCATCTGCCCCTTGGCCTTCAGGGGCATGATTATCTGGGAACGGGGGCTTCTCCCCTCTATATAGGTATCCTTGGCCCTGGGATCCTCGGCCAGGTTCTTGCGTATCACCGTCTGTCCGGTGAAGAATGCCTTGCCCACGGCACCTTTTCCCACCGGGATCTTGAGGCCGCGCACGGCCTTCTCCTGGAAGCCCCGATGGGAGAGCACCTGCAGGAGTTTACCGCTCTCGTCGGGGATAAGCACCACCCCGATACGGGAGTTGGTCAGAGTCAGCATCACCCCCAGGATGTTCTCCACGAGCTCCTCTAGGTCCAGGGTTGAGCTGACCGCGCTTACCGCGTCGGCAAGTATACCGAATCTCAGGTTCAGGTCGGTTATCTCATCTATATATCCCTTGTTCTGGTCGCGGTAGCGTTTCCATTCCAGGGTGAGAAAGGCCGCCAGGATAAGCACGCAGAAACCGAGGGCGCCGCCTATCACGGCGTTCACGGGAGACGAAAGGAGGGACGAGATGACAATCACGGCTGCGATAAAAATAGCCATGAGTGCCAGCACGAGGGGAACTATCAAGGCCTGGGCCCTGCTGCGCCCCTTGCGCGTGGGACTGCTTGTAGACCATTCCCTATCATCCATTGAATACCTCTAATCTCCCATTCCTCTTTATCGGCAGGAATCTATATATATAAAACGGAATTGTGCGGTCCATGCCAGGCGGAAGAAAGCTATTCTCAGGTGAGCTTCTTCTCCAGTCTCCGCAGGATCTCCTGAGGCTTGAAAGATGATAGATGATGGTACTCAGCGCCCATGGCCTCCGCTATGCGGCGGGCCTGAGGCTTAACGGCACGCCCCATTCCTATGAGGGTTCTTTCACTCGAGGTATCGAATACCAGGCAGTTCAAACGCTCGCCGCGCATTTTTTCGGCTATTTCCAGGCTCTCGCGCAGTGGGTTTTGCGAGGCGTAGCCCACGTTGCCGTGGCCGTCGGTTATGAGCACCAGGAGGAGGGCGATATCCGGATCCCTTCGTAGCTCCATTTTTACCACCTGGTACGCCAGGGCCAGGCCGTGGTTTAGAGGGGTGGCGCCGCCCGTCGCCAGATCCCTAATACGCAGTTTCGCCAGTTGTACGCTGGAGGTGGGAGAGAGAGCCAGCTGGGCGCCATCATCGCGGAAGGTTATCAATCCCACCCTGTCTCGTTTCTGGTAGGCCTCAACGAGCAGTTGATTTACCACCTGCTTGGTGGATTCCATGCGGTCCTGACACCCCATTGATGCGCTGGCATCGAGGACGAAAAGGATCAGGTTACCGACCTTGCGCCGCCGGATCTTGGTTCTGAGATCCTCTTTGCGGATGTTGAAAGACTCTTCCGATCCCGCCGTTCTTCCGGCGGCGGCCCTCAGGGTAGCGTCCAGGGCCAGATTGCCCATATCCACCCCTTCGTCCGGTCTTGGAAGCCGGGATCCCACGTGCTTACCGGTGTTGGTATTGGTGATGGAGCCGCTTCTCTTACCGGTCATTCTGTGAGAGGCCTTGACGGCCGTGCCCTCCAGGACCGGGACCTCTAGTTCTTCGGCGGCCGCCTCAGCGCGTTCCTGCCTTGACGATACGGGCATCGCCTCCCGGCTCTTAACGGAATCGGATGCCCCTTCCTCTTCGCGAGCCTCCGGGAGGGAATTGTCCTGGAGGGGGAGATCGATCAACTTGCCCTTTCTCTCTATTATCCTGTCCAGACTCTCCAGATCCTTGATTTGATCGTCGAAGGGTGTTTTCCTGAGTCTGTGCAGCAGGGCCATCTCGGCGGCCTCTCTTATATGCTTTTCCTCTACCAGTGTCGAGCCCTCAAGGGCGGCGAGCGCCCGGGCTGCCTGACAGGTGGCTATATCCGCACGATGCCCGCATACCCCCAGTTCCACCGCTATGTGCGATACCAGCTTCAGCATCTCGTCGGACAGTTCGATGCGGGGAAGGGCTTCCCGGGCCTCCAGAACCTTTTGCCTAAGCTCGTCCTGGCTTGCCTGGAATTCGGAGCGAAAAAGCCGTGGATCGGCGGTAAAGCGATGGCGGCGCCTGACCACCTCCATGCGGGCCGCCGTTTTTTTCTCGCCGGCGACTTCCACGCAGAGACCAAAGCGGTCCTCGAGTTGAGGTCTCAACTCCCCCTCCTCGGGATTCATGGTCCCCACCATGATGAAGGATGAGGGATGCGAATAGGAAACCCCCTCTCTCTCCACCATGTTTACACCCATGGCGGCGGCGTCCAGCAGCAGGTCGACGATGTGATCGTCCAGGAGGTTGACCTCGTCTACGTACAGTATGGATCTATTGGCGTCAGCCAGTATTCCCGGCTCGAAGTCCTTCACGCCCTCCTTCACCGCCTTCTCCATGTCCAGCGTGCCTACGACACGGTCCTCGCTGGCGTTGAGCGGCAGCGTCGTAAAGCGCATTGGCCTGGTCGTTAGCGGCAGGGGCTCCCGGCTCTCCCATCGTGAGCGGCAGGCTTGGCACATCTCGTCCTCGCAGGCGGGATCGCATGAAAAAGGGCAGTCGGCGACGATCTCGATATCCGGAAGCAGGTCCGCAAGTGCTCGCGCAGCGGTCGACTTGCACGTGCCCCGCTCACCCCTGATCAGCAGGCCTCCTATATGGAGATCCACCGCGTTTACGAGCAGGGCACGCTTCATTTTCTCCTGGCCCACGATGGCGGAGAAAGGATAGAGGATAAATCCCTGCTTCATAGCGCCTTCCTTTTGGTCTTTAATACAATATATAGTAAGATAAGGTCGCAATCAACCCAACATGTGGGGATTGAATTCTACGGGGCCGTGTTGCCTTCACAGGCGGCATGGAGCGTTTTCGCTCCAGCGGTATCGCCTGACACCCGTTTGTCTGCGATCGATGAAAGGAGACGCCGATATGGACTATCAAACAACCAGCTGGTAATGCCGATACCTTCATTATCAAAGGCCCCTAGGGTATTGTGCGCTTCCAGAGAGGAGGGAGGTATATGGAGATCACGGTGAGCAAGATCGGAGACATGGACGAGATAGCCGTGGTGAGGGTTTCTGGGGTAGTCGATTCCGAGACCGTTGATGATTTCGGTGAGACCATCGACCGGGTTTTCAAAGAGGGATGCTACAATATTATCCTGGATATCGAAGGTCTTTCCTACATCAATACCGCGGGTCTGAGCATTATCGCCGACGCCTTTAAAAAGTCCAGCCAAAGCAAGGGAGCGCTAAAGATATTGAAGGCGGGCGATGCGATCAGGGAGCTCCTGGACGTGGTCAGGTTCACGAAGATAATCGATATCTTCGAGGAAGAAGAGGAGGCCATACAAAGCTTCTCATAATAAGTAGAACGGTTATCCTGACCGGGAAATCCGGTGGTTTGTTCGGGTATGCCTCGGGGATCACCGTACTCGCGGGCGGCCGCTGTCTTCGAGAATGAGGCCCGCGGGCCGCGGGGAGGTGCAGGAGGGCGGTGAGATGATAGAAGAGGCGAACAGGAGTAAGGGCTACACGACCGAGAGCGTCACGGCGAATGGTGAGCTGTACCGCATGGGGCAGGTGCTCGCCGCCTCCCTGGACCTGGAGACCCGCCTGGATCGAGTGATAGAACAGGCGATGGATTTGCTTCAGGCCGAGAGGGGGAGCATCATGCTCCTGGACGACACACAGGCCGAGCTGGTGGTGCGGGCATCCCGCGGCCTCAAGGAATCCCAGGAGTTCAGGGTACCCCTGGGGGAGGGGATAGCCGGATGGGTGGCCGAACACGGTGAGCCCCTGGTCCTCCAGGACGTAGTATCCGATCGGCGCTTCCAGGGCGTTAATCCCAAAATAAAGAGCGCCCTTGCCGTGCCCCTGAAGGTGGATGGAAAGGCGATAGGCGTGCTGAACGTATCCACCACTGACCGGCATCGCCGTTTCGATTACATGGACCTGGAGCACCTGCTGCCCTTTGCGGACATGGCGGCGGTAGCCATCGATAACGCACGTCTCTACCAGGTCTTGAAGCGGGAGCAGGAGTATGTGGACAAGGAGATGCTGATGGCCAGCCGTATCCAGCGCTCGATTATCTCCACCCATGTACCCTGCGCCTCGATACGCATGGTATCCAGGTTGATGCCCGCTTCCGCCGTGGGGGGTGATTTCTTCAGCATTATCCCGCTGGCTCGCGAGTCGCGCTTCTGCTTCTACTGTACACCGGAGGTTCAGGATCAATGTCAGCAGCTACGTTCCGAGTTCTGTCCCAACAAGTTCGGGGTTATGATAGGAGACGTGGCCAACAAGGGGATGCCGGCGGCCCTGATTATGTCCGTTCTTACCACCATACTCTATGAGGTGGGGAGGCATCACGTCTCTCCACGTACCATTCTCGACAAGGTGAATGCGGCTTTCAGGCGGCTGTTCTCCGAATCGCAATATGGTTTCGCAACCCTTTTCTATGCATTTTACGATAACAACGACAACACCCTTACCTATACAAAAGCGGGACACGAACCGCCCCTGCTGTTGAGGGCGAATAGCGGAAACCTGGATTACCTCGAGGGAGAGGGGTTTCCAGTGGGCCTCATGGAGAATGGCCAGTACCAGGAGAGGACCATCAGCCTCGAGAGGGGAGACAAGATACTCATGTACACCGATGGTCTGACCGGGGCCTTGAACGCCAGGGGGGAGATACTGGGCAGAAAGAGACTGGTGGAGCTGGTCGGGGCTCACGCCGACGAGGATATTGAATCGTTCCTGGACGCCGTGGCCGACGAGATAATGCTCTTCACCGGCGACGCACCCCAGCCCGATGATATAGCCGTTATGGTGCTGGAGCTGGAGGATCTCTACGACTTGACCATGACCGTGGGCACCGACGTACGCCAGATCCGCTACGTCATCAACAGCGTGTTGGAGACGCTGCGGGGGTTCGAGGGCCTCAAAGACCCGGTAACGCTCCGCCTCTGCCTGGAGGAATTGCTGCATAATGCCATGGAGCATGGCAATCGCTGCGATCTTTCCAAGAAAGTGTATATAACCGTCAAAGCGGAGCCCAGAAGAGCCGTCATCCGGGTGAGGGACGAGGGCGAGGGTTTCGACGTGGGGGGAGCGGAACGGAAATACGACGAGGGAGAGACGATACTGTCGGAGCGGGGGCGTGGATTGACCATCGTACGACATTATGCCGATGAGCTTGCCTTCAACCGGGAGGGAAACGAGGCTACACTGGTTTTCACGTCCGATTGACGGCCGGAGGAACAAATGCGGTTCCCCCAGGGTCGTAAGATGCGAGGCGTTCGTCGATAAAGGCGAGATTCGTGTGATCCAGGTTTTCGATAGCGGGGAAGGGTATGTTATCATTTACACTGAATTATTTTATGAAACCATAGATGTGCAAAGCGCTCCACGCGGAGGAGCCGGAAATACAAAATGGAGGCGATGATGGCCCGGAGAACGGCTACGGTATTCCTGAGCCTGCTGCTCATCACGGTTCTGATGCTGATAACCTGCGGCGCGGCGACCGCCGACCCCATGCAGGATAAGAAGGATGAGCTGGACAGCATAAAGAGCGAGGTACAGAGGATAGACACTCAGCTGGAAGCGGTTACGGAACAGCTCAACCTCACCAGCGTCAGGGCTGATCAGATAAGGGAATCGATAGCCCTGAAGGAGCAGGAGATAGCGGAGCTCAACTCCGAGCTCCAGGAGAGGAAGGATATACTCGGCGAAAGGATCCGTGAGCTCTACAAGGCCGGCAACACGGACATGATCGAGGTGATAACCGAGTGCAAGACGGTGGACGACCTTTTTCTCAACGTGGACCGCGCCAAGCGCATCAGCGGAAACGATGTCTCCATAATCGCATCGGTTATCGAGGCCAGGAGCGGAGTCGAGGTAGCCAGGGGCGAGCTGGCGGCGCAGAAGGCCGAACTCGATGCCACGTTATCCGATCTCGACGGGCAGAAATCCCAGATCGAGGGCGAACTTCAGCGGAGGAAAGAGGTTATGGCTGGAGTCGAGGCGGAGGTCAACACACTTATCGCCCAGGAGGAGGCCAACCAGGCGCCCTCTACCACCACGCGGCCCATTACTCCCCTCCCCACTGTCCCCACCCCTCCGGCTCCACCTTATGCTCCGGCGGCGGTGCAGGTGGCCTACCAGCAATTGGGTAAACCCTATCAGTACGCGGGTTCCGGACCGAATGTTTTCGATTGCTCGGGCCTGGTCATGTACTGTTACGCACAGGTGGGAATAAGCCTTCCCCACAGCTCATACATGCAAGCTCGCTGCGGGGTCTCCGTCTCCTACGCCGAACTGCAGCCGGGCGACCTGGTGTTCTTCCACGGCTACGGGCACGTGGGAATGTATATAGGAGACGGGCAGTATATCCACGCGCCTCATACCGGAGATGTGGTTCGCATCGCGGACCTTGGCAGACGCAGGGATTTTTGCGGAGCCTGCCGCATACTCTAGGATCCAACCTATTGCGTGATCGACGCTTCGAAAGCGGTTCTTTCTAGGGCCGCCTGGTTTTTCGGGGGTGGGAAAATGGGAAAAACCGTGATCTTCTATGATCCACTCTATCTGGAGCATGATACCGGATTCGGGCATCCCGAGAGGGCCGAAAGGCTGGAGGCCACCATGGAGTTGCTGGAGAAGACCGGCCTCTCGGACAAGGTGGCCGTGGATTCCCCCAGGGACGCCACCCTGGAGGAGATAGAGCTGGTTCATCCCGCCGGCTATATCGAGAAGGTAAGGAAAATGGCCGAGTCGGGAAGCGGTTATCTCGATGCCGATACGCCGGTGAGCCACAGATCCTTCGCCGTCGCCTTGAGGTCGGCCGGAGCCAACCTGGAGGGATTGGAGCGTATCTTCTCCGGTGAGATAGAAAACGCCTTCTGCCTGGCCCGTCCTCCCGGGCATCACGCGACACCCGGACGAGGCATGGGATTCTGCCTTTTCAACAACAACGCCATCGCCTCGCGTTTCGCCATGGAGAAGTGGGGCGTGAGAAGGGTTTTTATCCTGGACTGGGACGCCCATCACGGCAACGGTCTGCAGGATATCTTCTATGATGATAACAAGGTACTCTATGCCTCCCTGCACCAGTATCCTCATTACCCCGGCAGTGGCAGCTACAGGGAAATAGGCGAGGGAGAGGGTGAGGGATACACGGTGAACTTTCCCCTGCCCGCGAGCAGTAGCGAGGAGGTTTACCTTGCCGCTTTCGATCGGGTAATACTTCCCATCGCCCGGCAGTACGAGCCGGAACTTGTACTCATATCCGCGGGTTTCGATGGGCATTTCAGCGATCCCCTGTGTTCGATGATGCTCAGCTCCAATTCCTACACCGAGATGACCACCCGCCTGAAAGACCTGGCCGACCGATGCTGTCAGGGAAGGATCATGGCCTCCCTGGAGGGAGGATATAATCTGGCCGGCATCTCGGCCTCCATGGTAAACGTAATATCCGTACTGGCCGGTGAGGATATTCGCGTCAGGGAGGAGGGAGAGCCTTCTGCGCAGACTCTCTCCTTACAGAGGGCGATGGATGTAGTCGAGGCCACCAGGGAGTCGATGTCTTCTTACTGGTCATTGTAGACGAATCCGCCCTCATGGATGCGGGGCCTTATGGTATATTTATAGTTGCGGAATATCGTGCAAGGGTGATTGGAAACAGCTTAAGGGTGGATCATGGATGTTCAAAGCCTTCTCCAGTATATGGTAGAAAAGCAGGCCTCCGATCTGCACATCAAGGCGGGCGGGCCTCCGTATTTCCGAGTCGACGGACAGTTGATCAAACCCGATTTCCCCCGCCTTTCCCCCACCGATACCGTGGAGGCGGCCTATGCCCTGATGAACGAGAAGCAGGCCAAGAGATTCACGGATATCAACGAGGTTGACTTCGCCTACAGCATAGCGGGCCTGGGACGTTTCAGGGCAAACATATTCAAGCAGAGAGGTACGGTTGGCATAGCCATCAGGAGGGTGCTGACCACCACCGTTCCCTCCTTCGAGGAGCTGGGGCTGCCCCCGGTTCTGCGACGCCTCGCCGAGGAGCGCCGTGGCCTGATCCTGGTAACCGGCCCGGCCGGTTCGGGAAAGACCACCACCCTGGCGGCTATAATCGATCACATAAACACCAACGACCAGGTAAACGTGATAACCATCGAGGACCCCATCGAGGTTTTACATGTCGATAAGAAGAGCATAGTTCACCAGAGGGAGATAGGTACCGACACGGAAGGCTATCCTGACGCGCTTAAGTATATAACCCGGCAGGATCCAGATGTGATCCTGATCGGAGAGATGCGTGATCCGGAGACGGTTACCGCGGCCATGAACGTGGCCATGACGGGACACCTAGTTCTGAGTTCGTTCCATACCATAGACACCACGGAAACGGTGAACCGAATCATAGATTTCTTCCCGCCGCAGCAGCAGAAGCAGATAAGACTGACCCTGGCCAGCGTGCTGAGGGGAGTGGTTTCGCAGAGGTTACTGCCCCTCAAGGATCATAGTGGCAGGGTTCCGGCAGTCGAGGTACTGGTTATGACCGGGAGAATGGCGGAGTCTCTGATCAACGAGGAGCCGACCACGGTTATGAGGGAGATTATCTCCGAGGGTGAGTTCTACGGCATGCAGACCTTCGACCAGTCGCTGGTCGATCTTTATCGCTATGGATTGGTCAACTACCGGATCGCCGTCTCCGCGTCGACCAGCCCCCATGATTTCTCGCTGGCGGTAAAGCAGCTCGGCCTGGAGGTAGAGGAGGATCTCCTGAGCAAGTAGGTTATAGTGGCTGGCGAGCATAGAAAAAGTTTGGATTCATTAAGGGTTTCTTGTTCGCGGCTCCATTCGAGCTTTGCATGTGGATTCGACCGCTGTCTTCCGTCTGTCAGGATTTCACGTAATCATGTGCGATCGCTTAGATCGATACTCGATTTGAACCAATGACTAAGGAGGGGTAACCGATGGAGAAGATCTGGCTGGAAAACTATCCCGAGGGAGTGGCCGGGGAGGTGGAGATCCCCGACATCAGCGTGGGCCGGATGCTGGAGCGGACCGCCGGGAGATTCCCGGATAGAAAGGCGATCATCTTCATAAACAGAAGGATCGGCTACCGCGAGCTGGACGAGCTGGCCAACCGTTTCGCCAATGTCTTGAAGGGGCTGGGGGTCGGCAAGGGAGACCGGGTGGCCCTGCAGCTTCCCAACACCCCCCAGATGGTCCTGGCCTACTACGGGACCCTCAAGCTGGGGGCGGTGGTGGTGATGTTCAACCCCATGTACTCCCCCCGCGAGATCGAGCATCAGCTGCGCGACTCGGAATCCAAGGTCATGCTTATCCTGGACCGCTTCTGGCCCCAGGTTAAGAAGGCCTTTGAGAAGTCCAAACCCGAGCACCTCATCGTCACCCATGTAAAGGATTTCCTCAAGTTCCCCTTAAATCTACTGGAGCCGGTGAAGGCCAAGCGCGAAGGAGAGCACGTGGAGGTGGACATGGACGCCTCCCGCTATGGGCTGGCCGGCATGTACGAGCTCTCCGACCTTCTCTCCCGCGCCTCTGAGGCGCGGCCATCTGTGGAAATAGACCCCGCCTCCGACCTGGCCGTTTTCCAGTACACCGGGGGCACCACCGGGGTTTCCAAGGGCACCATGCTCACCCATCACAACCTGGTGGCCAACGCCATCCAGTGCCAGGCCTGGTTCCCCGACCTGCGCGAGGGGGCCGAGACGGTGCTGTGTACTCTGCCCTTCTTCCACTCCTACGGCATGACCGTGGACATGAACCTGGGGGTGCTCACCGGCTGCACCCTGGACCTCATCCCCAACCCCAGGGACCTGGGGATGGTCCTCAAGGCCATCGGAAAGCACCGCCCCACCCTCTTCCCGGGGGTGCCGGCCATGTACATCAACCTCATCAACAGCCCCGATGTCAAGAGCGGCAAGATGGACATAAGCTCCATCCGCGCCTGCCTCTCCGGCGCCGCCCCCCTGCCGGTGGAGGTGCAGGAGGAGTTCGAGAGCCTCACCGGGGGCAAGCTGGTGGAGGGCTACGGGCTATCGGAGGCCAGTCCGGTGACCCACGCCAACCCTATAGAAGGGATACGCAAGTCCGGCAGCATAGGCATGCCCGTCCCCAACACCGAGTCCAAGATCGTGGACATCGAGGACCGCACCCGGGAGCTTCCCCTGGGGGAGATCGGCGAGCTGGCCGTCAAGGGCCCCCAGGTCATGCGGGGATACTGGAACATGCCCTCCGAGACGGAGATGGTCTTAGACGACGAGGGCTGGCTGTATACCGGGGACATCGCCCACGCCGACGAGGAGGGGTTCTTCTATATCGTGGACCGCAAAAAGGACATGATCATCGCCTCCGGCTACAACATCTACCCCCGCGACGTGGAGGAGGTCCTCTTCGAGCACCCCAAGGTGGCCGACGTGGCCGTGGCCGGGGTCCCCGACCCCAAGCGGGGCGAGACGGTCAAGGCCTACATCGTGCTCAAGGAGGGGGAGACGGTCACCGAGGAGGACATCATCGCCTTCTGCGTCGAGAGGATGTCCAAGTACAAGGTGCCCAAGCTGGTGGAGTTCCGGGAGGAGCTTCCCAAGACCATGGTGGGTAAGGTGCTGCGGCGTGTCCTGATAGAAGAGGAACAGAAAAAAAATAAATAAAAGAAGAAATAATTTTCTCGCGGGGCTGCCGCCCCCGCGACCCCCCCGGCTTGCGTGCACGTAGTCTAAATAAATACCTCGGCCTTTGCGTACCTCTCCGGAATATCTTGCTCGAACATGTTTGCTGGATCTCCTGGAGGATTGGTGTCCAGCTCGCCTACGCGTACGCAACCGCCGATAAATGAAGATACCTGTGCTACGCATCAGACTGCGCTGACGCCATAGTCCTCCAGGTGGTGTTTGCAAATATAGGGCTTATGTATTGAGCAAGCCCTGTTCCTCCAAATCCCTGGGCCTTGGTGTCCAGCTCCGATTTGCGCTCGGCCTGCCGTGGAAAGCAGAAACCAAGGTCAGCGGCAAAGTCTCCGCTGACACCATAGTTATCCAGGTGGGCGTGGAACATATGAAGTGGTTGTGTATTGGAGGGAAGGTAAAATGCGCTTCGGGGTTCAGGCGTGAACCGGTTACCTCTATAATTGAGTCATGTCGAAAGCGAAAACGCGTTTAGCTGCCTATACGGCCTTGCTCAGCCTTGCGGCGCTTGTCGCCATGCTGGCATGGAGGGGTATTAAGAATGAGCCCCTTGGATTGCCGTCCTCCATCGTATGGAGAGCTGCCGAGGAAGATGACCTTATCTAGGTTGTTGAGATGAGAATCCTGGTATTGGGAGCGGCGGGAAGAGCGGGGAGAGCCGCAATAAGATCCCTGCTGGACATGGGTGGGGTGGAGAAGCTGTACCTTGCCGACCGCGATGCCGAATCGCTGGGAAGGTTGGTCGGAGACCTGGGGAATCTGGAGGTAAGCCCTCGTTTTCTGGAGGCCGAGAGCGGCAGGAATCTACGTGAGAGAATGCTCGAGGCTGACCTGGTTTTAGGGTGTCTGGGCCCATGTCATCTCTACGAGGGCGACATCGTGGAAGCGGCGATAGCTGCGGGATGCGACTATATATCTCTCTGCGATGATCCCCAGGGGGTGGAGGACGCTTTATCATTGCAGGACGACGCGCGGTCCAGGGGGGTCAGCGTGCTGTGCGGTGCCGGCCTATCCCCCGGTGTCTCCAACTTGCTGGCACTTCAGGCCGGATCCCGCCTGGACAGGATGGACGCGGTAGAGGTGGCCTGGTTCCTGAGCATGGGTAAAGGCTTGGGTCCGGCTACCATGGAACATCTGCTCGAGGCTTTTGGTGGAAAAGTACCCGTTTTCAAGGGGGGCAAGGACGGAAGGGCGCGTGCGTGCAGCTGGGAGGAGTTTGTGGAATTCCCACCCCCGGTGGGCTGGCAGGCGGTAGGTTTCGTGGGACACCCCGAGGCACTCACCCTCCCCCTCAGCGCGGGTGGGGTGCTGGACGTCTGGGTAAAAGGTGGCGTGGGAACCAGGGGTAAGACACTGGCCCTGCAGTCCCTGGCCTGGTTGCGTGAAGGGGGAGGGACGGAGTTATGGTGTACGGCAGCGAGGAGCGTAGCCACGGCCATTGCGAGACGTGGGGAGGGTGGCTCTCTTTCCTCCATACAGGTTACGGTGAAGGGCGTCAGAGACGGAGGGGAGGCGAAGGTGATCCGCGGTCTGGTGGGTGATTATTATCTCATCTCTGGCCTGGTTATGGCGGCGGCGATATACCACAGGAAAACGGTGGGCTGGCCGCCCGGTGTATACACGCCGGAGGCGATCCTTGACCGCCGTTTGGTATTGACCTGGCTACTGCGAGAAGGCGTGCGTTTCATGGTTGTAGAGGAACGACCCGCGTTGTAGCGGCGGTCTCTATCCCCGGCAGCGGACTACACGATTTGCAGGAAAACGGGCGCCTGGCATTAGTACCCGCGGTCCTCGGTATTGGTATAATGGATTGTCCCTTGACCCAACCGATGAAGGAGGTGGCGGAGATTGAGGATTCTGGTGACGGGAGGAGCCGGATTCATCGGCTCGCATCTCAGCGAACACCTCTTGAATGAGGGCCATCAGGTTATCTGTCTGGACAACCTATGCACGGGGGATCTCCGCAATATCACCGATATCAGGGACAATCCTTCCCTCGACTTCGTTCTGGCGGACGCGGCCGCGCCCATCAACGTGGGTGTGGATGTCGTAGCTCACCTGGCAAGCCCCGCGAGCCCCGTCGATTATCACCGCCTGGCGGTTGAAACCATGATGGTAAACTCCCTGGGTACTTACCAGGCATTGGAGGTGGCTCGCAAGAACGAGGCTCGCTTTCTCCTTGCATCAACATCTGAGGTCTACGGCGATCCCCTGGAAAGCCCCCAGAACGAGGGCTACCACGGCAACGTAAATCCTATAGGCCCGCGCAGCTGTTACGACGAATCCAAGCGTTTCGCCGAGGCCCTGACCTCCTCTTACCGGCGGATTTACGAGCTGGAAACGGTCATAGTACGCATATTCAATACCTTCGGTCCCCGCATGCGCAGGGAGGACGGCAGGGTGGTGCCGAATTTCATACTACAGGCTTTGAACGACCAACCCCTCACGGTTTACGGCGATGGAACGCAGACCCGCAGTTTCTGCTACGTGGCTGATCTGGTGGAGGGTCTCTACCGAGCTCTAACGGTTCCGGAGGCCGTTGGAGAGGTTATTAACCTGGGTAATGACCAGGAGATGACCATTTTGGAGTTGGCCGAAAAGGTCAAGGAAATAACCGGTTCCTACTCCGAGACGGTTTTTCAGTCTCTTCCCGAGGATGATCCCCAAAGGCGCCGCCCGAACCTGGAGAAGGCTCTGAGGATACTGGGTTGGGAGCCGCAGACCGGCCTGGAAGAGGGACTGGCCAGGGTAGTCGAATGGTTCAAGGAATCGCACTGATATAGTTATGACTGAACGCGGCGAAAAAGATATCCTGTTTCGGGAGATAACGAGGCAGCGCTCGGATCCCTCGATTTACTATGGTTATCTGGGGATGAAGTTAGAGGAACTGGGCGAGGGGACCTCGCGTTTCAGGATGCCCGTTTCCTCCAGGCTGTTCAACTCGGGAGGGGTCGTACACGGAGGGGCGCTGGCCTCCATAGCCGCCGCCGCCGCCGCGGCCGCCCTGGCCACCCTCGTGGATCCGGCCAGTCAGGATATGTTCACGGTAGAGATGAAGATCAATTTCCTGGCCCCGGCCAGGGATGGGGATATCGTTGCGCAGGCTGAGATCGTGCAGAGGGGAAGATCGGTGGCTGTGGGAGAATCCCTGGTTTATGACGGAGAGGGCAGGCTTCTGGCCAAGGCTATGGCCACCTACCTGATTCGGGAGAGAAAAAAGGATCAGGAAAAGGGCTGAGGTCAGCTAAGCCGCCATATACGCCGCAGCAGCCAGTCTTCCCTGTTCTCGCCACAGGTTAGCAGGTATAGATCGCCGTCATCCGCGCGGATACGAAAACAGGCCCTTCTTTCGCGGCTGAATTCGTCCTCCTCGAACCAGCTCCCCTCGATATCCATTACCACGACTTCGCGGTCCCCAAAGGTGAAACTCGAAGGTCGCTCATTTGCCTTGAAGCCGGAGTAACATTTGACCTGGATGGGATGGTCGCTTTCCTCCGTGAAGGATGTTGCATAGTTCACCGAATCTTCCCCCCAATAATTCGAACAATTCAAACCCGACATTATGTTCCCGTTGAATATATCACAGGCCGTGAGAAAATCAACCCGCGCCCTTCATGCGAAAACGTCAATCCCCTTTGAGGGGGGGAGGATTCTGGAGCAGTTTCTCCGAGCTCTCCAGGTCTTTGCCGTTGCCGAATTCCGCGGTGGTCAGCATGCCTTCATGCCTGGCCTCGATGAAGTCCTCCACCATCTGTCTGGCGATATCATCCGAATACTGAACGGGTGGAGATTTCATGAAATATGCCGAGGGTCCCAGAAGGGCGCCCGACATACCGCGGTCCATGGCCAGCTTGCAGCAGCGAACGGCGTCTATCACGATACCGGCGGAGTTGGGGGAGTCCCAAACCTCGAGTTTGAACTCTATGGACAGGGGTACGTCTCCGAATTCCCTGCCCTCGAGCCTTATATAAGCCCATTTGCGATCGTCGAGCCAGGCCACGTAATCGCTGGGTCCTATATGTACGTCGTCCTTGTCGATATTATGACGGAGCTGGGATATCACGGCGTCGGTCTTGGATATCCTCTTTGATTCCAGGCGCTCGCGCTCGAGCATGTTCATGAAGTCCATGTTACCGCCGACGTTCAACTGGGAGGTGCGATCGAGAACCACGCCGCGGTCGTTGAATAGCTTGGCCAGTACACGATGGAGTATGGTCGCTCCTACCTGCGACTTGATGTCGTCTCCGATTATGGGTAGGCCGTACTTGCGGAACTTACCCTGCCAGATCTCCTCTTTGGCCACGAAAACGGGGATGCAGTTGACGATGCCACAGCCTGCCTTCAAGGCTTCTTCGACGTAGAAATGAGTGGCTTTTTCGCTGCCCACGGGAAGGTAATTAATGAGTACGTCCACCCTGTTGCGGGCCAGGATCTCCGCTATGTTCACCGGCTGCGAGGGATCCTCCTCGATAACCTCGTTATAGTATTTACCCAGTCCGTCATGGGTACGACCACGGTACACCTTGCAGCCCATATAGGGTACATCGCATATCCTGATGGTGTTGTTGCAGCCGCTCACTATGGCCTCGGATATATCCTTGCCTACCTTGTCCTTATCCACGTCGAAAGCACAGGCTATTCTGATGTCTTTGACATGATAGGGGCCTATGCAGACGTGCATAAGCCCCGGTATATGATCTCCCTCCTCGGCGGCCTTGTAGTACTCCATGCCCTGCACAAGGGAGGAGGCGCAGTTACCGACGCCTACTATAGCCGCTCTCACCTCGTTCATGTCCAACCTCCCGTTATCCTTCTATATCCATCCCGTTTCCCACACGGGATTGTTTACGTCTCGAGCATATCTATGCCTGCAGCGTTGTAATGCTGTCCAGCGGTTTCTTCTCTATTGCCAGGTTCTCACCCCCTTTTTCCTCGTTTTCGGGCGGCTCCCTGCCGTCCTTTCGCTCCTGGATAAATCCCTTTTCCTGTTCTATCATGCCGTTCAGCCAGGCGATGTCGCTCTGCATCATCTCCTGGCCGTGACGGTATAGACCCTGGCGGTAGCTGTCCGAATCCTTATAGCGCGGCTTGACTATCTTGCGCATCTCTCCCAGTTTCTCCTCCAGGTAGTTTCTCCTCTTCTCCAAGAGCCGGAGGCGCATCTCCGGCTCCATGTACTGGAAAAAGGCCAACCTTACGTTGAACTTGTCGGAATCCGTGATATCGGAGCTCTTCTGGGTGTTCACGAGCAACCCCTGAAAGAAATCCTCCCCCTCCTGGGTGATACGGTAGACGTAGCGGTTACGCGTTTTTTCCTTGACGGTGTAGGCTTTCTCGATAGCGTCCTTGGATTCAAGCCTCTTCAGGGCGGGATAGAGGGAGCCAAAGCTTATCTTCCAGAGGTGACCGAGCAGGTAGGTGAGGCGTTTCTTGAGCTCGTAGCCGTGCATCGGCCTCTCCTTGAGAGCTCCCAGTATAGCCAACTCGAGCACTTTACATCCTCCCCGGCCGCCAATATAATCAGGCAGAACCTCGTCTTCTAATACTATCGCGCCGATATATCAAAACGATATATCTTTCCGATATATTACTCCATCTGGTATCGTATTTCAAGTTTGGCGGATTTTCAGGGCCTTATCATCATGTAGTGTCTGTATACCCAATAATTTCACTACATGTTGATATCAAGGGATTTTCACTCGAGAGACAACCCCCGTGTGGCGAGCAGTAAACAATGCGCCCCTATGACTCCCAACAGGGTGTCGACGGTTATAGCTTGTTGTAATTGCGCAGGTAGTCCTCTATGTACATGCGCACCTCGGAGGCCGGACGGTAGATGCCGAAATGACCCTCGCATAGTATATCCGCCTCGAGGTTCAGGAGGCGATGCATGGAGCGAGTCCAATCATCCAGGTCGGAGCCGAAGGCGGCGTAAAAGGGGCCATGGATGTCTTGCCCGAAGAGCACACGGTATAGACCGGTATCTATCCATAGGGATATCGAGCCGGGTGTGTGGCCGGGAGTATGTAACCAGTGAAGGGGGGATGCGCCAGCGTCCAGCGTGCCCTCTTCTCCTTGCAAATGGTATTTAACCGTGGTGGGGGAGAAGCTTGAACCATACAAGGAAGCTGCGGTACGTCTCTCATCTCCCTCCTCGACGGCCCGTGCGTCGAGTTCGTGTATGGCCAGGGGCAGCGAGTACCTCTCGGCCAGGTAAGGCGCCCCACCGATGTGGTCGATGTGGCAGTGGGTAAGGACCACGAGTTCTATGTTCCTGGGACGGTAATCCAGCGATTGCAGGTTGCGGATGAGCGACTTGGGATTCTTGCCGCTTCCGGTGTCGATTAATATGGGGCGCCCTAGGTCGATAAAATATATACAGCAATCGTCGGGGGAGGTCACATCCGGACCTCCCACCTGAAAGACACCCGCGGTGATCTCTAGTGGTTTCATATCCGATCCTCATGACTGCTTGTAGCGGCAATTTATTATACATCATCGATTCGCCTTTCCGGTGCCTTCGTCGGGTCTGTGGTCCATAGCGATAGGCCTGTGGTCTAATAGGATCATGAGATTGGGATGTCATGTGAGGATAAGCGGAGGCCTGGTCAAGGCGGTGAATCGCGCGGCGGAGCGTGGATGTGAGACCATGCAGATCTTCGCGTCCAATCCCCGCTCGTGGACACATTCGGAGATCTCGCCGCGAGATATATCGATGTTCCGCAGCGGCTGCGGGGAGCGGGGCCTGTCACCCGTGTTCGTGCACTCCCCCTACCTTGTAAACCTGGCGGCTCCGGTGGAATGTACATGGGGTCGTTCCATCGAAGCCCTGACAAAGAACGTCGAGGCCGCGGAGGCCCTGGGTGCGTCGGCCGTCGTGACTCACCTGGGCAGTCACGGGGGCATGGGGGAGGATTTCGGTATAGGAAGGGTGATACGGGCCCTCGAGAAGGTACTGTCGGATTGCCACGAGTGCGTTCCCGTATTGCTGGAGACCACCGCCGGCTCCGGTAAGAGCGTGGGGCATACCTTCACCCAGCTGGGCGAGATATTGGAGGCATTCGAAGGCGAGGACCTCCTGGGACTCTGTTTCGATACCTGTCACGCCTTCGCGGCGGGATACGAGCTGCGCTATCCCCCTGGGATCGAGGAAACCCTGGAGGAGCTGGACCGGGAGGTGGGATTGGAGCGGCTCAGGTTGATACACGCCAATGACAGCAAGGGGGACAGGGGTTCGCGAGTGGACAGGCACCAGGATATCGGGGAAGGATATCTGGGCTTGGAGGCATTCGAATATCTAGTGAACCACCCGGCCATGCGCCACCTCCCCTGGATACTCGAGACGCCTCACATGACACTGGAGAAAGACAGGCGCAACTTGTGTCTCCTGCGTTCCCTAGCACGTGGTTTGTAACCACGTTTTCGCGCCGTACCATTAAGGCGTTATATTATGCATAGTTGTAGGTCGCTACAAACACTATAATGATATGGAAAGGATTGAAGCCATGACCGTTATACATAAGCGACTCGATTTCGAGACCGAGGGAAACGCCGATATTATTGAGATAACCGATGAGGTCGGGGAGATGCTTAGCGAGGCAGGCTTGAGTGACGGAATCATAAATATATTCGTCCCGGGGGCAACGGGCGCGATCACCACCCTGGAGCACGAACCGGGCGTATGCAAGGATTTTCGCGAGCTCTTCGATGTCATCGCCCCTGTCGATCATGACTACCACCACAACCGCAGAGGCATCGATTCCAACGGTCATTCCCATGTGCGGGCGGGTCTTCTCGGCCCCTCTATCACCATGCCCTTCGCGGAGGGTAAGGCCCAGCTTGGCAGGTGGCAACAGCTGATTTTCATCGATTTCGACGAGGTGCCGAGATCGAGAAGCCTGATGATTACCTTAATAGGCGAGTAAACAGGACGTCTGAAACTCATGCATGAATTCGAGTACACGAACGGAGAGCTGTATTGTGAAAAGGTACCACTCCGGCTTGTGGCGGAGGAGATTGGCACCCCTGCCTACGTGTACAGCCGTGGCACTATAAAGGGGCATTATCAGCGTCTGGATCAGGCCTTTTCGAACCTTCCCCACATGGTCTGCTATTCCATCAAGGCCAATTCCAACCTCGCCGTGCTCTCCACCCTCGCCGAGGAGGGGTCCGGAGCGGATATCGTTTCGGAGGGCGAGCTTTACCGGGCCGGGAAGGCGGGCATACCCGCGCGCAAGATAGTCTTTGCGGGAATAGGCAAGACGGAGCGTGAGATGGCCTCAGCCCTCGAGGCCGGGATACTCATGTTCAACGTGGAGTCCCCGACCGAGCTGACCGCCCTTGACCGGGTAGCTGGAGATTTGGGCTTGGTAGCCGATGTGGCGTTGAGGGTGAACCCCGATGTGGATCCGGAAACCCACCCTTACATCGCCACCGGTCTCAGGGAGGCCAAGTTCGGCATAGATATAGAGGATGCGCTTTCCGTCTACGATCATGCCGCATCCCTGCCTAATATCAATGTGGTTGGGGTTCACCAGCATATAGGCTCCCAGATAACCAGGGTGGAGCCCTTCAGGGAGAGCTTGACTGGACTGGGTGAACTACTAAAAAACCTTCAAGAAAATGGTTTCGATATCAGATACATAAATATGGGAGGCGGGTTCGGAATTCCCTATCGTAAGGAGGAAGTACCGTACCCAGGGGATTACGCCCGGACCCTGGAGCCGGTCCTGAAAGAATCGGGGTGTACCGTGATCCTCGAAACAGGTCGCATGATCGTGGGCAATGCCGGAGTGCTCCTGACCCGGGTACTCTATCGCAAGCGCGGCGGCGACAAGGATTTCATCGTGGTCGATGCCGCGATGAACGATCTCTTGAGGCCCAGCCTGTACGGGTCGTTTCACGAGATTATCCCATTGAAGATCCGGGACAGGGAGGAGGAGACGGTGGATGTCGTCGGCCCGGTTTGCGAGTCGGGGGATTTCCTGGCCAGGGACCGCAGACTTCCTGCAGCCGAGCCGGGAGAATTTCTGGCGGTGATGAGCGCCGGTGCTTACGCTTTCACCATGTCCTCCAACTACAACTCACGCCGCCGCGCCGCCGAGGTGATGGTGGAAGGAGGCAGGTGCGAGGTGGTGAGGGAGCGAGAGGATTACGAGGACCTGGTACATGGAGAGCGTATGTGGCGATAAAGGCGAGGCTGTCGGGAACGGTCTCGGGATCGTATGTATAAAGGGAAAACGCGAGGTGAAGGGCTATCGAGAATGCGGGAACGGGCAAGGGCATAGTAAACACGGCGGATAGGGATGCTCCTCCAGACGCGCCCTACTTCCTCCTGGAGTTCAAGGGAACCGAAGGAGTTGAGGAGCTGATCATGGCCGCCGGAGTATGCTCGGAGGGTCGATCCGATGAGGATCTGGACATCAGGCGCTACGCAATAGCCCTGCTGTACGAGTTTTTCACAAAAAAGGGCTCCAGCATCGAGGTGGAGGATTTCGGCCTGATGCTGAGGCGCATTTTTCAGCATATAGACCGGCATATAAACGATGAATGGGAGGATAGCGTCGAGGGCTTGGACCTGACCCTGGCCGTCGCCGAGGCCTCCAGGTTGCATGCGGCCAGATGCGGCGAGGGCGATCTCTTCATCTTTCGTGACGGGGAGGCTTGGTCGCTTTTCGAGGATATGGGGGAGGGCGCTCCTCTTCTGGGCAAGGGCTCCCCTAAAAAGGCACATCAGGCCGATGCCGGCCTGCAGCCGGGCGATATTCTCGTGCTCTGCAATCCCGCGGTGGCAAGTGTCACCAAATCGCGGGACATAACCTTGATATTGCGAAGGGCCTCCGATCCCCCCAAGGCCAGTCTCTTCCTCTCCGCTATCGCGGAACGCAAGGGTGCCGAGGGACCTTTGACCGCCTTGATATGGGAGGTTCCGAATCTTCAGGGAGCCGCCATTCTGACGGAAGACAGTTTGAGCGCCCCCCAGGCGGAGCCCGCTGAAGAGGATCTGGAAGAGGAGGGGGCCGATCAGGCTAAGAGACACTGGTTGAATCTGTGGAGACGCCGCAAGAGCTGACGTCGGGGTTGTCCTGACCTTGGGATCCGAATCCGGCCGGAAAAGCGCGAGTGAGATACCTTGTCTGACTATACTCGATACCTGAAACACGATCCCCTGCCCTGGTTGATGGAGGGAGAGCCCTGGATACGGTACAGGGCTCTCGTCGATATCCTGGACGGGCGCCTGGATGATGCGGAGGTGCGGAGGGCTAAAAGGGAAACCCTCGAACACCCCGTCGTGGCCTCTATCGTGGATGAGCTTCGAGCCACCGGCCCCACCTCGCGCAGCTTGGAGGACTGCTATAACCCGGAGGAACCCATCTGGAAACTCTGGCTGCTGGCCAACATTGGGCTCTTGTGGACGGATCTCGGATTGCCCGATGATTTCTGGAACACGCTCTTCGAGCTGCAGTCGCGGGAGGACGCCAGCTTCAGATTCTCGCCCGGCGACCGCAGAGCCCTGACATGCCTGTCGGCCAATACCGTTTATGCCCTCTTCTGCCTGGGCTTTATGGGCGACGCCAGGCTGGACCGGGCGTATCACCAGCTGTTGCTGACCCAGGGATCGGACGGTGGATGGCATTGCGATAACCTCCCGGGAGAGGAGGGATTGCTGGGGGAGGCGGAGAGCTGCCCCTTCGCCACCATCAACGTGTTGCAGGCTTTTTCCATACATCCTTATATCCGGTATACCGGGCATCCCGATGCGGGCGTGGGTTTTCTCCTCTCGCATTATGAGAGGAGGGACGAGCCCTACCGTCCGGAGAGGTGGGGTATCGGCTACGATTGGTACAAGCTGTGCTTTCCCCACACCAACCACGGCATGCTCAAGTTCGTGGATGTGCTGTCGTGCTTCAAGGCGGCCCACGCAGACCCCCGCTTTCACCAGCTCCTCCGCTTACTGGCGGAGAAACAGGAAGAGGGGGGACGATTCATGGCGGAGTCGGTGTATCCGGGCCTGGAGAAGAGGGGTCTGGTGGATCCGGGAAAGCCCTCACGTTGGATAACGCTGATCGTCTACAGGTCTTTCAAGAGAACCCCGCTCTTGCAGCAGCCGGCGCTTTAAAAGTGGGGACTACGGGCGGCGCACTCTCGCCGCCCACTTCAACAAGGCCTTGCCCATGGTCTGGGTGCCACCTCCCTCGCATACCACCCGCCTGGCCCGTTCCGGATCGCCTACAACGGATCCGGCCAGCAGGGTCACGGGAGTGGCGAGAAGGGCGGAGGGAGCATAGGGAGTGCTGGGACCCAGCAGTACCACTTCCCTGGCGCCGATGGGATGCCGCAGAAGCCCTTCCAGGGTGTTGTTGATGATAGTGGTGGCGGTTATCAGGGCGATGTCACAGTCGTCTAGCGCATAGATTGGATCTCCCCATTCCACTACCTCGACGTGGATGCCCTTCTCTTCCAGCAACTGTTCCATGGGCTTGAACCTCCCCACCGTTACTACCTTTTCCCCGGGCTGGAGGGATAGAATTCGCAGGAGATCCTCGCTGTGAGCGTCATGAGGGGGGCTCAACACGGCATTGGCCGCCGCCAGTGCTAGGGCGGAGGAAATGACGGAGGTACTCTCCATCCAGGGGAGCAATTCCCTCAGCTCTCTTCCGATGAGGGTGCCGGCCGCGCCGAACGTCTCGCAGCCTCTCTGCAATCCCTCCCTCAGGGTATAGGCCAAGCCGCAGGAGCCGTCCTCGAGGCGTATCATGGTATATCCCAGCCCGATCACGGCATCCCGTATGCGCCGCCCGCCACCGGCCTCGTCGGCCGCCGCGGCTATCCTAGATGCGATGCTTTTACATGCTTCTTCGCTCATATTTCACCAGGTCCGATCGGGTTCGCGGTTCACTCGAGGATGAAGGCCGTGTTGTGCCGGGTTCAGCTCTTTTTCTCCCACTTCTTCAGGTAGGCTACCTGCGAAAGGGTCGAGCCCGCCTCTATCTCGCCACGCATACGGTTTTCCTTCTCCAGAACGTCCATAGAGCGGTTGGCCATCTCCACCACTTTATCGCGGGGTATCACCACCACGCCGTCGTCGTCGCCCACTACCCAGTCGCCGGGGAAAACACGCCGCCCCCCGACGGTTATGGGTACGTTTATTTCCCCGAAGCCCTTGGGTTCTCCCGCCGTGGGCATGATGATGCGGGCGAAGGCGGGGAATCCCATGTCGCGTATCTCCACCGTATCGCGGATGGCACCGTCTATCACCACGCCCGCCACCTTTTTCTGAAGGCAGCTGTGGGTAGCCAGTTCCCCCCATAGCGCCGGTCCCACGCCTCCGGCGTCTATAATGATCACGTCGCCTTCCCTGGCCACGTCTATGGCCTCGACCGGTTTGGCCCAGTCACCCGGATAGGAACGCACGGTTACCGCCGGTCCCACCAGTTTCATACCCGAGCTTACGGGCAGTATACCCTCGAGTTCACCGGAGCGGTGCATGGCGTCGGAGACGTTGGGTGTGGAGACGCGCATCAGGATATCACGGACGTTCTCGAGGTTCACTCTCTTATAGAGGTCGGTCCCGACTGATACCCCCGTGAGCATGGCCTGTTTTATCTCCGCCGCCGCTTTGCGGGCGTCCTTGCTCTTGATGATGGCTCCCCCCACGATCACGATATCCGCGCCGCTCTCCACCGCCCCGGCCGCGGTTTCCGAGTTGATGCCTCCGGCTACGGCGACATTTATCTCCACCGAGTTGGCCACCACCTTCAGCCTCTCGAAAGGGTCTCCGCCGTGCATCTGCACGTCGATGGCCGTGTGCACCGCGATGTAATGCGCACCGGCCGCCTCGGCGGCCCGCGCCCTCTCCACCGGGTCCCTTACCTCGATCATGTCCACCACGATCTCGGCGCCGTAATTGTTGGCAGCCTCCACACATTCCTTGATGGTGGAATCAGAGGAAGCCCCCAGTACGTCGATGATGTTGGCGCCGGCCTTAGCCGCGGCCTCCACCTCCGCCCTCCCGGCGTCCATGGTCTTCATATCCGCCACGATGACGCGGTCGGGGAAGCGCTTGCGCATGGTCCGGACGGAGTTCAGCCCCTCGCTCTTTATCAGGGGCGTTCCCACCTCTATCCAGTCGGCTCCACCCTCTACCACTTCCTCGGCCACCTTGACGGCGCGCTCGATGTCCACGAAGTCGAGGGCTACCTGAAGTACCGGCTTATCTTGTTTCATAGATGGATTATATCATGCGTCGGCCCGCCCATTTAGAGCTTGGTGGCGACTGCATGGGGAGGTCAATACTGTTAGAATAATCTTGTCAACCAGGCGCTCTTTTAAGAGGAGGAATGGATGCCGCAGGAGATGAGGAAGGTTTGTCTGGGTCAGATAGGCTGCGGAACGGTGGGATCGGGCGTGCTACGCATCCTGCGGGATAACCGCGAGCTCATAGGCAGGCGCACCGGCTGCGATATCGTTATAAAGAGAATCGCGGTCGGTGATCTCGACGATCCCCGCCACGTGGAGGTGCCGGACGAGATGCTGACTACCGATGTCCGGGAGATATTCGACGATCCGGAGGTTGAGATCCTGGTGGAGGTGATGGGGGGCATCGAGTCGGCTCGTGCCTTTATCCTTCAAGCTATAGAAGCGGGGAAGCACGTGGTCTGCGCCAACAAGGAGCTCATGAGCACCCATGGGGGAGAGATTCTATCCGCGGCGGAGAAAAACGCCGTGAATGTCGCCTACGAGGCCAGTGTGGGCGGCGGGATCCCCATACTACTGCCCTTGAAGCAGAGCCTGGCCGGTAACAAGATCGACCAGATACTCGGTATCGTAAACGGAACCACCAATTACGTGCTGACGCGCATGACCGAGGAGGGTATCTCTTTCTCCCAGGCTATCTCCAAGGCTCAGTCCCTGGGTTACGCGGAGGCGGACCCCGGCAACGACGTGGAGGGCAGGGACGCTGCGGCCAAGCTGGCCATCCTGGCCTCCATGGCCTTCAATTCCCGCGTGACCCTGGAGGATGTTTATGCCGAGGGTATAACCGGTATCACCTCCGACGATATCTCCTTCGCTCGAGACCTGGGTTATGTCATCAAGTTGCTGGCGGTGGCCAAGGACGAGCCGGACGGTATAAGTGTTCGCGTGCACCCAACCATGATACCGGCCGGGCATCCCCTGGCCTCGGTAAAGGACGAAAACAACGCCATCTTCGTCAGCGGCGACGCGGTGGGCGAGCTCATGTTCTACGGCAAGGGCGCAGGGTCCATGCCGGCGGCGAGCGCGGTGGTGGGAGACATCATAAGCATCGCCCGCAACATCCTGTCCGGGGGGCGCCTGGTGGGTTGTACCTGCTTTTCCGACAAGCCCGTCAAGGACATGAAGGACGTGGTGTGCCGCTACTTCATGATCTTCGATGTTCCCGACAGGCCGGGAGTGCTGGCCAGCATAGCGGGCGTCTTCGGGGATAACGGCGTGAGTATCAAGTCGGTTATCCAACACGGTACCGGCAGGGAGGCGCGCATAGTGCTCATTACCCACGACGTGCGGGAGGAAGGACTGCGTGCCACAGTGGACGGCCTGAACCGGCTGGAAGCCGTAAACGGTATCGCGAGCGTGATCCGGGTGGAGGATACAGAGACGCGCCGGGAAGGAAGCGGGGTGTAAAGGCCGCCCGCTCGGAGGGGATTCCCCAATACTCCTATTACACGCGATCGAGAGATGAATGCCCGCGGGTAAGGTCATGATAGAGAAACCGAGGTGTGAGGAGATGTTTAAAACAGGGCCATGGGGGGGCGTTATCGAGGCTTACCGGGAGTTCCTCCCCGTCGGCGGAGGGACTCCGGTGGTCACCCTGCTCGAGGGAAACACCCCTCTCATCGAGGCAGGGAATATCGGCCGCGAATTGGGGTTGAGGGTGTTTCTCAAGTACGAGGGCCTGAACCCCACCGGATCCTTCAAGGATCGCGGTATGACCATGGCCGTGAGCAAGGCGTTGGAGGAGGGTGCGAAAGCCGTTATGTGCGCCTCCACCGGTAACACCAGTGCCTCCGCCGCCGCCTACGCCGCGCGCTGTGGCCTGGATTGCGTGGTTCTCATACCCCGCAACGCCATCGCCCTGGGAAAGCTGGCCCAGGCCCTGATCCACGGGGCGAAGGTTCTGGCGGTGGAGAGCAACTTCGATCACTGCTTGAAGCTGGTGCGGCGCATAACCGAGGAATACCCGGTGGTACTGGTGAATTCCCTCAATCCCAACCGTATAGAGGGTCAGAAGACGGGGGCTTTCGAGATCTGTGATGCGTTGGGGAGAGCGCCGGATTATCATTATATACCGGTGGGTAACGCCGGCAACATCACCGCCTACTGGAGGGGTTATGTGGAGTACCGGGAGGCGGGGAGGTCGAATAACCTTCCCCGGATGATGGGTTGGCAGGCGGAGGGCGCGGCTCCCATAGTGCTGGGGCGAGTAGTGGAAGAGCCGGAGACCATCGCCACCGCTATACGTATAGGGAATCCGGCCTCCTGGGACAGGGCGGTTGACGCCGCCCGGGAATCGCAGGGACGTATAGATATGGTGTCCGACGAGGAGATCCTTGAGGCCTACCGTCTGCTGGCCCACAAGGAGGGGATATTCGTGGAGCCCGCCTCGGCCGCCTCCGTGGCCGGGCTGTACAAGTCCATGCGCGAGGGTAAGCTGGAGCGGGATTCCCTAGTGGTATGCGTGCTCACCGGGCACGGTCTCAAGGACCCGGATCTGGCCGTGCGAAGCGTGGCGGAGCCTACGGTGGTGCTGCCGCGCATGGAGGACGTGTTGAAGGAACTGGGTTATTAAGAATGGATACGGCATGAAGTATTTGGTACTGGTGCCCGACGGTGCCGCCGATAGGCCGGTGGAAAAACATGGCGGGCTTACTCCCCTGGATACGGCCCATATCCCGAATATGGATTTCCTGGCCAAGAACGGCATATGCGGGACGGCGATCACCGTCCCCCCAGGCATGTCCCCGGGGAGCGACGTGGCCAATTACTCCATCATGGGATACGACCCGCGTTTGTACTACACAGGGCGTGGACCCCTGGAGGCGGTGAGCATGGGAGTGGAGCTGAGCCCAAAGGACGTGGCCTTCAGGTGCAATCTGGTGACCGAAGGAGACGGACGACTGCTGGACTTCAGCGCCAGCCATATCTCATCCGGAGAAGCCGCCGAGCTCATGGGTTCTCTACAAGAGGAACTGGGCGATGATGAAACCCGCTTCTATCCGGGCGTCAGCTACCGTCATCTCCTGGTTCTGCATGGCGACGACTACCTCGAGGACGTTTGCCATCCGCCCCATGACGTGGTGGGGGGAGAGGTGGGGGAACTCCTGCCCCGGGGACCCGGGTCGGAGAGGCTGGTCTCCCTGATGCGTCTATCGGCGGAGATTCTCTCGGCCCACCCCATCAACTCCAGGAGGAAGGAGCGGGGGGAGAAACCAGCCAACATGATCTGGCCCTGGGGGCAGGGCCGGGCACCTAGCCTGCCCGGCATTCCGGAGAAGTACGGGCTTTCCGGGGCGATCATCACCGCGGTGGACCTCTTGAAGGGCCTGGGAGTACATGCTGGCCTGGAGGTCGTAGGCGTGCCCGGGGCCACCGGTTATTACGATACCGATTACAAGGCTAAGGCCCTCTACGCGCTCCAGAGTCTTTACCACAGGGACCTGGTTTATGTGCACGTGGAGGCACCGGACGAGGCCGGTCACGAGGGGAATTGGGAGGCCAAGGTGCAGGCGCTGGAGGATTTCGACAGGCATATAGTCTCCACCCTGCTCAACGAGCTCTCGCGCTTCCGGGAGGATTTCAGCTTCCTGGTATTGCCCGATCATCCCACCCCTGTCGAGTTGCGTACCCATGTAGCTGACCCCGTCCCCTTCGCCCTCTACTACCTGGAGGCCACTCCGGACGGCGGGTCGTCCTTCAGCGAGCGCGGCGTGCGCGGAGGAAGCCTGCCGGAGATGCCCGCCTGGGAGCTCATGGACCTGCTGGTGGGTACGGGGACCTGAGCCGTCTCCGGTACCGTCAATCCATGGAATCGCATGGCGGGGCCAAGCAAAGGAATCTCGCCGGGGACGGTTAATAATTATTCTTGGAAAAAGGGTTTCCGGGACCGCGTTCCGGCCAGGTTATTATTCCATATTCTACATTATGCCGATGTGATATATTAGATTAGAAAGGAGCTGGTTTTTGCCGAAGCCTGAGTCATTCTCACCGTTCACTGCCGGCCGTACCACCTTGATTTTGGAGTTGTTTTTCCCATGGCCCCAAGACTGTATCCTATCGAAGAAACACCCTTGACCGTGGCCCATATATCCGATTTCCATATCGGTTCCTACCATTTCGTATCCAACCTCATGAACAGAACCATACTGGAGCTCAACGAGCTCGAGCCAGACGTGGTGATTATCACCGGGGATCTGACCAACGAGGGTTTTCGCCAGGAATATCTCGCGGCCAAGACCTACCTGGACGAACTGGAATGCGAGCGCGTGGTGGTGGTTCCGGGCAACCATGACTCACGCAATGTCGGATATCTCCATTTCGACGAGCTGTTCGGGCCACGTTTTTCATGCATGCGCTACAAAGGTATATGCGTGGTGGGGGCGGATTCCAGCGAGCCGGATCTGGACGCCGGCAAGATCGGCAGGGAGAGATACGGATGGATAATCGATAACTATCAGGATAAGGATGACTTCAAGATCTTCGCCCTGCACCACCACCTGCTGCCCGTTCCCGGCACGGGCAGGGAGAGGAACATCGTCTACGATGCCGGTGATATCCTGGAGATATTATTCTATACCGACGTGGACTTGGTGCTTACGGGGCATAAGCATGTTCCCTACGTATGGCGCCTGGAGAGCATGTACGTGGTCAACGCGGGGACCGTTTCCTCGCTTCGCCTGCGCGGGAACACCAAGCCCTGCTATAACTTGATCGAGATCCGTGAGGACCTGGTGAGGATATTCCGCAAGTATCCCTTCGGCGGAAAGGATATAATCGCCCAGTTCGGAGTGGGTGTAAGCGATACCCAACGCGAGATGTCCGGTATCGTCAGGGAGATCATCGGCACCGATATCTGAGTGAGTCGGCAATCCGAAGACCGTTTGCCCGAACATCGAGGTCGTGTTATAGTCTTGATTCATACTTCGGTGCATGGGATCCCTGAGGAGAAACGCCATCCGAATTCGAGCTTTGCGATGTTTTAGTTATGGCGTGGTCAATGACCCGTGGATCCCGGGGTGATCGCGCCGGGAGTCGAGCGCCGTAGGCAGCTCGATTCCCTGGGGAGTCGGAGGTAGAAGATCAGAACCCTGTACCTGGTGGATGGAGAACATCAACCCGCGACCGTCCTGGACGCCGTCGCACAGTTGAGCGCGAGCCGGGAATGGCGTCCGGAGGCCCTCTATTTCGTGGGTGGCAGAGAGAAGTTGAAAGACCTCTCCGAGCTGCGTCGAGAGGGCTGGGAGCTGATAGCTCCCGACCGTCCATTCGGGGATTTCCGTTACTACCTGGGCCGATTTGAACCAGAGTTGGTGGTGGATCTGAGCGACCTTCCGGTCCTTTCCCCCACCCGGAGACTCGGTCTGGCCTGCGAGGCCCTGGCGGCCGGCGCCATATACCGGGGCTCGGATTTCGAGTTCCGGCCTCCGCGCTTCGAAGAAGTTTTAACCAAGCCGTCCTGCGCCATTATCGGAACCGGAAAGCGTTGTGGCAAGACGGCCGTATCCGCCGAGATGGCCCGCTTTCTCATGGCCGGGAGATACCGGCCGGCGGTAGTGGCCATGGGCAGGGGTGGTCCGCCTCAACCGCATATCCTGGAGGGGAGAGAAATCGACGAGCGCTTCCTGTTGGCGGAAACGGACAGGGGGCTTCACGCCGCCTCCGATTATTACGAGGACGCCCTGGTGGCCGGGGTCACCGCGGTGGGCTCCCGGCGTTGCGGCGGAGGTATGGCCGGAGAGCCCTTCGTGACCAACTGCATCGAGGCGGCCCGTATGGCCGAGGATCTGCCGGTGGACGTGGTGATCATGGAGGGGAGCGGCTCCAGCCTGCCTCCCGTCCAGACCGATGTAAGGGTGTGTGTCATAAGCGCGGCCCAGGACGTAGAGGAGGCCCTCGGTTTTCTCGGAGCCTACCGGCTCTTGATTTCCGATGGGGTTATCATTACAATGGCTGAGGAACCGTTCGCTTCTCCAGAAAAGTTGGAAGAGCTGGAGAAGAGGGTTTACCAGGTATATGGCAGGATCGAAACCGTAAAGACGATCTTAAGGCCTCATCCCCTGAAATCAATCCGTGGAAGGAAGGTTTTTCTCGTTTGTACTGCTCCCGAAGCAGCTGGGGGCATCCTTGAGGATTACCTGCAGGAAGTGGAAGGATGCCAGGTGGTGGGCGTAAGCCACAGCCTTTCCGACCGCCGTTTCCTGGAAAAGGATCTCGAGCGTACGGATGAGGCGGAGGTCATCCTCAGCGAACTCAAAGCGGCGGCGGTGGACGTGGTGACGCGGTTCGCATTCCGGCAGGGGAAAGAGGTCGCCTACTTCCATAACCGGGTGGTGCCAACGGGAAGCGGGATTGAACTGGATGAATTTTTCGAGAAAACCTGGGATCTGGCCAGGGAGAGATCATGTCACCGAGAGAGGTAAATAACTCAAGGCGTATAACCATCATCGACGAGGAATACCACAGGGTACCCTTCTCGAAAGGACTTACCGCCAATGCCATCATGGGTTCGGGGATCCCCCCGGGGCTGGCTTATAAGGTCGCGGCGGATATCGAGGCGCTGTTGCTGGAGAAAGGAAAAGGCGAGATACAGGCCAAAGAGCTGCGGCGCATCATCGTCGATACCCTGGAGGAAAAGGTCGGCAAGCACTTCGCCGCCAACTATCGGCGCTACCTCTCCTTCAGCCGCTTCAATAAGCCTCTGGTAATCCTGGTGGGCGGATCGACCGGGGTGGGAAAGTCTACCATATCAACCATGCTGGCCACCCGTTTGAGCATCGTGCGCATCGTTTCCACGGATGCCATACGGGAGGTCATGCGCGCTTTTTTTTCTGAAAATCTCATGCCCACCATACACACCTCTTCCTTCGACGCGGATTCCGCCCTCATTCACCCCCTGCCACCCCACGTGGATCCGGTGGTGGCGGGTTTCAGGGAGCAGACCCTCTCGGTTCTGGTGGGGGTACGGGCTATTATCAACCGTGCCCTGAAAGAGGGCACGCATATCATCATCGAGGGTGCCCACGTTGTCCCCGGCTTCATAGCCCCGGAGCAGTTTCCAGACGCCTATATCGTGCCCCTGGTGGTAATCGTAACCGACGAGAAACTGCACCGCAGCCATTTCTATATCCGGGAGGTGGAGACGCAGGGAACCAGGCCCTTCCAGAGGTATGTGGAATATTTCGACAACATAAGGAAGATTCAGGATTACATTATTCACTTGGCCAAGATGACCGGGATGCAGACTTTCGACAGCGTGGACCTGGACAGAATAGTAGCCGAGATCGTCGACTATATCATCAACGCCGCGTACGACATGTCAAAGAGCGATAAAGCAGACGCGCGAGAGGCGGGAATCCCGACATGAAGGCAAGGATTGGAGGAAAGCGATGAAGCTTTTTCTGGACACGGCGAACGTCGATCACATCAGGGAAATCAACGAGTGGGGGGTGCTGTCCGGAATAACCACCAATCCTACCCTGGTGTCCCGAGAGGGACGCGGCATGCGGGAAGCCCTGGAGGAGATCACCTCCATAGTATCCGGCCCCGTGAGCGCGGAGGCCGTTAGCATGGACACGCATGGCATGTTGGAAGAAGCCAGGGAGCTGGCGACTATCGCCGCCAACATAAACGTCAAGATTCCCATGACCCGGGAGGGTTTGAGCGCGGTAAGCCTCCTCAGCAGGGAGGGCATCAAGACCAACGTGACCCTGGTCTTCTCGGCCAACCAGGCGATGCTGGCCGCGGCGGCGGGGGCCACCTTCGTCAGCCCCTTCGTGGGCAGGATGGACGATATCGGCAACCGGGGGATGACGGTGGTGGAGGAAATCGTGGATATCTTCAATGCTTTCTCCATACCGACCCAGGTCATCACCGCCAGCCTGCGCCATCCCATACACGTGATAGAGGCGGCCAGGGCCGGTTCCCATATCGCTACTATCCCCTATGATGTTATGACCAAGATGGTTCGACATCCCTTGACGGATATAGGTGTCGAGAGATTTCTGAAAGACTATCAGAAGATCAAGGATCTTTAATCGTATAGATAAAGGATTTGAAAAAGGAGGTGAAAAGTGGAAAGGATAATAGACAGGTCCGGACTGGAGTCGAAGCTCCTGGTCGACCTGCAGGAAATGGCCCGCGACATGGGACTCACGGGCATAACCGGAATGCGCAAACAGGAGCTCATCGACAATATCCTGAACCGCAAAGCCGAGGAAGAGGGTCTCTTCATCCGCAACGGTATACTGGATATTCTCCCCGAGGGCTATGGCTTTCTGCGCACCAGGGGCTATCTGCCTAGCGAGGATGATATATACGTATCCCTCTCACAGATAAGGCGCTTCCGTCTTAAACGGGGCGACGAGGTGAGCGGGCAGGTCAGGCCACCCAAGGACAGCGAGAAGTACAACGCCCTGCTTCGCATTCAGAAGGTCAACGGCGACGATCCCGAAGTGTGCATGAAGCGGAGTCAATTCGAGCGGCTGACCCCGCTCTTTCCCAAGGACCGGCTGAGGCTGGAGACCCGGGAGGGCACGACCGCCCCCAGGATAATAGACCTCATAGCTCCCATAGGAAAGGGGCAGAGGGGGCTGATCGTCTCCCCGCCCAAGGCGGGAAAGACCACCATTCTGAAGCAGATAGCCAACAGCATCACCGCCAATAATCCCGAGGTGAAGATGATCGTGCTTCTGGTGGATGAGCGCCCCGAGGAGGTTACGGATATGGAGCGTTCCGTGGACGGAGAGGTTATCTCGTCCACCTTCGATCAGCCCTCGGATAACCATGTCCAGGTAGCGGAGCTGGTCCTGGAGAGGGCCAAGCGCCTGGTGGAGCACGGCAAGGATGTGGTCATACTTCTGGACAGCGTAACCAGGCTGGCCAGGGCTTACAACCTGTCCACGCCCACCAGCGGGCGCATTCTCTCCGGGGGCGTGGATTCGACCGCCCTGTTTCCCCCCAAGAGGTTCTTTGGCGCGGCCAGGAACATCGAGGATGGGGGGAGCATGACCATCATGGCTACCGCCCTAGTGGACACGGGTTCCCGTATGGACGAAGTCATCTTCGAGGAATTCAAGGGCACAGGCAACATGGAATTGCACCTGGACCGCAAGCTCGCCGATAAAAGGATCTTCCCCGCCATCGAGATCGATAAATCCGGAACGCGCAAAGAGGAACTGATAATGCAAACGGAAGAGGCGCAGGTGGTGTGGAAACTGCGGCGGGTATTGCATGCCCTCGATCCTGCGGCGGCCATAGAATTGCTTATCGACAAGATCCGCGGCACCAGAAACAACCAGGAATTCCTGGAAGAGATCGCGAATGCGCCATTATCCTGAGGCGGGAAGCGTGCGGGCATACGGAGTTCGCGACGTTTTCCGCCCCGGGTAGATAGCCAATGCGCAAAAGCCTCCCAACGGCTCTGTTCAAGGCCTTGGGCTGTTGCTATACTTATAAAGTTGCGCATAAGAAAGCGGAGGTCTGAGAGGATGAAAAAAGAAATACATCCGGATTACGTAGAGGCTACGGTCACCTGTTCCTGCGGCAATACCTTCAAGACCCGCTCCACCAAGCCCGAGCTGCATGTCGAGATATGCTCGCAATGCCATCCCTTCTACTCGGGAAAACAGAAGCTCGTGGATTCCGGGGGTAGGGTGGAGCGCTTCGAGCGCCGCTACGGCAAATCCAGGCCTCAACGTAAGAAGAGCGCCCAGGAAAAGGCCGAAAAGACGGAGACGTAGGAATAACTCTTGGCCCCCCCATCTCCCTCGCAATCCGTCCCCAACCTCCATTCACCGGCTGGCCACGAAGAGAAGGAGGCCCGGGTCGGCGGCCAAGCGGTGATCGAGGGTGTGATGATGCGAGGTCGCAGCCACTGGTCGCTGGCGGTATGTAAACCGGACGGTGGCATTCACATCCAGGTGGAGCCGCTGAACACCTTTCTCGTCAGGCATCCATCTTGGGACAAGCCCATAGTCCGCGGAATCTTCATACTGGCGGAGAGCCTTGTCCTGGGCTGGAAGGCCTTGTCCACCTCGGCGGATATCGCCCTGGAGGAGGAAACGGAGGGCAAGGGCATGGGATGGCTGGAGAAGGGCATATCCTTGACCCTGGCGGTGGTGCTGGCCGTGGGCCTCTTCATCGCCCTCCCGACATGGTTGGCTCCCCACATCGTGGGCGGCGACAGCCCGGTCTGGCTCTGGAACCTGGTCGAGGGCGGATTGAGGCTGGCCGCATTCATTCTCTACCTGCTCCTGGTCTCGCTCTCCGGCGAGATGCGCCGCGTATTCCAGTACCACGGCGCGGAGCACCAGGCCATCCATCTCTGGGAGAACAATTACCCCCTAGAGCCGGAGAGGGCTCTTATGCAGAACACGGATCACCTGCGCTGTGGGACCACATTTATCCTCCTGGTCCTGGTGTTGGCGATTTTCGTATATTCCTTCATGGGGAAGCCGGCGCTATGGTTGCGCATCCTGGAAAGGGTGGCGGTGATACCGCTGATCGCGGGGGCTTCCTATGAGATAATTAGGGCAGCGGACAAGCGAAGATTGCCCTGGCTGGACGCCATCGTCGTTCCTGGCCTGGCCTTGCAGAGGTTGACAACGCGCAAGCCCGACCTCAAGCAGGCCGAGGTGGCCATATCCGCGCTTAAAACCCTTATGAGCGAGGAGGAGTCCGGGGAGCGGGAGTGAGGATATGGGCTTCATCGAGAAACTAAACGAGATAGAGAACGCCTTCATGGACCTGGAGGCCCAGCTTTCGCAGCCGCAGGTCTTGGAGGACCGCCAGCGCTATGCCGAGATGGCCCGCTCGCATGCCGAGATGGCCGAGGTAGTAGCCTGCCTGAGAGAGTATAGGGAAGCTCTCAAGGAGGTGGAAGAGGCGGAGGATTTGCTCCGGGAGAAGAACGACGCCGAGATGCAGCAATTCCTGCGGGACTCGATGCGGGAAGCCGGCGAGAAGGCGGAGCGGCTGGAGAACGAGATCAAAGCCATGTTACTACCCTCGGATCCCCGTGATAACAAGGACGTTATCATGGAGATACGTGCCGGAGCGGGGGGTGAGGAGGCGAGTCTTTTCGCCGGCGATCTATACCGCATGTACACCCATTACTCCGACAGCAGGAAATGGAAGACGGAGACCCTGTCCTCAAGCCCGTCCGATCTGGGTGGATTTAAGGAGATAATTTTTTCGGTACGCGGAAAGGGAGCCTACAGCAAGCTCAAGTACGAGTCCGGCGTCCATCGCGTACAGCGCATACCGGTGACCGAATCCGGGGGGCGTATCCATACCTCGACCGCCACCGTGGCCGTTCTTGTCGAGGCGGAGGAGGTGGAGGTGGATCTGGATCCTTCTGATCTGCACGTCGACGTTTTCAGGTCCACCGGTCCGGGGGGCCAGTCGGTGAACACCACCGATTCGGCGGTAAGGGTTACCCATATTCCCACCGGCGTGGTGGTATCCTGTCAGGACGAGAAGTCCCAGCTTCAGAACCGGGATAAAGCCCTGCGTATTCTGCGGGCACGCCTGCTCAAGATGGAACAGGAACGGCAGCAGCGGGAACAGGCGGAGGAGCGGAGATCTCAAGTGGGAACAGGGGATCGCTCCGAGCGCATTCGCACCTATAACTTCCCCCAGGGCAGGATATCGGACCATCGTATCGGATTGACCTTGTATCGCCTCGAGGAGGTTTTAAACGGTGATCTCGAGGAGATCATCGCATCCCTGGCCGCGGTGGACAGAACCGAGAAACTCAAGGAACTGGGCAGCGGTGAGGATGATGCGTGAGCCGGATCACGAGGTCACCAGGCTTCTGGGCTGGGCCGCCGCTTTCCTCGAGGAGAGAGAGATAATAAAGCCCCGACTCAATGCCGAACTGCTGCTCTCACACTGTACGGGACGAAGCCGTGTCCATCTCTACGCCTACCCGGAGAAGGGCTTGTCCAGTGAGGAAATACAGGGCTTCGAGCATGCCGTGAGGCGCAGGGCCTCGCGGGAGCCGCTACAGTATATCGTGGGTGGCAAGGCTTTTCGCTATATCGACCTGGCCGTGAACCCCCACGTTCTCATTCCGAGACCCGAGACGGAATCCCTGGTGGACCTGGCCCTGGAGAGACTTCGTGACCAACCCGGTCATCCCGTGGTGGCGGATATAGGAACCGGTTCCGGGTGCATAGCCCTCTCGCTGGCCGGGGAATATCCCGCCGCCGTGGTTCACGCTTCGGATATAAGTCTTGAGGCGCTGACGGTCGCCACGCACAACGGCGAACGACTGGGCCTGGACGGAACGGTTATATTCCATTACGGGGACCTCCTGGACGCTCTTCCCAGTGCGCTGAAGGGCGCATGCGATGTGATCCTGTCCAACCCTCCCTACGTTAAAGAAGAGGACTTTTATAAGTTGCCGGCCGAGGTTAGGGAGCACGAGCCAAACCTCTCCCTGGTGGCGGGACCGGAGGGGACCGAGATACATAGACGTCTCATGGAGCAGGCGGTCGGCTGGCTGGCGCCGCGGGGTTGGCTGATATTGGAGGGTGGGGAGGAACAAATGGATACCCTGGCCCGGTGGGCTCGTGAATTGGGATACACCGGGATACGAGTGCGTCCGGACCTCAACTCGCGGCCACGTTTTATCGAGATGACCATAGGCGGTCGCTAGTCCTCAACCTTCTTGCTCCAAATTCCTGGGTCTTGGTGTCCGGCTCCGATTTGCGCTCGGCCCGACATGGTAGATAGAAAGCTCAGGTGGCGGCAAAGTCTCCGCCGGCACCATGGTTCCCAGGGTGGGAGGGGAACATTTGGGGCGGGACATCAATTGCACTGACAGAGACGCCTGGTGAAGTGGAAAGCCTATGTTTATGCGAGACGCCTTGTCGACATGTACCTCGCCCACCTGGGGAACTATGGTGTAAGCGCAGCCTGCCGCGTCATCCCTGGTGTCTTTGTCGATCTACGTATGCATGCGCGCGGGCGAGCTTGACATCAAGGCCCCAGGAGTCGAAGCGACTATGCCCGCGCAAGCAGGCAATATGCGATCACGGACAAAGAGCGCAGGGAACCGTGATGGGGGTAGGTTCGCCCAGAGTGAGATAGGAGCTCCTGGCTTTATCGCGAACATTTAAGTAAGTAAAGAGGAGGAAAAGGACGTCATTGACATACTGACGATATACATATGGGGGTATTTTAACTGGTATATTTGACCACATAACGGGCATTTTCCTACAATAAACGAGACAGAGATACTATAGAAGGCGGATTTTTTTAAGGCCTGGAGGAACGTTGAGGGCACGCAAGCGGCTCGGCTCGGCTTATCGTGGTTGCTTCGTAGCGGTAGCTTTGCTGCTGCTTCTCTGGCAGTGTGCCGCCCCGGTGGGCGCGGACGCTATTAGCGAGAAGAAGGAACAGGCGAGGCAGGTGGAGCAGCAGCTGAACTCGCTGCAACTCGAACTCAACCGCCTTACGTCATCGCTTTCCCAGGCGGAATCACGCCTCTACACCGTAGAGGCGGATATAGAGGTCAACCAGCAGGAGCTTACCGCGGCGGAGGCGGAGCTGGATCGCTGGCAGGGCATCCTCTCCGACAGGCTGGTGGCCATGTACAAGCAGGGAAGCTTCAGCGCCATGGACGTCTTCCTGGAATGCGAGGATTTCGACACTTTCGTCAACTCCTATGAATACATGTCGCGTATAGGCTGCCATGACTCCGAGGCCATAGTCGCTACGCGGAACCTGATGACGGAGATACAGCAGCGGAGGGCCGTCTTGGAGAACCAGCGCGCGGAATACGAGGCCCAGATACAGAGTATCGAAAGCCAACAGAGCGCCATCCAGAGCAAGCTGGCGGAGCAGAAGGCCATCCTGGCCGGGTTGGATGAGGAAGTGGCCTCACTGTTGAGTTCCCGCTACAGTGGAGGCGGGGGAGGCACGTATTGGGATGTGGGCCCGGTGAACGGTCTGTATTTTCCGGTCGCCGGCCCCCACAGCTTCATAAACGACTGGGGGGCACCTCGCTCCGGTGGGCGGCGTCACAAGGGATGCGATGTCATGGCCGATTACGGGACGCCCCTAGTGGCCATCACCAGCGGCACGGTGGTGCAGCGCTCCGGTGGAAACGCCGGCCTGTACATCTTTCTATACGGGGACAACGGCCATACCTATTACTACATGCACATGCAGGACTATGCGGCCTCGGGCCGGGTGAGCGCCGGCCAGATAGTCGGCTACGTCGGGGATACGGGGAACGCCAGAGGATGCCCCCACCTTCACTTCGAGTTCCATCCCAACGGCGGGGCGGCGGTAAACCCCTACCCGCTGCTATGCGCCATCGACCAGTAAGCTCACCTGTCGATGCCGATTATCTCGTAGAGCCGCGCGAAGTCCACACAGCAGTCCATAATGTCTTTCAGCCGCTCCAGTTTTCTCTTCTCGTGGGTGCGGGCGCTGCGGATTATGAACTCCGCGTTCTCGGCGGTGGTGAAGGTATCGCCGCTCACCAGTATAACCGGGATTCCGATCTCCTCCGCCTTTCCCAGTATGATGCCCGGCGGATGAAGGTTGCCGGTGAGTAACAGGCAGCGTGCCCTGGCCTCCATGGCCGCCAGCATGATGTCGCTGCGATCCCCGCCGGTGACCACGCAGATGTTACGTTTCTTGCGGAAGATGCTCAACGCGTGTTCGTGGCCCATGGCCCCGACTACGATGTCCTCCACCATGTTATCGAGGTACTCCTCACCACACAGAACCGTTCCGTTGAGCAGTCGGGCTAGTTCTCCCACGTTTATTGAGCGCAGGGTGCGGTCGAGAGGGATTTTCCCCAGCACGGGTACGCCCTCTTTCTCCAGGCGGGGCTCCAGGAACTCCTCCAGGAAACTCTCCCGGGCGGAGGGTATGATGTTGTATATGACGCCCTCGAGGTTAGGGCCGAAGGAATCCTTGGCCGATAGGACGTTGTCGGCCAGGCAGGCGTCGTCGAAGCGTTCCACCAGTACGACTCTGGCGTCGAGGCTGGAGGCGATCTCATAAGCGGATAGCCCCAGAAAGCTGCCCTGGCGGGAGGTGTAGGCGCCCTGTGCCAATACCACGTCCTTGCCCTCGCTTATCCTGTGGAAAGCCTCCTTTATCCTGTCCATGAGGCCCGCGGGCACATCCTTGAGGCCCTCCATCACCAGTTGTGGCGTCAGCACCACCGGGCAGAGGTCGTCGAGGTCGTCGGCGAGGTCAAGGCTCCTGCGCATGAAGGAAACGTCCTCGTCGGTGATCTTTCCTTCCTCCTGGTGATAGCGGTATCCCAGGGGCTTGATGTAGCCCACGTTGATCTGATCTCCTTTCATATGCAAACCCAGGCCGATGCACATGCTATGAAGCCCGGAGAATCCGACCTCGGAAGATAGGTAGAGACACACCATATTGCTCACTCCTCCAAGACGATCCTGGCGTCGGCGGCCAGGCACCCCTTGCCTTTTTCCTGTACCCGCAGGGGATTTATGTCCAATTCGTTGATATCCGGAAAGTCGACGACCAGCTGCGAGATGCGAAGGATGGTGTCGATAACCGCGTCTATGTCCGCCGGTGGCTCGCCGCGGGCTCCCTGCAGGAGCCAGTAGCTTTTGAGTTCCTGCAGCATTTCCCGGGCATCCTCCTCGCCCAGAGGGGCCAGCCGGAAGCTTACATCCTTGAGCACCTCCACGTATATGCCTCCGAGACCCGTCATGATTAGCGGGCCGAACTGGCTGTCGCGGTTCATGCCAAGTATGAGCTCGCGGGCGGGAGGAAGCATCTCCTGCACCACTACGCCCCAGATGCGCGCTTCGGGCACGAAGCGCCTGGCATTGGCGGTTATGCTCTCGTAGGCGGTTATCAGCTCATCGGTGTTCTTGATATCGATCACGACTCCCCCCACGTCGGTTTTATGCAGTATCTGTGGCGACGTTATCTTGGCTACCACCGGGTATCCTATTTCCCTTCCCGCCTTGATGCATTCCTCGAGGTTGGTGGCCAGGAGAGTGCGGGCCACCGGTATACCATATGCCTCCATTACCTCGCGCGCCTCCACCTCCACAAGTTCGTTCCGCTCGTGTTCCCTGACGGTGTTGAAGAGTTTCTTGGCGTGCTTCCAGTCCACTTCGAAGCTCACCGTTGTCGGCGGCGGGCGCGAGATGAAGCCGCGATATTTAAACATGGAGCTCAGGGTTGAGACAGCCTCTTCCGGGAAATGAAAATCAGGTATTCCGGCTTCTCTCAATATATCCTCCGCCTCCTTCAATTCCTCCCCTCCCATGAATACCGTGAAGACGGTCTTCTCCGTTCCTTTCACGCAGTCCACGATGACAGCGGCCGTTTCCGAGACCTCGGTCATAGCCTGGGGGGTGAGCAGTATCAAGAGGGAATTCACGCCGTTGTCCCTGAGGGTGGCGGAGATGGCCTGGCGGTATCGGTCCGCTCCGGCGTCCCCCAGCACGTCTACGGGGTTATATATGCTGGCTGCATCGGGAAGGTTTTCCCTCAAGAACCTGGCGGTCTCCTCGCTCAAGGTGGCCAGGTTCAGGCCGCTTCTCTCCAGGGCGTCGGAGGCTATAATGCCCGGCCCCCCGGCGTTGGTGACCACGGCTACGTCGGGTCCCCGGGGCGGCGGTTGCTCGGAGAAGCCCCTGGCCAGCATGAACAGCTCCTCTATGGTATTAGCACGCAGCGCCCCGCATTTCCTGAAGGCGGCGATGTAGGCGTTTTCCGAGCCGGCAAGCGTGCCGGTATGCGATGACACCGCCCTGGCGCCCGCCTGGGTAACCCCCGCTTTGAATATAACCACCGGCTTGCTCCTGCTTACATCGTTGGTGACCTCCAGGAACCTCTCCCCGTCGGCGACCCCCTCCAGGTAGGCGGCCACAACCAGGGTATTGGGATCGTTCTTCAGAGCTTCGAGCAGGTCGCTTTCGTTAAGGTCCATCTTGTTTCCCAGGCTTATAAAGCGGGAGAACCCCAGGTTATTCTCGTCGGACCATCCGAGTGCCGCAGTGCACAGCGCGCCGGACTGTGACATGAAAGCAACCTTGCCCAGCCGGGGAGCCCGCGTGGCAAAGGTGGCGTTTATAGGAGTATACGTGTCGGCCAGCCCCAGACAGTTGGGGCCCAGGACGCGGATGCCATATTGGCTAGCGATCCTGTGTAGCCCTATCTCTCTGCGGTAGCCCTCCCTCCCCGATTCCTTAAAGCCGGCGGAGATGATTATGGCTCCTTTCACTCCCTTGGAGCCGCATTCCCCCAGCACCTCTTGAACGGTGGCGGCGGGAATCATGATGACCGCCAGATCGGGTGTCTCCGGGATATCCAATACGCTGGGATAGCAGGTTAGAGAGAACAGCCGCTCGTAGGAGGGATTAACCGGGTATATCCTGCCCTCATACCCTGAGGTCAGGACGTTCTCCAGTACAACTCTTCCCACTGTACCCGGTTTCTCCGAGGCACCTATAACCGCCAGCGAATCGGGCTCAAAGAGTTCCTCCAGCAGTTCTACCTCCTTTTTAGCGGTCGTCCTCAGTCTTTTATACCCCACCATGTTACAGTTTATACGGGCGACTTCGAACGGGGAAGCATTATCCGCACCCGTCCACAGCGATGCTCTGGAAAGGCGTTTGCCACCGGCAAGACCCGGGCCTCGCGGCATGATGCCCCGGGTTTAATTTTGACTACCATTTATAGCTGGCCTATAATACCATTTTGTTATGCATGAAAGATCTGAGAACGGTGATGAAAAAATGGCAGATCACGGTTATGAATTGACCAGCCCTGGAGATTACCGTGAAATCAAGGAGGACGACATCGTCCTTACGAGGAATGGTTTCGATAAACTCCAGGGTGAGTTGGACCACCTCAAGAACGAGAAGAAGTGGGAGGTTGCCAAGCGCCTGGAGGAGGCCAGAGCCTTCGGCGATCTCAGCGAGAACTCCGAATACGAGGACGCCAAGCAAGAGCAGGCTTTCGTGCAGGGACGCATACTGGAGATAGAGAGCATACTGGAAAACGCCCGCCTGATCACGGAGGACGAGATAGACCTCTCCGAGGCTACCCTCGGCTCGGCCATATGTATAGAGGATCTTGAAAGGGGCGAGGAGCTGCGGTTCCGGCTGGTGAGTTCGGCTGAGGCCCGGGGTGACGGCGATTGCCTCTCCGATCTGTCCCCAGTGGGAAGGGCCATACTGGGCCGCAAGGTCGGCGATATAGTGGAAGTAGAGGTTCCCTCGGGAGTCATTAAGTATCGCATTCTGGATATAGAGATCTGAACTTGACGGGAAGTGAGTCCTTTGGGGGATGACATGAAGACTCCCGATCTTGAGGATGAGGGGGACTTGGTACAGAGACGGCTGGAGAAACTGGACAACTGGAAAAAACAGGGTATCGAGCCCTATGCCGTCAAATTCCCTCACAGCGATAACACCACGGAGATACAAAGGCGTTTTCATGACCTTAAGGCTGGAGAGGATAGCGACTACTATGCCGTTCTGGCGGGAAGGATCATGGCCTTGCGCAGGCACGGCAAGGCGTGCTTCGCGGATATCGAGGATGCCGCGGGCAAGCTGCAGCTTCTGGCATCCCTGGACAGTCTGGGCCAGGCCGCCTACGATATGTTTCTGGAACTGGATATAGGGGATTGGATAGGCATCGAGGGCAGGATTTTCAAATCACGTCGTGGTGAGCTCACCGTCCGGCTCAAGCGTTTCGTCCTCTTGAGCAAGAGCCTCCGCCCCCTGCCGGAGAAATGGCACGGCCTCAAGGACGTGGAAATCAGATATCGCCAGAGATACCTGGACCTCCTGGTCAACCCCGCGGTCAGGAACAACCTTATGGTCAGGGTGAAGACCATCAAGGAGTTGAGGAGATTTCTCGACGACAGAGGTTTCATCGAGGTTGAGACACCCATGCTCCAACCCATTCCGGGCGGAGCGACCGCCCGGCCCTTTGTCACCTATCACCAGGCAATGGGGGAGGACCTCTACCTTCGCATCGCGCCGGAGCTCTATCTAAAGCGCTGTATCGTGGGCGGCATGGAGAAGGTCTACGAGATAAACCGCAATTTCCGCAACGAGGGCATTTCCTACAAGCATAACCCGGAATTCACCATGCTTGAGTTTTACTGGGCTTACGTTGACTACATGGACCTGGCCGCCTTCATCGAGGACATGCTGACCAGCGTAGTAGGCGCCGTCAAGGATACCCTGGTTTTTTCCTATGAGGGGCTGGAGCTGGACCTCACGCCTCCCTGGCGCAAGTTGACCCTTCTGGAGGCGGTAAGCGATAAGGTGGGGGAAGAAGTGGGGCCGGAGACATCAGTGGACAGGCTTAGGTTCCTGGCCGAGAGACATGATGTCCGGGTGGAATCGGGGTGGGGTCCCGGGAAGATGATCACCGGCCTGTTCGAGAAACTGGTGGAGCCGAAGCTCTGGGAGCCCACTCTGGTCATGGATTATCCTCACGAGGTTTCACCGCTGGCCCGTGCCCATCGGGAGGATCCCTTTCTTACCGAGAGGTTCGAGTTGATCATCGCCGGTCGAGAGCTTGCCAACGCCTTCTCCGAACTCATAGATCCCTTGGACCAGAGAAAGCGTTTCGAGGAACAGGCGCATCAACGGGTACAGGGTGATGAAGAGGCTCACGTTATAGACTACGATTTTCTGCGTGCCCTGGAGTACGGCATGCCTCCGGCGGGTGGGCTCGGGCTGGGAGTTGACCGCCTGGTGATGTTGCTCACAGACTCCCATTCCATCCGTGAGGTCATCCTGTTCCCGCATCTACGCTCCGAATAGCGACCCTCTTTTATAGCGTCGCTGAAACCGGAAGGGTTGGTGATGCGTCTGAAATGGGGGGGGATAAAATCGACCCAGCTGATCGATGTGGAGTTTGCCGTGTGGAGGCTTAAAGGAGCGATTGCCCGTTGCTTGCGGACCATGGTCGGCGTGAAAATCCCCCGCCATTGGTATCTCGAAACCGACCGTTGCCACAGGCCTGATTGTCGCTGGCGGTGCGCCCTTCAAGAGAGAACCGCCAGATGACGATTTAAAAAGGCGAGAGAAGCTTTATGAGGATAAGAGGAAAGCCGGCTCTTTCGGTAGAAGATGTTGAGGAAGAACATGGTCAAATGCCGTTGAAAAGAATATAAATAATGTGATAATTGAATAGAAGTGGACGTATTATTTAGGAGGAATAGAAAGTGTTTCAGAGGTTTTCGGACCGGGCGAGACGGGTCGTGGTTCTGGCCCAGGAAGAAGCCCGGATGCTCAATCATAACTATATTGGTACGGAGCACCTGCTCCTGGGACTGATCCAGGAGGGAGAAGGTGTTGCGGCAAAGGCGCTGGAGTCCATGGGTATCAGCCTGGAGGCGGTGCGCAACCAGGTTGAGGAGATAATAGGCAGGGGAAGCTCCTCCCCCACGGGGCACATTCCCTTTACCCCCAGGGCGAAGAAGGTGCTGGAGCTCTCGCTGCGTGAAGCGCTGCAACTTGGCCATAATTACATCGGGACAGAGCACATTCTTCTGGGCCTTATCCGCGAGGGAGAGGGAGTGGCGGCACAGGTACTGACGAAGCTGGGCGCAGACCTCGAGCGCGTACGCAACCAGGTGGTACAGCTTCTGACTGGGGCGGCGGCCTCATCCAAGGAGGGTGATCCCAGCGGAGAGGTGGCCCCACAGGGCAACCTGCTGCTGGATCAGTTCGGCCGCAACCTGACCCAACTGGCAGCCCAGAGCAAGTTGGATCCGGTTATCGGGCGGGAGAAGGAGATCGAAAGGGTCATGCAGGTCCTATCCCGCCGCACCAAGAACAATCCCGTGCTCATAGGTGAGCCGGGGGTGGGGAAGACGGCCGTGGTGGAGGGATTCGCCCAGGCTATAGTGAGCAACGATGTACCCCATCTTCTGCGGGGCAAGCAGCTCTATACCCTGGACCTCGGAGCCCTGGTCGCCGGTTCGCGCTACAGGGGCGATTTCGAGGAACGCCTCAAGAAGGTGGTCAAGGAGATACGCAGCCGCGGGGACATCGTCCTCTTTATCGACGAGCTGCATAACCTGGTAGGAGCCGGCGCGGCGGAAGGTGCCATCGATGCCGCTTCGATACTGAAGCCGGCCCTGGCGCGGGGAGAGCTGCAGACCATCGGAGCCACTACCCTGGACGAATATCGCAAACACCTGGAGAAGGACGCGGCCCTGGAGAGGCGCTTTCAGCCCATAATGGTAGAGGAGCCCACGGTACCCCACACCATAGATATCCTCAAGGGCTTGAGGGATCGCTACGAGGCACACCACCGCGTGGCCATAACCGACGAGGCCCTGGTGGCGGCGGCGAGGCTGGCCAGCCGGTATATAAATGATCGTTTCCTGCCAGACAAAGCCATCGACCTTATCGACGAGGCCGCGTCGCGATTGCGCATACATGCTATGACCGCTCCTCCCGATTTCAGGGACATGGAGGAGAAGTTGCAGAAAGCCCGTCAGGAGAAGCAAGCGGCGATCGCGTCACAGGAGTTCGAGAAGGCGGCGGATCTACGAGACAAGGAGAAGGAAATCATCAATGAGATGGCCCAGCTGGAGGAGGACTGGAAAATGCCCATAGGGTCTCATCAGCTGCAGGTCACCGACGACGATATCGCCGATATACTTTCGTCGTGGACGGGCATACCGGTGGTGCAATTGACTGAGGAGGAGAGCAGTAAGCTCCTGCGTATGGAGGATGCGCTTCACAAGAGAATCGTGGGGCAGCATGAGGCGGTCGTGGCCGTTTCCCGCTCCATTCGCCGTACGAGAGCCGGGCTTAAGGACCCCAAGCGTCCCGGCGGTTCCTTCATATTCCTGGGACCCTCCGGCGTGGGGAAAACGGAGCTCGCTCGTACCCTGGCGGAATTCCTGTTCGGGGACGAGTCGGCCCTGATTCAGATAGATATGTCCGAATATATGGAAAAGCACGCCGTATCCAGGCTTGTGGGCTCTCCACCCGGTTACGTGGGATACGAGGAAGGCGGGCAGCTTACGGAGGCGGTGCGGCGCAGGCCCTTCAGCGTGGTGCTCCTGGATGAGGTCGAGAAGGCCCACCCCGACGCCTTCAATATGCTGCTGCAGATCCTGGAGGACGGCAGGCTTACAGATTCTCAGGGCCATACGGTGGATTTCCGCAATACCATAATCATCATGACCTCCAACCTGGGCGCCAGGGATATAAGCAAGGGAACTTCGCTGGGATTCAGTACCCAGACCGAGACGGGTATCGATTACGAGAAGATGAAGGACCGCGTGCTGTCGGAACTGAAAAAGGCCTTCCGTCCCGAGTTGCTGAACCGCATAGACGATGTCATCGTCTTCCACGAGCTGAGCCACCAGGAGATAAAGCAGATAGTGGATCTGCTCATGCATCGCGTCAAGGAGCAGCTGGACGAGCAGGACATCGAGATAGTCCTGGCGGATGAGGCCAAGGAGATGCTGGTTATGGAGGGATACGACCCCGTTTATGGTGCCAGGCCCCTGCGCCGTTCCATACAGAAGCTGATCGAGGATCCGCTCTCCGAGAAGATCCTGCACAAGGAGTACACGGCGGGCTCAACCATTCTTATAAGCTGCGACGAGAACGGGCGCATCACCTTCGAGAAAGTAGAGGCGCCCGAGAGCGGTGCCGATCTTATGAGTCTAACGTAGGGAAGATGATTTTTACTAAAAAGGCGGGGGTTTCACCCCCGCGTTCCCCGTTATCGCTTCAGAAATGGCGTAAAACACCCCCTGGATTGTTATCCATTTCTCCTTAGTTGATAGAATCCATCTTGCTCGAACATGTTCCCCGGGACTCCTGGAGGCTTGGCGTCCAGCTCCTTCGTTCCTGCATCCGCGTTGTACATGCAACTCCCTGGGCCTTTGTGTCCTGCTCGCCTTCGCGTGAGT
>JAXHVT010000007.1:0-21519 GCA_034188985.1 Actinomycetota bacterium | reverse complement strand
GGGGAATTAGACTTTGAGGCACTGGCCAGGGAGGTCAAGCCGTTCCTGTTCGTGCCCGCTGACGCCAAGAAAGTGCTCGGTTTTTGCCAATATGTCGAAGGGATAGAATTTTAGAAGAAGGGCGGATGAATCACCTGACATCAGCTAAGGCTTGCCAATAATCAGGGATGAATAGTATCAGGGATGGTCTGAGGCCGACACCCTCATACAAGTGGATGGATTGATGCCAGGTCAAAGCCTGCCCAGGATGTCTCCATAGCCCTTCATAAATTCTTCGAGGTCAGCCGGTCCATCCTGCAGTATTTCCCAGAGGAGTTCATCGTCTATAGATAGATAAAAGTGAACCAACCTGTTTCGAAACCTGGCTATATCCATCAACCTTGATGTGAACTCATCATCGAAGGCGCCGGACTCATTGAGTACCTTGAACGTGTCGGCGTAGCTCTCGGGGGGGGGAACGAAGGCTCATTACGGAAACAAGATGATTACAAAGATCGATGGCCGCTTCAATCGCGATTATGAAATGATACTTCGCGCTTCCCTTCATATGTTCATCCGATAATAACTCGCGACGTCCCATATTTTTGAGTTCCGCAAGGAGAGCCAAAGCTCTATGCAATTCGGATGAAAGTTTTCTAACCTTATCCTGGTCAACGCTGGCCAAGGACGACCTCCTTATAATAACGTTGGTAGTAGGGGAGAAAGTCGAAATAGAGAACCCTCGTTCTCTCCTCGAAGTCACAACGCCGTCTCTCGTCTCTCGAGAAGATCAACTCACCCTCCTTTATCACGCGGAAAGTAAAGGAAAGAGGTGCTGTATCCAGGCGGCATATCTCGACCTCGGTTTCCATCAGGGCTTCCATCTCCCTTTCCAGTTCCAGGATATCCCTGCCTGAGCCGTTTCCCAAGAAAAGGGCGATATCTATATCGTTGAAAGCTTCGTCTTCAAGGAAGGACCCGAAGATATAGGCGAATATCGCCGGGCTGCTGTCTTTAAGAAAAGAAGCCGCCTTGTTTATGAGCTCCTTTTTACCGGATTGAAGGATAATCCCCCATCTTCCTCACCTCGAGCCGGTTGCATCTTCACGTATCGTAATCATTATCGCACATGAAGGGGGAAAAGAGGGTGGCGTGGGGGAGACTCACCCGCCTCTCTTGCGGGGGGTTGACGGGGTCGGATAGAATTTAGAGATAGAGAACGGGTAGTCGGGGGTAGATAGGCTGACCACCGAACCCTTATTTTTTAGTACGGTACAAAAGGCACTGTCACGGGAGGAATCGGGCTTTGGAGGATAGAAGGAGAAGCGATGAAGACGGGCTGGAAAAACTGCGGGAGATGACGACCAAGCTGGAGGAAGACCTGGACGAGAAGGAGGCCGTGGACCTGCTGGAGAAAGCCGTGGAGGAAGCGGAGGAGCGGGGCAAGGACCTGGAGGAAGGGGAGGCATGAGCGATAGCGATACCCCCCTCCTGGACGGAATAAGCGAACCCTCCGACCTGAGAGATCTGGATTACGATGAGCTGGAGCAACTGGCCGAGGAGATACGCCAGGTAATAGTGGAGTCGACCTCGGAGTGCGGTGGTCACCTGGCTCCCAGCCTGGGGGTGGTGGAGCTGACCATAGCCATACACCGGGTCTTCGACAGCCCCCGGGACAAGGTGATATGGGACGTCGGGCATCAGGCCTACGCCCACAAGCTGCTTACGGGCAGGCGGGAGGGCTTCTGCAGCCTGCGGCACCGGGACGGAGTAAGCGGATTCCCCAAGCGGGAGGAGAGCCCCTACGACGTGGTGGACGCCGGCCACGCCAGCACGGCGATAAGTTACGCCCTGGGGATGGCCATAGCCCGCGACCTCGAGGGCGAGGATTACCAGGTGGTTGCTGTTGTGGGCGATGGCGCCCTGACCGGGGGCCTGGCCTACGAGGGCTTGAACCAGGCGGGGCACCTAAATAAAGACCTGGTGGTAATACTAAATGATAACGGCATGTCCATCTCGCGCAACGTAGGGGCAATGTCCTCGTACATGAGCCAGCTGCGCTTGAACCCCCAGTATATGCGCATGAAGGGCGAGATAAGGGACCTTATCGAGAGCGTCCCGCTGGTGGGGTCCCAGACTGAGAGCATCATTCGATCCTTAAAGGACAGGTTGAAGAACTTCCTCATACCCGAGTTCATCTTCGAGGAGCTGGGCATCCAGTACGTGGGCATAGTGAACGGGCACGATATCCAGGCCGTCGAACGGGACCTCCGGCTGGCGCTGGCCGCCGAGGGGCCCATACTCATCCACGTTATTACCCGTAAAGGTAAGGGGTATTACCCGGCTGAGAGGGACCCCGACATCTTTCACGGTGTAGGGCCCTTCGATATAAAGACCGGGCGGGTGCTCAAAAAGGCGCAGGCGCCTTCATATACCTCCGTATTCGGGAGCACCTTGGTGGAGATGGCCAGGGAGGAGCCGCGCCTGGTGGCCATCACCGCCGCCATGAAACTGGGCACCGGGCTGGACGATTTCGCGAGGATCTTCCCCAGGCGGTTCTTCGACGTGGGCATAGCGGAGCAGCACGCCGTGACCATGGCCGCCGGGCTGGCCCTGGGCGGATGCCGGCCGGTGGTGGCCATATACTCCACCTTCCTGCAGCGCGCCTTCGACCAGCTGGTGCAGGAGATATGCCTGCAGGAGCTGCCGGTGATCTTCGCCCTGGACCGGGCCGGGCTGGTGGGAGAGGACGGCCCCACCCATCACGGCGCCTTCGATCTCTCCTATCTAAGGATGCTTCCCAACATGACCGTAATAGCGCCGAGGGACCAGGCCGAGCTGAGGGACATGCTCTGGGCCGCCCTGGATGTAGAGGGGCCGGTGGCCATAAGGTATCCGCGGGGCAGCGGGAGACTCGAGCAACTGGGCGAGGGCCGTCGCGAGATGGATTTCTGCCGCGCGGTTACGGTCAGGGAAGGCGATGACGTATGCATGCTGGCGGTGGGGAGGATGGTGGATGTCGCCGAGGAGGCGGCGGACATGCTGTTGTCGCATGGCGTGAAGGCCGGGGTGGTGAACGCGCGATTCGTGAAACCGATGGACGAGGAACTTATAAAGGAAAGGGCATTCGCTTGCGGGTTGCTGGTGACCCTGGAGGAGAACGCCCTCAAGGGCGGGTTCGGGGAGGCGGTAGCCGCCTTGCTGGAGGAGACCGGGGCTTCCTGCCGCCTGTTGAGGGTGGGTCTGCCCGATAGATACGTAGAACACGGCACGGTAACGGAGCTTTTCCGCATCGAAGGTCTGGATGCGGATTCGGTAGTCGAATCGGTGCTGGAGGAAATGGAAGCGGAATAGCCGGACTTGAATATGAAACGCCTCGATCAATGGCTGGTTGAAGAGGGATACTATCCATCGCGGGAGAAAGCCCGGCTGGCGGTAATGGCCGGGGAAGTGGAGATAGAGGGAAAGGGGAGAAGACTCAAGGCGGCTACCAGGGTAGGGCCGCGGGACAAGATCGTGGTCAAAAAACGGCCCCGTTTCGTATCGCGGGGCGGGGAAAAGCTCGAGGGGGCGCTGGAGAGATGGGGGCTGTCTCCTGAGGGCAAGGTGGCGCTTGACGTCGGGGCTTCCACGGGAGGATTCACGCAGTGCTTGCTGGAGAGAGGAGCCTCCGGGGTAATAGCGCTGGATGTAGGCAAGGGCCAACTGCACTGGGACCTGCGCCGCGATCCACGGGTCGAGGTCATGGAGGGCACGAACGTTCGTTATCTGGATCCTCATGCGCTCCCAGAACGGCCGCGGTTGATCACCGTTGACGTGTCGTTTATCTCCCTGGAACTGGTCATACCGGTAATGGGGGGGGTATTAAGCGAAGGAGGCGACCTCCTGGCCCTGATCAAGCCGCAGTTCGAGGCGGGAAGGGGGAAAGTGGGCAAGGGAGGGATCGTAAGAGAACCGGACGTGCACCGCGAGGTCCTGCGCAAGGTGCTGAAGGCTGCGGAAGAGGAGGGGTTTCACCTGCGGGGGCTGGCACCCGCGGCCCCGCGGGGCGCGGAGGGAAACATAGAGTTTTTCGGATGGTGGTCAAGGGAGGAAGCCGGAGGAGACGGGATAGCCGGTGAAAGCGTGGAAGAGGCGGTGGGAGAGGCTTGGAACCTGGCATAGAGGTTATCGGGGTCATGCCGCACGCCTACAAGGAAGAGGCCTTGCGGGTGGCGGGAGATCTGATGGATTGGCTGGCGGAGAAAGGCAAGGAGGCGCGCATTCTCGTAGAGGACGCCGAGGCCATGGGCTCAATGGATCTGGCCATGGAAAAAGAGGATTTCATGAAGGACCTCGACTTGGTGGTCTCTCTGGGAGGGGACGGAAACATGCTAAGAGCAGCCGCCATGGCCTACGAGGCCCGGTCGCTGGTGGTGGGGATAAACCTGGGCAAGAAGGGATTTCTGACCGCTATGGAGCTGGACCGTATGAACTCCGGCCTGGAGCATATCTTCGAGGGCCGTTACCTGCTGCAGGAGAGGATGGTGCTTAAATGTTCCCTGGGGGAGGAGGGCGGAGGAGGGATCTACTACGCCGTGAACGAGGTGGTGGTGGGTAAGTGGGAGCTGCAGAGGATGATCAGGCTAGAGGTGGATATAAACGGACGTTACTTCCATTTCTATTCCGGCGACGGGGTCATCTTTTCCACACCGACGGGCTCGACCGCCTACTCCCTTTCCGCTGGGGGCCCCATAGTGGACCCGGCTCTGGACTGTATCATCATCACCCCTATATGCAGCCACTCCCTCATGGACCGTTCGGTGATGGTATCGCCCGAGAGCCGCATCGAGGTGCTGATCGAGAGGGAGAAAGTGCTTCCCTCCTTGTCCTTCGATGGCAGGGAGGAGATAGAGGTGCCACAAGGAGGCAGGATAACCATCACAAAGGCTGAGAGGCGCCTGAGGATGGTCAAGCTCGAGGACTACTCGTTCTATAATCTGTTAAGAGACAAGTTCGATTTTCCGGATGGAGGATGACGGCGATCTTGCCTCGACGGGATATGTGGTGAATGCCATGCTGAAGGAACTGCACGTTTGCGACCTGGCGCTTATCGAGGAGGCCCTCCTGGAGTTCGGCCCCGGGCTGAACGTGCTCACGGGTGAGACTGGGGCGGGCAAGACGGTGCTGGTGGAGGCCCTTGACCTTCTCCTGGGCGGCAGGGGAGACAGCGCCCTGGTGAGGGCGGGGGTGGACAGCCTGGAGCTGGAGGCGGCCTTCGAGATCGGTGACGATCTCGTATCCAGAATGGTGGCGGAGGTTGAGGGACTCGACGTGGAGGGCGGGGAGATCATAATACGCCGGATCGTGAGTTCATCGGGTAAAGGGCGCTGCTATGTAAACGGCAGGATGTGCACGGTTGGCACGCTGGCCAGGCTGGGCGAATACCTGGTGGATATCCACGGGCAGCACGAGCACCAGCGCCTGCTGAGGCCGTCGAGCCACATCGGGTACCTGGACGAGTACGGTTCCGGGGAACACGGCGAGTTGTTGATGGAGTACCGAGAGCTATGGTCCGGGTGGAGGAAGGCCAGGGACAGGCTGGAAAAAGCCGCAATGGACGAGGATGAACGGTTGCGCGAGATAGACCTGCTGCGATTCCGGGTGCGGGAGATCGAGGCGGTGAATCCCCTGGAGGGAGAGATGGAGGAGCTACACAAGGAGAGAAGGCGCATGCGTAGCAGGGAAGAGCTCTTCAGCGCCGCCAGGGACGCATACCTGTGCATCATGGGAGAGGAGGACGAGGGGGGTGTCTTGGAACGCCTGGGCTCCGCGGAGGCACGGCTAGGAAAGGCGGCCTCGCTCGACGCCGATTTGTCGAGCGCGGCGGGCTCTCTGAGCGAGGCGGAGGAAAGACTGGCCGACCTGTCACACGAGCTTCGCGCTTACATGGAGTCGCTCGAGTTCGAACCCGATCGCCTGGAGACGGTGGAGGGCCGTCTTCACGCCCTGGGGAACCTGGCGCGCAAATATGGGCGGGAGACTGCGGAGATACTGGAACACCTGGAAAGGGCGAAGCTGAGGCTGGTGGAGCTGGAGAACCTGGACGAGATGAGGGAGAAAATGGAGTCGGAATCCGCGGCGATGGAGGCGAAGGCGCGCGAGGTCTCGGCCGCTCTGTCCGCGAGCCGTCGCAAGCTGGCCTCCAGGTTGACGAAGGATACCAACCACGAGCTGAAGGAACTGAACATGGCCGGCATGCGCTTCGAGGTGGACATGGAGGAATCGGGGGACTTGCGCGAGAAAGGAAGCGACGTTGTGGAGTTCAAGGTGTCACCGGGCAAAGGGCTGCCCTTCAGGCCCATAGCGCGCATCGCATCCGGGGGGGAGCTGTCGCGCATCATGCTGGCGCTCAAGCTGTCACTGGCCCGTGCGGACGCCGTCCCCACCCTGGTATTCGACGAGGTTGATGCTGGGATAGGGGGGACGACCGCCGACGTGCTGGCGGATAAACTCAGTCGCATATCCCGCTATCACCAGGTGTTTTCCATATCCCATCTGCCGCAGATAGCGGCTTTCTCCGATCACCATATGTCGGTGCTCAAGCGCGAGACCGCCGGTGGAATTATAACCGAGGTTGACCTGCTGGAGGGCGATCGCCGCGTCGAAGAGCTGGTGCGCATGCTGGGGGGCGATGAGTCGACGGCGCGCGAACACGCACTGGCCATGCTCGATAAAGGAGCGAAGGCGGGGGACTGAGGCAGTGGAACGGCCCTTGAAGACCTTCGCCATGCGCCGAGGGGGACGGGCGGGGGATTTCGCGCAGACGCCATGTGGTAGCTTTTGGAAGATGGCCTTGTATGTACGGCCGAGATCCCGTGTAGGCATTAATACCAGACTTTGCTCCCTTGACGTATCGGAACAAGCGAAACGCTCGGTGCGTCTACTTCATGAAAGAAAGGCGGCTAGAAAAGGGGACAGGGCGAATGCGTAAAGCAATCATCGCGACGGTCTTGATCGTGGCCGGGATGGTGCTACTCGGCGCCGGTCCGGCCCTGGCTGACGGCGGATTCATAAGCAAGCATGGGCGCGATATCTACGAGCCGGAGCAGAAAGGGGTCATTTTCTACCATGAAGGCCGGGAGGAACTGCTGCTATCGGTGAGGTACGAGGGGGCGATGGAGGAGTTCGCCTGGCTGGTACCCCTGCCGGAACCACCGCAGGTTGAGGAGTCGGACTTCACCGTGTTCGAGCTTATGAGCGAGCTGGCGCCGACCGACTTCGAGGGCCGGGTCATGAAATCCGTCGATAACCTGGGTCATTATGGTAACGGGGTGGAGGTAATCGAGGAGCTGACGGTGGGGGCCTTTGACCTGACCGTGCTCAAGGCGTCGCAGGCCGGCGAATTGAGAGAGTGGCTGAACGAGCGGGACTTCACCTACGACGAGGAATCCGAGGAAGTTTTCGCCGATTACATCGAACGCGGCTGGTGCTTCGTGGCCATGAAGGTGAGCCCCTCGGCGGACGAGGAGGCGGAGTGGGCGCTTTCGGATGGTACCATAGACCCACTGCGCTTCTCCTTCGCGGCGCCTCGGCCCGTCTACCCCCTGTATATATCGTCCCTGAACCCGGGCGGTTCGGAGGTACTGCTCTACGTCCTTGGTGACGAGGCCTACAGCCACGAAGACATGGACCTCGAGTTCGCTGACGAATGGCAGGAGAATCAGTTGGGGGCGCTCGAGGAATACAGCCCTCTGGCGGGAGAGATGGAGGAGGCGGGAGGATGCCGGGTGACCAAGCTGCGCGGTTTCTTCTGGGCGGAGGACATGCGCGACCTCTACCTGATTCCCGCCGGCGAGGAGCGCCTGGACGAATTCGAGGTGGTGGCTTCCGTGGTAAGTGATAGCGGCGGCTCTTTTCCCGGCTGGGCCGTGCCGGTGATAATAATATTACTTGCGACCCTGGTGACGGTGGTCACGGAACTGGTGCGCACCAGGCCGGGCTCATGGTGGCGGGTGGCGGCGATCTTCTTGGCCTCCGTGCTGGTTTTCGGCGCAGTGTTCGTGCCGCTGTCGCTGGCCGGGGACGGGGACGGCACGACGTCGGGCGACGTGGGGTGGCCCTGGAAGGCGGATATCCTGCTTTTGCAGAACGGCTGGGAAAAGGTGCTCCACCCCGACGGCTCCATGGAGGTGACCGGCCTGTCCGAGTATCTCCAATACATAATGGATCCCGAGAGCACGGGAGAAGACGCGCCGTACGACCCGTATGACAAAGGGCAGCCTTTCGAGCTGGGGGAAAACGGGGAATGGACGGGGTACGTGACATACGGAGAGGGCGGCTGCGAAATGGCGATAGAATCGCAGATGGGAGAGGAGGCGCGGATCGTACTGGATGACCCTTACCTGTACGTGATCGACGCCAGGCTTTCCCCCGCGGGAGACCGCCTGTGGCTCCTGCTGAACCGGGAAGTGGAGGGTGGCGTTACGGAGGCACGCGAGTATTCCTTTCCGTCCCCGTACCTGGAACGTTCGGCAACCCATCCCTACCGCATGATGGTGAGCGATATAGTGATCTCGGCGGAGGGGTACCCGGCGGTCGCTGGAAGGTTCGTCGAGGATAATATGGTGTACGTAGGGATGCTCCCCATGCTGGAGGAGGGAGCGGCCTTCGACGGAAAGACACTGCGTTTCGATTGGGACGACTATATGGGTGGGTTGGATGAAGCGCTGCCGGCAATAGCCGATGACTACTACTGCCTGGGCCGGGACGGCAGCCAGTTCCTGCTCCTGCACGGCTACGATTCCGAGAGCTATGACGGAACCGTCTACGTGTTTGATACCAGCGACGGCGATCTGTACGAGGTGGCGAGAGGCCTGCCGCAAGCCTGGCGCTGACGCGGCGCAAATAAACCCTTTAGAGCTTGGCTAGCCGGTTCCTCTCAAGGGTGCGATACGCCGCGAGTCTTGATTTCAATCATTACCTGGAAATAGTGAAGGGAGAAACCATAGTGAGGGGCCCGATGTCGAGAAAAAGGGCGGCAGTCTTTTGCGCTGCCTTTGCAGCTTATGCGATAGCTGGGTTATGCACCGGCCATGCGATTGCCGATGGCGTGATGCTGGAGAAGGGAGGCTTCAATATCAGGGAACCGGAACAAAAGGCGGTGATCTTCTATAACCAGGGTAAAGAGGAACTGATACTGTCCGTGAAATATCAGGGGGAAGTGGAGGATTTCGCCTGGCTGGTGCCACTTCCGGAACCGCCGCGTATCGAGGAATCGGATTTCGGGATATTCGAACTCCTGGACCATGTGACGTCTGAGCGGAACGAAAAGGTCGGCGATGGAACGGAAGGTATCGATGAGGGCGTGGAGGTAATAGAAGAGCGCACCGTAGGTGCCTTTGACCTGACTACCCTGGAGGCGGAGGGAGCAGAGGAGCTGCGGGGGTGGTTGAATAGGAATGGTTTAGGCTACCAAGAGGAGGCAGAGAGCGTTTTCGTGGATTATATAGAACGCGGCTGGTGTTTCGTGGCCATGCGCGTGAACCCCGATAATAGCGGCGAGGCGGCGGATGATCTCCGTGAAGGTACAATAGATCCGTTGCGGTTCACCTTTCATGCGCAGCAGCCTATATACCCTCTTTACATATCCTCGTTGAATCCAGGTCATTGCGAGGTATTGATATTCGTTCTGGGGGATGAGGCATATACTTGTGGCGGAATGGAGATGCTGTATGCCAACAATTGGGAGAACATCCACTTGGAGATGCTGAAGGGTTACAGCGAGATGTCGGAAGAGCTGGGGAGAAAAGGGGGTTGCGATGTCACTAAGCTACGCGGTTACTTCGCACCTGAAGAGATGGAGGATCTGTATTTTCAACCCGCCGAACCGGAACTGTTGGCGCAGGTGAAGAGGAACCTGGTAAGCGTGGGCGGCGACGGGTTGAAGGTCGATTTCTGGTTCATAGCCATTGCCATACTCGTGCTCCTGGAGATAGAGTTCATCATAATGGTCGTGGCTAGATACGGAAAGCGATGAGGAGATAGACGGGCCTGGTCTTCACGGCGAGGCTCCATCACTCCTGTTGGAAGAATCCCTGGTACAGCTCCCCCGCTCCCTCAAAGCGGCCTTTTATAAGCACATAACGATGTTTCGTATAGAAATGCGGACTGCCATATCTAAGGCTGTGAAAAACATTCTTGAAGTTAACATGATATAATTATTGATAACCACTTTCAATAGGAGGTTAGATTGGATCTGGGAAAGAGGCTTAGGACGAGGGGTTACCGCATGACCCCCCAGAGGATAGCCATACATGAAGTTCTCGAGGAGAACGAGGGGAAGCCGCTGTGCCCCGATGATATACACATGCTGGCCGGTGAGAAGTACCCGGAGCTGGGGCTTACCACCGTGTACCGCACCATGGAGCTGTTCGTGAAGCTGGGGATAGCCCTTCCGGTGCACCTGCACGAGGAATCACAGCACTACGAGATAAACTCGGGCATACATCACCACCACATGGTCTGTATATCGTGCGGCTCCGTCGAGGTGCTGGAGACATGCCTGATCGATGAGCTGAAGGAGCTGGTGCGGGATGATTCCGACTTCCTGGTCACCTCGCACTGCATGAGCCTGTTCGGGTACTGCACCGGGTGCCTGAAGGCGGGAAAAGCCTGAGGTGGACGCATCGGCGTAAAGGACTTACGGGCGAGAGATGGGGGTAGATTTGAAAACTATTTTCAACAAGATGAAGTTCGGAAGGGTATTGTCGATGCTCGCGGTTCTGGCCATCGCAACCCTTCTCTTGATAGGAACGACGGGATGCGGGGAAGGAGACGAGGGAAGCGAGCGGCTGAAAGTGGCCGCGGACATAATGCCCCTGGCCGACTTCTGTAACAACGTCGGGAGGGAGCTGGTGGAGGTGGAGATGCTCATTCCGGCGGGAGCCAGCCCACACAACTACGAACTGACCTCGGAGCAGATGAAGTTCCTCTCGGGGGCGGACATGCTGGTGTTGAACGGGCTGGACCTGACGCCGTGGGCCGAGGATATATTCGACAAGGTGGATAACCCGGACATGGTGAGAGTGAGGGCGGCGGAGGCGGTTCCCGCACCCGATTTGATAGAGGCGAGTGACGGTGCGTACGATCCCCACGTGTGGCTGGACCCGGAGCTGGCCGTCCACCAGGTGGAGGCCATACGGGACGGGTTTGTGGAGGCCGACCCCGATAACGGGGAGATCTACCGGGAGAACGCGGACGCTTGTATAGATGAGCTTCGTGGGTTGAGCGAATATATCGGCGGGGAGGTATCCACCTTCACCAGGAGGAAGTTCGTATCCTTCCACCCGGCCTGGAGCTATTTCGCGCGCCGCTACGGCCTGGAGCAGGTGGGGGTGGTGGAGGAGCTTCCCGGCAAGGAACCGGGGGTCGGCGAGATAGCGGACCTGGTGGAGCTGATCAGGGCGGAGGGAGTGGAGGTGATATTCACGGAGCCGCAGTTCAATCCCAAGGCTGCGGAGGTTATCGCCGAGGAATCGGGGGCGGACGTGGTATTGAAGAGCCTCGACCCCCTGGGCGATCCAGATGACGAAGAGAAGGATACCTACGTGAAGTTTATGAAGAACGACGTGGGGATCATGGCGGAGGCGATGCGATGAGGGAATGCAGGGTAAAGGAGTTCTTCGAGGCCCCGGTGGAGGGACCCCGTGAGGTCATATTCCTGGACGACGTGTGGGTAAGCCTAGGCGGCCACACCGTGCTGGAGGCGATAACCTTCTCACTCAAGGAGGGCACATTCCTGGGGGTGATAGGTCCCAACGGAGCCGGCAAGACAACGCTGGTCAGAACCATCCTGGGCCTGGTGGAACCCGACAGGGGAACGGTCTGCGTCATGGGCATGAGCCCCAGGGAGCTGCGTCACGAGCTGCATCACATAGGCTACATGCCCCAGCAGGTGCTCTTCGACCCGCTATTCCCGGTATCGGTATACGACGTGGTGATGATGGGGCGAACCTGCTGCATCGGCAGCCTGCGTTTCGCCAGCAGGGCCGACCGGGAGGCGGTGATGGAGAGCATCGAGGCGGTGGGCTTGAAGGGGCTGGAGAAAAGGCCCATCGGCGATCTGTCCGGGGGCCAGCAGAAGCGAGCCTTCCTGGCCCGGGCCCTGTGCCTGGAAACACGCATCCTGGTGCTGGACGAGCCCACAGCCGGCCTGGACGTGGAGGCACAGGAGAATTTCATGAACCTGCTGGAGCGGCTCAAGAAGGAGCTGGGACTGACCGTCCTTTTCGTCTCCCACGACGTCAATGTGCTGGCACGCTTCGCCGACGAGATAGTCTGTATAAACAGGATCATGCACCTGCATGGCAGCCCGCTGGAAGTGCTGGGCAGCGACAGGCTGAAGGAGGCTTACCGCTGCGAGTTCGATTTCCTGGCCGGCGCCGGGCCGCTGGAGAAAGCGGGGGAATAGGGGATGCTGGTATACGGCTTCGCGCAGAGGGCCCTCGTCGGGGGCATGATCATAGCCGTGGTATGCTCCGTTATCTCCTTTTTCGTGGTGGTGAGGCGCCTGGCCTTCGTGGGCATGGGCATATCGCACGCCGCTTTTGGGGGGGTGGCCATCGGCCTGGTCTCGGGCGTCGACCCAATCCTGGCCGCCGGGGGATTCTGTACCGTGGTGGCCTTGGGGATAGGCTGGTTCTCACGCAAGGGCTATATCCACGAGGACACAGTAATCGGCATCCTCTTCGCCACGGCCATGGCGCTGGGGGTGGTGCTGGTAAGGGCAGCGGATGCCTACAACCTTGACCTGATGAGCTATCTGTTTGGCAGCATACTGGCTATGAACTGGAACGATATCATAATCATGGCTGTTCTGGGAGTCCTGGCTTTGGCCTTCGTGACATTCTTCTTCAAGGAGTTGCTCTTTTTCTCCTTTGACGAGGAGACGGCCACAGCAAGCGGACTGCCGGTGCGGGTGGTCTACTACGGGCTACTGGTGACCATGGCACTGACCATAGTGGTATCCATCAAGCTGGTGGGAATAATCCTGGTCTCCGCCCTGCTGGTTGTGCCGGGGGCGGCGGGCATGCAGCTGTACCGAAATTATAGGCGTGTAATGGTGGCGTCGGTGATCATGGGGATCGCGGCGGTGATAGCCGGCTTGTATCTCTCCTTCTGGTTCGATGTGGCTTCGGGGGCCACCATCGTCCTGGTGCTCTTCGCCTTATTTCTTATATCCATGGCCTTGTCCCCCAGGAGGAAGTACATGCAGAGATGGAGGGCGAGAAAGAGAGGCACGGCGAGGACGGCATAGACCGGGGCGGGAAGTGAGTTGAAGGCGTGATAGGGGTAGGATATACTGAATAACTGGTGGAAGAAAGCAAACGAGAGATGCGGGAGGTGACCGGCTATAGATGAGCCGGAGGCATCCCGAAAGGCGATTAATAGCGGAATCCCTTGCGAAGATAGGGATTCCGTCTCTTTTTAGAGAATAAAGACTAAAGGCACCTGCAATCATGGGGAGGTTAGTCGACATGCCGGTTAAATACATATTCGTTACCGGAGGGGTTTCGTCGTCCCTGGGAAAGGGCATTACAGCCGCGTCCCTGGGGCGCCTGCTCAAAGCCCGGGGGCTCAAGGTTACCATGCAGAAGATGGACCCCTACATCAACGTAGACCCGGGGACTATGAATCCCTTTCAGCACGGTGAGGTCTTCGTTACCGACGATGGAACGGAGACCGACCTGGACCTGGGACATTACGAACGTTTCGTCGACGAGCACCTAGGCAGGGAGAACAACGTTACTACCGGCAGCGTCTACTGGTCCATAATATCCCGGGAGCGCAAGGGGGAGTTTCTGGGCGGTACGGTACAGGTGATCCCGCACGTTACCAATGAGATTAAGGAACGCATACTCAGGCTCACCCGCTCCAGCGAGGTGGATGTGATCATCACCGAGATTGGCGGCACGGTCGGCGACATCGAGAGCCTCCCCTTCCTGGAGGCCATCCGCCAGTTCAAGAAGGACGTCGGTGAGGAGAACGTGATGTACATACACGTAAGCCTGGTGCCCTATCTCGAGACTACCAGGGAGTTGAAGACCAAGCCCACCCAGCACAGCGTGAAGGAACTGCGCTCCATAGGTATCCATCCCGACGCCATAGTGTGCAGGTCGAGCAGCTCCATAGCCGACGATCTCAAGGACAAGATATCCCTGCTCTGCGATGTGGACATCGAGGGGGTAATATCCGCCCCGACCGCGGAGTTCATTTACGAGGTGCCCCTCCTGCTGCACGCAGAGGGGTTGGGGGATTACGTGGCGCGACATATGGGATTGGAGGGCCACGAGGAGGACCTATCGGAGTGGGAGGAGATGGTCTGGAGCATAAAGGCCTCCACGGAGGAGGTACATATCGGGGTAGTCGGCAAGTACGTCGACCTGCCCGACGCCTATCTGTCCATCATCGAGAGCCTAAAGCACGGCGGTTTCACGCATTCCGCCAGGGTGAACATACGGTGGATCGCCTCGGACGATATAACGGCGGAGAACGCCGGCGAGATACTATCCAGCCTGGACGGCATACTCGTGCCGGGGGGCTTCGGGGTGCGGGGTGTGGACGGCAAAGTGGAGGCGGTTAGGTACGCTAGGGAGAACAAGGTGCCGTATTTCGGCATATGCTTGGGCCTGCAATGCGCCGTAATAGAGGCTGCCCGGAATATAAGCGATCTCGGGAAAGCGAACAGCTCGGAGTTCGATCCGGCTACGCCGGATCCGGTAATCGACCTGCTTCCAAGCCAGCGGGAAGTGGACGAGATGGGCGGCACCATGCGCCTGGGGCTGTATCCCTGCAAGCTCCAGGAGGGTTCACTTGCCTATAAGGGATACCGCCAGGAGGTCATATACGAGCGACATCGCCACCGCTACGAGGTGAACAATCATTACCGCACCATACTCCAGGAGGGAGGGATGATATTCTCGGGGCTTTCACCCGACGGTAGACTGGTGGAGATCATAGAGAGGGAGGACCACCCCTGGTTCCTGGCCAGCCAGTTCCACCCCGAGTTCAAGTCCCGCCCCAACCGGCCCCACCCCCTGTTCCGGGATTTCGTGGGTGCGGCGCTCCGGCAGCGCATGTCCGGAGAGGAATCGCCGGGGCTCAAAGTAGTGGGCTGAAACGCTTCGGGAGTGATAGCGCATGAACGACAGGGTAGTGGACACATTCATCTCTTTGGCAAAAATCGACAGCGAGACCTTGCACGAGGCGGCCGTGGCGGAATACCTGATGCAGGAGGCCCGCGGCCTGGGATACGAGGCCTACATGGACCGCGCAGGCCCGTCCATCGGGGGCGATGCCGGCAATGTTTATGTTAGCCTGCCGGCCAGGGGGGTGGAGGCGCCGCCGCTTATCTTCTGCGCGCACATGGACACGGTGAGTCCCGGAAAGGGAATAGTGCCGGTGATCGACGGCGGGAGGATACGCTCCGAGGGCGAGACCATTCTAGGCGCGGATTGCAAAGGGGGAGTCGCCGCGATGATCGAGCTGATGCGGCTCAGCGGTGAGGGCTCTTTCGGTCACGGGCCCTTAGAGCTGGTTTTCACCGTGGCGGAGGAAAAAGGTCTCATGGGCGTCAGGGAAATAGAGTGGGAAAGGCTGCGAGGCAGGCACGCTTTCGTTCTGGACGGGGAGGGGGAGGTGGGGAGGATAGTGACGGCCTCACCGACCCAGGATAACCTGGAATTCACCTTCATCGGTAAGTCGGCCCACGCCGGGGTGGAGCCCGAGAAAGGGGTCAACGCCATCTACGGCGCCTCGTGGGCCATAAGCCTGATGCGCCTGGGAAGGATCGACGGCGAGACCACCGCCAACGTCGGAACCATCGAGGGAGGCAGGGCTGTGAACATCGTTCCGGACCGCGTGGTTGTGAGGGGAGAGGTACGTTCCATGTACCAGGGCAAGCTGGATGAGCAGAGGAAATCCATGGTAAAAGCAGTGCTCGAGGCTGAGGCCTCGGTGGGCGTTGGCGTCGAGATAAAGGTGGATCGAGCCTATGACGGATATCGCGTGGACGAGGATGACCCCATGGTACTTCTGGCCGAGGAGGCGGGAAAGGCCATGGGCCTGAAGATGACGACGGCCGCTTCAGGCGGCGGCAGCGATGCCAATTTCCTGAATGCGGGGTATATCAAGGCGGTGGTCCTGAGCATGGGGGCGAGAAATCCGCATACCTTTCACGAACACATAGATGTCAAGGACCTGCACAGGCTGGTGCGGTTGTGTTCGGAGATATCCCAGGCAGCGGGAAGGTTGAGGGTAGAGGCATGAGCGGAAGCGGGCGCGAGCTGATCGATAGAAAAACAGTCTTCGAGGGCAAAGTGGTGCGCCTGTACCTTGATCGTATCATACTGCCAAACGGCAAGGAGGCGGAGAGGGAAGTGGTCCGCCACGGGGGCGCCGTGGCCATGGTGGCCATAGACGAATGGGAAACGGTCTACCTGGTGCGCCAGTACCGGCACCCCACGGCGAGGGAGCTTCTGGAGATCCCGGCTGGAAAACTCGATCGGGGCGAGGACCCCCTGGAATGCGGCCGGAGGGAGTTGATGGAGGAGACGGGTCTCAGCGCCGGTGAATGGCTGAAGCTGTCCGTTTTCTACACCTCGCCCGGATTCAGCGATGAGGTGCTGCACCTCTACCTTGTCAGGGAACTCGAGGAAGGAGTGGCCGCGCCCGAGGAGGATGAGTTTCTTCAGATTGTAACCATGCCGCTGGAGGAAGCGCTGACCATGGTGGCGCGGGGCGAGATAGAGGACTCGAAAACCATAGCGGGCCTGACGTTGAGTTCGCTTTATATCAAGGGGAGTTATTCCCCGTCTCTGTAGAAAATAGGGCGAGAGCGGGTGATTAATATGATCATGGGTATACCTCGCGAGGTGGTGGATAAGGAATTCCGTGTTGCCGTCACCCCCCATGGAGCGCACGAGCTGACGGTGGAGGGGCACAAGGTAGTCGTGGAGAAGGGCGCCGGCGAGGGATCGAGCATCAAGGACCAGGATTACTCCGCGGCCGGAGCCTTTATCGTGCCCGGCCCCGAGGATGTCTACTCAGAGTCGTCTCTTATCCTCAAGGTAAAGGATCCGCAGCCCTGGGAGGTCGGTATGATGAAGGAGGGCCAGATACTGTTCTCCTTTCTTCACCTCGCGGCCAACAAGGGATTGACGGAGGGATTGCAGCAGCGCGGCGTTACCGCCATCGCCTACGAAACGGTGCAGCGCGAGGATGGAACCTTGCCCCTGCTGGCCCCCATGAGCGAGGTAGCCGGGCGCATGGCCCCCCAGGTGGGAGCACATTACCTGGAGAAAATGAACGGCGGTCGGGGTCTATTGCTAGGGGGGGCCACGGGGGTGGCGCCGGCGAGCGTGGTTATACTGGGGGCGGGGCTGGTGGGATCGCATTCCGCAATCCTGGCCACGGGCATGGACGCTCACGTCACGGTGCTCGACAAGGACCTGACCAAGCTGCGCTACCTGGAGCATATACTGCATGGGCGGATAAGCACCCTGGTTTCGAACAAGATGAGTGTGCGGGAGGCCGTCCTGCAAGCCGACCTGGTGATCGGGGCGGTGCTCGTCCCCGGGGCCAGGAGCCCAGTGATGATCGAGGAGGAGGTAGTGCGAGAGATGCGCCAGGGCGCAGTGGTCGTTGACGTTTCCATCGATCAGGGCGGCTGTATCATGACATCGCGGCCGACTACGCACTCGGACCCGGTATATTTCATGCACGAAGTGCTGCATTACTGCGTGGGCAACCTGCCAGGCGCGGTGCCGAGGACATCCACTTTCGCATTGACCAATGTAACCCTTCCTTACGTGCTCGAGATAGCGGAGCTCGGTCTGAAAAACGCATTGAGGCGGGACATATCCCTGGCTAAGGGAGTGAACATAATCGAGGGAAGGGTGGTATCGGGACCGGTTGCCGAGGCACATCAACTGGAGTGCGAACCCCTGGAAAATATCCTACCCATCAAGTTCGACATGGGCAGCGGACATATCTTCGAGGAATAGGGATATCGCCATCCATTGGGGGTCGTATGATAAACGAGAGGCGACCCGAGGAAACGCAATGGCCGGCCCTATTGAGGGAGTTCCTGGTTTACGTAGAGGTGGAGAAAGGCCTTTCACCCCGTACGCTCGAGGCCTACCGCAGGGATCTGGAACGCTGGGTTGAATTTCTCTCCTTCATGGGCAGGGATAATCCGGATGAGGTGGAGAGGGATGATATCACGGCGTTTCTCGAGAGTATGGGGAATCGTGGCCTGTCGCCTCGCTCCCTCTCACGTGTTACCGCTTCGCTCAGGAGCTTTGAGCGCTTTCTGATGGAGGAGGGTATAACCGATCGGGCGGTATCGGCCGACCTGCCGTCGCCGCGCCATCTAAGATGTCTGCCCAAGGTTCTGAACCAGGAGGAAGCCGGACGCCTTCTCGAACAGCCGATACCAGGGAATCCCCCCGGGCTCAGGGACAGGGCCATACTAGAGACACTCTACGGAGCCGGCATACGCATCTCCGAGCTGACAGGCCTGGACGTGGAGGACATGGATCTGGGGGAGAGGGAGCTGAGGGTGATCGGCAAGGGTTCCAGGGAGAGGATCGTGCCCATAGGGGACGCGGCGGCACAAGCCCTGAGGGATTATACGATAAGGGGAAGACCGAAGCTATCCGGAAAGCGTGGGCAAAGGGCGCTTTTTCTCAACCAGAGAGGGGGGAGGCTGACCAGGCAGGGGACCTGGGGGATAGTGGGGAAGTACGCGGCCAGGGTGGGACTGGAGGAGAAGATGACCCCGCATACCCTCAGGCACAGCTACGCCACGCATCTTCTGGAAAATGGGGCCGATCTGCGCTATATCCAGGAGCTTCTGGGTCACGCCAGTATCAGCACCACCCAGGTATATACTCACGTGAGTATGAGGAAGATAAAAGAGACATACTTCAAGGCCCATCCGCGCTCCCGCCGGAATTCATAAAAAAGGCACTAGACCAGTACTTATGCATACAATTGGCGGTAAATAGTACGGATATTCGCCTCTAATCAGTGGCGATCCGGTGCTAATCCGTGTAAGGGTAACCATTATCATGGCGCCGGAGTTTTTATTTAGAAGGAAAAGGTTATAATAGTGGATAATTTCTATTCAGGGTGTTTTATGGTTTTCGCGATGAGGAGGTGGTTATCTTATCGGTTGTCTTTTTAACCAGCGCATAAACGGGAATCGAGAGAGGAGGTGTGAATATGCCGGCCAAGTCCGGGATTAAAGACTACGCGATCAAAAAGACCATTAACGGCTTAATCTTCGTTCTTCCAAGTGTCTCGGATGAAAAGCTGCTCAACTTCGCCGAGAAGTTTATCAGCGACATAAAATGGCCCGACGGGCAGGATTTCGTCAGGACGCTCATCCTCCAGGTTAAGAACCGCTTGCCTTACATGCACAAGAACGTGAAACACGGCGCCATCAATTTTCTTACCGACGCCCTTTTCTACAAGGCGAAAGCCAGGGAGGCCTTCGAGAAGGAGAGCGGCTTCAGCCCGCCACTGCTCCTGGTTATCAGCCCCACCATGCGCTGCAACCTGAGGTGTGTTGGCTGCTACGCGGGCATGTATTCCAAGGAGGACGACCTCCCTGAGGAGGTACTGGACCGGATCCTCACAGAGGCCAAGGAAATGGGCATCTATTTCATCGTGATATCCGGGGGCGAGCCCTTTTATTACAAGCCCCTGCTCGATATCTTCGAAAAGCATAACGATGTAACCTTCCAGGTTTACACCAATGGGACCCTCATCGATCAGGAGATGGCCCAGAGGATAGCCGAACTGGGAAACATCATACCCTGCATCTCCGTGGAGGGGTTCAAGCAGGAGACCGAGGAGCGCAGGGGAGAAGGCGTATACGCCAAGATCCTGCAGGCCATGGATAACCTGAGGGATGCAAGGGCTATCTACGGTTTCTCGGCTACGGTTTCCCGCTTCAATCACGACGTTATCACCAGCGACGAGTTCATAGATTATTACATGGGGGAGAAGGGCTGCTTCATCGGTTGGTATTTCCAGTATATGCCCATAGGAACACGCCCATCGCTGGACCTCATGACCACACCGGAGCAACGCATGCAGCGCCTGGAACGCGTCTGCCGCATGCGCCGCGAGAAGAACGCACTCATCAGCGATTTCTGGTGCGACGGACCCCTGGTGGGAGGCTGTATGGCGGGGGGACATAACTACCTGCACATAAACCAGGATGGGGACGTGGAGCCCTGCGTCTTCGCCCACTTCGCCGTGGATAACATCAAGGACAAGTCCCTCGCGGAGGCGTTGAACTCGGATTTCTTCAGGTCCATACGCAGCAGGCGTCCCTATCACCCCAACCTGCTGAGGCCGTGCATGATAATCGACCATCCCTACGTGCTCAGGGAATGCGTGGCACAGAGCGGGGCGAAGCCGACCCACCCCGAGGCCGAGGGCATCATCACCGAGCTGGCCCCCGACCTCGACGAGTACGGGGAGGAGTACGGGAAACTCGCCGACAAGGTATGGGAGGAGCAATACCAGGTATACTCCCTGGAAACCGATAAGGAGAGCACAGCCTGACGGCATGAGATAAAAAGAGGCCGCCCCGCGGGGCGGCCTCTTTTAGTGGAGGTATATTAATCTCGGATTTTTTATATAGAACCTCGAAGGAACCACAGCTTGTAATGCTGATATATATATCAATACAGCGATGGCAGCGATACAAGGGTCATAAACATGGATAACCTTACGGGTGAAGCGGAAAAGGGGGGGCTGAGGGTCGATTTCGATGCATGCCTGAGGCTGGAATTAAGGGGGGCGAAGGTGACAACAGACGCGGTATTGCTGGCGGTGAGGGAGCTGGACGAGGTGCTGGGCCTCGCTGGGATGGCGGGGGTGATGATACAAGATGGTAGGACCGGAAGGAACATAGACCATGAGCTCGTGGGGCTGCTGAGACAATCCGTCTATGTCAGGCCGGTCGGCTACGAGAATGTCAACGTACAGGAACGCCTGTTTCGTGACCCCGCTATGAGGGCCGTGATCGGAAAGAAAGCCTTGGAGCGTAATGTGGCAAGCTCCCCGACCGTATCCAGGTTCGAGACCGAGATACTGACAAGAGAGGAAAACCTGGAAGCCCTGGCGAACATCAACCACGCCTGGGCCTCCAAGGCCAACAACCTACTGGCAGAGGAGATAGAGCATCTCACAGTAAGACTGGTGGGTAGACCCTCTATGAAACCGAAGGTGTATTTCCATAATTTCACTTACCGGGCGAAGTCCTGGAGGAATTCCAGGAGGGTGGTGGCCAAGATAGAGTCGCACCAGGGCGAATTCCTTCCCCGTACAGGGTTCATCGTCACCAACCTAAGGAAGAAGCCGGAGAAAGTAGTGCGTTTCTACAATAAGCGGGGGAACTGGGGCATTCAACATAAATGAAAACTCAACATAAGATCAAGGAGGGCAAATACGCCCTGGCCAGGACGCGCCTCTCCTGCTGCC